>JBNJEJ010000001.1:0-94131 GCA_051745735.1 Pseudomonadota bacterium
CAGAGATAGCGACAGTCCGACCACTATCGTCTTCACCCTGCGGTGAAACTCTAAGAACACTACTTATCGGTCGCCATGTTGTGTAAATCCTCGTCGTGTTTTTCCATTTCCCAAGGCAATACGCCCGGGCTGGTATGACGGAAATGCAGGTAGTTTTCAAACTGGTTAATGACATCATTAATGATGTCCGTTTTCTCCCAGCCAAATAAGTTATAGGCTTGGCCACCCTGACGCAAGAAAACTTCGGCTCGATAGTAATTTTCGCGGTGTTTGTCGTTAGCTAGAGCGTACTCGGGTAACAAATAATCTCTTAAGCGGATTTCGTAGGCGAAATCCAGCTCTTTACCGCGCTCGATGATTAGCATAATGCGGCTGTGATCGCGGTCTTCTTTAAACTCAGCAGGCCAGCCACTGTCGTCCAGTTCTTCCTGAACCTTTGTTAATGCTGCCTTAGCGTCACCGTAGATAAACTCAATAACGGGCTCTCGTTTAGGGAAGTCAACTAAGTCTGACAGACGTTTTTTCCAATAATCAGGGCCTTCGTTAACGCCACGCCGATGAGAATGACTGCGACTGTTTAAACTGTTGGATTGGTGGCCCTCGATAATTAGCGCCCGCCACATACCGAGTGCTGAAATAAGGATAATGACAGCAAAAGGGAGGGCACTGGTAATGGCAGCGCTTTGCAGGGCGCCGAGTCCTCCGGCCAGTAATAATACCGCCGCCACAATGCCTTCGACGGAAGCCCAGAAAACCCGCTGCCACACAGGCGGTTCGGGGTTACCGCCAGAAGCCAGAGAATCAATGACCAGAGAACCGGAGTCGGAGGATGTTACAAAAAACGTAATGATCAAAAGTACCGTAGCAAAACTCACTATACTGCTGAGCGGTAAGTTTTCGTACAGTTTGAACAGGGCGACAGCTTGATTATCCTGCACTTCGGTAATCAGTGACGTGTAACCTTGGTTCATGATCATATTTAATGCGGTATCGCCGAAAACGGCAAACCAAAAAAAGGTAAAAATTGACGGCACCAGCATGACCCCAAAAACAAATTGCCGGATGGTTCGTCCGCGGCTGATTTTAGCAATGAAAAGTCCGACAAAAGGCGCCCAGGCGATAGTCCAGCCAAAAATAAATAGGGTCCAGTTACCAATCCAGTCGCTACGACTGTATGCCTGTAGATTAAAGGTTCGCTCGACGATACCACTTAAATAGGCGCCGGTATTTTGCAAAAAGGTTTCCAGAATATGAATCGTTGGCCCGGCAAAAAAAACAAAGGTTAATAAAAAAACCACCAGCACCATATTCAGCAGTGAAAGCCGCTTAATCCCCTTGTCCATGCCGGCAACAACCGAAGCGATAGCACCAAAAGTTATAAGGGCGATAGCAATGATTTGCGCGGTAGCACCTATGGGGATGTCTTCCCACAGGTAGTTTAACCCAGTGTTTATCTGAATGACTGATAACCCCAGAGTTGTTGCAATGCCGAACATGGTGCTGAGTATTGCGAAGGTATCGATGGTATGGCCGATGGGCCCGTTAATTTTTTCACCAATCAACGGGTACAGAGTGGATCGCATCGACAAAGGCAGGCCATGGCGAAATGAAAAATAGGCCAGCACTAAACCCACCAAACCATAGATGGCCCAGATATGAAAACCCCAGTGGAAATAGGCAATTTGCATTGCTTGTTTGGCTGAACCGACTGTTTCGGAAGCACCCATTGGGGGGTCTGCGTAATGCAATATGGGCTCAGAGACACCGAAGAATAACAGCGCAATGCCGTAGCCAGCTGAAAACAACATGGCAAACCAGGAAATAAAGCTGTATTCCGGTTGGCAGTGATCGGGGCCAAGTTTAATGCTGCCCCAGCTGGATAGGCCAACGCCGACCATAAACATTAAAAACAAGGCGACGGCCAGCATGTAAAACCAACCGAAATGTTGAGTTATAGTTGCCAGAGTGCTTGCAAACAAAGCCCCTGCTTGCTCGGGTGCGCTTAATGTACCAATGATGAGCAAACTGATAACAAAAATTGCAGGCAAAAAAACGGGCAGTAGTACGGCTTGATGCCACGATTTTTTTTCACTTGGCATGAAACACTCCTATTATTTTAAATGCATCTTACTTATAAGTTATAACTCACTCCTCAGAAAGCACCAAGCTATTGTTTTTATACAAATATGTCTATTAACTACTCAATTAACGGTTTTCGCTGGCTTTAAAACGTGGGGATACTGTGCTGGATTAAAGCGCAGGGTGCACAGCAAGATAATGGCACCAACCCCAATATGCAGTTGCCAGCCGAGAGAGTAATCGCCGCTAACGTCTCTAAACCAGCCGGTTAGCAGCGGCATGAGGCTGGCAAAGATAAAGCCAATACCCTGCATGAAAGAAACCAGGCGACCCGCCTGTACCGGGTTGTCCAGGTGGTCTAACGCCATCACGATACACAACGGAAAGGCTCCGCCAAGGCCAAAACCGCATAGCGCCGACCACAGCCAGGGCGATGATTGTGGCCAAAAGCTCAAGCCGGCAAATCCTAGCATTTGGGTTAACACGGCGATAATCAGCCAGGGTCGCCGATCCTGTGAACGCGACAGTGCCGGCAGTAACAGCGCCCCGATGACCTGTACCAGTGAAAACAATGCGAGTAGATTACCGGATTGTTGTGCGGACCAGCCAAACTCACCGTAAAAAGGAGCAATCCAGGCAATAAAGCCTGCATAACCGGCATTAACAAGGGCAAAGTATGCCCCCAAAAGCCAGCTGCGTGGGTAGCGGTGGGCGCGCAGCAGCTTATCGGCTGACGGCACATTGGCTTGTGGGATACTATTTTGCGGTGACCACCAGATGGCGGCTGTTATCATGGCTAACAAAGCCCAGGCGGCCAAGGCGTAGTAGCGTTGCGGCAGCAATTCGGCCAGCCAGGGGGTTAATACGGCACCCAGGGCAGCGCCACCCATCAAGGCGGCAGACCACAGCCCGGTAACCAGACTTAAGTGCTTTAAATAACGATGTTTGGTCAACTCCGGAATAATAATGTGCAGTAACCCGATGCCAACCCCACCAATCAACGCGCTGAGCAGTAACAGCAGGGTGTTTGGCGGAATAAAACGGATTAACAAGCCGGCAGTGAGGACCACCAGCCCGAGACTGATGCCGCGTTTATAGCCCAGGGCGGTAGTCAGTTTGCCAGCAAATAGCGCTAACAGACCAATCATCAAAATCGGCAGCGTAGTGAGTAGCGAGATACTGCTGAAGGACGCTCCTGTGCTGGCGACAAGCTCTTCGGTCAGGGGCCCTACCGAGGTCAGCAGGGGGCGCAAATTAAGGCCCAGCAGGATCAGCAGTAACAAACCAAACAGTCGGCTTTTTGCGGCGTTTGGAGCAAATTTAGGATTGAGCTGCGGCAAGGGTCACTATTCCTCTACAAACTAAAGTGCCTACTGTACCAAACTCACCGAAGCATGTTATTGTTAAGTGCTATAAATCATAACTTTGGTGGCCTAGCGGCAATATTTATGGCGGCGCAATCGGGAAATCTTTTTATCATTGCAGCACCCAGTGGTGCCGGAAAGTCCAGTCTTATTAAAGCGTTGCTTAAGCGACATGCGGATGGCTCAATGCAGGTGTCGGTTTCGTCTACAACACGCCCACCCCGACCGGGCGAGCAGCAAGGTGTCCATTACCATTTTATCGATACAGCGCAATTTGAACAGAGCATTGACGCCGATGAATTTTACGAATGGGCTCGGGTGTTTGATAACTATTATGGTACCTCGCGTAAAACCGTAGAGCAGTTGCTGGACAGTGGAGTCGATGTGTTCTTGGATATTGACTGGCAGGGTGCTCAACAAGTGCGAGAACATCACCCGGGCACTCGTTCAATCTTTATTGTTCCGCCAAGTCTGGACATTTTAGAGCAACGTCTGCGGGATCGGGGACAGGACAGCGACACAGTGATCGCGAGCCGAATGGCAAAAGCGCAGGCCGAAATGTCGCATTATCACGAGTTTGATTATCTGTTGGTTAATGATGACTTTACTGCGACATTAACGCAGCTGGAGCATATCGTATTAGCACAACGTAGCATTATGCTGCGGCAACAGCGTTGCCATGCAGAAACACTGAAGGAATTGCTTGGCTAATGGCGGGCTTTTCCGTATAATTTATAACCTTTCGAAAAATAGAACTCAGGCTTTATTGGGAGTAAACCATGGCTCGCGTAACCGTTGAAGATGCTGTAGACCGCGTTGGTAATCGTTTTGACTTAATTTTATTAGCATCCCGTCGTGCCCGCCAACTGGCTGTGCAGGGCAAAGAACCCTTGGTTGAAGTAAAAAATGAAAAGCCAACGGTGATTGCTTTGCGCGAAATCGAGCAAGGCTTAATTGATAATGATCTGCTGGACGCTGAGGATGAACAAGCACAGCAACGAGCTGACGTAGAAGAAATGCAAACCGTCAATGCTTTGCGTGGCGTTGAGTAAGTAATCTGCCGCCAACGGCAACCTGCCGTTGGCTTTTGTCTTTTTTCCCCGTATTCTGTCATTAGGTTTCCCCATCAATCTGGTCTGATAGCGTCTGTCGCGGAGATAGCTGGTGTATCTATTTGAAGGCTTAAAAACGCAAATTAGCGAATACCTACCTGCTGCTCAGGTAGAACAAGTGGAACAAGCCTTTGTGGTTGCTAACGATGCCCACAGCAGCCAAAAACGCAGTAGTGGTGAGCCCTATATTACGCATCCGGTGGCGGTGGCCAGTTTGTTGGCCGACATGCGACTGGATTATGAGACGCTTATGGCGGCTCTATTGCATGACGTAATAGAAGATACCTCGACCAGCCGCGAGGACTTAGCCGAATTGTTCGGTGCCAGTGTTGCCAACCTTGTCGAAGGCGTGTCGAAACTCGACAAGCTGCAGTTTGACTCAAAAGAAGAAGCTCAGGCTGAAAATTATCGCAAAATGATTATGGCCATGGTTCAGGATATTCGGGTTGTCTTGATTAAATTGGCTGACCGAACCCACAATATGCGGACAATACAGCATTTACGGCCGGATAAACGCCGCCGCATTGCTCGCGAAACCCTTGAAATCTATGCGCCTTTAGCTCATCGGTTGGGTATTCATGATATTAAAAATGAGCTGGAGCAGCTTGGCTTTTGGGCGTTATATCCGTGGCGCGCACGACTACTTGAATCCGAGGTTAAGAAGGCACGAGGCAATCGGCGCGAGTTCGTGGAGCGAGTTCACCATGAAATCGAATCGCGGCTGCAGGCTAATCAGATTGAAGTGCGGGTGCTGGGTAGAGAAAAGCATCTGCACAGCATCTATAACAAAATGCAGACCAAAGAATTACGCTTTAATCAGGTCATGGATGTGTACGCATTTCGGGTGATTGTTGATAGCGTCGATACCTGTTACCGAGTCTTAGGCGTGTTGCATAATTTGTACAAACCGATTGAAACGCGCTTTAAGGACTATATTGCGATACCTAAATCCAATGGTTATCAGTCGTTACACACCTCATTAAAGGGTCCTCACGGCGTACCTGTTGAGATTCAAATTCGCACCGAAGAAATGGAACTGATGGCCGATCGCGGTGTTGCTGCACACTGGCTTTATAAAACCACGGAAGATGCCGGCACCACAGCTCAGGTTAGAGCCCGCAAATGGATGCAAAGCTTATTGGAATTACAGCAAAGCGCCGGTAGTTCGTTTGAATTTATCGAGAGCGTAAAATCCGATCTGTTTCCTGACGAAATTTATGTATTCAGTCCTAATGGCCGAATTATCGAGCTGCCGCAGGGGGCTACCGCAGTCGATTTTGCTTATGCGGTGCATACTGACGTCGGTAATACCTGCATTGGTGCACGCGTTAACCATCGCACCTACTCGCTGAGTAAACCATTGGAAACCGGCCAGACCGTGGAAATTAAGACAGCCACCGGTTCGCGTCCGAACATAGCCTGGTTGAACTTTGTGGTTACCGGCAAAGCACGTACCAAGATACGCCAGTACCTTAAAGGGCAACAAAGCTCCGAAGCGCTGCAGCTGGGCGAACGCTTACTGCGTTCGGCATTGGGGCCAGTATGTTATGAAGACGTGCCCGAGGCAGAATTTGAACGGGTTTTAAAAGAAACCAAAGTTAACAGCAAGACAGAACTGCTGACCCAAATTGGTTTGGGCAATATGATGTCGATAGCAATTGCTAAGCGGTTGCTGGGCGAAATTCAGGCTCTTAAAGACGACACCTCGTTGCAAAGCAGCTTGTCGATCAAAGGGGCTGAAGGCTTGTTGGTCAGTTTTGCTAAGTGCTGTCGACCGATACCGGGCGACGATATCATCGCCCATGTCAGCCCAGGCAAAGGGCTGGTGATTCACCGCCGAGAGTGTAAAAACGTGCGGGGCCATGAAGATGAGCCGGGTCGTTATTTTCCGGTTGAGTGGGATAATAAACCTGAGGCTGAGTTTATATCTGAAATTCGCATCGAGATGGTCAATCACCAGGGCGCGCTGGCGAAGTTAACCTCAGCCATTGCCACTACCGGCTGTAATATTGACGGTTTAGCAACTGAAGAAATTGATGCCAACATTTACTATATTGATGTGGCTCTTACGATTCGTGATCGCAAACATTTAGCTGACGTTATTCGTCACATTCGTAAGAGGCCCGATGTACAGCGCGTGACGCGTTTAAGGAAATAATGATGTCGAAAGTTATCATAGCTACAGAAAAAGCACCGGCTGCTATTGGACCCTACTCACAAGCAGTAAAAATCGGAACCACAGTTTACTTGTCGGGGCAAATCCCGTTAGTACCAGAAACTATGCAGTTGATCAGCGAAGACTTTGCCCAGCAGGCCGAGCAAGTATTCAATAATCTAACGGCTGTGTGCAAAGCTGCCGGAGGCGAATTGGAGGATATGGTAAAGGTGCAGATTTATCTGACTGACTTAGGCCAATTTGCGCTGCTTAACGAGGTGATGGAAGGATATTTTACCAGCCCCTATCCGGCACGAGCGGCTATTGGTGTTAAGCAGCTACCAAAAGGGGCTCAAGTCGAAATTGACGGCATACTGGAATTACCCAGCACCGATTAAATCTGTCCTACCTCAAAGCATTAAACGGCAAGCGACTTATACAGTCGCTTGCTGCGGCTCCGGCTCACGATCTTCTAAGGGTCTGCGCCAAATGATCATCAATAACGCCACACTACCTAAAATAAAGCAGTAACCGGTATTCAGGCTAACGGATAAGGGTGAAATACCAAAACTCGCTCCCATTAACAGGGCTTGCGCGCCGTACGGCAAAGCCCCTTGTACCGTGCAGGCAAAAATATCCAGCAGGCTGGCGCTTTGGCGCGCCGCAATGTTGCCTTTAACGGCAAGGCGTTTACTGACCTCTCCGGCCAGCAAGATACTGACGGTATTATTAGCCACGCACAGGTTAGTTAACGACGTTAAGCCGGCAATACCAAGCGCCGACGAGCGTTGTTTGTGCTTACTTACCCGGCTGGCAATGGATTCAACAAAGCGTGCCAGGAAGGCCAGTCCTCCTTGTTGACGAATGAGCCCTGATAAGCCACCGATAAGCAGGGATAATAAGAAGATTTCCTGCATACTGCTAAAACCGTCATAAATGTCCTGACTGAATTTGACCCATTCATAGTCGACAGCAACCATACCAAAAGCCGCCGCGAGCACGATACCCAAGCCAAGAACTGCAAACACATTAAGGCCCATCACAGCCAGAATAATGATGGCAAAATAAGGCAGGCAGAGCCAAAAATTGGCTTCGGGTATTTGCAGCGGAACATTACTGGTGTCATACGACATTAACCAGAAAACCGTTAGAATGGCAGCCGGTATTGAAATTTTTAAATTGGCCCGAAACTTATCCCGCATGGTGCAACCTTGCGTACGGGTTGCTGCAATGGTGGTGTCGGAAATAATGGATAAATTATCACCAAACATGGCGCCACTAACCAATACGCCGGCCAGAAGGGGTAAACTGAGATCGGTGGCTTCGCCAATACCCAGTACAACCGGCGCTAAAGCCGCCAGCGTCCCCATGGATGTGCCCATGGCGGTAGAAATAACACCAGCGATTAAAAACAGACCGGGCAGAAGAAATGAGGCCGGAATCACGTTTAACCCCAGCGCAACCATAGCATCAACGCCACCAGTCGCTTCAGCAACCGTAGAAAACGCACCGGCAAGCAGATAAATCATACACATGGTGATGATATTGCTGTTACCTACGCCAGCGACAAAAGTGGCAATACGCTCTTCGAATGCTTGTTTGCTTAACAGAATTCCCAGCACGATAGCGGGTAAAATGGCAACAGGACTCGGCAGTTGATAAAACGCGTATTCCACGCCCTCACTTTGAAAATAAATTCCGGTACCTAAAAACAGTGTCAGAAACAGTGCCAGAGGCAACAATGCTATGGCACTAGGGGGTTGGACATCAGCCGGTGAATTCATGTAATCGCCTTTATTATCGTTTATTATCGTTGTTTGGACGTCCAGAAGTTTATACACCTAGTTGTTCAGGTGCAACCCTTATTAAAATCCGTGTAAACTACCGGCAGCATATATTTTTAAATTTGAGGCAGTTATGAGTCCGGACGACTTACATCTACAACTACGTAATCTACGGTTAGAAGATTACCCGCAGCTAAAACATCTTATGGATGCCGTTTATACCGACATTGGCGGGTCCTGGAGTCAGTTTACCATCGAAAAACTGATTAAGGACTTTAGCGAAGGTCAGTTTTGTCTGGAAGATAACGGTAACATTGTTGGTGTGGCACTGACGGTAAAGGTTGCTTACAACACCTTTTCTAACCCGCATACCTATGATGACCTGATTGGTCACCGCGAAGCCATTTTAAACGATAAAAAAGGCGATGCCCTATATGGGCTGGACGTACTGATTCACCCGGATTATCGCGGTTTCCGCCTTGGCCGACGTTTGTATGACGCCAGAAAGGAGCTTTGTCGTCAGGATAATATGCGAGCCATCCTCGCCGGTGGGCGGATCATTAATTATCACAAATACTCGTCTGAGCTGTCCCCCAGCCAATACCTGGACAAGGTGCAGCGACGGGAAATTTATGACCCGATACTGACCTTTCAGTTAGCTAATGACTTTAGTGTCAAACGGCTACTCGGTAAGTATCTTCCTGAAGATGAGCGCTCGCGAGGCTTTGCCACGTTACTGGAGTGGAATAATTTTCTTTACGATCCTTCGACTAATATCCTGACCACGCGTATCCAAAATGTGCGGGTGGGTGCCGTGCAGTGGCAAATGCGGTCGGTAGAATCGGTGGATGAGTTGCTGCAGCAAGTGGAGTATTTTGTTGATGCGCTGTCCAATTATCAAAGTGATTTTGCTGTGTTACCGGAATTTTTTAATGCCCCTTTGATGGGTTTAACCGACAAAAGCCAGCAAATGAGTGCCATTCGGTTTTTAGCCGGATTTACAGAGCGCTTTAAACGCGAAATGTCGCAGATGGCGGTAAGCTACAACGTCAATATCATTACCGGTTCCATGCCGCTACACGAGGATGACAGCATCTACAATGTGTCTTACCTGTGTCGTCGCGATGGTTCAGTCGAAGAACAGCGTAAATTACACATCACACCCCATGAAAAGCGTGACTGGGTCATCGCTGGTGGTAACGAGATCAGTGTATTTGATACGGATGCCGGGCGGATTGGTATTTTAATTTGTTACGACGTGGAGTTTCCGGAGCTTGGCCGGATAATGGCCGAAGAGGGGCTGGAAATTTTATTTGTGCCGTTTTGGACAGATACCCGCAACTCGTACTTAAGAGTGCGTCATTGTGCGCAGGCGCGCGCAGTCGAAAATGAATGTTACGTCGTTATTTGCGGGAGTGTCGGTAACCTACCCGAAGTTGAGAGTCTGGATGTGCAATACGCACAGTCCGCTGTTTTCTCTCCTTCAGACTTTGCCTTCCCCCATGATGCGATCATGTCTGAAACGACGCCTAACACCGAAATGTTAATGTTTTCTGACTTAAACCTGGACGAGTTGCGTTATTTGCACCATGAAGGGTCGGTGACCAATTTATGTGACCGAAGAACGGATATTTATGAAGTTTCGCGAAAAAATCGTAGCTAGCAAATGAGCGCATGCCTTTGTCTTCGTTAAGTAAAATACCACTGACTACCCTTAAAGGCGTTGGTGATAAAGTTGCAGAGAAATTGCAAAAACTGGGCCTGCAAAGCGTCCAGGATGCCATTTTTCATTTACCGCTTCGCTACGAAGATCGAACTCAGGTTAGCGCGATAGCACAAGTGCGCCCGGGGACATCGGCTAATCTGGTGTTGCAGGTTCAGCATGCCGAAATTAAATATGGCCGAAAGAGAATGTTGCTGGTGCGTGCTAAAGATGATAGTGGCACCATTACGCTGCGCTTTTTTCAGTTTAGTGCTGCTCAGTTAAAGCAGTTTTCTGCCGGCAGCCGCGTATTGGTTTTTGGCGAAGTACGTCATGGTATGGCCGGTGCAGAGCTGATACACCCGGAATATAGCCTGTTGCAGACCGAGCAAACCGTCAGGCTGGAGTCACATTTGACTCCGGTCTATCCAACGACGGAAGGGGTATCGCCGCTTGTTTTACGCAAGATAATCACGCAGGCATTGGATTACCTGTCGGAACAGAGCATTACTGAGTTGCTGCCGCACGAGTTGCAGCCCCACAGTTTATCATTGGTTGAAGCCTTAATCACTTTGCATCACCCGCCGCCTGATGTCTCTCTGCAGGCATTAGAGCAGGGGCAGCACCCCGCGCAGCAGCGCCTGGCAATCGAGGAATTGATTGCACACCAACTGAGTTTATTGCAGCTGCGTAACAGTCGGCAGGCCGAGACCGGCATCGCAATTATTGCCCGGGGCGAATTGCAGCAGCGCTTTTTGCAGCAGTTACCCTTCCATCCGACCGGTGCTCAGCAACGAGTAGCGGGAGAAATTTCAGCGGATATAGAAAAACCGCTGCCGATGATGCGACTGGTCCAGGGGGATGTCGGTTCCGGTAAAACGCTGGTTGCCGCGCTTGCGGCACTGCAAGCCATCGAAGCCGGTTACCAGGTCGCCTTAATGGCGCCAACGGAGTTACTGTCCGAGCAGCATGCTCTATCGTTTCAGCAATGGTTAGAGCCGTTAGGTGTGCGAGTGGGTTGGCTCAGTGGGCGCAGCAAAGGTAAGGCCCGCACAAAACTATTAGAGCAATTAGCATCAGGGCAAGTACAGATGCTGGTTGGCACTCATGCCGTGTTTCAGGCGGACGTTCATTATCACAGCCTAGCGTTAGTTATTATTGACGAGCAGCACCGTTTTGGTGTCCATCAGCGGTTACAATTGCGCGAGAAAGGTGAACTTGCGGGTCGGCAGCCGCATCAGCTCATCATGACGGCAACCCCGATTCCGCGCACCCTGGCGATGACCGCTTATGCGGATCTCGCCACTTCGACCATTGATGAACTGCCTCCGGGACGAACACCGGTTAAAACCGTTGCGATTCCTGACACACGGCGACAGCAAGTCATCGAACGAGTGCGCGAGGTTTGTTTGAGTGAGGGGCGCCAGGCCTATTGGGTTTGTACCTTAATCGAAGAGTCAGAGGTTTTAGAGTGCCAGGCGGCTGAAGATACGGCCAACGAATTACAGCAGGCATTGGGTGAGTTGTCGGTTGGTTTGGTTCATGGGCGTTTAAAAGCCGATCAAAAAGAAGCGGTGATGCAGGCGTTTAAAGCAGGGCAACTTGATTTACTGGTCGCCACGACGGTTATTGAAGTGGGCGTTGATGTGCCTAATGCATCGCTGATGATCATTGAAAATCCGGAACGGCTGGGGTTAGCCCAATTACACCAATTGCGAGGCCGTGTCGGGCGAGGGTCGGTAGCCAGTCATTGTGTTTTGCTTTATAAAAGTCCGTTATCGAAAACCGCAAGTGACCGTTTATCCGTACTAAGAGACAGTAACGACGGTTTTGTCATCGCACAACGCGATCTTGAGATTCGCGGGCCGGGAGAATTGTTAGGGCACCGGCAGACTGGGCTGACGCAAATGAAGGTGGCTGACCTGGAACGCGATGCTGACCTGGTGCCGGCAGCACAGCATGTCGCCGAAACTATTTTGAAAGACTATCCGCAGTCGGCCAAAGCGCTTATTGAGCGTTGGCTGCCGCGGCGCGACCATTATGCGCAGGTATAACGGCTGCAAGCGCCTGATGCATCAAGTACACTTATGAAAACTCAGTTCAGGATATGTTAATGAACGATAAACAAGATAACCGCAATGACTCGATAGATTTTGGCTACCAACAAGTAGCTCGCGAGCAGAAAAAAGGCCTGGTGGCGAATGTATTCAGTTCTGTTGCTGCCAAGTACGATGTGATGAATGACCTGATGTCCTTTGGCATCCACCGCTTATGGAAGCGCTATACGATAGACTGCAGTGGCGTGCGCAGTGGTATGCGCGTGCTTGATATTGCCGGTGGAACCGGAGACTTAACGGCACAGTTTGCACAACGGGTTGGGGAGCGCGGCGAAGTGGTGCTGGCCGATATCAATGACGCGATGCTGAAAGTCGGCCGCGATAAGTTACGCGACAACGGTTCGGTGGGAAATATTCGCTACGTACAAGCAGATGCTGAGCAGTTACCTTTTGCCGACAACAGTTTTGATATCATCACCATTGCTTTTGGCTTGCGTAATGTTACTGATAAAGCCGCAGCGCTCAGGTCGATGCACCGGGTTTTAAAACCCGGTGGCCGGCTATTGATCCTGGAGTTTTCAAAACCTGTTGCACCGGCACTGAATCAGGCGTACGACTTTTACTCCTTTAATGTCCTGCCTAAAATGGGGCAGCTGGTAGCCAATGATGCCGATAGTTACCAGTACCTGGCGGAATCGATCCGCATGCATCCGGATCAGGAAACTCTGAAACAAATGATGGCTGATGCAGGCTATGACAACATCGACTACCAAAATCTAACCGGTGGTATTGTGGCCCTGCACAGGGGGTATAAGTTTTGATGAAAAGTCTTAGTTTGTTGCCCTGGATGCTGCTGGAAAAGTTACTGAATGAGCTGTTGCAAAAAGATGCTCAATCGGCTGCCCGGCTGGCTAAACTGGATGGAAAAGTACTGCGTTTTGACTTAAAAGAGTTACCGTTTCAGCTTACTGTTACCGTGACGCAACAGGGCCTGCAGCTGAGCACGGTGAGTGAGGGTGCGGCGGATTGCTGGGTAAAAACCGAGTTGGGGGTGTTACCCGAACTTAAGGATACCGCCAACCTGACCCGCTTAATAAAAGCTGATCAACTGGATATTGAGGGTGATCCTGTGTTGGCTCAAAACTTGGTCAACCTGCTGCGTGACTTAGATATCGATTGGGAAGCCGAGCTGGCCAGTAAGCTGGGTGATGCGCCAGCGCATTGGTTAAGCCAATTGTGGCAGCAAAGCCGGGAAAAATTTAAGCAGTCACGAGATGCTCAGCAGCGTTGGTTCAGCGGTGTTGTGATTGAAGAAAAACGCTTGCTGCCGGCACGGGCAGAATTTGACTTACATAAGCAGCAATTACAGCAGTTGCGGGCTGATATTGAGCGGCTTGAAAGGCGCTTAGCAAAAGGAGGCATTAATGCGTAGTCGCCGTCTCTACGCCATAACTAAGACATTGTTAAGTTATGGACTGGATGATTTAATCCCTCCTCAGTGGCTGCCCTGGTCGGTGCGATTAGGACGGCACTGCTTGTTTTGGCTGCCTAATCGGCATAAAGACAAAAGCCCTGGCGCGAGATTAAGACTGGCATTAGAGCAATTAGGTCCGGTGTGGGTTAAGTTTGGTCAGATGTTATCCACCCGACGCGATTTACTACCTCCGGATATCGCCCTTGAACTGGCTTTCTTGCAAGATCGCGTTGCCCCTTTTGACGGCAACGAAGCAAAAAAAATTATAGAAAAATCACTCGAGTTGAGTGACATCAGCCAACTGTTTACCGAGTTTGACACTAAGCCTCTGGCCTCTGCGTCCATTGCACAGGTTCATACGGCTAAACTGAAGCTAGCCGATGGCAAGGTAAAAGATATTGTCATTAAGGTGATCAGACCGGATATTCGCCGTACCATTCATGCAGATTTGCAGCTGATGGAAACCTTGGCCACAGTGGTTGCCAGCCGCTTACCCGACGGCCGTCGTTTAAAGCCCAAAGAGGTGGTTGGCGAATACCGTAAAACCCTGCTGGATGAGCTCGATTTGCTGCGCGAAGCGGCCAACGGAATCCAGTTAAAGCGAAACTTTGAAGACTCTGACCTGTTGTATGTGCCGATCATTTACAGCGATTACAGTCGTCACAACGTGATGGTCATGGAGCGCATTGACGGCATACCGGTTAACAACATAGAAGAGCTGAAAGCCCGCGGCGTGGACATGAAAAAACTGGCTGAGCGCGGTGTCGAAGTGTTTTTCACGCAAGTATTCCGCGACAGTTTCTTTCATGCTGACATGCACCCGGGGAATATTTTCGTTGCCAAGGATGAGCCCCGCAATCCTCGCTATATCGGTATCGATTTTGGCATTGTCGGTACCTTAAACAGCGAAGACAAACGTTACTTAGCTGAGAATTTCCTGGCTTTTTTTAATCGTGATTACCGTAAAGTGGCCGAGTTACACGTTGACTCGGGGTGGGTTCCTAAACACACCAACATAGAAGAATTCGAATCAGCAATCCGTACCGTGTGCGAACCCATCTTCGAAAAGCCGCTGGCCGAAATATCATTCGGCCATGTGCTGGTTAACTTGTTTAATACCGCCCGGCGGTTTGAAATGGAAGTGCAGCCGCAGCTGGTACTGTTACAAAAAACCTTGTTGTATATCGAAGGTCTGGGTCGACAGCTGTATCCCGAACTGGACCTTTGGAAAACGGCTAAACCCTTTCTCGAGCGCTGGATGAATGAGCAGCTGGGATGGCGCGCTGTGGTGCGTTCACTCAAAGAAAACGCTCCTTATTGGGCAGAAAAACTACCGGAGTTGCCCAATTTGTTGTATGAAAACTTAAATTCCCGGCAGCATGTGCAGCAGCAACTTGACCGCCAACACCAGCAACAGCTCCGTTATCAGCGGCAGGCGTCAGTCAGTTCGTTTTGGAGCATTGTTACCGCCAGTGGCGTGGTCAGCACCACTTGGTTGATAACAGAAACCAGTAACGTCAGTTGGCCGATCACTTCTGCAGTTATTACTGTTATACTTGCAATGCAAGCTTGGCGAACAAGGCCTCGCATAGAAAAACGCTAACGTTATAGGTGAATTATGGGCATTAGTCCTTGGCAACTTCTTATTCTGCTGGCCATTGTTGTACTGTTATTTGGTACCAAACGGCTGCGTAACATGGGTAGTGATGTAGGCAGTGCTGTAAAAGGTTTCAAAAAGTCGATGTACGATGAGGGTGACGAGTCGAAAACCTCTGAGCAGCAAGAAGATAAGCTGACAGACGACCAGGAAGACTCTGACGCTGAATCGAATAAGCGGCAGTAATCGATGTTCGATATCGGCTTCTGGGAGCTGTTATTAATCGCTATTGTGGGCTTGCTGGTATTAGGCCCTGAGCGCCTACCTGGGGCCTTACGCAGTCTGCAAAGAACAGTTGGCGGTATTCGAAGTTACAGTCAGCGGATGCAAGATGAGCTGGATCACGAGCTGCGGATTAAAGAGTTGCATGAGCATCTGAAAAAAGCTGAGGCGCAGGACTTTAGTGAAATGAGTCCGGAACTGCAGCGCTCAATTGTCGAGTTGCAGAATGCGGCAGCAGATGTGCAGCGACCTTATCAAAAAAAGCCAGTCAGTGATAACGATAAGGGTGACGCAGAAAGCAATGAGTGATTCACCGTTACTGAACCATTTGCTGGAACTCCGAAGCCGGCTGCTGCGAGCGATGCTGGTTATCGTGGTGGTATTTGCCGGTTTAGCCTACTTCGCTAACGATTTGTACCGGCTGTTAGCGGAACCGTTAATCAGTAACTTGCCCGCGGGTACGCAAATGATCGCTACAGACGTTGCTGCGCCCTTTTTCACCCCGTTTAAATTAACCTTCGTGGTAGCCATTGCGCTGGCCATTCCTTTTTTGTTGTGGCAGCTATGGGCGTTTATTGCGCCGGGCTTGTATCGCACTGAAAAGCGTCTGGTTGTGCCGTTATTAGCCAGCAGCACCCTGTTGTTTTATGCCGGCATTGCGTTTGCGTACTTTGTGGTGCTGCCTTTAGCAATGGGCTTTTTTACCAGCGCAGCGCCCGCCGATATAGCCATCGCTACAGACATTACCCGTTACCTTGACTTTGTTTTAGCAATATTTATTGCGTTTGGTATTGCCTTTGAAACACCAGTCGCTATTGTATTACTTATATGGAGTGGCGCGAGTACGCCTGCGAGCTTAGCAAAAAAGCGCCCCTATATTATCGTTGGGGCATTTGCTGTCGGAATGATACTCACGCCCCCCGATATCATTTCACAAACGTTACTGGCGATACCCATGTGGTTGTTGTTTGAAGTTGGACTACTCATTGGTCGCTGGTATAAACCTTCACAAAAAGAGTCAGAAAAAGAATAACGATAACAGCTGCTATGTGGTTTGATGCCGGAGTTAACTTAACCAACCAACGCCTTCTAAAGGATTTAGACGGAGTGTTAGCCCATGCAGAGACAGCTAATGTTGGGCGTATGCTGGTTATTGCAACCAATGAGCAAGAATCCCGGCAGGCGTTAAGGTTATGCGATCGTTATCCCGCTCAACTGTTGGCTACAGTGGGTGTTCACCCCCATGACGCGGATCAGGTCAGTACTGACTTTATTAACGTGTTAGCTGATTTGGCCCGTCATCCCGCAGTTGTTGCAATCGGTGAATGTGGTCTGGATTTTAATCGCAACTTTTCATCGCAACAAAATCAGCAACGGGTTTTTGCTGAGCAGATTAGCCTGGCCAATCGTCTGAATTTACCGTTGTATTTGCACGAGCGGGACGCACAGCAGCAGCAAATACAGCTATTAGATACGTATTGTGGCGAACACACGCCGTGTTTATCCCATTGTTTTACCGGTGGAGTAGCACAGGCCAGGGCTTATCTGGAGCGAGGCCATTGGTTTGGTATAACAGGCTGGTTGACGGATGAACGGCGCAATCATGACTTATTGCAGGCTTTACCCTTGTTGCCCACAGAACGCGTTGTAATCGAGACAGATGCGCCCTTTTTGCTGCCACGCAATATAAAGCCCCGGCCTAAATTTAATGAGCCCGCTTTGCTGCCTGTTATTGGGCAGGTACTTGCAAGCCATTGGTCGATGGAGCTGACAGAGGTTGCGGCAATAACTCGTACCAACAGCGAACGACTGTTTAACCGCCGGCAGATTGACCTGTGAGCCGCAGGGTCCTGTCGTCGTTGGTGCTGATCAGTGTGTTGCTACTGGCGATATGGATTAGCGCTAAGGCGACGACCTCTTTGAGTACGACTAACGAAATTTTGCAGCTGGATTATCTGAGTGCCGAACAACCGCTGCAGTTGGCTGATGTGCGCGCTGAGCCGGCGCAGTCCTGGTCCTCCCTGCCGACACAACGTGCGTCTTTTGGTTATACCGATAAAGAATATTGGTTTCGTACAGCTGTTGAATCAGCAAGTTATGATCGCATTCTGTACATTGGTTACCCACTGCTAGACCAACTCTCGGTTTATTGGTTGCAGGACAATAACCTCACCACCTATCAGTTGGGTGACCATCAATCCTTTTATCAGCGGCCCATCCTAAGTTCAGCCTTTGCGGTACCACTGCCCGCCAATCAAGCAGGGCGGCTGTTTATTCGGGCGCAAACGGAAAGCTCGATGCGACTGCCCATCAGCTTGTACAGCGAGAAGCAGTTTTTTGATTTGCAAATGCAAAAACGTCTGGCCGAAGGGATTTATTTCGGCGTTTTACTGTGTATGGCGGTGTACAATTTATTCAGTTTTTTTGCCTCGCGTGAATCCGTGTTCGGATTGTATTCGCTTTATACGGTTTTTTTTGCTGGCCTTATGTTGTCTCTGGACGGACTGGGTTTTCGCTACATCTGGCCAGACTCATTGTTTCTGCAAGACAAAGGAATTCCGATATTCGGCAGCCTGGCACTGTTAACGGCAGCCTTATTTACATATCAGTTGCTGAACCTGAAAGCGTACCGAACCACCCTGGCACGGGGGCTGTTTATTATGGCCGGGCTAGCAGGGCTAACCTTGCTGGTGGCGCTAATAGGGCCATATAGCCTGAGTATTCAGATATTACTGTCGGTTGCCGCACCGGGCTGTTTATATTTGTTGCTCATTGGTGTCTACCTGTGGCGCAAGGGATTTCTTTATGCACGGATATTCACCATTGCGTGGGGCACCTTGTTAATGTCAGTAATGACTAACTCGCTTGGGTATCTTGGTATTATTGATAGCATGTTTATTCAGCGTCACGCCATTATGATGGGCTCAGGGATTGAGATCTTATTGCTGTCCTGGGTGTTGGCTGTGCGTTACAACGAACAGCGGCGACTGAAACTGGATGCCCAGCAGCTTCATAACGTAGAGCTGGAGGATAAAGTCGAGGAGCGCACCTTTGAATTACAGATTGCCTTGCGCGAATTGCAGGAGGTTAATGCCGAGCTCGAGCGTCATAATTACGAAGACCCATTGACTAAGCTGTACAACCGTCGCTACTTCAGCCATCAATTGGAAAAAGAATATCGCCGGGCACAGCGCAATCAAGCACCACTGTCTTTAGTCATGATTGATATTGATTACTTTAAAAAGGTTAACGACACTTACGGCCATTTTGTCGGTGATGAAATTCTGCGCGGGCTCGCAAAAACACTGCAAGAAAGTGCGCAGCGGCCGGCCGACGTTGTCTGCCGTTATGGCGGCGAAGAGTTTGCTGTCATATTGCCGGAGTGCTCGGCTATACAGGCGCAGGCTTTGGCCGAAAAGCTGGTTGTTAACGTTCGTTCTACCGCCTTCAGTACAGATGTTGGTCCGCAGCATATAACCATCAGCGTGGGTATTGCGGTTTTTGACCGTCAAATAGGCCAGTCGAGCGAAGCGTTATTTAAAGCGGCTGACGAGGCTCTGTACCAAGCCAAACGAGATGGTCGTGACCAGGTTGTCGCAATAACAAGTTAAGATCCCTCTGCAAGCAGTTACAGGAGTGAATGAATGTCTGAATTGGGTCAATTCCCGAATTGTCGTATGCGGCGTAATCGTGCGGCGGATTTTCGTCGCCGGCTAGTCGCTGAAAATCGGTTGAGTGTGGATGATCTCATTTATCCCATGTTCATTATTGAAGGCAAAGAAGAGCGCCAGAGCGTCGACTCGATGCCCGGAATTGAGCGTTATACCATCGATCTGTTGTTGAAAGAATGCGAACAGCTGGTGGCACTGGGCATTCCGATGATTGCCTTGTTTCCGGTCACGCCGCCAGAAGCCAAATCATTGAATGCCGAATCCGCTTATGATGATGACGGTTTAGCGCAGCGAGCCGTAAGAGCGATAAAAACCAATTTCCCTCAGTTAGGCGTTATGACCGATGTCGCACTGGATCCGTTTACCACACACGGGCAGGATGGCATCATTAATGACAGTGGCTATGTCGTTAATGACATAACAACGGAGGTGTTGGTTAAGCAGGCGCTCTCACACGCACGCGCTGGTGTCGATGTTGTTGCTCCGTCGGATATGATGGATGGGCGCATCGGCGCAATACGGCAAGCTCTGGAGCAATCGGCTTATGCTAATGTCGGAATTATGGCGTACTCGGCTAAATACGCCAGTGCATTTTATGGGCCGTTCCGGGACGCAGTCGGCTCGTCGGGTAATTTGCAGGGCGCTGATAAAAAAAGTTACCAAATGGATCCGGCCAACGGCAATGAAGCTCTGCGGGAAGTTGCTCTGGATATTCAGGAAGGCGCCGATATGGTCATGGTCAAGCCGGGCATGCCGTATCTGGACGTGGTGCGTGAAGTAAAAAATCGCTTCGCAGTACCCACTTTTGCCTATCAGGTGAGTGGCGAATACGCGATGATCAATGCGGCCATTAGCAATGGCTGGCTGACACAGGATGTGATAGAAGAAAGCCTGCTGGCGTTTAAACGAGCCGGAGCTGACGGTATTTTAACCTATTTTGCCAAGCAAATTGCCGAACACTGGCAAGGCTCTGGCACAGCCGACAACTAAGCCGTTACCTGAGCGGCTAACTCTCCCAGGAGCCCTTCTCTGAGGGCTCCGTTGGTAACACCAAAGCGATGGATGTCAAACTCGATTAAAATCGCATACAAGATAGCCAAGCCACCACATAAAATGGTTTTACGGTCATCGCGCAACCCGGGCAGGCGTAATGTGTGTACCTGCCCCTGCGCAATGCAAGTTTCCATCAGCTGCTGCAGCCAGTCTCGCGTTAGTGCAGCCTGACCCTGTGCCAGGGCAATTTCGGTTACGGCTCTAAAAGTACCTGAAGCGCCCAATACGTATTGCCAACCAATATCCTGGTATTGTTGGCGGTGTTCACTGACTTGATTGCGGGCCTGCTGGATGGCTTGAGTAAAGTGCGAGGTCGTGATCTTGCCGTCGCTAAAATAATAATTTTGAAACACCACACAGCCCATATCCAGGCTTTTGAGAATTTTAGGCTGCAGGGGTCGACCGGCAATGATCTCAGTACTGGCGCCGCCGATATCGATTACCAGAATGTCACCGTGCTGCTGAGCAGCGCTGCAGACACCGGCAAAAATGAGCTCAGCTTCTCGTTCACCACTAATGATGTCAATGGGGTAGCCTAGTGTGCTTTCCAATTCCGGCAACAGTTGGTAACGATTACTGGCTTTTCTCAGGGCAGCAGTGGCAACCGCATGAACCGCATCGGGACGAAATAAGTTGAGTTGTTCAGCAAAGCTGCTCAGACTATGCTTAGCACGTTCGACAGCGGCCTGGTCGAGGCGAAAACTGGCATCCAGGCCATCAGCCAGCCTGACTCGGTATTTATGTCGGGAGATGATGCGGGGCTTCGGAAAAAAACCCCGCATTGATACGTTAGCCAATAGCAAATGAAAGCTGTTTGAGCCCATGTCGATTGCAGCTAAACGTTTTGTGCCGGACCGCATATTAGGTTTTGCGTTGGGTTCCTGGCTTACGTTGCCGTGAGCGATTTTTGCCACCCGGATTATTGCGACGCCTGCGCTGTGTTGGTCGAGGCCGTTTAAGGTCCGTTAACAAAGCTGTTTCGTCGTAATTAGTAACCGGAATAGGGTGTCCGATGTACTCTTCAATCGCCGGCAGGTTATAGACGTACTCTTCGCAAGCCAGACTGATTGCAGCCCCACTGGCCCCGGCACGACCCGTGCGGCCAATCCGATGGACATAGTCTTCGCAGTCATCCGGTAAGTCAAAGTTGAACACGTGACTGACTTCCGGAATATGTAAGCCGCGAGCGGCGACATCCGTGGCGACCAGAATATCAAGCTGACCCTCGGCAAAATCGTCGAGAATTTTCAGGCGCTTTTTCTGTGGAACGTCACCGGTCAACAAACCGACCCTGTGTTCATTGGCTGCCAGCCATCGGTAAACTTTGTCGCAAACATGCTTGGTATTAGCAAATACGATGGCTTTTTCTGGCCAGTCTTCTTCGATTAACGTCAGCAGCAACGGCATTTTATCGGGTTTTGAGGGGTAAAATAACTCCTCACTGATCCGCAAACCTGTTTTTTGCTCTGGTTCCACTTCGACTTTAGCAGGCGCATTCATGTGTTCATAAGCGAGTTCTTGAACCCGATAGGTTAAGGTTGCAGAAAATAACAGGTTAAGACGTTCTGCTGGCGGTGGCATCTTGCTCATGAAGTAACGAATGTCATCGATGAAGCCGAGATCAAACATTCGATCGGCTTCATCCAGCACGACGACTTCAATGTTGTCCAGTTGAAACAAACCTTGCTTATAAAAATCAAGTAGCCGACCCGCTGTACCGACTAAAATATCTGGATTACTGGCGAGTTGCTGTTTTTGATCTTCATAACCTTCACCGCCGTAAATAACAGACATGTTAAGATCACAATGTTTGTTTAACGGCTCGGCGTCATGGGCTATTTGAATGGCCAGTTCACGGGTCGGCGCCATAATCAAAGCACGTGGGCCGGAGCGCTGCTCGTTCCTGGGTGCTTTCATTAAACGGTTGAAAGTCGCCAGCAGAAATGCCAGTGTCTTACCGGTCCCGGTTTGTGCCTGACCAGCAACGTCTTGACCAGCCAGAGCAACAGGAAGACTTAGTGCCTGGATTGGAGTACAATACTCGTAACCGGCACTGCTCATTGCTTGCTCGATCTGCGGATGTAACCCCAGGTCAGCAAAGCGTGTTTCTGTAAGATGTGTTTTATTCATAGGTTAATAGCATATCAGTTTGCGCTTGCATTCAAAAACATAAATAATAGTATTTCCTAAATATTTCAACGCGAAGAACGTAGCGGAGAGTACCATGAGTGACGTAATTGTTCAGCTAAGCGATGACAGTTTTGAAGAAGATGTCATTAAATCCGAAAAACCAGTATTAGTCGACTTCTGGGCTGAATGGTGTGGCCCATGCAAAATGGTGGCCCCCATACTGGACGATATTGCCAATGATTACGCGGATAAGTTGCTGATAGGTAAGCTAAACGTTGATCATAACGATCAAACTCCGCCGAAATACGGCATCCGTGGCATTCCAACTTTGTTGCTGTTTAAAAATGGCGATGTGGTAGCGACCAAAGTAGGCGCTTTGTCACGTGCTCAGTTAACTGAATTTCTTGATCAGTACATTTGATTTGGCACAAGAGCGGCGCGGATCAGCGCCGTTTGTTTTTTACTGTGCTAATTGAAAGCGTAAATTGAAGCTAAAAGCTGGACGAACAAGTTTTTTGATGATAACTTTCGCTCATAAACTGAGCATCTAGGTGATGCACACCACCAAATCACCCGGTAACGTGTCTTTCAATTGGTCGCTTCGCTCCTCGCGAAACCACAGCCAAACGCAGCAACAGCAATAGATGAACACAAATAACTTTTAACTGAGTCCTCGTGGCTTAACCATTAATCAATAACTCGAAAACCCTCCTATGAATCTGACTGAACTTAAAAACAAACCTGTAAACGAACTCGTCGAACTTGCTGATAGCATGGGTCTGGAAAACATGGCTCGTCTGCGTAAGCAGGACATTATCTTTGCAATCTTGAAAGCGCACGCGAAAAGTGGTGAAGACATCCTCGGCGGTGGTGTATTAGAGATCTTACAAGATGGTTTCGGCTTTTTACGCTCCGCTGACTCATCCTATCTGGCCGGCCCCGATGACATTTACGTCTCACCCAGTCAAATTCGACGCTTTAACTTGCGTACGGGTGACACCATTGTTGGAAAAATTCGTCCACCCAAAGACAGTGAGCGCTATTTCGCGCTGCTGAAAATAAGAGAAGTTAATTTCGACAAGCCGGAAAATTCACGCAATAAAATTTTGTTTGAAAACCTTACTCCGATTCACGCTAACGAGCGTTTTCGTCTGGAACGGGGGAATGGCAGCCGTGAAGATGTAACCGCGCGGGTACTGGACTTGTCGGCGCCTATCGGTAAAGGGCAGCGGGGGTTGATTGTGGCACCGCCTAAGGCGGGTAAAACCCTATTACTGCAAAATGTGGCGACCTCTATTGCGGCTAACCATCCGGATGCAGAGCTTATTGTTTTGTTGATTGATGAACGCCCCGAAGAAGTTACCGAAATGCATCGGTTGGTTAAAGGTGAGGTGGTCGCTTCAACTTTTGACGAACCCGCGAACCGTCACGTACAAGTTGCAGAAATGGTGATCGAAAAAGCCAAGCGTCTGGTTGAACATAAGAAAGATGTGGTGATTCTGCTTGACTCGATTACCCGTTTGGCACGCGCCTACAACACCGTTATCCCCAGCTCGGGTAAAGTATTAACCGGTGGTGTTGATGCTAACGCCTTGCACAAGCCAAAACGCTTTTTTGGTGCCGCACGGAATGTCGAGGAAGGTGGTAGCTTGACTATTATCGCGACGGCACTGATCGACACCGGTTCGAAGATGGACGAGGTTATTTACGAGGAATTTAAAGGGACAGGTAACATGGAACTGCACCTTAACCGTAAACTGGCTGAGCGTCGGGTATTCCCAGCCATTGACTTTAACCGGTCCGGAACGCGCCGCGAAGAGTTGCTTACCTCGCAGGATGAACTCCAAAAGATGTGGATATTACGTAAGATCATGAATCCGATGGGGGAAGTCGAGGCGATGGAGTTTCTTATTGATCGGTTGCAGATGACAAAAACTAACGACGAGTTTTTTGATTCCATGAAACGCCAGCGTAACAGTTAGGCCCGTATGAAGTATCAAGATCTGCGTGACTTTATTGCACAACTGGAAGAGCGCGGTGAATTAAAGCGTATCACGACAGCCATAGACCCCTACCTTGAAATAACGGAAATTTCGGATCGTACCTTAAAGGCGGGCGGTCCGGCGCTGTTATTCGAAAATGTTAAGGGCCATTCTACGCCTGTGTTAGCCAATCTGTTTGGTACACCTGAACGCGTGGCTTTGGGGATGGGACAAGAATCTGTCAAGGCGCTGCGGGATGTGGGTAAGTTACTGGCATTTCTGAAAGAGCCGGAGCCACCAAAAGGTTTTAAAGATGCGCTGAGCTTGCTGCCTACCTATAAAAAAGTGCTCAGTATGTCGCCCAAGGAGGTCAAGAAGGCACCTTGCCAGGAAGTGGTCTTAAGCGGTGAGCAAGTTGATTTGACTCAGCTTCCGATTCAGCACTGTTGGCCTGGCGATGTGGCCCCTCTTATCACCTGGGGTCTTACCATTACCCGGGGGCCACACAAAGTCCGTCAAAATCTTGGTATTTATCGACAGCAGTTATTGGCGCCCAACAAGCTGATTATGCGCTGGTTATCGCATCGCGGTGGGGCTCTCGATTTTCAGGAATGGTGCCAGCAACATCCGAACGAAAACTTCCCGGTTTCGGTTGCACTGGGAGCCGATCCGGCGACGATTCTGGGCGCAGTGACGCCGGTGCCGGATAGTTTGTCGGAATACGCGTTTGCCGGCCTTTTGCGTGACGGTAAAACTCATGTCACGAAAAGTGTGAGTAACGATTTACAGGTCCCCGCTCACGCTGAGATCATTCTGGAAGGCTATATTAAACCCGGTGAAATGGCTCCGGAAGGTCCCTATGGCGACCACACTGGCTATTACAATGAAGTGGATGAATTTCCGGTGTTTACCGTCACTCACATCACGCAACGCAAACAGCCAATTTACCATAGTACTTATACCGGTCGGCCACCCGATGAACCGGCGGTATTAGGTGTGGCGTTGAATGAAGTGTTTATTCCGCTACTGCAAAAACAATTTCCTGAAATTATTGATTTTTATCTGCCGCCGGAAGGCTGTTCCTATCGGCTGGCCGTAGTGACAATGAAAAAGCAATACCCGGGTCATGCAAAACGCGTGATGATGGGGGTGTGGTCTTTTCTGCGCCAATTTATGTACACCAAGTTTGTCATTGTCTGCGATGACGATGTTAACGCCAGAGACTGGCACGACGTTATCTGGGCCATGACCACACGCATGGATCCGGCGCGCGATACGACATTGGTCGAAAATACGCCGATAGACTATCTCGACTTTGCCTCCCCGGTTTCGGGGTTGGGCTCAAAAATGGGAATGGACGCGACCAATAAATGGCCGGGTGAAACGGACCGTGAGTGGGGCGAGCCCATTACCATGAGTGACGAGGTTAAACAGCGCGTTGATGAATTGTGGGACCAACTGAATATTCTGGAGAAGTAAATGTCACAGCAACTCACTTGTCAGGCAGCCGTCAGTCGCCAATTGGCTGAATTTGTTTGGGAAGTTAGTATCGAACTGCCGACGCCCGTTGAGTTTAAAGCAGGTCAATATTTACAAGTGGTCATGGGAGAGCGTGATAAGCGTCCTTTTAGTATTGCTTCTGACCCGGCTGAACATCGACAGTGGTTGTTGCATGTCGGCGCGCCGCCCGACAATCATTACGCTGGTGAAGTGCTGGAAAAAATAAAAGAGCAGGGCGAACTCGTTATTGAGGCTCCTGCCGGAGATGCTTTTCTGCAGTTACCCCAGCAACATCCGATTGTGCTGATCGCCGGTGGGACCGGCTTTTCTTATACTTATTCCATTTTGCAAAAACTGCTGCACGATGGTTTGCAGCAACCGGTTTATTTGTACTGGGGAGCGCGCGAAAAGGCGGATCTGTACTTACACGACAGATTAGAGCGTTTAGCAGCGGACCATCCGATGTTTTTTTATCGGCCGGTACTGGAGCAGACGGATGGCGAATGGCCTTACTCCGTTGGCCTGGTACACCATGCGGTAATGAGTGAGCGCAGCAATCTGACTGAGTGCCAGGTGTACATGGCCGGGCGGTTTGAAATGGTTCGGGTTATTCGTGATGACTTCGTGGCTCAGGGGTTATCACTGCAACAGCTGCATGCTGATGCGCTTGCTTTTATTTAAAATTATTTGATTCACTGTATCCGCGCGTTATACTAGCGCGGCAATACCAAGGGGCGCCCTAACGGGCTGAGATGCAATGGTGCAGACCCTTAATACCTGATCCGGTTAATACTGGCGTAGGGATGGTAGACAATTCAATTATCTCGCCATTTTATAAGCCTTGCCGGATTGTTTCTTGTTAGTTGTAAAGGAAATAGTCCATGTTTAAAAAATCATCAATTGTACTGGCGTTGAGTCTGACTTCGGTTAGCTTATCTTATGCTCAGCAGCCCCCTGAAGAAAGCCCCACTGACCTCGAAATTATTAATGTCAGTGCTGATTTTCAGCGTCAAACGTTAAATGAAATCCCCCAAAGTGTCGCCATAATCGACGCCGAAAAAATAAGTGAACGCAACGCCGATCATTTGCAAAGTGCACTTAATGCCGTTGCTAACGTCAATTTTGCCGGCGGCGCATCAACCGCTCAATACATTCAAATTCGCGGTATTGGCGAGCGTTCGCAGTTTGTTGATACGGTAAACCCATCGGTCGGCCTGCTGATCGACGGTATTGATTATTCAGGTCTGGGTGCTGCAGCCAGTCTTTTTGATGTTGGTCAGGTAGAAGTTTTCCGCGGGCCCCAAAGTGGCCGTTTTGGCGTAAACGCTTTAGCGGGCATGATTGTAATGGAAAGCGAGAAACCTACAGATACAACAGCGGGAGAGTTATTGTTTTCGGCCGCCAATTATGATGAATATCGCGCAGGGCTTGCTGTCGGAGGCGATCTCTCGGGCTTAGCTGATGGCCGCCTGTCGTTAACAAAATTCGCAAACGATGGTTTTACCGATAATACCTTTCTGCAACGGGATGATACGGAACAACGCGATGAGTTTACGCTGCGGCTGGGTCTAAATTCACGACTTTCAGACGACTGGCGCCTAAAGGCCAATCTACATCACATAGATATTGATAACGGATACGATGCCTTTAGCTTAGAAAATAATCGGCAGACACTGTCTGACCAGCCAGGTACCGATGCATTAAAATCAACCGCCTTGCGTTTAGAAACCGTTTTTACAGGTTTTAAGAAAAGTGAGTTGTCGTTTTCAGTCAGCGGCCTGCAAGCTGACAGTGAGTACAGTTTTGACGAGGACTGGACCTACGTTGGCATTGCTCCGGGCTGGGAATACTCTTCCTTTGATGCCTACTTCCGTGACCGGAATGATACCACGCTGGAGGCGCGCTGGCAGTCAACTCAACCCATTAATCTGCTGGGCCAGTCAACGGACTGGACTGCCGGAGTCTACTACTACCGCAAGCAAGAACAGTTGGTGCGTGATTACTTTAACTGGGATTTGTATCAACCGAGTGTGTTTAACAGCGATCAGGACCGCAATCACTGGGCCCTATATGGTGAATTAATTCAGTATCTGGATAGCCGCTGGTCAGTGATTGGTGGTTTGCGCCTGGAGCGCTATGATACTGATTATCAGGACAGCAATGGGGTAATAGCCGAGCCTGAAGATGAGATGATTGGGGGCACCTTAAGTTTACGCTATCAATACGCCAAAAATGGCTACTGGTACAGCACCCTGGCGCGAGGCTATAAAGCCGGTGGCGTTAACGGTGAAGCCTTGGGGAGAGCAAAAGACCAACAACTCAGCGAAGTCGAAGATTACTTGTTGCAGCGGGCGACGTTTCAACCTGAAATACTCTGGAATTTAGAGTCTGGTATCAAATGGGCTGATGCAGCCGGGCGGTTATCGACACGGTTCAACGTGTTTTACAATCAGCGCGATGACGTACAGTTAAAAAGCTGGATAAATCAACAACAGTCTTTTGTTGGCTTTTTAGAAAATGCCGCCGAAGGGTCCAATTATGGTGTTGAATTTGAAGGTAACTGGCAAATTGCTGAACATGTTGCGGCTTTTGCGTCTTTGGGGTGGCTGGAAACCGAGATCGAGGGCTTTACCACCGCAGATGGCGAGGACAAAAGTGGCCGCGAGCAAGCACACGCACCGCAATATACAGCTAATCTTGGTTTGCGTGGTCAGCTAAGTGAGGCGTTGCAATGGAGTGTACAGGGTGACTTTAAGGACAGTTTTTACTTTTCCAATTCCCATGACCAGCAATCAGAACCCAGTGCCCTTTTGCACGCCCAATTAAGTTATTATTGGCAAAACTGGCAATTCAGCGTTTGGGGGCGCAATCTGACCGATGATGACACCGAAATTCGTGGTTTTTATTTTGGTAATGACCCACGCGATGAGTATGTCACTGAAACCTACGTTCAATATGGCGAGCCGCGTCGTTACGGCTTTACTGCGCAATATCGATTTTGAGCTGACTGATGTTTGATGAACTGATCAATAACTTATTGTTAAGTTCCGGCTGGGAGTTAATCGCACTGTTATTAGCTCTCGCTTATTTGCTGCTGGCAGCTCACCAGCGGCAATGGTGTTGGTTGGCTGCGGCAGTAAGCTGTACCATCTACGCGGTGATTTTTGGGCAGGCCAGGCTGTACATGGAAAGCCTGTTACAAGTTTTTTATATTGTCATGGCCGGCTATGGTTGGTGGCAGTGGCGAAAGACTGAGGTGCAGGATAACGCGGCGGACTATCGTTTTTCAGTCCGGTGGCATTTGCTGCAGTGGCTTTGGGTTATCCCATTGGGTGCGGTTGTCGCCTTTTTATTGCATAACTACACCGATGCCGACGCCATTTGGTTAGATACTTACACAACGCTGTTCAGTTTACTGGCGACCTGGCTTATCACTCAGAAAGCTTATGAGAGCTGGTGGTACTGGCTTGTTATCGATAGTTTTTATGTTTATCTGTACTGGCAGAAGGGCTTTGTTGCCACCGCCCTCTTGTTTGTTTTGTATTTGTTGCTGGTGGTCTATGCCATGTATCGCTGGCGAGCCGATCAGCAAGCAACGCCAGCAGCTGAATTGCGATGATTGAAAAGCCGCTACAAATCGTCCCTGTAGCAGCGGGCCAGGCTAATGAGGTACTGCTGCTGAAGGGCAATCAGCAGTCCTATATTTTTAAATGGCTGTGTCACTCTGATAGCTTGGCCCTGAATCGCCGCGACGAATTTCGGTTACAGGAGTTGATGGCCGAAACAGGGTTGGCGCCGGAGGTTATTGCTTTTGATGCCAAACGCTGGGTTTTGCAGCAATACATCAAGGGAAAATCCCTTGCCGATATGAACGTAGCATGGCAACAAAGGTTGCGTTATGCTGCGCGAGCACTGGCGTTGGTGCATCAGCAGAGCCCGCCATGGAAGGGTAGTGACATATGGCAAAAACTCGAGGCCTATGTGGCTCGGTTAGGTGTAGCGGAGCAGGTTGAGCTGCGCCATTTTCGGCAGGAGTTAAGTGCCACAGATCGTCACGTACTGTGTCATTTTGATTTGTCCTTTGAACACATCCTAGTGGCAGACAGTATCCGGATTATTGACTGGGAATACGCTGGGTGGGGCGATCGGTTGACTGATATTGCCAGTGCCGCAGAGATTAACCGACTTGATGCGGACAGTGCTGAGGCATTATGCTGCTATTATACAGCTGAAACCGGTTACACCATTGACAAAAAACGGTTTGAAAAACATCGCCTTTTTATTCAGTGGGTTAATCGGCAGTGGCAACGGCTCTTAATACGGGAAAGTACTCATGAGTGATAAGGATTTAACCAATCGTGTCTATAGCTATTTAGCTGAAGACGAGGATGCAAGGGTTTGCAAGGATATTCCCGAGTCGGCCTGCCATCACCAACCTCAGTCGTTTGTCCTTATGCTGCTGTCCCTAACTCTGACCAAGTTAGGTGACTCACTGGTCAGTGCTCGCCTGGTCTTGCCCTGGATGCTTAGCGCGCTGGGCGCTCCAGTGGTTTTTATCAGCGCTCTGGTGCCCTTGCGGGAATCCTTAGCTTTACTGCCACAACTGTTTGTCGCGCAAAAACTGCGAGAGCAACCGGTCAGAAAATGGTTTTGGGTCGCGGGCAGTTTTGGCCAGGCCATTGCTTTGGCACTGATGGTGGTTGTCGTAGCGACGTTAACGGGGTCTGCACTGGGCTGGGGAGTGGTTGTCTTGTTGGCGGTATTTTCGTTATCGCGCGGTATTTGTTCTGTAGCCAATAAAGACGTGACCGGCAAAACCGTTTCTAAAACCAAACGGGGCAAGTTGTCAGGAGTGGCTGCAGCATCGGCAGGCTTGCTGACCTTGATCACTGCGCTGGTGGTTATCTACAGCCCTCCGATGGAGGCCGATAACTGGTTGTTTCTTATGTTATTGGGTGCGGGTGTCATTCTTTGGACCGCTGCTGCTTTGCTTTATGCCGGTATCCCGGAAGTGGCCGGGTCGACCTCTGGTGGCGGGAACGCTGTCACTGAGGCAATAAAGTCAATTGCCATATTATGGCGCAACAACCAATTCGGCCATTTTGTATTAACCCGCGCACTACTGGTGTCTGCCGCATTCGCTATTCCTTATATCGTAGTTATGATTCAACGGCAGGGAGACGCCGAATTAACTGGCTTAGGCAGTTTGTTGCTCGCCAGCGGTTTAGCCGGTTTATTAGCCGGTCGTTTTTGGGGGCGCTGGTCTGATGCGGCAAGTCATCGGGTGATGGCGGCAGCGTCGGTGATGTCGACTCTGGTGATGCTTGCAACCTTGGCGGTCTATTATTGGCAGCCCTCGATCTTTGCAATGCCGTGGGCCGCTGGCTTGTTACTCTTCAGTTCGGCGGTAGCTCATCACGGCGCACGTGTTGGTCGGAAAACCTATTTGGTCGATATGGCGAATCAGGAAAACCGCGCGCAACTGACCGCAGTTTCTAACACGGTAATGGGGGTGGTGTTATTGGCGGGTATCTTACTGGGTTGGCTAGACGCCGCCTACGGCGCTGCGGCGGTGCTTTGGTTTTTAGTCGGGGTTGGCTTGCTGGCGTTCATCTCATCACTGGCATTACCCAACGTATCCGGGGATTGAACCCCGGACTACGGATTGGTCAAATTTATGCCAGTTTTTCCCTTTTACCGTCCCGAATGTGCTGCTCCCCGCGGCTTTTGGCCAGCTGGATTTGACGTTCACGTTCAGCATAACGTGCTTTTTGCTCGTCAGTTGTCTGGTCGTGACAATGAGGGCAACTGACCCCTTTTTGATACAGAGGTGACTGCTTCTCTGCTTCAGTAATTGGCATCCGGCAGGCATAACATTGATCGTAATCGCCCTGCTCCAGGCCATGTTTAACGGTTACCCGCTGGTCAAAAACAAAGCAATCTCCGTCCCATTTACTGTCCGTTTCAGGGACCAGTTCCAAGTACTTCAAAATTCCGCCTTTCAGATGATAAACCTCATCAAAACCCTGTTCTTTAAGGTAAGCGGTAGACTTTTCACAGCGGATACCCCCCGTGCAAAACATGGCAACTTTTTTATGTTTGCTGGGGTCCAGATGCTGTTTAACGTATTCCGGAAATTCACGAAATGCGTCTGTCTTAGGGTTTACAGCGCCGTCAAAAGTGCCAACGGCATATTCGTATTCATTTCTTGTGTCGATAAGAAGCACTTCGGGATCTGCAATGAGTTCATTCCACTGCTCGGGTTCAACGTAAGTGCCTACTGTATTTTTCGGGTCAACCCAGTCGATGCCCATGGTAACAATTTCTTTTTTCAGTTTTACCTTAGTGCGGTAAAATGCTTGCGTATCGCTGTGTGACTCTTTATGTTCAAGATCAGACAGGCGCGCATCCTGGCGCAGGTAGGTTAAAACGCGATCAATTCCCTCGCGGGTACCACAAATCGTGCCGTTGATGCCTTCGCGGGCCAATAACAACGTGCCTTTTACGTCATTATCGATGAGTACTTGATAGAGGGTGTCACGAACTTGCTCATAGTCGTTGAGCTCAACAAACTTATACAAAGCTGCGCAAATATACATCGGTATTACCTTTTTAGCTGTCCGGAACGTAAATCCGGTGCGTTAAAATCGCGCGAATTATAAACGCAACAGGAGCTTTCCTCAATGACTGTTACAGACGGCTTATTCTGGCTGTTGGTTGGTCTTTCCACGTTAACGTCACTGTTAAGCGCCGTTGCCGGTGCCGGTGGAGGCGCTGTATTAATAGCTGTGCTGGCGCTGGCGTTGCCAGCTTCGGCCATCATTCCGGTGCACGGTCTGGTGCAAATGGGCTCGAACATTGGCCGCACGGCATTGGCGTGGCGGTATATTGATTGGCGCACGGTTGCCTGGTTTGTGCCCTTTGGCTTGCTGGGTACGTTATTAGGTAGTTTGTTACTGGTGCAATTACCGGCGCAGGTACTGCAGTTATGCATTGCCTTATTTCTGCTGTATTTGAGTTGGGGACCTGCGTTACCCAAAGTCGTTTTGGGTCGCGTGGGGCTGGCGTTGGGGGGGCTGGTTACGGGGTTTATCTCGTTATTTGTCGGCGCTTCGGGTCCTGTTGTTGCGGCTTTTATCAAGGCTCGCTTTGTTAATCGCATGACAACAGTTGCGACCTTTGCCGCAACGATGAGTATGCAACATGCGCCGAAAGCGGTGGTATTTGGTCTGGCTGGTTTTGTCTTTAAGGACTGGTTGCTACTGATTGGTGCGATGATAGGGGCTGGTCTGCTGGGAACCTATGCCGGACTGCATTGGTTAAAACGGATTAGCAATGAGCGTTTTAACCAAGCCTTTAAATGGATAATTACCTTGTTGGCCATTCGTTTACTATGGGTCGCTCTTCAGTCGTTTGTCCCAGCGCTGTCGGGCATAGCGTCTTAGGCTTGGCACGTTGTCGGTTTCGTCCATAATCGGTGTGCCAAGAATCGTCTCGATAATATCCTCTAAAGTGATTAACCCCAGCCAGCTGCCGTGCTCATCGTAAACCAGACACAGGTGCTGACGTTCTTTTAACAAATGAGCCATTAGGTTTTCGATACTGACCGTTTCGGTCACAATCTCAACCGGTCGGGCCAACTCAGCTACCGACTGGTGAAGCTCTGCATTCAGCGCATCACTGCGGAATAAAAGTCCCTGAGGTTCCTCTTCAGCATCGATAATGGGAAATCGGGAAAAGGGCAAATGGCGAGCTTTTTCGGCGAAGTCCGCCAGCGTCATATGCGGATGAATCGTCTCGCAAACGGTGCGTGGGGTCATCACGTCCTTAACTCGGATATCATGTAGATCAAGAATATTGTAAATGACCCGGTGTTCATCTTTATCAAGGGCTGTCTGCGCCAGCCCCATGCTGGCCATGGCCTTAATTTCTGAGCGAACATCGATGTCAGGCTCATTGGCGCCAATGCGCTTAGTAATTTGATCGGATAGCCAAATAAACGGCCGCAGAGAGATGATCATAAACCGCAACGTGGGAGCCAGCAACGGAGCAAGGGGCCGCCAGAACTTAGCGCCGATAGTTTTCGGTATGATTTCTGACAAAATTAAAATCAGTAACGTCATAACAGCACTGGCTATACCGAGATAGCCATCACCAAAAACGATGCCAACCTGAGCGCCTACGCCTGCTGCCCCAGCTGTGTGGGCAACCGTATTCAGAGTTAAAATAGCCGCCAGCGGTTGGTCGATATTGCGCTTTAATGCCATCAGTTGCCGGTTTAGCTGAGGGTTTTTCTCTTGCAACTGAGCAATATAGCTGGGGGTGATCGATAACAGGGCGGCTTCTAATATCGAGCAGATAAAAGAAATACCGACAGCCAGCAAAGCAAATATGATTAATAACAGCATAAGATGGGTACCTTAGGTAAACTGAAATACTAAAAACGCCAGCAGTGCAAGACTGACTACGCTCCAGCCTAGCCGCGTGGCATTTTTTTTCCACCAGGCTTGAGCGTATGGGCCTAACCACAATGCGAGTACGGCCAAACCATAATAGCGGATGCTTCTCGACAAGGCGGTTGCCAGTAAAAACAGGATTAACGAAAAGTTTGCCGCTCCCGCTGCCAGCATTGCTGTCTGAAAAGGAACGGGCGTAACGCCAACTAAAAAAATGGCAATGAAACCGTCTTCTTTGAGTGTTTGCTGAAAGCTCTCGTAGTATTGCTGTAATGACAGGTAATCAATGAACCATTGACCTACCGAATCAAACAGTGCAAAGCCAATATAATAACCAATTGCAGCGCCGACCAGGCAACCGGCTAGTGCCACTGAAGCAATGGTCCAAATGCGTTTTTGCTCCAGGAGCATGTATGGGATCAGTACCAGTTCCAGAGGGATTGGTACAATGGTTGCTTCTAGTGCGGAGAGAAAAAACAATAGGACAAGAGCGTTGGGCGACTCAATGAGCCGGTCCAGCCACTTTTGCGCCGATTTACTGTTTGCTTTTATAGGTTCTTTTTTATTCACGTGCCTGACAAATCGATAACGACAATCGTACCTAGTGTAACCCGAAAGCTTTGCATTAGGGGATCGAAGTGTTTAAAAATAACGTATGCTGGCTTTAGGTTATTTATTAAAGGAAATCAATATCATGAAATATCGCGGTAGTCCGACGTTTTCGCACCAACAAAGTGACAAGATCGGTGTTTTATTGACCAATCTGGGCACCCCTGAAGCCCCTACCAAAGGCGCTTTAAAAACCTACTTAAAAGAATTTCTGTCGGATCCGCGCGTTGTTGAGGTGCCCCGCCTGCTTTGGTATTTAATTCTGAATGGCATCATTTTGCGAATTCGCCCTAAGCGTTCTGCCGAAGCGTACGAAACGGTCTGGACAGAACGTGGGTCGCCGCTGCTTTATCATACTCAGGATCAGACCAACGCAATCAGAGAGCAGCTGCAGCAGCGCTACGGTGAGCATGTGGTCGTTGATTTTGCGATGCGTTACGGAAACCCGGCGATCAATTCGGTCGTCGATAATATGATGCAGGCCGGTGTCCGTAAACTGTTAGTGCTACCGTTATATCCCCAGTACTCGGCTGCGACCGTGGCATCGACTTTTGACAAGTTGGCGCAGGGCATGACGCAGCGGCGTTGGATGCCGGACTTACGGTTTATCACTCATTATCATGATTACCCGCCTTTTATCGAGGCCGCTGCAGAACGGATTGAGCGTCATTGGCAGGATCACGAACGGGCCAACAAACTGATCTTTTCCTATCATGGGGTTCCATTGCGGTATTTAAAAAATGGCGACCCCTACCATTGCGAATGCTATAAAACGTCTCGGCTACTGGCTGAGCGACTGGGCTTGAATGAAAGTGAATACTTAACAACGTTTCAGTCACGGTTTGGTCGCGAAGAATGGTTACAGCCCTACACGGATGAAACGCTGAAGAGTTTGCCGGGCCAGGGTGTCAAGTCGCTGCAAGTATTTTGCCCGGGTTTCTCCGCAGATTGCCTGGAAACTATCGAGGAAATTGGTGAGGAAAACAGGGAATACTTTGTCGAAAATGGGGGCGAGCGCTATGAGTACATCAGTGCATTAAATTCAGAGCCTCAGCATATCGACGCCCTGGTCAGCCTGATTAATGAGAATTTGCAAGGCTGGAGTGTAGCCAGCGACCAAACCGACATGTTGGCAGAACGTCAGGCGAATGCAGACAAAGTCGAAAACCAGCAATTGCCCTATGCAAAGAAATAAACTGACACTGGAGGCTCATAATGGCGAATCGCTTTAGCTTAAGCCTGGAATTGATTAACGATTACAAGTTTACCGTGGACTTTGGTGGCTTTGGCGAATTGATCACCGATGAGCCCAAGCCTGCGGGTGGCGGCGAGGGGCCAAATCCCTCAAGAATGCTGGCTGCATCAGTGGCAAATTGTCTGGCGGCAAGTTTACTGTTTGCGTTACGCAAATACGATAATGACCCCGGTAAAGTAACCGCTGATATCGAAGGCCAGGTAGAGCGAGTCGAAGGCCGTTGGCGGGTAACTGAGATCGAGGTGAAACTGTATCTGGGTAAACAGCAAGACTGTTTTGAGCAACTGCAAACTGCGCTGGATAGTTTTGAAGACTTTTGTGTCGTAACGCAAAGTGTGCGCAACGGCGTTGATGTTAAGGTTGATGTTTACGACAGCAATAATACCCGGTTAAAACATGGCGACTGATAGTAGTTTTGGTAAGCCATTTGTCTTCATTGCCTGGGGTTTGGCTCTGGCGATGTTGGTGTGGTTGTTTCAGGATAAATTAGAACAACAGTTTAATCCCAATCAAAATCTCGAAACGCAACAAGTCGGCGATCGTTTGGTGGTACGGCTTGAGCAAAATCGAATGGGGCACTATGTTAGCAAAGGTAGGGTAAATGGTCAGCCGGTTACCTTTTTGTTGGATACCGGCGCCACCGTGGTTGCAGTACCCGAGGCCCTGGCTCAACGGTTGGGTCTGCCAAAGGGTCGCCAGGGTATGTCACAAACTGCTAATGGTCGGGCTGTTACTTATCGAACCTTAATTGACCGATTGCAACTGGGAGGGATAGAACTGAATGACGTGCGAGCGTCCATCACGCCCGGTATGGAAGGAGATGTTATCCTGCTTGGTATGAGTGCCCTGAAGCAGTTTGAGTTAACCCAAAAAGGCGATACCCTTACCATACGCTATTAACCAAAGGTAATATGTTATGAAAACGACAAGAGTCACTTATTTAATGTCAGCTTTGCTGCTGGTTATGTCAGCAGCAACACAGGCTCAGCAAAATGAGCTGCAACGTTGTGCGGCCATAGAAGATTCCCTGGAACGTCTGGTCTGTTACGACAACATGGCGAAAAAGCAGGGCGACAGGCAGCAGCAACAAGGCATGATGGGTCAGCAGCAAGGTGCAAAGCAGGCTCAACAGATGTCAAAAAAGGGCAAAGAGCATGGACAACAAATGTCGCAACAGGGCAAACAGCATGGACAGCAAATGGCCGAACAGGCGCGTCAAAAAGGTCAGGACAAGCGAAGCGGGCGCGATGACAGTCGCGAAGATACTGCGAAACGCTTTGGCATGGAGCATAAAAACGCCGACCAGCAAGATAAAATTGAAAAATTGCGTGTCGAGGTTGCAGAGCGGCGCGAAGACCCTTATGGCAACTGGATTATAACGTTAAGCAACGGACAAGTGTGGAAGCAAACCGAAAGCGTTGGCTATTTTCGCTGGCAAGATGACGCGGATTATTACATCGAACGCGGCGCACTGAACTCGTTTTTCTTTGGCCGCGAGGGCGCTAACCGGCGTTTCCGTGTAACCCGGATTGAATAAGGTTTTGCACAACATGAGAATATGGGTCGATGCCGACGCCTGCCCGGTAGCGGTAAAAGAGATTCTTTACCGAGCCGCTAACCGTAAACACGTAGAGCTTATTCTGGTGGCCAATCAGGCGCTTAAGGTACCGCCCTCCAAGTGGATATCCTGTATTCAGGTTGCCAGTGGCTTTGATATTGCTGACGATGAAATTGTTAAGCGGGTTGCAGCCAACGATTTGGTGATTACCAGTGATATCCCTTTGGCCGATGAAGTGATCAGTCAATCGGCCCTGGCGCTTAGCCCAAGGGGCGAGTTGTTCACCAGGGAAAACATCAAAAGTCGGCTTAACGTTCGCGATTTTATGGACACCATGCGCGCCAGCGGTGTTCATACGGGCGGCCCCGCGGCCTTATCACAACGCGACAAAATGGCCTTTGCTAATCAGCTGGATCGCTGGTTAGCAAAGGTTCCTGATGGAGCTGTCTAACGCAGAGTAACAAACTCTTCGGCAGAGGTGGGGTGTAAAGCAACGGTGGCATCCAGGTCAGATTTACGAGCACCCATTTTCACAGCGACAGCAAAGCCCTGAAGCATCTCGTCCATACCTTCGCCAATACCGTGTACTCCGATCACCTTCTCTTCAGGCCCATAACAAACCAGTTTGAAGTAGCTGAGCGCGCGGTGAGGCGTTACCGCATTGTACATTGCTGCAAAAGACGACGTGTACACCTTAATGTTGTCCGGTCCGTATTTTACAACCGCGTCTTCTTCACTCAGGCCGACGGTGCCGATCGTCGGGTGACTGAAGACAACGGTCGGAATGTTGTCAAAGTCCATATGCGCATCGGGCATGTTATTAAATAGCCGTTCGGCGAGCTGCCGACCCGCTTTTATTGCTACCGGCGTTAAGGCCGCTGCGCCAGTGTTGTCGCCAACCGCATAAATACCCTGTACGTTGGTATTTTGGTATTTATCAACATGAATAAAACCATCCGCATCTAATTCGATACCGGTTGCCTCAATGTTGATTTTATCGGTTGCCGGAAGACGACCAATGGCCCAGATTAAGCAATCCACATCGGTCAGTTGTTCACCGTTTTCGAAATGTAAGGTTAACTTTCCGTCGTCGCCCTTGGTCACTTCTTTTACAGATGTCTCAGTATGCAAGGTGGGACCGTCTTGTTGCATGCGTTCGAGCAATCCATCGGTGATGAATTTATCGAACGTACGGAGCGGACGGTCACGACGCACTAACAGGTGGGTGTCGGTACCCAGCGAGTGGAACACGCCGGCGATTTCAACGGCAATGTAACCGGCACCAATTACTGCAGCCTTTTTAGGTTGTTCAGTTAGCGCAAAAAAACCATCCGAATCGATACCGTGCTCGGCGCCAGGCACATCGGGAATCATCGGCCGGCCGCCGGTAGCTATGGTAATGTGGTCGGCCGTAATTTTCTCGCCGTTCACTTCAACGGTGCGCTGGTCAACAAACTTAGCAAAGCCGTCAATAAATTCGACGCCGTTACCCTCAAAACCACGGTGATAACCGCCATGAATTCGTTCGATGTAGGCTTCGCGGTTTTTTACCATCATGCCCCAGTCGAACCCTTTTTGCTCGATGTCGAACCCATAAGCAGAGGAAAACTTCATGGCTTCGGCAATATGAGCGCCGTACCACATGACCTTTTTAGGAACGCAGCCTACATTGACGCAGGTGCCGCCAACGGCTTTGGCTTCAATAACAGCGGCCTTAGCACCGCGAATGGCAGCCCGATTAGCCGAGGCTATCCCGCCACTGCCGGCACCAATCGCTAAATAGTCATAATGTCTGCTCATACTGCATAACTCCTGTCAGAAATTCTAATCTGCTCGTATCTTGAATAAAAAAACCGTGCCATGCAAACACGGCACCGGTCTGAATGTTAAATTATACCGTTTTCGGTAGTCTAAAGATCAGCATCTTATTGGCTCTTGCCGGATAAATGTTGCTGAATAAACTCGGTCATCATTGTGCGCAGGTGCAGGGTGGTCCCCTCGCCTTCATTAATACCATGGCTGCGGTTCGGGTAAGCAAAAAAATCAAATTGCTTACCTTGCTTAATCAGCTCGTTAACCACCCTTTCGGTGCCCTGATAGTGAACATTGTCGTCGCCGGTACCGTGGATCAGAAGCAGGTCGCCCTGCAACTTGCCGGCGTGCGTTATGGCTGAGGTTTGCTGGTAGCTATCCGCTGCTTCTGGCAGCAGACCGGAATAACGCTCCTGATAAATGGTGTCGTACAGTGTTAAGTCTGGCACAGGTGCTAAAGCCATGCCCATTTGATAGGTATCTGGATAGCGGAACAGGGCATTGAGGGTTTGTGAGCCGCCGCCGCTGTGGCCCCAGATACCAACCTGGCTGGTATCAATAAAGTTCCAGCGACTGGCCATTTGCTGCAATGCATCGTATTGGTCGCGAACCGTCACAACCCCCAGCTTTTTATAAATCGAACGTCGCCACTGAAAGCCCCGTGGTGACTTAGTCCCGCGGTTATCAATTGAGGCGATGATGTAGCCCTGTTGGGTCAACAACGTGTGCCAGAGAAACGTCGAACCTCCCCATTTATTCGCCACGGTTTGGCCCCAGGGTTCCCCGTAAACGTAAAACAAAATGGGATATCGTTTGTCGGCATCAAAGTTGTGCGGACGCATAATGTAGCCGTCCAGGGGGACACCATCCCGTGCTGTAACCCGGAAAAATTCTACCGGCTGGCGTTTGATATCAGCAACAGCCTCTTGCACTGACTGATTGTCGATAACCGACCGAATGATCCGATGATCCGGTAAGCTCACCATGTCGGTGACCGGAACCTGATTTATCGCGCTGTAAGTATGGCGTGCGTAGTCACCATCTGCCGAAATATGGTAACTGTGTGTTCCGGGCTGGTCGGGTGTTAGGCGTTCCAGCACACCGTTACCGGACAGGTTCGCGCGGTATAAATAACGCTCCAGCGGGTTATTCGGAGAGGCAATAAAATATACCCAGTCTTCACTTTCGTTAAACCGTAAAACCTCGATAACATCCCAGTTGCCCTGAGTTACTGCGGTCATCCGGCCCGTTTGTCGGTTGACCGTGTAAATGTGGCGGTAGCCGCTGCGCTCTGATAACCAGCTAAACACCTGTCCGTTATTAAAAAATTTAACCTTATCAACGTATTCGGCCCATGAGTCTGTGGTTTCACGAATGATCTCCTGACTTCGGCCATCGTCGATATCACTTAAGAATACCCGATTGATGTGTTGCCGCCGGGTCAGCTGCTGCGTCAATAATTGTTCATTGTTGCCGGCCCATTGCATGCGCACTAAATAGTGTTGTCGCGGATCGCCGGGCAGCTGCATCCAGGTTGTTGAACCACCGTCGGCGGGTACTACACCAACGCGCATAGCTGCGTTGGTTTGTCCAACTTTCGGGTAGGGGAAACGTTTGAGAGTCGGATACAGTTCAGCGGTGTTATTGATCATGGTAAAGATCGGGGTGCCTTCTGTATCTAACTGCCAGTAGGCAATATGCTCACCGTCTGGACTCCAGCGAAAGCCATCCCGCAAGAAAAATTCTTCTTCATTAACCCAGTCAAAAGTGCCGTTGACAATACGGTCACTACCGTCGTCGGTCAGAGGCAGTATGCTGCCGTTACTCAAGTTTTCAACATACAGGTTGTTTTTCATCACATAGGCAACTTTATTTGCTTGTGGATTGAATTTTGCAAACTGTAAAGTTGCCTCTGCGGCGTTACCGCCTAACGGGTGCAGTTGATTGTTGTTGCGATCCAACACCCAGTAATCGCCCAGGGTATGGGTTCGCCACGAGCGACGCGTGTTAGTAAATATCAGAACTTTGCTGTCATCATCGGACCATTGGTAATCGGCAATGGTCAAGGCGCTGTTGCTGCCTTTTGGAGTGAGTTGTTCAGCACGGACTAACACCTCGCGTTGGTTGGTTTGCGGATGATAACGGACGATATCCTGACCATCCATTGAGTCTGATGACTCCAGAGCCGTGTAACCAGAGCCGTCAGCTAACCAGCGAGTTGGGGTCGGGTGCTGTACCTGGTAGGTGTCGCTGCTATAAATTGATTTCAGACTGAGCAACTCTTCACCGTTAGTCAAATGTTGCTTTGTCGACTTGCTGTCGCTGCCGGAAATGCTGGAACAGCCGGACACGGATAGGGTGACCAAAGCGGCCATAACGAGCACCTGGCGGAGTCTTTTTTTGTTTACAATTGGGGTTGAACTCACCTTCATTGAGTTGCCTTTAATTATTTTTAGCCCGCAGAATTAGAGCGCAATGATACCTTAAGCACTGGATAATTGCAGAGTCAAAGCTTGAAGATTCACTGAATAGCCCAATATCTAAGACAGGCTAACAAGAAAATTAATGCGACGACTTTTTATGAGGCAACAATGACCGATAACCCTTTATTGCAAACCCAGACAAATGGCGAAAGTCTGCCAGATTTTGCGGCAATCGAACCAAAACACATTGTTCCGGCAATGGAACAACGTATTGCTGAGGCAAAACAAACCATCGACGAGGTGTTACAGCGGGGGGATTTTAGCTGGACGGGCTTGATTGAACCTCTTACCGATGCTGACGAAAAAATAGAACAGGTCTGGGCTCCGGTCTCGCATTTGAACTCGGTAGTGAGCACAGCGCAATTGCGCGAAGCGCATGATGCCTGTCTGCCGTTACTATCCGAGTACTCAACGTTCGTTGGTCAGCACAAAGGCTTGTTTGATGCTTATCAGGCATTGCAGGATAGCGATGCTTTTGCGCAACTCAGCGAAGCACAGCAAAAACTGTTGACCGATACCTTACGTGATTTTCGTTTGTCCGGTGTCGATTTGGCCGAGGATGAGAAACAGCGGTACGCCGGTATCTCGGCCAAACTGTCGGAACTGTCGTCGCAATTCAGCAATAACCTGCTGGATGCAACGCAAGCCTGGAGCTGTCATATCACTGACGACAGCCGCTTAAGCGGGCTTCCTGAAAGTATAAAAGAAGCGGCGGCCGAGGCGGCTGCGGCGGAGGAAAAAAGCGGGTGGTTGTTCACTCTCGATATTCCCAGTTATTTGCCCGTTATGTTGTACGCTGACGACCGCGAGTTGCGTCGTGAGATGTACCAGGCATTTACCACCCGGGCGTCGGAGCAGGGGCCAAATGCCGGCGAGTATGATAACAGTCCGATTATGGACCAGACCCTGGCGTTACGGCACGAACTGGCGCAACTGCTCGGTTTTGGCAGTTACGCTGACATGTCGCTCGCCACGAAAATGGCTGAGTCGCCCGCTCAGGTGCTGGAATTTCTGCATGACTTAGCTGAAAAGTCGTTGCCTCAGGCAAAGCAGGAATACGCAGAGATAGCGGCGTTTGCCGAGCAAGCCGGAGTTGAACAACTGCAAGCCTGGGATGTGCCCTATTACAGCGAGCAACTGAAGCAGCAACGCTATGCAGTGTCCGACGAGCTGCTAAGACCGTACTTTCCCGAACAGCAAGTACTTAATGGCTTATTTGAAGTCGTCAAACGTTTATTCGGTATGACGGTAAGCGAACAAAAAGACGTTAATAAATGGCACCAACAGGTTCGGTTTTTCCGCATTCATGATGCGGAAGGGCATTTACGTGGCAGCTTTTACCTTGATTTGTACGCTCGTGCTGGCAAACGCGGTGGCGCGTGGATGGCAGATTGCGTTGGCCGACGCGTCAAACCCAGCGGTGAAACGCAACATCCGGTTGCGTTTTTGACCTGTAACTTTAGTAAACCGGTCGGTGATAAGCCGGCGCTGTTTACTCACGATGAAGTACTGACATTGTTTCATGAGTTTGGTCATGGCCTGCATCATATGCTGACTCAGATTGATACCGCCGGAATTTCGGGTATAAATGGCGTGGAATGGGATGCGGTGGAGCTACCCAGCCAGTTTTTAGAAAACTGGTGCTGGGAACCCGAAGCCCTGGCTTATATTTCCGGCCATTATGAAACGGGTCAACCGTTGCCTGAAGAGTTGCTGCAAAAAATGCTGGCGGCTAAAAACTTTCAGTCAGCGATGCAGATGGCAAGACAGCTGGAATTTTCGCTATTTGATATGCGCCTGCACAATGAGTATGACGAACAGCAGGGCGCTCAAATTTCGAAGGTTTTACAGCAAGTCCGCGAGCAGGTATCGGTGCGTATGCCTCCCGAGTATAACCGTTTCCAACACAGCTTTGGGCACATATTTGCTGGTGGCTATGCCGCGGGCTATTACAGTTACAAGTGGGCTGAGGTTTTATCTGCCGATGCCTTCTCCCGCTTTGAGAACGAAGGTATTTTTAGCGCGGCTACTGGACGAGACTTTTTGACGGCGATTTTAGAGCGCGGGGGCAGTCGCAGTGCCGCAGACTTGTTTGTCGAATTCCGGGGTCGTGAACCGCAGGTTGAGCCGTTATTACGGCACAGTGGTATAACGGCCTGATTAATGCTACTGAGTGGGGCTGTTTGCTAGTACCAACTGAACAATAGCAATCAGTCCCAGCACCATCAGAATGGCCAAAGCAATACCGATAATAATGTAAGTGAGCGGTTTGCCGTGTTTGAAATCACGTTCGCGGTTGCTGTCACTTTGCACGCCAAAAAACGCCGCAACAACACTCAGAACGGTGGCAAAAAAACTGGGTTTCTGATCTGACTCAGACATTAAAGCGATGATTGCTGCTGAAAATGGTCGCTCGAATTGCGCGATTTGTCGTTTGAACTGAACAGTAACTCGAATAAATCAATAAAATGAAATTGTGCCGAGCGGCTTTTGCCTTTAAACCAGCGCTCCCAGGTCAGCTGGCCTGATGCTGTCTGACATTGAGCCCGGGTTTGAACATTTTCGCTGGAGGACAGCAGCTGTTGGCATTGTTGACTTGAGTTACTGACGGTAGTGCTGGGCGATGCAGAAGACCACGACAGATACGCCATAAGAGCCAAGCTCAAAACGGCTGCGCTAATTATGATGTGTGTAACACGGTGAATCATCTGACATCTCTCCTCTGCCATCGCTGATTAATTTATCAGCGAATTGTTACAAATACCAGTCAATTGCAACAATTTTTTTGTCTTCCCATACCTGCTATAATCCGCGCAACTTAGGATCAGAGGTACTATAATGCAACCACTCATTGCACCATCAATCTTATCGGCTGACTTTGCTCGTCTGGGCGAGGACGTAACTGACGTCATTAATGCGGGCGCGGATGTCGTTCATTTTGATGTTATGGATAATCATTATGTCCCCAACTTAACCATTGGGCCTATGGTTTGTCAGGCGTTGCGTGATTACGGCATAACCGCCCCAATCGACGTACATTTGATGGTTAAACCCGTTGACCGTATCATTCCCGACTTTGCCAAAGCCGGGGCTTCGATTATCACATTTCATCCCGAGGCCTCAGAGCACATCGACCGCACCATTCAGACGATTAAAGAACAGGGCTGCCAGGCCGGTTTAGTGTTTAATCCAGCCACGCCTTTGCACTATCTGGATCATGTGTTGGATAAAATCGACGTTATTTTATTGATGTCAGTTAATCCAGGTTTTGGCGGGCAGTCATTTATCCCCTCAACACTGGACAAGTTACGCCAGGTCAGGGCGCTAATTGACCGTGCCGATCGCGATATCCGACTCGAAGTCGATGGTGGTGTTAATGTTGATAACATTGCTTCAATTGCGGCAGCAGGTGCCGATATGTTTGTTGCCGGTTCGGCAATTTTTAAGCAAAGCAATTACGCCGACGTAATCGAACAACTGCGGGCTCAAATTTCACTTTCAGGATCAGGAAACTAAGATGTCAAAACCCATTGTACTCAGTGGATGCCAGCCTTCAGGGCAATTATCAGTTGGTAATTATATCGGAGCCATCAGCAACTGGGTAAAAATGCAACAGACCCACGATTGCAAATTTATGTTGGTGGATCTGCACGCCATAACCGTGCGGCAGCAGCCTAAGCAACTGAGCGAAGCGACCTTAGATGGTCTGGCTCTGTATCTGGCTTGTGGCCTCGATCCTGATCAGAGTACCTTGTTTATTCAGTCGCATGTGCCTGAGCACGCCGAGCTGGCGTGGGTATTAAGTTGCTATACGCAAATGGGTGAACTGAACCGGATGACGCAATTTAAAGATAAATCCCAGCGTCATTCGGGTAACATCAATGCGGGCCTATATACCTATCCGGCCTTGATGGCCGCTGATATTTTATTGTATCAGGCGAACGAAGTACCGGTTGGCGAAGATCAAAAGCAACATCTGGAACTGGCCCGTAACGTGGCAGAACGTTTTAATAACTTGTACGGCGAAGTATTTACTATTCCGGAGCCCATGATACCGAAAATTGGTGCTCGCGTGATGTCGCTGCAAGAACCGACTAAAAAAATGTCAAAATCGGACGACAATCCCAATAATTATGTTGGCTTGCTGGAAGAACCGAAAAAAATCAGTAAAAAAATTAAACGTGCGGTCACTGACTCGGATGAGCAGGCCCGTATCTTCTTCGACCCCGTCGAAAAACCCGGCGTTTCTAATTTATTGAGTATTTTGTCGGCGAGCACCGGAAAATCTATCGATGAACTGGTCCCGCACTACGAAGATAAAATGTACGGACACTTAAAAAAAGATGTTGCCGAAGCGGTGGTGACGATGCTGGAGCCTGTACAGCAACGTTATAATGAAATGCGTAACGATCCGGCTTTTTTACAAAGCGTGATGAAACAGGGGGCGGATAAGGCACGCAAGCAAGCTGCCGAGACACTGGCCAATGTCTACCGCGCCGTCGGGTTTGTGCCCTATCCAGGGTAGCTGCTGAGCGATGATCGCGCTGATTGATAATTATGACTCGTTTTCGCACAACCTGGCGCGCTATCTAACAGAGCTGGGAGCCGATGTTGCCGTTTTTCGTAATGACCAAATCAGTCTGGCTGAGCTTAAACAGCTGGGTATCGAGGCATTAGTGGTTTCACCCGGGCCTTGCACTCCGGCACAATCCGGGGTGTCGCTGCAAGCCATAGAATATTTTGCTGGTAAAATCCCTCTATTGGGAGTTTGTCTGGGACATCAGGCGATTGCTCAGGTGTTTGGCGGGCGCGTGGTGCGTGCAGAGCGGGTAATGCACGGTAAGGTTTCACAGGTCAGCCATAGCCAGCAGGGTTTGTTTTCAGGGCTGGCCAATCCTCTGGCTGTAACCCGCTATCATTCGTTGATTGTCGAGCCGCAGTCGCTGGCACCGGACTTTGCTGTGGATAGCTGGATTGAAAGCGCGGAGTTTGGTCTGGAAATTATGGCCATCCGGCATCAGCAACAACCTATTTTCGGGGTTCAGTTTCATCCGGAGTCGGTGATGACAGACGATGGTCATCGGTTATTACAAAATTTTCTTTCTGTTATTTAATCACTAATTGCGTGGAGTATCGATGTACGACTTTTTTGCAGTATCGACAGAGGGAGGCAGTGAGGATCCAGCACTTCGTCTGGAAAAGCGATTTATTAATTACTTGATTAGCTTTCCGTTTGCCCGCAAAAGTCGTGACAAAGATGAAGGCCGTGAGGTCGAGCAACAGGAACAGAAACGCCTTTTATTGCAAGTGGAGCAAATTAATTACGACGAGCGCGAGCGCATGAAAAAAGCGCGTCAGCGCTACCTTGACCGGGTTTCGGACGAGTTGCACGAAGCGATTTATTATCGCATTTTAGAGCGTGTTCAAGACCCGGCCTATGTGCGTGAACGACTTATCCCTCTACCAGAGCGGCTACCCGAGCTGTTGGACATTCTCAGTACCAAGGCCGCTTCAATGAGGCGCATTGAAGACGTGGTGCAAGGTATGGAGTGGTTTCACAACGGTGTCATCAGAACGGTGAATCAGCCACCTTTCATTGATAAGCGGCGTAAACAAAAACAAGTAAAACTGGAAAACCTTCGTACCGCCATGAGCTTTATGGGCAGTGATAACCTGCGTACCTTAGCGCCGGCTTACATGATGCAGAATTGGCTGCCGCCATCAACGCAGCCCTTTACGTTGTTTCGTCGTAAAATTTGGGACCACAGTCTGGGTACTGCAATCCTGGCACATGAAATCGCAACGGTTCGTGGCTTGAAGGACCCGGTGTTGGCGTACACCATCGGTATGTTTCATGAATTGGGTAAAATTGCGCTGACAAAACTCTATTTGCGTGTTTTTGATGACGTGCAGCGGGAGATGGCCATCAAGAGTATGAAGCACAGCGAGCCGGATAAGCATAACGCCTTAGTTAAGCTGCAGCCTGACGAACGCTTTTTGCGCAATTTGATGCTGGAGCAAGACAGAAAGGTCAGCTATTTGGTGGCTGAAGGGTGGGGATTGCAACGCGTACCGATCAGTGAGCACTTACTCAGTTTTACTCAGTCAAAATCGATAGACGATTTAACACCTTATGCCAAGGCGCTCGATCAGGCGAATACGTTTTGCGAGTACCGGTTATTAAGAGATGTTGAGCTGGCGTCGGTGGAAGAAGGCTCTCAGTTATTGAAAAAACACGGCATCGACGCAGCTTTGGTGTCTAAGCTTAACAACGTTAACCTGAAACGACCTAAATTGGTGGTGCCGCAATAACCCACCAGCGGATCCGATTTTTGACTATTAATGCGCCATTGTGGGCGCATTAAGAATACTTATTCGATTCTTTTGAAAGTCTACCGAAGCCGCGTCATATCTGCTCATTCCGACCAATTAAAACAGACAAACGAGCTACTTTTTGGCATAATAGAGGGTAACTTAATTCACCATGACTCTCATCAAATTAATTCGCATTGGCGATAAGGAACTGAGCAATGGCAGATAACCAACAGACACCGTTAGCAACCCGCGAGATGTTTAATGACGTGATGGTTCCTAACTACAATCCAGCCCAAATGATCCCGGTAAAAGGTGAAGGCTCGCGAGTTTGGGACCAGCAAGGCAAAGAGTACATCGACTTTGCCGGGGGGATTGCGGTTAACTGCCTTGGCCATTGCCACCCGGTTATGGTTTCTGCGCTACAGCAGCAAAGCCAGCAATTATGGCATTTGAGTAATGTCTTTACTAATGAACCGGCGATTCGTTTAGCCAAGCAATTAACCGAGGCTACCTTCGCCGATCGCGTTTATTTCTCTAATTCAGGTGCTGAAGCAAACGAGGCGGCACTGAAGTTAGCGCGTCGCTGGGCACTTGAAGAGCATAATGAAGAAAAGCAGCAAATCATTGCTTTTAGTAAAGGCTTTCACGGCAGAACCTTTTTTACCGTAACCGTAGGCGGACAGCCGGCTTACTCTGAAGGTTTTGGTCCGAAACCCGGTGCCATCGAGCACGTACCTTATAACGACATTGATGCACTTAAGCAGTTAATGTCGGACAAAACATGTGCCGTCATGATGGAGCCGCTGCAAGGTGAAGGGGGTGTTGTTCCACCCGATGCTGATTTTGTCAGAGCTGTGCGCGAGCTTTGTGATGAACACCAGGCCTTGTTGATTTTTGATGAGGTGCAAACGGGCTTTGGTCGTACTGGGACCTTGTATGCTTATGAGCAGTTTGGCGTGACCCCTGATATCCTGACCTCGGCGAAATCTCTTGGTGGGGGCTTCCCTATTGGTGCGATGTTAGCAACCGAAGCCATCGCTGCTCACCTAAAACCAGGCACGCACGGTAGTACGTACGGTGGTAACCCTCTGGCCTGTGCTGTTTCTGAGGCTGTATTGCAATTCGTTAATACGGATCAGGTACTGGACGGTGTTAAGCAACGGGAGCAGTGGCTGAAAGAACAACTGAACTCAATTAGCGAACGTCACGGTGTGTTTAAAGAAGTTCGCGGTATGGGTTGTCTGATCGGTGCTGAACTTGCTGACGAGTACGCCGGCCGCGCTAAAGACTTTATGCTCGCAGGGCAGGAACACGGCGTCATGGTACTAATTGCCGGTGCTAATGTGATTCGCTTTACTCCGTCATTGATCATCCCAGAAACCGATATAGCAGAAGGTTTGCAACGTTTTGAAAAAGCGGTGGCACAAGTTGTCGCACAATAAAGGAAGCAGTCTATGTTGCTGATTCGACCTATTGAGTCGTCAGACTACGCGGCGCTGCACAGTTGCGCCGTCGAGTCGGGGCATGGGTTCACGTCGCTGCCGGTAGATCAAACCTTGCTGGAACGGCGAATTGCCCGGACCCAGCAAGCGTTCAGTAAGAGCGATATCAATCAGCCCGGAGACGAGGGCTATCTGTTTGTTATGGAAGACACGGACAACGGTGAAATAGCCGGTGTCAGTGGCATCGAAGCCGCCGTCGGTTTATCTGAATCCTTTTGGCATTACCGACTGGGTAAAGTTGTCCATCACTCCGAAAAACTGAACATTTATAACGCACTGGAAACGTTAACCCTGTGTAATGATTACACTGGAGTTACTGAACTTTGCACTTTGTTTTTGCGCGAGCGCTACCGTCACAATATGAACGGGCGCACATTGTCGCGTTTCAGAATGTTGTTTCTGGCGCAGTTTAAACAGCGTTTTAGCGACTGGGTTATCGCCGAAATGCGAGGTGTTTCTGATGAAAATGGCGAGTCGCCCTTTTGGCAGTGGTTACAGCAACACTTCTTTTCGATGGACTTTCCCAAGGCGGATTATTTAAGCGGTATTGGTGAGAAGGTATTTATCGCTGAACTGATGCCCCGATTCCCCATTTATACGTGTTTGCTGTCAGAACAAGCACGAGCCGTTATTGGTAAGGTGCACGATAATACCCGGCCGGCGCTGCGGTTGTTGGAGTCCGAGGGCTTCCGCCGCCGTGGATTCGTCGACATTTTTGATGCCGGGCCTACAGTAGAGGCCGAAGTATGTAACCTCCACAGTGTGCGCAATAGCCGCTTGGTTCCGGTTGTGATTATCGATCAAGTCGACAATCAAGCCAAAGAGCCCCATATTGTATGTAATACTCACCTGGAGCAGTTTCGCGCAGCCCAGGTGGCCGTTAATCCGCATGCCGATGAGTTACATCTGACTGCAGAGCAGGCACAGCATTTACATTTAGAATCAGGCGACGACGCTCGTATTGTCGCTTTGTAACAGGAGATCAGTTGATGAGTTCCAGCGTACAATTTATTCAAGGTTGTTGGTCTACCGGCAACGGTAAGCCGTTTACATCCATTGATCCAGCCCGCAACCAGCCAGTATGGGAAGGTGAAGCCGCTGATGACCAACAAGTGGACGCGGCGGTGACAGCTGCCCGCCAGGCTTTTCCTGACTGGTCGCAGCGCAGCTTTGAGGAACGCCTGACCATCTGTCAGCGCTTCTCAGAACTACTGGAAGAAAATAAAGAAGAGCTGGCTTTTGTGATAGCCGAAGAAACCGGTAAGCCCTTGTGGGAAACCCGTACCGAAGTCGCTGCCATGAAGGGCAAAACGGCTATCTCAGAGCGCGCTTACCATGAACGTACGGGAACCGTAGAAAATCCAATGCCCGGTGCAAAAGCCTTTGTGCGACACAAGCCTCACGGTGTGGTAGCTGTATACGGACCTTATAATTTTCCGGGCCACTTACCGAACGGTCATATCGTACCGGCACTAATTGCCGGTAATACGGTGGTTTTCAAACCCTCTGAATTGACACCCAAAGTAGCCGAGTTTACGGTCAAGTTATGGCAACAAGCGGGTATTCCTGATGGCGTTCTAAATCTGATACAGGGCGAAGTCGAAACGGGCAAAGCATTATCGGTACACCCGCAACTTGACGGTCTGTATTTTACTGGCTCATCCAACACCGGACACCTTTTGCACAAACAATTTGGTGGCCGTCCGGACAAAATACTAGCGTTGGAAATGGGTGGCAATAATCCCCTTATCGTAGCCGATGTGAAGGATGTTGATGCAGCGGTGCACAACATCGTGCAGTCAGCCTACGTAACCTCAGGTCAGCGTTGCACCTGCGCACGGCGGTTGTTTATTGAGGACAGTCTGAAAGGCCAGGCAGTATTGGATCGCCTGGTCGAAGTGACTCAGAACATTGCTGTGGATGATTACGAAGCTGACCCTCAACCTTTCATGGGCGCAATGATTTCTGCTAAAGCTGCTACCGGTATGGTTGATGCCCAGAATGAACTGTTGCGTTTAGGTGGTGAATCGCTGGTGCGGCTTGTGCAGGAAGATCCGAAAAAAGGACTTGTCACACCGGGTATTGTTGATGTCAGCAAAATATCTGAGATCCCTGATGAAGAGTATTTTGGCCCCTTGTTAAAAGTTTATCGTTTTAAGGACTTAGACGAGGCGATAAAAGAAGCCAATAATACTGAGTTTGGACTGTCAGCGGGCATTTTATGTGATGACGAACCCACCTATCGTTACTTTTTTAAGCACATAAGAGCTGGTATTGTTAACTGGAATAAGCCCATTACAGGCGCCAGCAGTGCAGCGCCCTTTGGTGGTATTGGTGCCAGTGGTAACCACCGGGCAAGTGCCTATTATGCGGCAGATTATTGTTCTTACCCGGTGGCCTCGGTTGAAGCTGATAGCATGACGTTACCAGAGACTCTGGCGCCGGGGCTAACATTTTAAGTTGAACCTTTATGATTGTTGACACTAATGGTTATCTTGAGCTGGTTCAGTATTTAACGGGCCAGCTGCCGGTATTTTCTCAAAACAGTGACGCTGCCGAAACGGCAGATTATACCCTACGTGAGCTTGTTGAAGAAAAGCTTGGCGAGAGCGTCATGACAGTTTTTGAGCAAAACGAGTTGAGTCAGGACACTCGGCTTAATATCGTGCGGGAGACCGATGCCATTATGTACGATCTGGAAGAAGTGCTTTCCTCGGTGTTGAACAATCATCCAACCCCAGACCAGGAGCAGTTCGTAGTAGAATTTGTTGGCTTGGTTAAAAATTTGTTTGACGAAAAACTCAACCGATAAGGAACAGTATGGCTGAAAATACACTCTCTGCCTCAGTCAAATGGCTGGATGGTTTAACGTTTGTGGCCGAATCGGGCAGCGGCCATCAGACGGTTTTTGACGGCAATGCGCCGGGTACAGCGCCCAGTCCAATGGAAATGGTTATGATGGCAGCGGGCAGCTGTGCCTCTGTCGATGTGGTTAATATTTTAGAGAAAGCCCGGCAACAGGTCGTACAATGCGAATGCCAGGTAACGGCTGAACGTGTTGGCAGCACACCTAACGTGTTTAAATCGATGCATCTGGAGTTTGTTGTCACCGGTCATGATATAGCCGACAAACACGTTGAGCGGGCGGTACAATTGTCTGCCGACAAATATTGCTCCGTGGCTAAAATGTTAGAGGCGAGTGTTGAGTTGCATCACAGCTACAAGATCAAGGCAGCGTGAACTATCGACACATTTACCACGCCGGCAATTTTGCCGATGTGTTTAAGCATTTGTTGCTCAGCCGGGCCTTAGCCTACTTTAATAAAAAACAGAAACCCTACTTTATACTGGATACTCATGGCGGCATCGGCCGTTATGATTTAACCGCTGAACAGGCGAGTAAAACCGGCGAATATGAAAACGGTATTGCGCAACTCGTGCAGGACCCTCATTCACCGGCCTTTGCCGACGATTATCTAGATGCGGTAAAACAGCTCAATGAGTCCGGTAAGTTACGCTATTACCCGGGCTCACCCTGGTTGTCTCATTCAATGATGAGATCTCAGGATCGATTGATCGTATGCGAGTTGCACAGCGAAGATGGATTGGCTCTAAAGCACAATCTGGCGGCATCAAAGAGCGGATGTTCTATGCAGGTGCTTGCGCCTCAGAATGGTTATCAGGCGGTAGCGGCACAATTACCACCACCGGAAAAACGTGGATTGGTGTTGATTGACCCACCGTTTGAACAAACTGACGAATTTGACCAGGTTGTAACGGCCCTAACCAAGGGTTTAAAACGCTGGCAAACCGGCAGCTACGCCGTTTGGTATCCGATCAAGGACACGGTTAAAACCGCCAGCTTTCACCAGGATGTCGCCGCTATTAAGGGGATTCCTAAAACCCTGGTTATCGAATTAATGATTCGTGCGGCCGATAGTGCGACAGGCTTGCATGGCTGTGGCTTTGTCTGGGTGAACCCACCATATGGTCTGGTTAACGAGCTGGATAAGCTACTGCCCTACCTGCGCGATAGTTTAGCCCAAAGTTCCGGTGCTGAAAGTCATTACCATTGGTTGGTTGAGGAAAGCTGAGAGCTATTTTGAGCTGACCCAGTCCAGCTGAGTTCGGGATTTTAATTTGCGCTCAATGATCTGTTCGATCAGGGGCGTTAAAATCAGTTCCATAGCAAGAGCCATTTTGCCGCCAGGCACAACCAGGGTATTGGTGCGTGACATGAAGGAGCCGTCAATCATCTGCAAGTAGTAGGGAAAGTCGACGTTTTTGATGCCTCGAAAGCGAATAACAACAAAGCTCTCATCTAATGACGGAATGTCTTTTGCACTAAAAGGGTTTGACGTATCAACGGTAGGAACGCGTTGAAAGTTAATATGGGTACGCGAAAACTGTGGAACAATATGGTGAATATAGTCCTCCATACTACGAACGATACTGGTGGTTACTGCTTCTCTCGAATGACCCCTGTCCTGAGTATCGCGAATTAATTTTTGTATCCACTCCAGGTTTACAATTGGCACCATCCCAATCAATAAATCAACGCATTGAGCGACGTCATAGTCAGCTCCGCTTACACCGCCGTGCAAGCCTTCATAAAATAGCGCGTCGGTCTTGTTTGGCAGGTCTTCCCAAGGGGTAAACGTGCCGGGCATTTGGTTGTAGGGGACAGCGTCGTCAAAGCTGTGCAGATACCGGCGGATTTTACCCTGGCCGGTTTGGCCGTACTCCTGAAATAACTGCTGCAAGGCATCAAAGTCATTCGCCTCAGCACCAAAATAACTGATGTGTTTGCCAAGTTCCTGAGCTTTTCGAATTTCAACATCCATCTCCGGACGTGAATAACGATGAAAGCTGTCGCCTTCGACAAAAGCAGCAGCAACATCAAGGGATCGGAAAATATGCCTCAAAGCCTGGCCGGTGGTGGTTGTACCTGCGCCGGAAGAACCGGTTACCGCAATAATTGGATGTTTTGCAGACATAAAATCCCGTTAACAAAATATAAACAACCCTTATACAATAGCTGGTGCCAGGTTTCAATAATGAGGAGGCGGTGGCTCCTCAGCGGGATCATCGTTCGGGTCTTCCGTCTGTTGCTGCAGTTGGTTGAATTTACGGCCCAACCAGCGCAGTTGTTCCTGCATAGCAGTTAATTCGGCAGATTGTTCAGTGACCAGTTGATTTAACGAGCCAATGGTGTCCTCCTGAAACGCAAGTTTCGTTTCCAGGTCATCGATACGTCTTACTAAGGCGGATGCGTCTTTCATTACTGATTATTCCAGTCACTGGGTAATTGCCACCATTCTGCCAGACCGGCCGAGTTCTCGCTGAAAACAATGTTATCGGTGTCGTAATAGTGTAACGACAAAACAACGGCGCTATTTACATTTCGTTGATCAACTAAACCCACATTCCAATGCCTTATTGATTTTCCTGTGTGGGTATCCCATAGATTGATCCGGCGCGATGGCGAGCCGGTCAGCAACATGTCGCCGCTGGCACTAAAGCGGGCGCTACTGAAGATACGTTGGCGATCGATAAATTTCAGTTTACTGTGTTCTTTACCGTCCGGCAGGCTCCATATTTTGGCATTGTCGGTGCTGCCGGAAGTAAATACATACTTTGCCTGTGGGTGCAGAGCAATCTGCGTGACCCGATTTTTATGCTCCCAGCGGTGGACAATTTGGCCACTGCGGGTGTCCCATAAAATGGCCGAAGCGTCATTGCTGCCACTCAAGACGTAAAAACCATTGGCTGATACCTCGACAGAATTGACGCGTTCGGTGTGACCATAAAATTCTAAGCGGCGAGCCGAGTCGGGACTGAACGCAATCTGGGTACCATCCCGCTTACCCAGTATGATAATCGAGCCTTTATCGCTGACCGCAACATCCTGAATGCCGCCACTACCGATTTGCCAAAAGCCTAAATTGTTACCGGCTTTGGCGTCCCACAAGGCAAATTCAAATCGTGTTGCGGTAGCAACTACGCTGCCGTCAGGGCTGATATCTACGGCAATTACCTGAGATGTTTCATCATCATGACGCCACGAATATTTCGCGTTATTGGCGTATCGAGGCCACAGCAGGATGCCGTTATCATTGGTCGACACGACACTAAAGGCTCCGGTCTCGGCTATATCAGCAACATAACTGCCCTGCTCGGCATGGAGTTTTTGGTGCACGATATCCGGGGCTGGATTACAGCCGGATAACAACAACAGGACAGGCACCAAAGCCAGGCCGAGTTTGTCACGAAAAGTCATGGGCAAGCCTCCTCTGGTTGTGTAGTATGGTGCAGACCTCATTGTTGAATTATGGCATAGTCCGTTGTACAACGGGATGTTAATTGGAGAAAAATATGAATCGTATGATAAAGCCCATTGCGCTGTCGGCACTGACCTTAGCGCTGACGGCATGCTCCCAGCAGGAGCAATACCCTGTCAGTCAGGATGAGCTGAAAACCGAAAAGCAAAAACAAGCGTATGCACTAGGCTCCTCCGTCGGGCGTTTTGTCGGGCGTAACCTGGACCAGCAGGAAGAAGCTGACGTGATGCTCGACCGAAATACGGTTATTGCCGGTTTTGTTGATGCGGTGAAAGGCGAAGTTAAACTGTCTGAAGAAGAGGCAGAGACGTTATTGAACGAGTTGCGTTCAACCGTAATGGAGCAGCGTCAAAACGTATTGGGTAGCAAAGCAGCCGAACAAGGGCAGGCCTACCAGAAAGAAAACGCAAGTAAAGATGGCGTATCAGTGACCGAATCCGGGCTGCAATACGAAGTGCTGGAAGAAGGTTCTGGTGCCAGCCCGACTGAAACCGATACCGTCGAAGTGCATTATGAAGGAACCTTGGTTAATGGCGAAGTATTTGACAGCTCTTATGAGCGCGGTGAGCCCACGGTATTCCCATTGAACCGAGTGATTCCAGGCTGGACTGAAGGTCTGCAATTGATGAGCGAAGGGGCGAAATACCGCTTTGTGATTCCTGCCGAACTGGCTTATGGTGATCGTGAAGTGGGTGGCGGACAAATTCCACCGAACTCAACCTTGACTTTTACGGTTGAGTTACTGGACGTGAAAGACGATGAAGGCACTGAAGCTGAAGCGACTGCAGGTCCTGAAGGCGGAAATTAAGAGATTAAATAAAGCCAAACAAGCCGGCCTAATGAGCCGGCTTTTTTACGCCTTTAATAACTTGTCTTCATGCAAATGGTGAAGTAACTGATCTTCAAATTCCATCCGCAGCTCCAACGCCTCGCCCAAGGCTGACAGATTGCGATCAAACTGATCCAGCTGTGCAGCGCTTTCAACCTCGCCATAACTGTCGTTAAAGTCTAAGGCAATATCGGTGGTATCAGAAATTAGGGGGAATAAGTCATCCATTAAATCATCCATGGACAGGGAAATACCGTTCGCCCGGGCAGCCTTGGTGAGTTGTCCGTAAATTTCGAAGTGCCCGCTGGAAACGTAGTCAACCAGCTGTCCGCAAAATTCACGGATCTCGGTAATCTCGGGCAGCCCTTTGCGCTCTGTGTCATAAGGTGGTAGTGCAGCCAGCTGAAAATAATGAATTAATAAATCCTGGCGCTCAGCTAACCACTGGTCGATACTGTCATTAGCTCCACCCCACTTAGTCTGGGCCTGTTCGCCTTTGCTTAACATGTGCTTCTCCGTGCATCGGTTATCTGTCACAATCTGCTGACACAGTGTAACGGGTTCGGTTTACTCATACTGATCTCACCACAGGAGGCTCAAATGGTAAAGCTTTATTCAAGACCGGCAATTGATGAACCCGCTTGGTGGTTTGTCATCAGCGCTGACCACATTCTGACAGTAGCAGAAAATGAACTACCTTTTGGGCGTCTTCAGGATCTTTCATTCCCCAGTCTGGATGATTATCAAGTTGTGCAAATTGGTGAACTTCGGGAGCGAGCCTGTTATCTGATTATTGCGGACTATCTGGATGATAATTTTGTCGAAGGTAAGTTTCAGCCATTACGTAGCTTACTCGACGCCGGTGACATGGAAAAGTTTGCTCTAGCAGGGCGGGCACGACAATTTAGTGACTTTTTGAGTACCCATCGTTTTTGTGGTCGATGCGGAACTCGGATGCAGGCTGTTGACTGGGAATTGGCAATGCATTGTCATCAGTGTCAGCACCGCTGTTATCCCCGCGTTTCGCCCTGCATAATTGTCGCAATTACTAAGGGTAATAAATTGTTATTAGCGCAAGGCAAGCGCCACAAACAGGGGGCCTACTCGATTCTTGCCGGGTTTGTTGAAGCAGGCGAAACCCTGGAGCAGGCGGTTGAGCGTGAAGTACACGAAGAGGCCGGTATCCAGGTAAAAAATATTCAGTATCATTTAAGTCAGCCGTGGCCATTTCCTCATTCATTAATGACCGGCTTTACTGCGCAATGGGCTGCCGGCGACTTGCATATCGACCCATACGAACTGGTAACCGGTGACTGGTTTGAATTTGCACAGCTACCATCGATACCACCCGCAGGAACAATCGCCAGAACATTGATAGAAAAGGCTATCGGCAAAGAAAACCAATAGTGCTAAAATCCCGGTATCTTGAAGTGAAAGTGGAAGCCCTACATGCAAAAACCGGCGTTACAGAATGATCGTTATTTACGAGCTCTGATGAAGCAACCTGTTGACCGCACTCCTGTCTGGATGATGCGGCAGGCCGGTCGTTATCTTCCTGAGTATAAGGCGACTCGAGCCGAGGCTGGCGATTTTATGTCGCTTTGCCGCAACACGGAACTGGCCTGCGAGGTAACCTTGCAGCCTTTAAAGCGATTCGATTTAGATGCCGCTATATTATTTAGCGATATTTTGACCATTCCGGATGCGATGGGGCTTGAGCTGTACTTTGAAACCGGCGAAGGTCCTAAATTTGCCAAACCGATATCAACAACTCAGCAAATTGAGCAGCTGAGAGTGCCGGATATGAGCAGCGATCTTAAGTATGTGACTGACGCTGTCAGTTTAATTCGTCAGGAATTACAAGGCAAAGTGCCACTGATTGGTTTTTCCGGAAGCCCCTGGACGCTGGCTACCTATATGGTTGAGGGCGGCAGCACTAAAAACTTTTCAAAAGTTAAAAAGCTGATGTTCGCAGAACCTCAGGCGATGCATCAGTTACTGGATGTATTGGCCGACTCGGTGATTGCCTACCTGAACGCACAAATTGCCGCTGGCGCGCAGTCGGTAATGGTTTTTGATACTTGGGGCGGTGTCTTATCACCCCGTGATTACCGCGAATTTTCCTTAGCTTACATGGAAAAAATTGTGAAGGGTGTCAGCAAGCGGGCTGATGATCGCGATGTTCCGATAACGTTATTCACTAAAAACGGCGGTCAATGGCTGGAAACGATGGCACAGGCCGGAGCGACCGCACTGGGTATTGACTGGACCACAGACTTGTCTGATGCGCGGGCGCGCATCGGCGATAAAGTCGCCTTACAGGGGAATATGGACCCCAGTGTGCTGTATGCCAGCCCGCAACGAATTGAGGCAGAAGTCGAGCAGATCTTGGCCAGCTATGGTCATGGTACGGGGCACGTGTTCAACCTGGGCCACGGTATTCATCCCGAGGTTGATCCGGATCACGCTGCGGCATTTATTGAATCAATTCATAAGCACAGTCCGCAATATCACCGTTAACGGGCGTTAAAAATCGCAAGAGTTGAGTAATTTGCGATTAATGCCCCCTTATCTCCGTCGGATGCACCGCCTTTCAGGCGGTGTTTTTCGTATAATAACCTCAGTTTATTTTGCTTTAATTCCCTAGGGGTACACATGGCCGATCGTTCCTGGTTCAATCCACTGACTGTGATTGTTGTTGTTCTTATCGGACTTGCCGTTTATTTTTTCGCTTTTCCGCCCGAAAAACAAACTCAACAGCGCGAGCAGCCGGGTGTGCCGGTGCAAACTCAGATCGCCGAAATAAGCGAGTTTCGTGATGTTATCAGGGCTCTGGGTACCGCTCAGGCGAATGAAACCGTGGCTATAACCGCACAAACTCAGGATGTCATCGAAGCACTGCATTTTGAAAGCGGTGACTCAATCGAAAAAGGCCAGTTGCTGGCCGAACTTAATGCCCGAAAAGAAATAGCCCGTGTTGAGCAACTTGAATTCAGTCTCGAAGAGGGCAAACGCCAGCTCGACAGATTAAGCGAGTTGCGTAGGGGCAATGCTGCGTCGCAACAGCAGCTCGAGCAACAGCAAGTCGAAGTCAATCGTCTGCAGGCAGACCTGGAAGTTGCCAAAGCCACCTTAGCTGAAATGAAAGTGTACGCCCCCTTTTCTGGCCGTGTGGGAATCCGCGAGGTCAGCCCCGGAGCGCTGGTTTCGCCGGGTGACGTCTTTACAACGCTGGATGATATCAGCCCCATCAAAGTCGATTTTAGTATCCCTGAACGTTATTTTGCCAGCTTGGCTGTCAATCAGGAAGTCATTGCTAAAAGTCGGGCTTACCCCGGCCAACAGTTTTTGGGTCGTATTACCAGCATCGATTCACGAATTGACCCGGTCACTCGTTCGGTAAGAGTTCGTGCCCAGCTGCCCAACGAAGAAGACTTGATGCGTCCTGGCATGCTGTTAAAGATTACCTTGTTAAGAAGTATTGACCAGACACTGTTGTTGCCGGAAAAAGCGCTGATGCCAATTCAAAGTCGTCAGTATGTTTTTAAGCTGACGCCGGATGGCAGAGCTGAGCAAACCGAAGTGACCATCGGCCGTCGCAAACCGGGTGTGGTCGAGATTACTCAGGGCGTTGAACCGGGTGACGAGATCATTGTTGAGGGACTTGTGCGCTTACGCGATGGTGTACCTGTCAACGTACAGGGGGAATAAACTGTGTTTTTATCAGATGTCTCGGTAAAACGACCGGTTTTTGCCACAGTCCTTAACATACTGCTGGTTATTTTTGGCATCGTGGCTTTTACTATGTTGCCGTTGCGGGAATTCCCGGATATCGACGCTCCGGTGGTCAGTGTCAGCACCGATTATCGTGGTGCCTCGGCCGAAGTGGTCGAGACCCAGATCACTCAATTGATTGAGGAGCGGATCAGCGGTATCGAAGGAATTAAAAACATCAGTTCCAGCAGTCGGCCGGGGCGGTCTAACATCAGCATCGAGTTTAACTTGAACCGTGATATTGATGCCGCTTCCAACGACGTGCGTGAGCGGGTATCACGTGCTTTGGATAACCTGCCGGAAGAATCGGATCCGCCCGAAGTATCAAAAGCCTCCTCTGATGAAACAACTGTGGTCTGGTATAACTTGCGCAGTGAGAGCATGTCGATACTTGAACTCACCGACTACGCTGAACGCTACATTGTCGACCGAGTGGCGGTTGTCGATGGCGTAGCCCGTGTTCGTATTGGTGGCGACCGCCGTTATGCTATGCGAGTCTGGTTAGATCGTGATGCCATGGCAGCGCGGCAAATCACCGTACCGGATATCGTTAACCGGCTACGGGAAGAAAATATCGAATTACCAGCCGGTGAAGTCGAGTCAACTGAACGTGAGTTTTCGGTGCGTATGGCGCGCTCTTACTTATCCGAAGAGGACTTTAAAAATCTGGTCATCCGGCGTGGTGATGATGGTTACTTGGTGCGATTAGCGGAAGTTGCCCGGGTTGAGTTAGGCGCCGAAGACGATAAAACCGACTTTCGTGGTAATGGCGTTAACATGGTTGGCATTGGCATTATCAAGCAGTCCAAAGCCAATACGTTGGCGGTTGTCGAGAATGTCCGTAAAGAAATGAAACAGCTGGAAAAAACATTGCCGCAGACAATGTACTTAGCGACCAGCTATGATTCCTCTGTCTTTATTCAGGGCTCTATCGACGAAGTTTACAACACCTTATTTATTGCCATGTGCCTTGTGGTGGTGGTGATTTATCTGTTCTTAGGAAATGTGCGCGCGACGCTTATTCCGGCACTAACGGTACCCGTGGCAATCATAGCGTCATACATTGTACTGTTCAGTTTTGGGTTTTCCATTAACTTGTTAACCCTGTTAGCTCTTGTTCTGGCTATTGGGCTGGTCGTCGATGACTCAATTGTCGTGTTAGAAAATATTTATCGGCGCATCGAAGAAGGAGAGCCACCCATTCTGGCAGCCTATCGGGGGGCCCGCGAAGTCGGTTTTGCCGTGGTGGCGACCACCCTGGTGTTAATTTCAGTTTTTGTACCGCTGGCATTTCTCGATGGCAATATTGGTAAGCTGTTTACTGAGTTTGCCTTTGCTATCGCCGCAGCCGTGGCATTTTCGAGTATTGCAGCATTAACCTTAACACCGATGCTGAGTTCAAAAATATTAAGCCACCGGGAACGCACCAGTAAATTCGGTAAAGGTTTTGATAGCGTTTTTGCCTGGTTTGAAAACAAATACCGGCGCTTACTCGAAGCTTCTGTCAGTAGGCCCGTCTACGCGTTGGTTTTGGTGATTTTGGCCGGTGTCGTTAGTTTTGGGGTATTAAAGCAGGTGCCGCAGGAGTTTTCGCCGCCGGAAGATCGAGGTACGTTTTATATCAGTATCAGAGCAGCGGAAGGGGCCAGCTTCGAGTCCAATTCCCGTAATATGGATCAAATCGAACAGATCCTACTGCCATACGTTGATGATAATAAGATCGACCGCGTTATTGTGCGTACACCCGGATGGGGGAATTCAGCCGGTATTGCTATTGTTGGCGCTGTTCCGTTTGACGAAAGGGACTGGTCAACCTTTGATTTAATGAGTGAAATGCGCAATAAGCTTAATCAAATAGCCGGTGTACAGGCTTTTGCCTTTATGCGCAGTGGTATCAGTGGCGGCGGTGGTCGGCCGGTGCAATTCGTGTTGCAGGGCAACACCTATGAACAATTGGCCGAATATCGCGACATTGTTATTGAAGAGGCGGCTAAAAACCCGGGTTTACAAGAAGTTAATAGTGATTATAAAGAGACTTTACCGCAATTATTGATTGAGGTAGACGAAGCCCGTGCGGCCGATTTGGGTGTGTCGGTACAAGACATTGGTATCACTTTGCAGTCGATTCTGGGTCAGCGCCGCGTGACCACCTATCTGGATAGAGGCGAAGAGTACTACGTGATGCTCGAGGGTGAAAAAGCGGATTACCGAAGTCCTGATGCGATTGACAACATTTATGTACGCTCGAATCGCAGTGGCGAGCTGATCCCTTTATCTAACGTGGTTAATATTTCAGAGCGAGCAACCTCTGGCCAGCTGAATCGCTACAACCGTATGCGTAGTGTGACCATCGAGGCTAATCTGGCCGATGGATACTCGCTGGGCGAGGCATTAAGCTATTTGGAGAACGTGGTTGATGACAAATTGCCGGAAGATGTTTCAATCGACTACAAAGGTGAGTCACAGCTGTATCAGGAAAGTGGTAGCTCTATTGTGTTTGTGTTCGGCTTAGCCCTGGTTATTACGTTTTTGGTACTGGCCGCTCAATTTGAGAGCTTTGTGCATCCGCTGGTGATTATGCTGGCAGTTCCTATGGCGATAGTGGGGGCGGTCATTGGATTGTACATAACCGGCCAGTCGATAAATATTTATTCACAAATTGGTATCGTCATGCTCATTGGCTTGGCTGCTAAAAACGGTATTCTGATCGTTGAGTTTGCTAATCAGTTGCGCGATGGGGGTGTTGAGTTTAAAGAATCAGTAATGCGTGCTGCGCAACAACGCCTGCGACCGATTGTAATGACCGCATTTACTACTTTGATGAGTGCCCTGCCGCTGATCATCGGTTCAGGCCCCGGACATGAAAGTCGTATGGTGATTGGTATTGTTATATTTTCGGGAGTTGCGGTTTCGGCCTTCCTGACCTTGTTCGTGATCCCTGCATTGTACTTACTGATGGCCAGAAACACGACCTCGCCACTATCGATAACACGCGAACTTGAGACATTGCAGGAAGAGTATCCTGATGATCACCAGCGTTAATCAACAGCTTGGTGATGAACGGGATTTAAGTAAAATGATAAAGGGGTTCGTTGCCGCGCGGTGATAACCCCCTAATAATATTTTGCGCAAAGGTTGGGTGGTTGGTAAAAATACCATCAACCCCCATGGCGTGGAGTTCTTCAATATCATGCTGTTCATCCACCGTGAAAACATAAACCTGAAGGTCTCGGCGGTGTCCGTCATCGATCAGTTCCTGTGTCACGAAGTCAACGTTAATGTGCACCGAAGCAGCCTGCAGACGGCTGGCAAAGGCGCAGTAATCTAACGGGCAGCACGTTGTCAGAGCACCAATCGAAACTTGTGGACGGCGGTGTTTTAATCGTTGTAACCAATGGTGATTAAACGAGGAGACCAGGAGTTGAGGCTGATCGAAGTTGGAATGTTCAACGGCAAAGTCCAGTTCTTTTAACAGAACGGGTGTTGGGACATCACCTTTAAGCTCAATATTGACATGGCAATGCCCGGCAATGTGCTGCAAGGCCTCGCGCAGAGAGGGTATGTTTTGTTGGCCAAAAACTTTCAATTGCTGAATTTGAGCTGGCTTCAGATCTTTTAATCGGCCAGCTGTAGCGGTCAGACGCTCCAGATAGCGGTCATGAAAAACAAAGCATTGATCATCCACCGCATAGATATCCAGCTCGATGCCATCAACACCACTGTCGAGAGCCCGGCTAAAAGCTGCCAGTGTGTTTTCGGGTGCCTCGGCGCTGGCACCACGGTGAGCCCATATCTTCATGCGGTCTGTGTGGCCAGAACCTCACCCATGCGGGTAATTGACCTGGGCTCTAAGTCTGATTCAAATTCGATGGCATCTTTTGCAAAGGCGAGGATAACCGTAGAACCCAGCTTGAAATGACCCATTTCTTCACCCTTTTTAAGGTGTACGGACGTCAGCCCGGATTCAGGGTAAGACCAGCTTTGTACCTGGTTTGCCGTCGGCGGCGTCACGGTACCTGACCATACGGTAGCAATGCTGGCGACAATGGTTGCGCCTACCAGCACCATTGCCATGGGGCCGGCCTCGGTATCAAATAGCGCGACCACCCGCTCGTTACGGGCAAATAGGTTGGGAACGTTACGAGCGGTCAGCGGGTTGACTGAAAATAAGTTACCCGGGACATAAATCATCTTTGTTAAGACACCGTCGCACGGCATATGAATGCGGTGGTAATCTTTGGGTGCCAGATAAATGGTTGCAAAGTCGCCGTCAATAAAGGGTTTTGCATTAGCACTGTCGCCGCCCAGTAAATCGGTTAGTGAGTAGTCATGACCTTTGGCCTGAAAAATTCGGCCATCTTCAATCGCCCCAAGCTGGCTGACGACACCATCGACCGGATGGGCTAATTGCTCCTGTTGGGCTGTTAGGGGGCGGAGTTCTGGCTTAAGACAACGGGTAAAAAAATCATTGAAGGTTTTATAAGCCGTTGGCTGCTCATCCACGGCTTCGCTCATATCAATCTTGTATTGCTTAATAAACCATTTGATAAACAATTGCGTGAATATCCCGGCACGGGCAGCGGCAAACCCGCCAACTAAGCGAGATATAGCGTGCTTGGGCATGGCGTATTGCAATGCGATCTTTACTTTGTCGGTTGTAGACACCCTAATTAACCTCTTATTAAAGCCCGTGGGGGCTTTTTGTTGTTCATTGACTCCATAATACGGTGAAAGTTATCCAGCCGCCAGGCGGCAACCTGATGATTTTCTACTGCTTCATGCAGAGCGCAGCCGGGATCACCTTTGTGTTTGCAGTCGCGGAATTTGCAATGGCCAAGAAACGGACGAAAATCTTTATAACCGTGCTCAATCTGTTCTGCCGAAAGATGCCAGAGTGAAAACTCTCTAATGCCCGGCGAGTCTATAAGTACGCCATTATCTGGCAGTGAATACCAGGTGGCCACTGTGGTTGTGTGTTGACCCAGGCCTGAATTTTCTGAAACCTGTTTTGTGTCGGCATTGACCTGCGGCATAATCTCATTAACCAGCGAGGATTTGCCGACCCCGGACTGACCGACCACAATTGATGTGCGTTGTGGCAGTTGCTCAATCAGCGGCTGTAACCCCTGGCGCGTGGTGCTGCTGACTCGCACGACGGAATAGCCAATGCGTTGGTAATAGTCCAGCGCGGCATTAATGTAGCCTTGTTCCTGGTCAGTCAACTGGCCTAATAAATCGACTTTATTCAGTACAATTGTCGGTTCTATACCAATGTCTTCACAGGCAACAATATAGCGGTCAATAATTTGTGTACTAAATGACGGCAGTACACTGGATATCACGAATATCTGATCGATGTTGGCTGCTACGGGCTTCAGTCCATCATAAAAGTCAGGCCGGGAGAGTAAGGTATCGCGTTCATGGACTGCCTCGATCACGCCCTGCATACCATCTTTTGTATTCGTTACCTGACGCCATTGTACGCGGTCACCGCACACCAGGCTGCTGATGTTGCGGCGAATGTGACAACGACTGATTAAGCCATCGGCCCCTAATACATCGGCGTGCTGGCCATAGCGGCTGATAATGCGTCCGTTTTCGGCGGGTCCAAGTTGGTCGTTATGCCAGTCGACGTCGGTTTTATCCAGACGCTTTTGCTGATTGTTATTTACGCGCCTTTGCTGGCCTTTATTCAGACGTTTTTTCTTTACCAAGCTAATCAACCTGTTGCTTGCTTAAAATTAACGCTATCATACCTTAAATTGCAGTAACTTTAGAGTTTGAATATGAACGAAACCAATAAAAGTCAGCGCCTAATCTGGATTGACTTGGAAATGACCGGGCTGGAGCCTGAGCAACATCACGTCATCGAAATTGCAACCATCGTCACTGACGTCAATTTGAATACGCTGGCCGAGGGCCCGGTTATCGCTATTAACCAGCCGCAACGCTATCTGGACCGTATGGATGACTGGAATGTTAAAACTCACACCGGCTCTGGTTTGGTTGAGCGCATAAAAGCCAGTGATTATGACGAGGCGTCCGCGGCCAGGGAAACCCTGAACTTTTTACAGCAACATGTGACGGCCAACAGCAGCCCGATGTGCGGCAACAGCATTTGTCAGGATCGCCGTTTTCTTGCCCGCTATATGCCAGAGCTGGAAGCCTTTTTCCATTACCGTAACTTAGATGTCAGTACCTTAAAGGAGCTTGCCAAACGTTGGAATCCAGAGGTGTTAAAGGGTTTTAAAAAACAAGGGACTCATCAAGCGCTGGACGATATTCGGGAATCAATTTTGGAATTACGCCATTACCGCGATAATTTTTTAACAGTCAGTTGATTACGCCATTTTGCAATTGGACCAAGGTAGCGCACCTATGACAAAAGACTCTTCAAACCAAGGCCTCGGTGATCCCATTGTTGTGGTCCTTACTATTGGTTTTATTATCGCGTTTCTCGGTTTATCGCTGTGGGATATGAACGCTGTGGCAGACCTGATTAGTACAGGTTTTGCCTGGACCGCTCACTATTTCGGCTCTTTTTTTCAGTTACTGTTGTTACTGACTTTTATCATCGCCATCGTAACGGCTTTTAGTCGCTACGGCTCGGCTCGAATTGGTTCAATAGCAGAACCCGAAATATCAACCTTTCGTTGGCTATCAATGATTCTATGTACACTGCTGGCGGGTGGTGGCGTATTTTTTGCTGCAGGAGAGCCGCTTTATCATTACTTGATACCGCCGCCGGCGTCTTCTGCTCCGGCGAACACGGCCGAAGCGATTGCTCCGGCTTTGGCGCAATCGTTTATGCATTGGGGCTTTTTGGCCTGGGCCGTGCTGGGCTCGTTATCGGCCATCGTGTTGTCCTATTCGCACTATGTGAAGGGTAAGCCGCTGCAACCGCGCACTTTACTGTATCCGGTGGTTGGCGAAAAACTACTTAAAGGATGGTTAGGCAGCGTTATTGATGCCTGTTGCGTTATTGCCGTTGTAGCGGGCACGGTCGGTCCCATTGGTTTTCTGGCGACCCAGGTCAGTTATGGTTTGAGCGAATTATTTGGGGCCACTAATGGGGTTGCTTTGCAGCTGACTATTCTGTTGGTGCTGGCTGCCGTTTACATGATATCCGCGCTAACCGGCATTCATAGAGGGATTCAATTTCTCAGTCGGATGAACGTTTATCTGGCGCTGATTATCGCTGCCGTTATCATTATCTTTGGCCCAACGCTGTTTTTTGCTAACAGTTATCTGCAGGGGCTGGGACATTACATTAACGGCTTTTTCAGTATTGCCACGGTTACGGCTCAGACCGCTCCGGGTTGGTGGATGCAGTGGTGGACGGTGTTCTTTTTCGCCTGGTTTATTGGTTATACACCGCTGATGGCTATTTTTGTGGCGAGAATTTCGAAGGGTCGTACCATTCGTGAGATGGTAATCTCTGTGGCGATTATTGCGCCGCTGGTTACCACACTGTGGTTTACGTTGTTGGGGGGCTCCGGTATTTATTACCAAAGTGAGGGACTCTTTGATCTCACCGCGTCACTGACTAACTTTGAGTTCGACGTTGCCACATTGACGGTGGCGCAGGCACTGCCCGGTGGCAAGTACATGGCGGCAGCAATTCTTCTGTTAACGACGGTATTTGTTGCCACAACCGGCGATTCAATGAGCTATTCGATTGCTATGGTTGGTGCCGGCCACGAAGAGCCTAACCGCTGGATCCGCTTATTTTGGGGCGGTGCCATGGCGGTCATGGCAGCAGTCTTGCTGAACATGGGGTCTGGTCAAATTGGGGTTTTACAGCAATTTATTGTCATAACGGCGTTACCCGTCTCCTTGATTATTTTGCCAACACTGTGGACCGGACCGCAAACAGCGAAAGCAATGTGGCAACAACAAGTTACCCAAGAGCAGCAAAATTAACGAAAAACTATTGACGGCGGCGGCGTAATGGGTAGAATACACGCCGCACTGACGAAGCGGGAATAGCTCAGTGGTAGAGCACAACCTTGCCAAGGTTGGGGTCGCGAGTTCGAATCTCGTTTCCCGCTCCAGCGTCATGTAGTTAACACCAATACCGTCGGATTAATCATCGAAATGCGGGAATAGCTCAGTGGTAGAGCACAACCTTGCCAAGGTTGGGGTCGCGAGTTCGAATCTCGTTTCCCGCTCCAAATTATCCAGTTAAAAATCCTGATTACCCAACAATCCCTTTAAGTGAGCAACTACGCTACGACCCAGGGCACTTTCGTCATACCCCCCTTCAAGCGTTGATACGATGCGCCCCTGACAGTGTTTATCGGCCAGCCGCTTTAAATGGTCAGTTACCCAAAAATAATCATCTTCTACCAATAAAAATTGCGACATCTCATCTTCGATATGGCCATCAAAACCTGCCGAAATCAAAATAAGCTGGGGTTTAAACGCGTCCAGTCGGGGAAACCATTGTGCATGTACTGCCTCGCGCCACTCCAGGCTTTTGCAGCCAGGTGGTAAGCCAATACTTATTATATGGTCATTGTTGTTGTCTTCGTCGACAAATGGGAAAAGCTGTTTTTGGTAAGAAGAGCAGAATAAAACTCGGCCATCATCTTTAAAAATGTCCTCGGTACCGTTACCGTGGTGGACATCAAAATCGACGATAGCGATTCGCTCTAACCCATAATGGTGCATGGCATAACGCGCAGCGATGGCAATATTGTTGAAGATGCAAAAACCCATTGCCTGATCTCGTGTTGCATGATGCCCTGGCGGCCTTATCACACAAAAAGCCTGATGATTTTCATTTTGCATAACCTTGTCCACCGCGTTGATATTGGCACCCGCCGCCATCAGGGCCGAGGTCAGTGTGTTTGCAGTCATCGGTGTGTCGGGATCAAGCCAGATGTGGCCTTCCTTAGGCACCTTATCAAACAAATCATTAACGTAATGCTGCTCGTGCACTCGGTAAATATCATTAATGTCGGCCGCGCTAGCTTGTTCCCGCACTAACACATAATCCAGCCCGGAACGGATGATCTGATCATTGATCGCATCAATGCGCGCTGGACTTTCAGGATGATGTGGATCGGGATTATGTAAAGCGCAATCTTTATGAGTGAATAGCGTAATAGACATTGATTTTCCTATCGGCGGCAATAAACAATTAAGACTCAGTTTGTTCGTCAAATGATAATTTAAGCAGTACTTCGCCAGGCTCATCGGCTGGTTGACGCTTAAATCCGGCTTTTTCGAAGACATTGAGCATGGCGGTATTGTTAGCAAGAACAACGGCCTGCATACTGTCCAACCCGCGGGCTTTGGCGATGCGGGCCATTTCTTTTAACAACAAACTGGCCATGCCCTGCCCCTGGTAATGTTCGCGGGTGACAAAGGCGACTTCGCAGCTGTTATGCGACTCAATAAAATAATATCGGCCGACCGCCATTATTTTAGCGGCTGAACCCTTTTGCCGGACAATGCACAATGCCAGATCGCGGGACTGATCAATACTCACCAGAGTGCAGGATTTCTCCCGGCTCATGTGTGTTGGTACTGCGTTGTAGCGTAATTGCAGAGTTTCCTTTGTGTGCGAATAAAAGAATTCTTGTAAGCGCCGCTCATCGGAGGGGTACAGCGGACGCAAGTCAAACTCCTCACCTTTAAAATTAATTTTGGTAAACCCCATACTGCCAAGTTCGGGCACATCGACGGGACTCTGTTGCTGGTAATGTGGCACCCAGTAATGTTGCCTGACTTGCTGTAACAACTGCTGTCGAAATTTGGGATGAGCCACGCGGATAAGTTCTAACGCCCGCTCGCGAATGCTTTTACCCCGTAATGAGGCCACCCCAAATTCGGTAACCACATAATGAACATGACCGCGGGAAGTCACCACTCCAGCACCTTCTCTGATATGGGCAACAATGCGAGAGGTTTTACCATCGGCAGTTGTGGATGGTACTGCAATCACAGGTTTACCGCCTTTGCTTAGCGAAGCACCGCGACTAAAATCAACCTGACCACCAATACCGCTGTAAAATTGATGACCGATGGAGTCGGACACCACTTGCCCAGTCAAATCCACCTCGATGGCGCTGTTGATGGCAATCAAATTGTCATTGCGGGCAATATTAGTGGGTGAATTGACGTATTCGCTGGGATAAAAACCCACGTGAGGGTTTTTATCAACAAAATCATAAAGCTTTTGCGTGCCCATGCAAAAGCTGGTGACGATTTTATTCGGATGAAAGGTTTTTTTACGGTTATTAACCACACCTTTTAGCATCAACTCCATAATATCATCGGTGATTAACTCGCTGTGGATCCCCAGATCCCGATGATTGCTCAAATAACGCAAAGCTGCTGCACAAACCCTGCCGACCCCAATTTGCAGGGTGCAGCCGTCACGCACTAAGAGTGCGATATATTGACCAATACGTTCGATAATTTTATTGTCTTCGGTGGTCGGTGGTTCAAGTATGGGTAACGGTTGTTCATGCTGCCAAAAATGGTTAATCTGGTTTTTATGCAAAAACGATTGACCGTAAGTTACCGGCATTTTGGGGTTAACCTGGGCAATCACGGTATTGGCCGACTTTGCCGCGGCAGAAACTACGTCGACCGCAACCCCCATTGAGTGATAACCGTATTGATCGGCCGGGCTGACCATGATCAAGGCAGCGTCAATGGGTAAAATACCGTTCTCAAACAGGTTGGGAATATCCGAAATAAAACAGGGGGTATAATCTGCCCGCCCCTCATTGACGGCGGTCCGTACGGTGTCGCCGCCGATAAAGAAGGTATTTACTTTAAATAACTGTTGGTGTTCGGGGCTTGCCCATTTGTTATCAGACAAGGTCATTAGCTGAACAACTTCAATGTCGTGAAGGTTTTTCGAATGTTTAATCAGGTCATCAATCAGAGTCGTTGGCACGGCGGCGTGTGAGCCAATAAAAATACGTTGTCCAGACTTGAGTAACTTCGACCAATCCAGTTTTTTGTCTGTCATTATTACCTCACGCTCTTCCCGATTGAGTATTTGGTAACTCTGTTAAAATTAAGTTACAATTTGCACGCATGAAAACATGCGATAAGTTATTCGGAAACCGAGGGCTCATGAAAAAAAGACTGAATTCCCATTGGGCGCTAAACTCGGTACCTATCCTTTATTTATTAACGATAGTTATTTTTATACTCCTGTCGGCATCGAATAGCTATGCCCAAAAAGTCGTAGATGATGAGCGTAAAGTCGACCCGGCAATCGAACAACGCCTGGATGACTACCTCAGCCTGTCACCCGATTCCGAGTTAGAATCTAAAGAAGTTTTACAACGAATCACAGCGCAAATGAATTCGGATACCCCCATCCTGAGTTACGTTCGTGGTAAAGCTTATTTAGCCGCTGAGTATTTTTATGAAGATGACTTTGAAACGGCCTATGAAATCTTAGAGCAGTTATCGCAGCGTGCCAACACAGCCGGTGCGGTGGATGCACAAGCAGAAGTCGTTGCTCATAAAATTGATTTTTTGGCGATGGAAGGCAAGCGCGGTGAAGCCTTTCTGCTGGTGCCAAAGCTTGAGCGACTGCTGGAGCAAACCGGTTCAGCCCGGATCCGTTACTACGGTCACAACTTACTGGCTTCAATATACAGCGACTGGGAACGCTTTGACGTAGCAATGTCGAATTTAATTAAAGCTCAGACGGCGTTAAGCCAAATCGATTCTCAGCTTAATGTGGGGCGGCGCCTTTATTTAGCCAGTCAAATGGCCGGCATGCAATTATCGATAGAGCATTGGGATGAGGCCATAGCAACCGTTGATAAACACCTTGATGACGCTGCCGAAAGTGGCTTTGATGGCTTGGCGTACGATCTTTGGTTTACCAAATACTATGCCCAGGCAGGCAAACAGGATTACGAGCAAGCATTAGCCTCGTTAAGTAAGGCTTACCAGTTAGCAAAAGAGCTGGATTTAGCGGATCAGCAAGCCGTGATCTTAAATAATTTTGCCGATGCTTTTATTAAGCTGGAACAATTCGAACAGGCAAAGACAAAGCTCGAGCAAGCACAACAGCTGGCTGAAGAATTAGAGTTTACCGAGATGCAGGCGACTCTCGACTTTAATCTGGGATTCCTTCAGGTTAAAGAGGGTGACAGCTTGGGCATTAAAAAAATGGAAAACGTGATTGAGGAATTTCGCCAAACACTGCCGAAACTCGAGTTGGAAATGTTGCTGGGTGAATTAGCTGAAGCCTACGGCTTACTGGGTCGATATCAGCAACAGGCCGAGGTGCTGAACGAGCAAATCCGGTTAAAGGAAGAAATTTTAGAAGCCTCTCAGCAGCAAAATATTGCCGATTTACAGGCCGTATATAAGTCACGCGACAAAGCACAGCAAATTGATTTGCTTGAGCAACAAAACCAGCTTAAAGAGCAAGTCATCAAAAACAATCGGCAACAGCAGTTAATTTGGTTTTTTGGTCTGTTGGCAGTCGTGGCCAGCAGTCTGTTGTTATTTGTTTTATACCGCAAATCAAAACACACCAATCAGTTGCTTAATCAGGCTAATGACACATTAGCCGACCAGTCTTTGCATGATCCGTTGACAGGATTATGGAATCGTCGGGCCCTGCAGGAGTCAATGAACACGCGGCACGGTATTGACGAGACAACTCCGGACGCGCTGATTTTGATGGATATAGACCACTTTAAAAAGGTGAATGATAAATTCGGCCACGCAGCGGGTGATGAGGTACTGATAGAAATTAGCAGGCGACTGGAAAACATATGTCGCGACAAAGACTCGCTGATCCGCTGGGGTGGTGAAGAGTTTCTATTTTATCTGGTGGATATTGATATTAATGGTCTGAAACACTTTGTAGAAAGAGCGCTTGAGGCTGTCGCCGCCGAGCCAATAACAGCAAAAAATAAAGCGATTCAGGTAACTGCCACCCTGGGCTTTATTCAATTACCGTTTGACGGTCTGGACGAAAAACAAGTTGATTGGGAGCGAGCTTTGCAGATTGCCGATATGGCACTTTATAAAGGTAAGCAAGAGGGCCGAAACCGGGCCTGCGGAGCGGTGCGCCTGAAAGTTGATTACGAGACTGCGCGACAAGCTTTTCAGGAAGATATGTCGACGATGCTGGAAAACGACTGGATTGAATTGCAAACTCTGCCGGGGCCACGTAAGTGAAACTTTCCCAGTTTGGACCCGGAGCACTGGTTGCCGCGGCATTTATTGGTCCAGGAACCGTTGTCACGGCTTCATTGGCCGGTGCAAACTTTGGCTATGCCTTGTTATGGGCGCTTTTATTCTCGGTCATTGCCTGTCTGATTCTGCAGGAGATGGCCTTGCGGATCGGTGTAATAACTCAGCAGGGCCTTGGCGAAAACATTAAGAGCAATTTACCCCATCCCGTTGCCCGTTTTTTCTTTACCGGGCTAATTTTTGCTGCGATTTTAATTGGTAACAGCGTTTATCAGGGCGGCAATTTGTCGGGGGCCAGCCTTGGCCTAAGTGGCCTGTTAGGTGAGTTAAGCCTGTTGCAATTAGGCATTGTGGATGCCTGGCCAATGTTGGTGGGTGCCGTTGCTTTTTTTGTGTTGTGGTCGGGTAGCGCAAGGGTAATTGAAAAGTCGCTGATTGGATTAGTACTACTGATGAGTCTGGCATTTATTGGTACCTTTGCATTAACCGGTCCGGATTTATCCGCTGTATTTAAGGGATTGTTGGTGCCGGCACTGCCAACGGGCGCAACGTTAACGGTCGTTGCTTTAATTGGCACGACTGTTGTGCCTTATAACCTGTTTTTACATGCTTCAAGTGCGGCGAAAAAATGGCACAGTCGCACCGAACTTAAATCTGCCCAGCTTGATAGCCTTATATCCATTCCACTCGGCGGATTGATTTCTATGGCTATTTTGTCCACCGCCGCCACGGCATTTTTTGGTCAGCAAGCAACGATTAACAACGCTGCCGACCTGGCTGGCTCGCTGGAACCCTTGTTTGGCGTTTCCGCACAATACCTGATGGCAGTGGGTTTATTCGCCGCAGGGATCTCGTCAGCGACTACTGCTCCATTAGCCTCTGCTTACGCGGTAAGTGGTATTTTAGGCTGGTCAAAACAACTGAACAGTCGCTCGTTTCGCGCAATCTGGTTATTCATACTCATCATTGGGGTTGTTATCAGTAGTTTGGGACTAAAACCTGTTAGTGTTATTTGGTTAGCTCAGGTCGCAAACGGTATCCTGTTGCCCATCATGGTTGGTTTTTTGTGGTGGCTGTGTAATAAGCCGGCGCTGGGTCAGTACAAAAATAATCGCTGGCAAAACCTTCTGGCAGCGGTGCTGATGCTGACTTCTCTTTTACTCAGTGGCAAAAGCCTGTTTGCCGCTTTTCTATAAAATTATTGACAACTCTCTCACTTAGTTCTATATCGTCATTGTCGCGTGTTAGCGATGGGCTTTTTGTTTGGTTTTAGTCTTTTAGGATGCCTGCCATGACTAATATAACCCGTGAGTCTTTGCTCAAGAAACCGTTCAATGATTTTCGCCATTATCCGTATGGTTTTTCCCGATCCGGCGACTTTTCTATTAAAGAAAGTGATGCGCTGAGTCTTTATGGGGGATTAATTGCTGCTTTGTTAAAAGGTGATTATTTACCTGAAAACCAGCATGATCTCGAATTGCTGGCCGCAGCGAAGGGAGAGAGGGCGCCAGTTAATACCGTCGAAAAAGCCTGGGCTAAGTATCAGGCTCGTATTCACCGCCCAAAAGTTGCCAGTATGTACGGTAAAGGCAAATTTACTGCCGACAATTTTGACTCGGCCGGCGTTAAAGATAACCAAGACGATTTAATCATCGAAGAATAAAAAAGGGTCAGCGGCAGTCCGTGAAGCAATGACTGCCGCGCCTTTTTAGTTTGCTTTTGACTCTTATTCCTCTCGGGCAATAGCGCGATGAGCGATATCGGTGCGATAGTAGACCTTGTCCCAACTGATTTTCTCAACCAGCTGGTAAGCGCGTTGTTGCGCCTCTGTAACATTATCGCCTAGGGCAGTACAGCAAAGAACCCGGCCCCCCTGAGTGATAACCTGATTGTTGTCTGTCAGCTTAGTACCAGCATGGAATACCCTGCTGTCCAGCCTATTTTCCGGCAATCCGTGTATTACATCACCTTTATTATAGGCTTCGGGATAACCTCCCGCTGCCATTACCACACCGACAGCTGCTCTGGAATCAAAGTCAACCGGCGCAGGCTTGAGCTGACCTGCAATTGCCTGCTGACAAAGGTCCACCAAATCCGATTTGAGTCGCATCATGATGGGTTGCGTTTCCGGGTCACCAAAACGGCAATTAAATTCCAACACTTTGGCGCTACCGTCAGCGCTGATCATGAGCCCGGCGTAAAGAAAACCGGTGTAAGGATGCCCCTCTTGAGCCATACCCTCAATGGTTGGTTTAATGACGTGTTGCATAACCCAATCGTGCACTTTGGGAGAGACAACCGGTGCTGGAGAATAAGCTCCCATACCGCCAGTGTTTGGACCCTGATCGCCGTTATCCCGAGCCTTGTGATCCTGACTGGATGCAAAGGCGACGGCACTTTTGCCATCCGCCATGACAATAAACGAGGCTTCTTCACCCTCTAAAAACTCTTCGATGACAACGCGGTGCCCCGCGTCGCCAAAACGATTACCGGCTAACATATCATTAATGGCAGCATCGGCTTGTTGCACTGTTTCGGCAATGATCACGCCTTTGCCGGCAGCTAATCCGTCAGCTTTAATCACAATAGGCAGCCGGTTATCACGAACATAGTTTTTAGCAGACTGGGCATCGGTAAAGTTTTGGTAAGCGGCGGTTGGGATGTTATGACGTTTTAAAAAGTCCTTGCTGAACGATTTAGAGCCCTCCAGTTGCGCCGCAGCGGCGGTTGGCCCAAATATCGCCAGGCCAGCCTTGTTAAACTGGTCAACAATACCTTTTACCAGAGGCGCTTCGGGTCCGACAATTGTCAACGCGATTGATTCTTGATGAGCAAAGTTTAATAACGCCTCAATATCCTCCGCGCCGACATCGATGTTGGTAAGACCGGGCTCGAGTGCTGTGCCGGCATTACCGGGCGCAACAAATACTGTGTCAACTTTTGGCGACTGCGCCGCTTTCCATGCCAAGGCATGTTCACGGCCACCACCGCCGACAACCAAAACGTTCATAGGGGTCCTTACTCGATAGGTTTTCTGAATTTAAGTGTAAAGCGGTCACTTTCACCGATCGCTTCGTATATCGCCGGGTCATCGCCTTCAGCCACATTAAGCGTTGGAGGCAGGTTCCAGACGCCATTGGGATGATCGGCCGAGTCTTTCGGATTGGCGTTAATGTCGGAGCTTGCAACAAACTCAAAGCCAGCTTGTTCGGCAATATCAATAACCCAACTTTCTTTGATATACCCGCTTTCGGCCATGGCGTCGTTATCGGCATCTTCCGGTAGGCGATGGTCGACAACACCCAAAATGCCATCAGGTGTTAAGGCTTGATAAAACTGCAAAAAGGCTTCACGAACTGCTTCTTCACCACCGCCCATGTACCAGTTGTGCAGGTTACGGAACGTCAAGACTCTGTCTGTACTGTTAGGCGGTGCGATATCCGATTCAAGAGGTGTAGTTGGTGCAAACTCTGTGATCGTAACGCGACCAAAAACGGGCTCGGTAGCCACACGCTCTTTAAATTTTTCTAATGAGCGTTGATAGTAGTCACTGTTTATCTCTTCAGGAAAATGTGCGGCGTAAAAAGTCCCCTCAGGGTCAAGATAGGGAGCCAAAATTTCACTGTAGTAACCACCGCCGGGCCAAATTTCGACCACCGTCATCGTGGGTTCAACACCAAAAAACTGCAAGGTTTCCAGCGGATGGCGGTGTTCATCACGGCGCACGTAAGCCGGCGTCCGATCTGGGTGCTTTACCGCTTGTTGCAGGGTTAGGGTCTGGCTCTCGCTATTAACTTCGGAAGCGGAACCTTGTTGTGGTCCCGAGTCGCAGGCGGCCAGCGTTACCGCTGAACTGATCATTAAAGCAATGGCTGAACGTTTCATTAGTATGCTCCTTAGTTTAAAAGTATATTTTAAGACTAGCCCCAATCGCTTGGGGCGGCAACTAACATTCCTTTTTACCGTAAATTAATGGCGAAAATGACGCATTCCGGTGAATACCATAGCAATACCATGTTCATTAGCGGCGGCAATAATTTCTTCGTCACGAATTGAACCGCCGGGTTGAATAATGGCCTGGATACCACTTTCTGCTGCGGCGTCAATGCCATCGCGGAAAGGGAAAAAAGCATCCGAAGCCATAACCGAGCCAAAAACTTCTAAGCCTTCGTCGGCCGCTTTTATGCCAGCAATTTTGGCGCTGTAGACGCGGCTCATCTGACCGGCACCCACGCCGATGGTCATGCCGTCTTTGGCGTAAACTATAGCGTTAGATTTAACAAATTTAGCCACTTTCCAGCAGAACAGTAAGTCGGCCATTTGCGCTTCGCTCGGTTGTACCTTGCTGACAACCTTTAGGTCATCCTGATTAAAGTCGGCGGTGTCGGTTTGTTGCACTAACAGGCCGCCATTAACGCGTTTGTAATCCCATTGCTCTGTGCTGTTATGGGCTTGCCCCGCTTCCAGCAACCGAACATTTTTCTTTTCGGCGACAATTTGTTTCGCTTTGTCACTAACGGTCGGGGCAATAATGACTTCGACAAATTGCTGGTTGATAATAGCTGTTGCGGTGGCAGCATCCAATTCGCGGTTAACGGCGATGATGCCGCCGAACGCAGAGGTGGGATCAGTTTTAAATGCTTGCTGGTATGCGTCACTAATGCTGTCTGCAATGGCCACACCGCAAGGGTTCGCATGCTTGACGATAACGCAGGCAGGCTGACTGAAACTTTTTACGCACTCTAAAGCGGCATCGGTGTCAGCGATATTGTTAAACGAGAGCGCTTTACCCTGCAGCTGGGTGGCACTTGATACGGTGCCGGAAGGAGCATCCTGTTCGCTGTAAAATGCCGCTTTCTGATGACTGTTTTCACCATAACGCAAACTTTGTTTATGTTGCACCTGTAGGTTCAGGGTGCGCGGGAATTGCTGGTCATCATCGTTAAGCTGGCTACCCAGGTAGTTAGCTATCATGCCGTCGTATTGAGCAGTGTGCTCGAACGCTGCTACCGCAAGTTCAAAGCGGCTGTGCTCTGAAACGCAATCACCGTTGCTGGACATTTCATCGAGAACCCGCTGATAGTTTTCAGCGCTGACAACAATGGTCACATCGTTGTAATTTTTTGCTGCTGCGCGGACCATGGTGGGACCGCCAATATCAATGTTTTCAATAGCATCGGTTAAACTGCAATCAGCAGCTGCAACCGTTTGTTTAAACGGATAAAGGTTAACGACGACCAAATCAATGGGGGCAATGTCCTGTTCCTGCATGACCTGTTGGTCGATATCCCGTCGACCTAAAATGCCACCGTGGATTTTAGGGTGTAGTGTTTTAACCCGCCCACCCATAATTTCAGCTTGTCCGGTATGTTCAGACACGTCGGTTACGGCTATGCCTGCCTTTCGAAGCAGCTCAGCGGTACCGCCGGTTGACAAGATTTCAATTTCTTTGGCAGCAAGTTGAGTGGCGAATTCTACAACGTCGGTTTTGTCGGAAACACTAATAAGAGCGCGTTGAATGGGTCGGGTTTGCATACGGTTGCCTTTCGTTTAACAGGGTAAATTACGCAGATTGCGAGAAAAAAGAGCGCTTAAAAGCGCTCTTTTTCGGTATTTAATTCATGCCGTATTTTTTTAACTTCTTACGCAAGGTGCCACGGTTGATACCCAGCATAGTTGCTGCTCGGGTTTGGTTTCCCCGAGTGTAAGTCATCACTTCTTCAAGTAACGGGGCTTCAACTTCCGATAGGACCAGATCGTAAAGCTCTTCGGGATCCTGGCCATCAAGTTGACGTAAAAAGCTGTTTAGCGCTTGCTTTACCGAGTCGCGCAAAGGCTTCGGTTGAGAATTATTCCCAATAGTGGTTAAAGGCGATGGATTCTCACGGTTAGGGTTTTGATCAAACATAGTGCGCTTATCTCTTTTCTACAGTGACAAAATAATTTTCTAATAAATCAAGCTGCTGCTTAGGCTGCTCAATCTGATTAAACTGCTGGCGAAACTCGCTGCCATAGGGCCGTGCTTTGATGTACCAGCCGACATGCTTACGAGCAATTCGGACACCCTGGTAATCACCATAAAATTGATGCAGACGACGCACATGGCGTATGACCGTCGATGCCACCTCTGTCAGCGTAGGCGCGGCTAAGTGCTCACCGTGCTGCAAATAGTGGCTGATTTCGCGGAACAGCCAGGGGTTACCCTGCGCGCCACGACCAATCATAATGGCGTCTGCACCGGTGTAATCAAGTACCTGCCGTGCCTGTTCGGGCGTGGTGATATCGCCATTCGCAACGACTGGAATTGATACACATTTCTTTATTGCTTTAATGGTGTCGTATTCGGCATTACCTTTATACATACAAGCGCGGGTGCGCCCATGTATTGCTAACGATTGAATACCACAACGCTCGGCAATCTGAGCGATTTTAATACCATTTTTCTGTTCTGGAACCCAACCGGTACGGGTTTTTAGGCTGACCGGAACGGTCACAGCCTGCACCACAGCGGTAAGGATTTCTTCCACGAGTTCGGGGTATTGCAACAACGCCGAACCCGCTAATTTTTTATTGACCTTTTTTGCCGGGCAGCCCATGTTGATGTCAATTATCTGAGCACCTTTGGCAACATTCACGCGGGCAGCCTCAGCCATTAAGGCGGGCTCTGAGCCGGCTATTTGCACGGCTCGAATGCCCACTTCGCCCGAATGATCCATGCGCTGACGAGACTTATCTGTTGCCCAGACCCTCGGGTTACTGGACAGCATTTCAGACACCGTTAAGCCGGCACCCAGCTCGTGACATAACTGCCTGAATGGCTGGTCGGTTATACCCGCCATTGGCGCAAGGATCACATTGTTTTCTAATTGGTAATGACCAATCCGCATCGGTTAAAAACTACGCAGCGAAAAGGGTGGAGAATTTTATGGAATTTATGACCTAAAGGAAAGGCTAAAAAGTATGCAAAAGCAGCCTTTTTTTAGGTTTTTACTATTGACAAAAACGGGCTGCTATAAAGCATTCAATCAATTACACCGGGTACCACTTAACATGACCCAGTCACCCTCGGTTGTTACCGGGTCAAAGCTGATGCTGGGCTGATAAGCTTGCATAACCTGCTCTGCCTGGTGCGCAAGAATGCCTGACAGCACCAGTTGGCCACCCTCAGCAACATAGCTGAGGATAACCTCAGCCAGTTCCTTCAGCGGCCCGGCAAGTACATTGGCAATGACTAAATCGGCTTTGGTCTCAGGTGCCTGGCCAGGCAAATACACTTCAAACCCATCGGCGACCTGATTGCGCAAGGCATTGTCCTTAGTGGCGATTAACGCCTGTTGATCGATATCGATCCCGATAGCATGCTGAGCCCCTAGCTTTAGAGCCGCAATGCCCAAAATACCGGAACCGCAACCGAAATCGACAACCTTATGCCCCTGTGGGGGATTACTATCCAGCCAGCGCAGACACATTGCCGTGGTTGGATGGGTGCCGGTACCAAAGGCCATACCCGGGTCCAACAGGATATTAACCGCGTCGGGCTGCGGAATATCCCGCCAACTTGGACACACCCATAAGCGTTGGCCAAAGCAAATGGGCTGAAAGTTATCCATCCACTCCCTTTCCCAATCTTTATCTTCTAACGCATCAACTTTGTATTGTAGCGGGGATTTGAGCAGTGCTGACTGCTCAAGACCATCAATCACTGGGCGCAGTTCTGTATCAGCATCAAATAAGCCGGTAACTAATGTGTGATGCCAGAACAACACTTCGCCAAGAGGTGGCTCAAAAATGGGCGTATCAGCACCGTCCCGATAGGTGATAGCGAGAGCGCCGTTGTCCATTAGCAAATCGCCCACTTGGGGCGCATGCTGTTCACTGCTCGATAAAGTTAATTGGATCCAGGGCACTGTGTTAGTGGCCCCCTAAACCAAGTTTCTTCTCCAGGTAGTGTATATTAGTACCACCGTGCTGGAAGTTTTCGTCGGCCATGATGTCTTTTTGTAATGGCACATTGGTCTTAATATTTTCAATGATTAACTCGCTTAGAGCATTGCGCATGCGGGCAATAGCAATATCGCGGTTTTCACCGTAGGTTATTAGTTTACCGATCATAGAGTCGTAGTTAGGCGGTACTTTGTAATCGGCATAAACGTGTGAGTCCCAACGTACCCCAAAACCGCCGGGCGAATGGAAACGGGTAATCTGTCCGGGAGACGGAACAAAGGTATCGGGGTCTTCGGCGTTAATCCGGCATTCTACTGCATGCCCCCGAATGACGACATCTTCTTGGTTTATGGACAGCTGGCGGCCCGCGGCAATGCGCAGTTGCTCTTTAATTAAATCAATACCCGTAACCATTTCGGTGACCGGGTGTTCTACCTGAATACGAGTATTCATCTCGATAAAGTAAAACTCACCGTTTTCGTATAAAAATTCAAACGTACCAGCACCACGATAACCAATTTCAATGCAGGCTTTAGCGCAACGTTCACCAATAAATTTGCGCATTTCCGGCGTTATTCCAGGGGCCGGAGCTTCTTCCACGACTTTCTGATGACGCCGTTGCATGGAGCAATCGCGCTCACCTAAGTGCACCGCATTACCCTGTCCGTCAGCAAGCACCTGTACCTCGATGTGACGCGGATTTTCAAGAAACTTTTCCATATACACAATCGGGTTACCGAAAGCAGCTCGCGCTTCGTTCTGAGTCATGCTGATGGCATTAAGCAGTTCACTTTCCTGGCGAACGACACGCATGCCGCGGCCGCCGCCGCCACCGGCTGCCTTGATAATAATCGGATAACCAATGCGTTTGGCCAGTTTAATATTGCGCTCTGTATCGTCGTCCAGCGGTCCGTCTGAACCGGGCACACAAGGCACGCCGGCTTTTTTCATCGCCCGTATCGCCGATACCTTGTCGCCCATCAGTCGAATAACATCGGCTGTCGGGCCCACAAAGGTAAAGCCTGACTTTTCAACTTGTTCGGCAAAATCTGCATTTTCGGCTAAAAAGCCATAGCCGGGATGGATTGCAGCAGCATCCGTAATTTCCGCCGCGCTGATGATTCGCGGAATGTTGAGGTAACTTTCTGAGGCAGGCGCTTTGCCGATGCAAATGGATTCATCAGCCAACAGCACGTGCTTTAAGTTTTTATCAATCGTTGAGTGAACGGCGACCGTTTTAATCCCCAACTCTTTACAAGCGCGAAGAACGCGCAATGCGATTTCGCCTCGGTTAGCAATAACCACTTTATCTAGCATGATAAATTCCTGGTGCTTATGTTGTTCAGTAAGGGCTTATTCAATGACAAACAGCGGTTGGTCAAATTCAACCGGCTCTTCGTTCTCGACCAGGATTTGCTTAATAACGCCGCTTTTTTCCGCTTCGATTTGATTCATCATTTTCATCGCTTCAACGATACACAAGGTATCGCCGACGTTGACTTTAGAACCGACTGTGACAAAGGGACCTGCATCAGGTGAGGGCGACTCGTAAAAGGTACCAACCATCGGTGAACGAAGGATATGGCCGCTGGGTTCTTGTGTCTCTGCTGCCGGTGCTGGCGTCGGCGCTGGTGCAGTATTATTGATGTCCGCTTGTGGTGCCGCAGCCGGCGCGGCAGCTGGAGCAGCAGTGTACTGAACGGGGGCCGGTGGAGCACTGTAGCGGTTAATACGAACCGCCTCTTCACCCTCGGTGATTTCTAACTCTGAGATGCCCGATTCTTCGACCAGCTCGATCAGTTTTTTAATTTTACGTATGTCCATGGTAATCGTCTGCCTTCAATTAATTACGAGGTAATTGGTTAATGATCGCGAGCATTGCCAGTGAATAGCCATAGATTCCAAAACCACTGAGTGTGGCTGTGGCGATATCGGCTAAATAAGAGAAATGGCGAAAGCTTTCACGTCGGTAAATGTTGGATATATGCACTTCAAAAAAGGGAATTGAAACGGCCGCTAAGGCGTCACGCAAAGCCACGCTGGTGTGAGCATAAGCGGCCGGATTGATAATAATAAAGTCAACGTCCTGTCGAGCGCTGTGAATCGCTTCAATCAGTTCGGCTTCGGCATTGGATTGTAAACACTCTAAATCTATGTCGTGCGGCTGACTCAATGTTGTCAGTTGCCGCTCTACATCCGCTAGCGTTTGATTGCCGTATAGGTCCGGCTCGCGGGTGCCCAACAAATTCAGATTAGGGCCGTTAAGAACCAGTACTTTTGTATTTTTCGTTGTTTCTGGGTTCATCATGTCGCCAAATGTTTTTAACGTGTTGACTTAGTTGCCACTGCTACTCAACGTGCCAAGAAGGCAAAGATAACGAGTTTAAGTTTTTGCATTATAGAGCATGATGCCTCAATTGCAGCAAAATACTGGTCTTATCACCGCTTTTCGGTGCAAGTTAGCGGCTGGCAGCTGCCTTCATTTGTTCCAGGTGATGCAAGAACTCATCAGCTCCTTTAAAACCCGTGATTCGCCAATCACGCAGTTCAGCGCCATCAGGTGAAAAGAACATAACTGTTGGCAAGCCAAGCACTTGATAGTTCCTGAGTACTTTTTGAGCGTGACGGTCATTATTGGTTACATCAGCTTGCAATAAACGCATCGAGCTTAACTGACTGCGAACCTCAGGGTTGGCAAAGGTGTATTGTTCAAACTCTTTGCAGGCAACGCACCAGTCAGCGTAAAGGTCCAGCATAACCCACTGGCCTGCTTGCCGGGCTTGCTCCAGCTGTTGCTTTATTTCGGTTAAATTCGCCACCGGATAGAACAGGTCGTGCACCTGCTCAGCCTTTTGTAATTTATCGACCTGCCAGTAAATTCCGCCAACGCTGCCGGCAGTTAACAGAGCGAACAGCAGCGCCCGCCCATACCACTGTCTGAAAGAAAGTAAGTGCTGACCCATAAAAATGCTTAATGTCATAAAATAGGCCACCCATAACCAGAAGCTTTGCTGGGTGGCTAGCAATCTTTCCAGCAATACCACAACCACCGCGAGCAGCAACCAGCCAAAGCTGTGTTTAACGACAGTCATCCAGGCTCCGGCTTTAGGAAGAAGTTTCCCCCCGGAAACGCCAAAAATAATCAAGGGTATCCCCATCCCTAAACTTAAGGCATACAGAATAGCTGCACCGGACACAATGTCGCCGGACTGAGCGATATAAAGCAGCGCTCCGGACAGTGGCGCGGTGGTACAAGGAGATGCCACCAGACCAGAAATCATACCAATAACAAAAACACCAGCCGTTGAGCCACCTTGTTGTTGGCCACTGATGGCCTGCAGTTTTGTCTGCCAGGCACCGGGCAGCTGAATGTTGTAAAGCCCGAGCATACTGAACGCAAACAGGGCGAATGCGATACTGAGTACTATGAGTACCGCAGGGTGTTGAAAATAAGCCTGGTACTGCATACCTGCAAGAGCAACCAATAGTCCAAGCAGCGAGTATGTGATTGCCATCCCCTGGACATAAATGAATGATAGCCAAAAGGCATTTTTAACAGTCCGCGGTTTATCACCGATAACGACAGACGACAAAATGGGGTACATGGGAAACACACAGGGTGTAAAGGCAAGACCGATGCCCAACACGAAAAAGACCAGCAGTGACCAGACCAATGACTGTTGCTGCAGATTGAACAAATCGTCGATTCCACTGTTATTGCTAGTAACCGGCGGCGCCTCACTTTTTTCGCTGAGTGGACTCTCGACTAAAGTCAATTCAGTTGGCGGGTAGCAGAGCCCTGCGTCAGCACAGCCCTGATATTGCAGAGTGACCGATGGCGCATCAATATGTGACTTTAAATTGACCGTAAACTCGACGTAATGACGAAAAACCTGGGTTTCGCCAAAAAATTCATCCACATGTGGCTCGGCCGTGGGAAAATTGATCGGTTGTTGCAGTGCGTTGGCGGGCTCTATCTTAAATTGGTGCTTGTAGAGATAATAACCCGGCTGGATATTAAAGCTCACTGTCAGGTCGTCACCCTGGCGAACCTCGGCTTCAAAGGCTTTTTCAACGGGCAAGAATTCTGGCTGGCTGCTAAATGGGTTGTTACTCTGGGCGAAGCTGGGACTGGCGAAGGTAAAAATAAACAGCCACAAGCAGGCAAACTTAAGCACAGACCATTTCATTGGGAACACACCTCTAACCCGCCTGGTTAAGCGGCTAAATTGTCAGCAATAGCCAGCAAAAATAACACAAATTGAGTAACGCGGTTAAGAAGAAAAAATCACAAAAAATTTTGCTCAACCCTTGATAACAAATTTTAATCCCCCATTTAATGAGCACAAGATTTTTTAACGCCCCTAGGGGTACTAACCACTATCAACAATAGGTTGAGGAGTTATCAACAATGAAACTTCGTCCTTTACACGATCGAGTCATCATTAAACGCATCGAAGTCGAAGCAAAATCAGCTGGCGGTATTGTTCTGACCGGCTCTGCAGCAGAAAAATCAACACGTGGTGAAGTCGTTGCTGTAGGCAACGGACGCATCCTGGATAACGGTGAAGTGCGCGCACTGGACGTAAAAGTCGGCGATAACGTGCTGTTCAGCGAAGGTTACGGTGTAAAAGCCGAGAAAATTGACGGTGAAGAGTACTTGATTATGAGCGAAAGCGACATACTGGCTGTTGCCGAGTAATCGTTGTTCAGAATAGACACGACCCGTAAATCGAATTGAAGAGGAAAGTGAAATGGCAGCTAAAGAAGTACAATTTGGAAATCCTGCACGTCAAAAAATGCTGAAAGGCGTTAATGTTCTGGCTGATGCAGTGAAAGTAACCCTGGGCCCTAAAGGCCGTAATGTTGTATTAGACAAGTCGTTTGGTGCGCCGAGCATCACCAAAGATGGCGTGTCCGTGGCCAAAGAAATCGAGCTGGAAGACAAGTTCGAGAACATGGGTGCGCAAATGGTTAAAGAAGTCGCTTCAAAAGCCAACGACGAGGCAGGCGACGGAACAACGACGGCAACCGTACTGGCACAATCCATTGTTAACGAAGGTTTAAAAGCAGTTGCTGCTGGTATGAACCCGATGGATCTTAAACGCGGTATTGATAAGGCAGTAGTCGCTGCAGTAGCGGAGCTGAAAAAAGTTTCTCAACCGTGTGCCGACAGTAAAGCCATCGCTCAAGTGGCAACTATTTCAGCTAACGCTGACGAAACCATTGGTAAAATTATTGCAGAAGCCATGGATAAAGTCGGACAAGAAGGTGTTATCACCGTAGAAGAAGGTCAGGCATTAACTGACGAGCTTGACGTTGTCGAAGGCATGCAGTTTGACCGTGGCTACTTGTCACCGTATTTCATTAACAACCAGGAAAGCGGTTCAGTTGAACTGGACAGCCCGTTCATCCTGTTGGTTGATAAGAAAATATCCAACATTCGTGAATTGCTGCCCATCCTGGAAGGCGTATCGAAAGCAGGTAAACCATTGCTACTGATCGCCGAAGATGTCGAAGGCGAAGCTCTGGCAACTCTGGTCGTCAATAACATGCGCGGCATTGTCAAAGTAGCTGCAGTTAAAGCACCTGGCTTTGGCGATCGTCGTAAAGCGATGTTGCAAGATATTGCCATGCTAACTGGCGGTACAGTCGTTTCTGAAGAAATCGGCATGGAACTGGAAAAAACTCAGTTAGAAGACCTGGGTACAGCTAAACGTGTCGTCATTACTAAAGACAACACGACAGTGGTTGACGGTAACGGCGATGATGCCGCAATTGAAGGTCGCGTGACACAGATTAAACAGCAGATGGAAGATACCACCTCTGATTATGACCGTGAAAAACTGCAAGAACGCCTGGCTAAATTAGCTGGCGGTGTTGCTGTTATCAAGGTTGGTGCCGCAACTGAAGTTGAAATGAAAGAGAAGAAAGCGCGTGTTGAAGACGCATTGAACGCAACCCGAGCTGCGGTAGAAGAAGGCGTTGTACCGGGTGGTGGTGTTGCCTTGGTTCGTGCGGCAAGCCAGTTGGCCGAATTGCGCGGCGATAACGAAGATCAAAATGTCGGTATTCGTCTGGCACTGCGTGCAATGGAATCACCGTTGCGCCAGATTGCTATCAACGCGGGTGCTGAAGGTTCGGTTGTAGCTAACAACGTGCGCGGCGGCGAAGGTAACTACGGTTACAACGCCGGTAACGACAGCTACGGCGACATGTTGGAAATGGGTATTCTGGATCCAACTAAAGTGACTCGTTCAGCGCTACAGTTTGCTTCTTCTATTGGTTCACTGATGATCACAACGGAAGCAATGATTGCCGAGTTACCACAAGATGACAGCGCCGGTGGTATGCCAGGCGGTGACATGGGTGGCATGGGCGGAATGGGCGGCATGATGTAAGCTCAGCTTGCCCAACTCGTACTACTACGCAAAAGGAGCCGATTCGGCTCCTTTTTTGTTTCTGGCCAAAGCCAAGCTACACTTAGGCAATAAGTTGAATTTTTGTACCGGAGTCTGGTCTAAAACTTCGAATGAAAAATAGTAGGAGTGTAAGCATGCGTAAGTTAAGTTTAATGGCGTTAGCTACGATGTTGTTGTTATCGAGTGTAAAAGGCATGGCGGCTGAAGCAAAAGTAAACTTTGATGGAGTCGAGGATTACACGGATTTTGAACCCGCCAATGGGATTGAAGAGCGTTTTCAAAAACAGCGTATGGATGAGTTAACAGGTTACTTTGGCGAGTTAGCGGGTCAGTTACCTGAGGGTCAGGTATTGAGCATCAATGTTACCGACATTGATCTAACCGGACGCCTGGAACCCACTTTTGGGCAAAGCGCGTCTTTTTACATTCGTGTTGTACGTCGCGTGGATTTTCCAACAATGGACTTCAGTTATCAGCTCAGCGATGCAAATGGTAGCGTGATAAAAGAGGGCGACGTTAATCTGAAAGATATGAGTTTTGACTTTGATACAATGGCGACAAAGCATTCTCGCAATGACGCCTTGTACTATGAGAAGAAAATGTTGCGCGACTGGTTTACCAGCACATTCGCAGACGTGATTAACCCGCCTGCCTAATCTGCTTAAGCCGTGCAAGTGTTTCGGTGAGTAGCTGCAGTTGTTGGACAATGACTTGTAATAGAGCCTCGTTGTCTTGTTGCAGCTGCCACTGCTCAACGTTCTCAGTCACCTCTTGCAAATAAGGCTGGAAACGATTACTTGAGGTGGTAAAAACCTGGTTGTCGGCAAAGACATCCTGAAACTTTGCTTTACCTTGCTGTCGCAGGTCGTCAAGATAGCTGTCGGCATCAACTACCTGGCGATACAAAACTTGTAAGTGTTGCTGTAACTTCTCTTCGATTTGGGTCATCGATTCGCTCATAAATTACCTTTCTATTAACTCTCTTTTTACGGTGTTACCAAGCCCTCAGGCATGATCGGCGTTTTACTGGGTTCGCCTGCGATTTCTTGTACTAATTTCGGCACTAAAAACCCCGGCAACATTGCGTTCATTTGTTGCCACAGCGATTTTGCCTGAGCCTGGGGCAAATCAAAATGTGCTGCGCCAAGAACTTTATCCAGTTGGTGTAGGTAATAGGGTAACACATCAATATCGTATAAACGCTCGCTGAGCTGCACCAAATCTGTGACGTTAGAATTAATTCCTTTGAGCAATACGCTTTGGTTAAACAAGTGTACCCCTGCATCGCGAAGTGGTTTTAGCGCTGCCCCCAGTGACTCGGAAATTTCATTACCATGGTTAGCGTGAATGACCAGCGCCGGTTTCAGCCGTGAAGTAGCCAGCGTGTGCGTTAATTGCTTAGTAATCCGGCTGGGAATCACAACTGGCAGGCGACTGTGTATGCGTAATCGTTTTAACGTCTCAACCTGGGACAGCGCTGAAACGATAGAGGCCAACTGTCGGTCGCTGGCCATTAACGGATCGCCGCCACTTAATATGACCTCGTTGATATCTTTGTGCTGACGTAAATAGTCAATTGTCTGCTGCAACTGGTTTTGCTCAAAGTGCACTTCGTCATAAGGAAAGTGGCGGCGAAAACAATAACGGCAGTTAACTGCACATCCGCCTTTTAGAATAATCAACGCGCGTGAGCGGTATTTGTGCAGTAAGCCTGCCGAGTTTATCGCAGTAACCTCCGGTGTTTGCTCCACCAGCGGGTCATCGCTGTAGCCGGCAGGTGTATCAAATTCCGCTTTAGCGGGTAGGACCTGTTGCAGTAGCGGATCATACCGGTTGCCGTGCTCCATTAGTTGCACAAACGGGCGGGGAACACGCATGGGGAAAAGAGTCCGCGCTGCGCTGTCTTCAGTAAAATGTGCAGGGTCAAGACCGACAGCTACTAGTAAATCAACGGGGTCTTTGTAAGCCCGTTGAAGCTCTAGCCGCCAATCCGGACGAGTCGATACGGTTGCTTGAGTCAAACTTCCCCCCGGTTTAAAAAACGAAAGCATTATTTTACCTGAAAATTTTTACGGTTTGTTTTATTATTGCCGGCATTCAAGTATCGAACAAAGGAACGATATCATGGCAAATTACAGTACCAGCGAATTTAAAGGCGGTTTAAAGATCATGCAGGATGGCGAACCCTGCAGTATTGTCGAAAATGAAATGGTAAAACCGGGCAAAGGGCAGGCCTTTAACCGAGTTAAAATCCGTAAGTTGATCAGTGGCAAAGTGGTCGAAAAAACCTTTAAGTCCGGCGAGTCGGTAGAAGGCGCTGATGTTATCGAGCTGGAGCTCTCTTATTTGTATAACGATGGCGAGTTCTGGCACTTTATGAACAACGAAACTTTTGAACAGGTCCCGGCGGACGAAAAGGCTGTTGGTGAAGCTGAGAAGTGGCTAGTTGAACAAGATGTTTGCGTACTCACGCTGTGGGAAGGTAAGCCGATCAGTGTTCAGCCTCCCAATTTTGTTGAGTTAGAAGTTACCGAAACCGACCCTGGCTTAAAAGGTGATACGGCCGGGACGGGGGGCAAACCCGCCACACTCATTACCGGTGCCACGGTACGGGTTCCATTGTTCGTGCAAATTGGTGAGGTCATCAAGGTAGACACTCGCTCCGGGGAATACGTTTCGCGCGTGCAGAAGTAAAGGAAGCGCCTAATGAATTGGCGTTCTTCTGCAACGTGGCCGGCATTGCAGCAGCGTGCTGCTGTAATGCGCCGCATTCGCCAGTTTTTTTATGATCGTGACGTACTGGAAGTCGACACGCCCAGCCTCAGTCATCACGGTGTTACGGATTTACATTTAGACAATTTGTCGACACAGCTGAGCAGCGATGCGTGCGGAAAGCCGCTTCCGCTTTTTCTTCAGACTTCCCCTGAATATGCGATGAAACGCCTGCTGGCTCAATATCAGAGCTGTATCTATCAGTTAAGTCATGTATTTCGCGATGACGAAATAGGGCGGCACCATAATCCTGAATTTATGATGTTGGAGTGGTACCGGGTCGGTTTCAATCTTGAACAGCTGATTAGCGAAGTCTCCGATCTGTTGAGCGAATGCGTTGCAGCTCCGCAGGTTCGAACGCTGAGTTATCAGCAAGCCTTTATGCAATATACTCAATGCGACCCGCTGGTGCCTGGTGGGCAGCAACAATTGCATGACACGTTAAAGCAACGAGGTGACAGTGGCGACTGGATGAGGCACGAAACGGATCCCGATACCATTTTGCAATTGGCCTTTAACCTGCTTGTCGAGCCGAATTTACCGCCACAAACGCCAATTGCAGTTACTGACTTTCCTGCTTCTCAGGCAGGCTTAGCTAAAATCTCGCAGCGCGATGCTCGGGTAGCGCAACGCTTTGAAATTTACTATCAAGGCGTTGAACTGGCGAATGGTTATGATGAACTGACCGATCCGGCTGCTCAGTTAAGACGGTTTCAGGATGATAATCAGCGGCGACAGGACAACGCAAAATCGCAACCTACTATAGATCAGCGGCTCATCGAAGCAATGCAGCATGGATTACCCGATTGTTGTGGGGTGGCTCTTGGCTTTGACCGTCTTATGATGATTGCGCTGAATGCCCCATCAATAGCCGAAGTACAGCCATTTTCAATAGAAAATTGCTAACGCAGCTAAATAAAACTTAAGCAATCCCCTTGGCATAACAAAGCGTATGTTATAATATAACAAGCCTAAATGAAGGGGAGCCAATGACATTATCAAAACAAAAAAAACTGGATCGGGTCGGAATGTGGATCACCACCCTATGCGCGATCCATTGTTTATTGTTGCCTGTCATTCTACCAATGCTCGCTCTCGCAGGATTGGCCTTCATCGGTGAGGACCTGTTGGAAAATACGGTTTTGGGTCTGAGCGTTTTGGTAGGCTTGTGGTCCCTTGTTGGCGGTGCTCGTCGGCATGGTGAGTGGCGTCTGTTGATCCCCCTACTGGCTGGCGCGTTTATTTATACGCAACGAGACGTCTTTGGCCACGTTGCTGAACCGGTCATTATTTTATTCGGTGCCGGGCTTATTATCTTCGCACACTGGAGCAATTTACAGCGCTCGCGAAAATTGAGACAAGTTCCTGCCAGCGCCTTGGCGGGTATTAAATAATTCGTTCCAGAATCACCCCGGATTCGACATGGTCTGTATACGGAAACTGATCAAACATGGCGGCTGCTGTCACCTTAAATTGGTCGGCTAATAACTTAATATCGCGTACCAGAGTCTCTGGGCTGCAAGAAATATAAATAATCCTCGAATATTGCCCAACCAGGTTTAATGCCAGCTGATCTAATCCTGCACGAGGCGGGTCAACTAAGACGGTCTGACAGTCAAACTGTTCAAGTTGAGCCTCTTTGGCGCGACGCGACTCCAGCTTACCTTGTATTGCCAGACTAAAGTCTTCGGCAGACATACGGACAACGGTTACATTATCAATCGCATTCAGCCGGGCACCCTCACGAGCAGCGTTAACAGAGCTTTTACTGATCTCAGTGGCCAGTACTCGGTTGAACTGTCGTGCTAGCGGCAGCGTAAAGTTGCCGTTACCGCAATACAGTTCGAGTAAGTCGTGTTGGTTAGTGCCTGCCTGATGACTGACCCATTCGATCATTGCCTGATTGATACCGGCATTAGGTTGGGTAAAACTGTTTTCAATTTGAATGGTTTGATAACAACGGTCGTTTACCCAGACTTCTTCAACGACAGACTCTGCACCAAAAACGAGTTTTTGTTTGCGCGCCCGGCCAATAAGATGAACGGTGTCAGCGAATGTCTGCAAGTGCTGATGTAAGTGCTCGGCAAATTGCTGCCACTCATCATCTAAGGGGCGATGATAAAGTAAAGAAACAATGGCTTGTTGAGTGGTAGTGGTTAAAAAGTCTACTTGGAAAAGTTTATTGCGCAAAACCGGTTTATCGATCACATAGTCCCGTACTGCCTGCATTAATTGATTGATTAACTGACTACCGGGTAAAAAAGAATCCTTACGAACTTTCTCTCGTGTTTCTGGATTAAACATGATGTAAAACAGATCGTCACCCTCATGCCAGAGTCGAAACTCAGCACGCATGCGATAATGAACGGGGTTAGACTGAAACACGTCAAATTGGTTAATACCAACTTCGCTAAAGGTCCTGCTTAGTTTATCTTTCTTTTGTTCAAGTTGATTTTCATAATCGCCAGGGTCAACAGACTTATAAGTCATTAATGGAGTCCAGTAGTGTATGCAGCTTATCGTTAATAGAGCTATTGTAATTCAAATCAATAGTGACTGCGAGGAAGCAGAAGCTGCCGGAATAGCGCCAAAAAGGTTAACTCTTATTACATTTGAATAGAATTTACGCAAACAGTCATAAAACCAATTAAAATTGGTAAAAAGGTCTTGACCGTCAGACATAAACCTCTAAAATGCGCTCCACGTTCAAGGCAGGCAACGAAGCCGCCGAAAACAGATGTTTTCTTAAAAATCTTTTTTCAAAAAAGCATTGACGGAAAATATCAGGTGTGTAGAATACGCACCTCTCGCAGCAAGGCTGCTGAGAAACGCTCTTTAACAATATATCAAGCCAAGCAAACTGTGTGGGCACTTGCAGAAGTAAGCAAACGAGAAATTGTATTGCAACTTTTGAATGAGTGTTCAG
>JBNJEJ010000002.1:0-91912 GCA_051745735.1 Pseudomonadota bacterium
CCGTGAACTGAGATTATCTTGTGATAACTCGACATGTTCTGCTAACACAGCTGTAAGCTGAGCATGCACGTGATCAAAATCATCGGCAACAGCTGGCTGACTCACGTTAAGAGCCATCAGGCTCAGCAATATCATTGATAATTTACGCATAGTGTTTATTAGCCTCTGGTCACACGCAAGTTTTCATAATAGGGTTAGTCGTACTCACAGAATAACATGTGCCTAAGGGTTCACATGATATTGTTGTTTCCTGTCACAAACTAATGGACGCGTCATGACGATTTCTTTACCGACGTACAAAGACGTCGAAGCTGCAGCGGCCCGAATCGGGCCCTATGCGAAAAAAACACCGGTTTTGACCTCGCGAACAGCTGACGAGATGTTTAAAGCCGAACTGTTTTTTAAATGTGAAAATTTTCAGCGCATGGGCGCGTTCAAATTTCGTGGTGCCATCAACGCTTTACTGCAGTTTAGCAACCAACAAAAAGCAGCGGGCGTGATTGCCTACTCGTCAGGCAATCACGCCCAGGCTATTGCGCTAGCGGCTCAGTTGTTGGACATAAAGGCAACCATCATTATGCCGGAAGACGCACCACAGGCAAAAGTCGATGCCACCCGTGGCTACGGGGCCGAGATTATTCGTTACGACCGCTACCACGAGGATCGTCAAAAAATTGGGCAACAGCTGGCCGAACAACAGGGCTACACGCTGATTCCCCCCTATGATCACCCGCACGTGTTAACTGGCCAGGGGACAGCGGCAAAGGAATTATTTGAACAAGTCGGCAAACTGGATACCTTATTAGTCTGTCTTGGTGGCGGCGGGTTGCTATCCGGCTGTGCACTGGCTGCGCGCCACTTTAACCCGGGCTGTAAAGTATACGGTGTCGAACCCGAAGCCGGAAACGACGGTCAGCAATCGTTCCGGCAGGGCAAAATAGTCCGTATTGAAACACCGGAAACCATCGCCGATGGCGCACAGACGCAGTTTTTAGGAGACTATACCTTTCCGATTATCCGCGATACCGTTGACGACATTCTGACCGTTACCGATGACCAGCTGATTGACGCTATGGGCTTTTTTGCTGAGCGCATGAAAATCGTTGTAGAACCAACCGGCTGTCTTGGATTTGCCGCTGCCCAGCAGCTCAAACCTGAGCTTTACGGTAAACGGGTTGGCGTCATCATCAGCGGCGGTAACGTCGACCTTGAACGCTACGCACACCTGTTACTCAAAGCAAAAGCTTAAAGGAATTACAAAATGACCTTTGTTGCTGACTGGATAACCGACGTCGACACTCCCTACCTGTTGCTCGACGAACGGACCTTAAAACGCAATATTGAACACCTTAAACAGCGCGTTGAATCATTGGGAAGCAGGCTACGCCCCCACTTAAAGACATTGCGCACGCTGCAAGCTGCTGAGTATGCCCTCGACAGTAAAGAGGCGCCGGCTACCGTTTCCACCTTAGCCGAAGCGCGAGCGTATGCTGAAGCGGGCTATAAAAACGTATTTTATGCGGTTGGTATTGCGCCAGCAAAATTAAAAGCCGTAGCAGAATTGCGTCAACAAGGCGTTGATTTACACATTTTGGTTGACCATCAACAGCAGGTACAGGCAGTACTCAACTCGGCAGAGCAATATGCACAGAGTTTTTCGGTATTCATCGAAATTGACTGTGACGGTCACCGTGGCGGGATAAACGCTGAAGATCCTGAACTGGTTAACCTAGCCCGTTTACTGGGGCCTCATTTTAGCGGTGTTATGACTCACGCCGGTGGTTCCTACGAATGCACGACCCCGGCTGCGCTGCGTGCCTTCGCACAACAAGAGAACAACGCCGTGCGCGCGGCTCGGCAGCAGTTAAAGCAAGCGGGTGTTGACTGCCCGATCACCAGCGTTGGTTCGACCCCAACGGCCCATTTTGCCGACAACTTAGATGGCATTGATGAAGTCAGAGCGGGCGTCTATATGACCTTTGATTTGGTGATGAAAAATATTGGCGTGTGTGATTTTGACGATATCGCTATGTCTGTTGTCACTACCGTCATCGGCCACAACACCGATAAGAATTGGCTGCTCACAGATAGTGGCTGGATGGCCTTATCGCGCGACCGCGGCACGGCCAGTCAATCGCAGGATTTCGCCTACGGTCAGGTCTGTAGCCTGGATGGTCAGGTGCTCAATGGGTTGCTGATTAACAGGGTATCTCAGGAACACGGGGTCATTGAGTTACCGGAATCGGTCTCGCTGGCGGATTTTCCGATTGGAACCAGGTTGCGCATACAACCTAATCACGCCTGCGCTACAGCGGCTATGCACGGCCTTTACCATGTATTAATGGCTGACGGTACACACAGTCGCTGGCACAGGATTCAGGGATGGTAATAAGCTAATCCGCAGTCACATCCGTTAACGCTTCGCGCACGGTTGGATAGCTAAACTCAAAGCCATGCTGGCGAAGTTTATCGGGGACCACGGCCTGCCCTTCTAATAACATGCCGGACATCTCGCCCATTGCAACTTTCAATACAAACGCCGGCACTTTAAATACATGCGGGCGTTTCAGAACCGAAGCCAGAGTACGACTAAAAGCTTTATTGGTTACCGGCCCGGGGGCGGTCATATTAACCGGGCCGGAGATATCCGAATGCTCTAATACATACTCTATAGCGCCAACCATGTCCTCGATATGGATCCATGACATCATTTGTTCGCCGGTGCCCATTGGCCCGCCAAGGCCGAGTTTGTAAGGCAGTATCATCTTATCCAGGGCACCGCCCTCGGCAGCCAGTACCACGCCGGTTCTTAACAACACCACGCGGGTACTGTCCTTAGCCGCAAGAGCCCGCTGCTCCCATTGGCGACACAGCTCAACCGCAAAATCGACGGTTTCAGCATCAGCCTGCTCATCAACCGGCTGCGCGTCACGCGGTCCATAATAGCCAATCGCGGAGCCGCTGATAAAAACCGACGGTGCCTTATCAGCCGCATTAATTTTTTCGGCCAGCTTTTCTGTTACCTGCCAACGGCTATTTCGCAAAACTTGCTTGCGCTCATCGGTCCAGCGTTTATCAGCGATACCAGCACCCTGTAGGTTGATTACCGCATCAAATTGACCCATATCGCCGACATCATCCACGGAGCCCACAACTTCTGTCTGCTCACCTAATTGCTGGCGAGCCTTATCAGGCGACCGTGAGGTAACCGTAAACTGGTGTTGGTCAGCGTATTTTTTTATAAAATAGGAACCGATAAGTCCGGTACCGCCTGTCATTAAAATTTTCATTGTAAGCTCCTTTTAACGAAAATTGACTGTTACGCCAATTTTCGTATCAGCTGCGCTGTATTTCTGCGGATTAGACGGGCGCAGGATATGCGCCCTAATAAGCCAACTGTTAAGGCTCCAGTCAGCGGACCCATTAACCACAAGCGCCAGTGCCAGGTGGCATCCATATTGAACACCTGGGTTTGTAAAATCAACAGGGCAATGTCCATGGCAATGGTTGCAATTAAACCACTGATCCCCCCCAGAACTAAAAATTCATAGGTGATACTGCGACTCAGCAGCTTACCCGGTGCACCCAATGTCCGCAGGATAACCAGCTCTTTCTGACGTTCCTCCATGCTCGCCTGAACTTGGGCAATCAGCACCAGAGTCCCGGCCACAATAACCAATACCAACACAAACAAAATGGCCAGACTGACCTGCGATATGACCTCGCGAATTTGATCAATAATGGCATCAAGATCAATCAAAGAGGCCTCAGGAAAAGGTTTAAACAATTGATACAACTCGTCTTTTCGGTCTTCATCCAGATGAAAGCTGGTAATGTAAGTCGCCGGAAAGTCCTGCAGCGTGCTGGTATTAAAGATCATGTAGAAATTGGGCTGCAGCGTGCCCCAGTCTGCCTCACGCAAACTGGTTACCGGCACGGTAAATTCTTCACCGCCAATATTAAAGGTCAACTCATCACCAACCTGAATGTCCAGCCGTTCAGCAGCTATCTTTTCGACCGATACCTGAGGCTCAGCGTTGTCGCCCCACCAACTGCCAGCAACAATCTCGTTATTGGGGGGAATGCTATCACGCCAGGTCATCGACAGCTCACGCCCAAAGCCTTCCCGCCCCTCTTGCTCAGATTCTTGCTGCGGGTCCCGATCTTCTTTTGTCACTTCGGCCAGCAAGCGTTCATCGTTATGATAAGTCACCCGGCCCGGAACAATCGGGTACTGATCGGTCGAGGTAATATTTTCCCGTTCGAACATGGCCTCTAATTCGGGCACTTTTTGCTCGGCAATATTCAGCGCAAAATAATTGGGCGCGTCAGCGGGTAACTGGCGTTGCCAGTCAGCTAACAAATCATTGCGCAAAACGGTAACTAATAACAACAACATGATGGCGGTGGAAAACGCCAGCATTTGCACGCTGTTAGCCGCAGCCCGGCGTTGTAGCCCAGCCATTGCCAGGCGCCAGGCACTGCCAGCCTGCATGCCCGCTTTGCGGCTGGCACCTATCAGCAAGCGTCCAATAGCCAGTAAAATGACCGCAGCAAAGACACCACCAGCAAACAAGGCCGTTGATAACCACCATTGCTGAGAATAGAGCACTAACAGGCCATAAATTGTGCCACCGGTTAACACCCATTGCAGCCAGCGAATAGCCTGCCCACCGACCAGCTGTCGGTGCAGCACCCGCAAAGGTGGAATGTCGACCAGACGGAACAACGGATAAAGCGTAAACATGACGGCACTGATAATACCGGTTGCCGCCGCCAGCAGATAAGGCTTATAGCTGGCTGACGGTAAGCTAGAATCCAGTTGCTGGGCCACCCAGTCAATCACCACCGTCTGAATAATCCAGCCTAACAGCATCCCGATAGCAACACTGATAGCCGTTAGCAGCAACAAATGGGTAATAAAGATACGCCGAATTTGCTGGCGACTGGCCCCCAGTGTTTTGAAAATTGCCACCACGTCGTAGTTACGTTGACAGTAGCGCTGTGCGGCTACCGCAACAGCTGTCGCTGCAAGCACTACGCCCAGCAAGCTGGCCAGCATCATAAAACGCTCGGCGCGGTTTAACGAGCGGGCCAACGGACTCTCTCCGTCTTCGATACTACGCCAACTGTGAGTGTCATCGTTTAAGCGCGGCAATAACCAGTCTTCGTAACGCTGCAAGTCGTCCTGACTACCCGCCATCAGTACATTATAGCGAACGCGGCTACCGGGCTGAATTAAGCCGGTTTGTTGCAGTTGCGAATAGCGAATAATGACATTCGGACTGTCCGTAAATACCGAAAAACCGACATCAGGTTCGTAGGTTACAACCTGGGTTACCTTAAACTCGCTATTCCCCACCTCAATGGAGTCGCCTAATTCAATTTGCAGACTTTGAAACAATGCTCCGGCAACCCAGGCCTCTCCGGGGCCGGGCAAACCTTGCGCAACGTCGCCTTCAACGAAAGGTGTTTGCGCAGTTTTTAACTCACCCCTTAATGGATAACCATCAGAAACCGCTTTGATGTCAATTAGCTGCAAGTTTTCGTTAGCAAAAGCCATTGAGTTAAAAATTACCCGCCAGGCTGTTTTTAGATTTTGCTGTTCAGCCTGTTCAAGCCATTCTTTAGGAATATCGCGCCGCGAACTAAGAACCCGGTCAGCGGCCAGAAACTCACTACTGCGTTCCAGCAAACCAGACTGCAGTCGTTCGCTGAATAAAGACAATGACAGTACCGCAGTGACTGACAAAATAATGGCTAACGCCATAACCGTCAGCTCGCCTCGCTTCAGCTCCTGCTTTAATAACCGAAACGAAATTTTATGCCACATCCTGACTGGCCTCCTTTAAATGACCCGCATCCATTCGCAACACACGCTGACAGCGTTCGGCTAACTCATTATCGTGGGTGACCATAATCAGGGTGGTGCCATAATCTTTGTTCAGTTCAAACAACAGCTGTTCAACCGTTTGGCCGGTTTTTGAGTCCAGGTTACCTGTCGGTTCGTCGGCAAACAAAATCTTTGGCTGACCGACAAAAGCACGGGCTATAGCGACCCGCTGCTGCTCGCCACCGGACAACTGATTAGGATAATGATGCCAGCGATCTTGCAGGCCGACCTTTTGCAACAATTCATGAGCTTCACGCTCAGCTCCCGGGTGACCGGCCAGCTCTGCGGGCAGCATAACGTTTTCTAACGCGGTCAGGCTGGGCACTAAAAGAAACTGTTGAAAGATAAAGCCAATTTTATCCGCACGAACTTTAGCGCGCTGTTCTTCATCCAATTCGCTCAGTTTTTCGTTATCTATAAGAACTTCACCACGGGTTGCAAGGTCTAAACCGGCCAGCAGCGCCAACAAAGTTGATTTACCCGAGCCAGACGCACCCACCACGGCAACGGTCTCACCGGCGTTGATGGTAACGTTAATCGGGTGCAGAATTTGTAACTGACCTTCTGAGGTATCGACGATTTTTTCCAGTTGTTGGGCTTGAATGAGCATATAATGAAAAACTTCCTTTTGAAATTGAGTCTTGCTGTCTTACTGTTAGTGTCTATACGCACAGTTTCGGCAAATGTTTCACTTGTTGTACTAGGAGACAGCTTAAGCGCTGGTTACGGTTTGTCCAGTGAGCAAACCTGGGTCGCTGAATTAGACCGCCGCTGGCAACAATCCCGGCCCGACTACCAAATCATTAATGCCAGCATCAGCGGCGAAACCACCAGCGGTGGACTGCGCCGCCTGGAGGGCGTTTTGCAACGCCATCAACCCGATGCGCTCTTTATTGAGCTGGGCGGCAATGACGGACTGCGCGGTTTTAACCTCAACACAGTAAGAAGCAATCTGGAACAGATTATCGATAAAGCACAGGCTGAAGGCGTTAAAGTGGCGTTAAGTCAGGTAATGGTACCACCCAATTACGGGCCCAGATTTACCCGCCGTTTCAAAGGCCTCTTTAAAGACGTAGCAAACGAAAAGAATGTGCCGTTAATTCCATTCTTTATGGAACCGTTAATGCAAGAAAGTTCCGATTATGTACAAAACGACGGCATCCACCCCACCGCCGAAGCACAACCAAAAATAGCCAACTTCCTCGAACCCCACCTACTCGAGCTAATGCAAAAAGCCCAGTAGCTCGCGTCCCGACGGGGGGAGGTTGTGGCGTCCCGCTCGGGGCAGTAGGTCGAAGGTCAAATAAGCGGGTCAAGTTTTTTCAGCGAACTGAAAATGCGGACATAAAAAAACCGCCGGATGGCGGTTGATTCAGTGTGGCGTCCCCTAGGGGATTCGAACCCCTGTTGCTGCCGTGAAAGGGCAGTGTCCTAGGCCTCTAGACGAAGGGGACCCGGACTGGTAATGATTGATGCGTGACGAAATGGCGTCCCCTAGGGGATTTGAACCCCTGTTACTGCCGTGAAAGGGCAGTGTCCTGGACCACTAGACGAAGGGGACGCACTATCGGTGCATCGTTGTAGTGAGTAAGTTGGCGTCCCCTAGGGGATTTGAACCCCTGTTACTGCCGTGAAAGGGCAGTGTCCTGGACCACTAGACGAAGGGGACGCAAATTACTTTCTACTGCTGTCATGTTACGAAATTGGTGGAGCTAAGCGGGATCGAACCGCTGACCTCTTGCATGCCATGCAAGCGCTCTCCCAGCTGAGCTATAGCCCCGTATCGTGGCAGTTAAACTACCCTGACAGCGGGGCGCATTCTATTGCGAGCAGCGCTAATGTGTCAACTGTTTTTTGAAACTTTTAAACCGGTTGACGGTTTTTTTTACAATCTGTGCAATTAACGTGCAAAACGCTGTTTAATTGTTGCTTTCACGCTTCGCTATAAACGCTAAAGCCCCGTCGATGCGCTGCAACACCTGCTGCTGTGGTATTAGCTCAAGTGTCACGTCCAGTGATGGAGAATTACTGCCTCCGGTAACGGCAACCCGCAATGGCATGCCAACTTTGCCCATACCCACTTCCAGTACTTCAGCCGTTTGATTAATCGCTGACTGAATCGCCGTACTATTCCAGTCCGACAACCCACCCAACAGCTCTTTAGCCTTTTGCAGCGGCTCTTTTGCAACGGGGCGCAAATGTTTTTTAGCCGCTTTCTCCTCAAACTCTGTTACCGCTTCAAAGAAATAACGACTGAGCGCGGCCATTTCCTTTAATGTTTTTACGCGGTCGGCCTGCAGCTCAATGATTTTTTCTAAATCCGGGCCTTGCTTGGTATCTACATCAAGCTGGTCAAACTGCCACAATAATTGGGGTTTAATCGCCGTTGCCGGTAATGTTTTCATGTAATGTTGATTAAGCCAGTTGAGCTTCTCGGTGTTAAAAGCCGAGGCAGCCTTGTTGACGTCGTCCAGCTTAAAATATTCAATCAGTTCCGCAACACTGAAAATCTCCTGATCACCATGCGACCATCCCAGCCGGGCCAGGTAATTAACAACGGCCTCGGGCAGATAGCCGTCATCACGGTATTGCATAACACTGACTGCGCCGTGGCGCTTCGATAGCTTTTTGCCATCCTCACCCAAAATCATCGACACGTGCGCATAATCGGGTACCGGTGCACCTAAGGCTTTAAGGATGTTGATCTGGCGCGGCGTATTATTGATGTGGTCTTCGCCCCGCACAACCGATGTGATGCCCATGTCCCAGTCATCGACCACCACGCAAAAGTTATACGTCGGGGTGCCGTCGGTACGCGCTATGATCAAATCATCAAGTTGCTGATTAGAAACTTCAATGCGACCGCGAATGTGATCATCAAACACAACGCTGCCTGTCTGTGGGTTTCTAAACCGAATCACGTAGCTGTCCCCGCTGGCGTCAGGGTTGTCGCGACAATGGCCGTCATAACGCGGTTTTTCTCCCGCCGCCATCTGCTGCTCGCGCATTTGTTCCAGCCGCTCACTTGAGCAATAACACTTATAGGCTTTGTCTTCCGCCAGTAATGTATCAATCAGTTGCTGATAGCGTTGAAAACGCTCTGTCTGGTAATAAGGGCCGCGATCCCAGTTGAGACCCAACCATTCCATGCCTTCTAAAATGGCGTCTATAGCAGGTTGGGTTGAACGTTCACGGTCGGTATCTTCTATCCGTAAAACAAATTCACCACCTTGCGCTTTTGCCACCAGCCAGGAATACAAGGCGGTCCGGGCACCACCAACGTGCAAATACCCAGTAGGACTGGGGGCAAAACGCGTAACCACACTCATGCTGTTATCCTTTCTATTTGATCAATTGACAATCACGTCATAAAACTCGTTTTAGTTTATCAAGAGTGAGTCCAGTACGCATTATTAATGCGTTAATGATTAATTTCTCAGCAAACACAACAATCTGAGCAAATTTTATTTGACAGTTTATTTCTGCGCCCTATAATGCCACCTCGCAACAACGCAGAAACGTTGCAGTGAAGAGGGTTGCTTAGCTCAGTTGGGAGAGCATCGCCCTTACAAGGCGAGGGTCACTGGTTCGAGCCCAGTAGCAACCACCACCTCTTCACCGTCACAGTGTTGTTGCAGTTCAAAGTTTAAAAGTGGTTGCTTAGCTCAGTTGGGAGAGCATCGCCCTTACAAGGCGAGGGTCACTGGTTCGAGCCCAGTAGCAACCACCATTTCTTTTTATTATTTCAATGCCTCAATCAAAAAATCCAGCAACACACGCACCCGTGGGATTTGCTGTCGACTCTCTGGATACAAAGCCCATATACCGTCATCCGGTTGCCGATAAGCGGCGAGTACTTCCTGCAGGCGTCCCTGCTGCAAATCCTGTTGCACGTAATAGTCTGGCAGCATCGCTAAGCCTAACCCTTTAATCGCTGCGTCGCGCAGAGCCAGTCCGTTATTACAATGCAAATAACTTTGCGGCACCAGCGACTGCGGCTTGCCATCGATTTGAAAACGCCATTGCTTAACTGTGCCCGTAAAACAGCGGTGCTGTTCCAGCTGCTCAAGCGACTCCGGCTGACCAAACTGAGCCAGATAGCCTTCCGATGCCACCACATAATGCCGCCGACTGCTTAACCGACGAGCTCTTAGCCGCGGGTTTCCTAAATAGCCCAGACGAATTGCCAGATCATAGCTTCCTTCAATGAGATCGAGGGTGTCATTGGTTAAGTTCAAGTCGAGCCGGCAATCAGCATACTGTTGTAAAAAATCGTTTAGTAGTGGTGCCATAATTTGCTCACCATAAAACACCGGAGCGGTAACTCGGATGAGCCCTTGCGGTTGTTCATTGCGCTGCTGAATTAATTGGTTGGCTTCGCGCAACGACGCCACCAGGTGTTGGCAGTGTGGTAAGTAAAGCCTGCCTTCCTCGGTCAGACGGGTACTGCGGGTTGAACGGTACAACAGCTGCATTTTTAATCGCTGTTCCAGTGCTGCAATGTTGCGGCTGACCTGGGCAACGGACATATTTAACCGCCGTGCAGCGGCCGAAAAACTTTGCGTCTCTGCTGTTGCAACAAATTCACTAATACCCTGCCAATCTTTCATCGCTGTTTCACTTATGCAAAAGTTATTTGTATAAACCTAGATTACCTTTAAATCCGAAAAGGTTAAACTTTTGCTATAATCATAACGAGTGAAACCTGTTTATTTGCAGAAAAGGGATTATTATGGAAACTATCAAGTCACGCGCCATGGTCGCCTGGGCTCCCGGCGAACCACTAAAAGAAGAAATCATCGATGTCGCCCCACCGAAAAAAGGTGAAGTCCGGGTGCGGATTGTCGCTACCGGGGTTTGCCACACCGACGCCTATACTCTGTCCGGCAACGATCCCGAAGGGATTTTTCCAGCCGTTCTTGGCCATGAAGGTGGCGGTGTTGTCGAATCTATCGGTGAGGGGGTTACCTCAGTTGCCGTCGGCGACCACGTTATTCCTCTCTACACGGCCGAATGCGGTGAATGTAAATTCTGTAAGTCGGGCAAAACCAACCTGTGTCAGGCGGTTCGCGCCACTCAAGGTAAAGGTGTGATGCCCGACGGCACCAGCCGTTTTTCGAAAGACGGCGAAACCATTTATCATTACATGGGTACCTCAACGTTCTCTGAGTACACCGTTTTACCCGAGATTTCACTGGCTAAAATTCCAAAAGAAGCCCCGCTCGAAAAAGTCTGTCTGCTGGGCTGTGGTGTGACTACCGGTATGGGCGCAGTCAAAAATACCGCCAATGTTCAGCAAGGCGATACCGTCGCTGTATTTGGTCTTGGCGGCATCGGTCTGGCTGTCATCATCGGTGCGGTGCAGGCAAAGGCCTCACGCATTATTGCCATTGATGTTAACGACGATAAGTCCGACATCGCCAAAGAACTTGGTGCAACCGATTTTGTTAATCCAACGCAATACGATAAGCCGATACAAGAGGTTATTGTCGACTTGACCGATGGCGGTGTTGATTTTTCGTTTGAGTGTATTGGTAATGTCGATGTCATGCGGGCCGCATTAGAATGCTGTCACAAAGGCTGGGGCGAATCCGTTATTATCGGTGTTGCCGGTGCCGGCGAAGAAATTTGTACCCGCCCTTTCCAACTGGTAACAGGCCGGGTATGGCGAGGCAGTGCATTTGGCGGGGTTAAAGGTCGCAGCGAACTGCCGGACTACGTCAATCAATACATGGATGGAAAGTTTGATCTGGATACGTTTATCACCCATAACATGCCGCTGGAAGACATCAATAAAGCCTTTGATTTGATGCATGAAGGTAAGTCGATTCGATCAGTCATTCATTATTAATGGAGCAACTTATGGAAAAAGTGAGTGAAGCCCGTTGCTTTGGCGGGCGCCAAATCCGCTTTGAACACGACTCCAGCGCGCTCAACTGTCGGATGCAATTCAGTGTCTTTTTGCCACTACGAGCAGAAAAAACTAAGGTTCCGGCCGTTTATTTTTTGTCGGGTTTAACCTGTACCGACGAAAACTTTTCCGCCAAAGCCGGCGCCCAGCGCGTCGCCAACGAGCTGGGTCTGGCCTTAATTATACCCGATACCAGCCCACGCGGAGAGCAGGTACCCGATGATCCGGACGGTGCTTATGACTTTGGTAAAGGCGCTGGCTTTTATGTCAATGCCAGCCAACAACCCTGGGCTCAGCATTACCAAATGTACGACTACATCGTCAGCGAGCTTCCTGCGCTGGTGGAGCACGAACTGCCGTTAACGGACCAGCGTGCTATTGCCGGCCACTCGATGGGCGGACACGGGGCCTTGGTCATCGGCCTGCGTAACAGCGAACGCTACAGCAGTATCTCGGCTTTTTCTCCGGTTTGTCATCCAACCGACTGTGCTTGGGGCAAAAAAGCCTTTAGTCACTATTTAGGTGATGATATTGAACAGTGGCAGCAATACGACGCTGTTGAGCTGATTACAGCTCATGGCCAAAGCTTGCCAATTCGTGTTGACCAGGGGCTGGCGGATGGCTTTTTAGCTGATCAACTAAAGCCTGAGCAGCTGCAGCAGGCAATCGCCGCGGCTGATGGCAAGGGCACAGTGCATCTGCACGAAGGCTACGACCACAGCTACTACTTTATCGCGTCGTTTATCGAAGCTCAGCTAAGATTTCACGCCAAACACTTAGCCTACTAGTCGTCATTGCTGGCTTCTCTCGTCGCCAAATGGCGGCGATAGAAGCGCCAGTGTCGCGACTTTACGACATACCAAAGAACAATAAACCAGCCCATGATGATGCCCGCCCGGCCAAACGAAAATACCCCCTGATGCTCAACAAACAACCAGCCAATTAAGGCCCCGTCAAGCAGCAGTGACGTGAGCAACAGCGGCTGCGCAACCGTCATCATGCGGTTGGCCCAGTTGCGGTCATCTTCTGCAGCAAAGGTGGTCGCCGCTAATACCGCTAGCGACGGCAAGCCCACCAGCAACATCAAGCCAAATTGCTCGGTTGATGTATAAAACAAATTTAATAGACGAGTTCTGTCTTCAGCAAACGTCAGCGATATGATACCGGCCGTATAGCCGCGCAGCTGGAATAAAAACACCAGTAACAAAGCCAGCGGCATTTTTGCCCGGCCCTCTTTATCCAAATAGCGCACCTTTTCAACAAAGGCTATTGCGCTGGCCGACTTTTTCATCACCAAGACATCCTATCGACAGCTACCCGTTATACTGCTCGTTTAACCTGTTCCCGCAACTGACCGACTTCGTCACGCAGTTGTGCCGCTTTTTCAAATTCAAGATTTTGAGCCGCTTCGTACATTGCTTTTTCTTTGGCCTCAAGCTCCTTCATGAGCGTTTTTGGATCTTTGACCACGCTAACACGGGGATCATATCCGGCGGCAACCTCTGCCAGTGCTTGTGACGATTTGGATTTAGCTTTTCGGTTGGGCCCCTGACCCAGGTCCATAACATCAGTAATCGACTTGTTCAGGCCTTGTGGTGTAATGCCATGCTGTTCGTTAAAAGCAACTTGTTTGGCGCGCCGACGTTCGGTTTCATCCATCGCTCGCTGCATTGAACCGGTAATGCGGTCTGCATACAAAATCGCTTTACCGTTAATGTTTCGCGCAGCACGGCCAATGGTTTGAATTAATGAGCGATCGGACCGTAAGAAACCCTCTTTATCGGCATCAAGGATAGTAACCAGTGACACCTCGGGCATATCAAGGCCTTCTCGTAACAGATTAATTCCCACCAGCACATCGAACTCACCCAAACGCAGGTCACGAATAATTTCCATCCGTTCAACGGTATCGATATCGGAATGCAAATAACGGACTTTAATGCCGTGCTCATCCAGATAATCACTCAGGTCTTCTGCCATTTTCTTGGTTAAAGTGGTTGCTAATACACGCTCGCCTTTGGCAACTCGCAAATGCACTTCTGACATCAAATCATCGACTTGCGTCGCCACCGGGCGAATTTCAATTTGCGGATCAACCAAACCGGTTGGACGCACCACCTGCTCAATGACTTCGCCCGAACTGCGCTCTAACTCGTACTTTCCGGGCGTCGCCGAAACGTATAGTGTCTGCGGCGCAATGGCTTCGAACTCGTCAAACTTTAAGGGCCGGTTATCAAGCGCTGATGGCAGCCGGAAACCGTATTCCACCAGGTTTTCTTTGCGTGAACGGTCGCCTTTATACATCGCGCCAATTTGCGAGACCGTGACGTGTGATTCGTCAATAATTAACAACGCATCATCCGGCAGATAATCCATCAGCGTTGGTGGCGGCTCGCCATTTGCACGCCGGGATAGATAGCGCGAATAGTTTTCTATCCCTGAGCAATAGCCCAGTTCCAACATCATTTCGATGTCGAATTGGGTGCGTTGTGCGATGCGTTGCTCTTCGATCAATTTATTTTGCTGAAGTAGAATTTCGCGGCGCCCTTTAAGCTCTTCTTTAATGTGCTCAATGGCATCCAGCAACACCTCGCGCGGGGTTACGTAGTGTGTTTTCGGGTAAATCGTGGTTCGCGCGACATCAACCTCTGTCACTTTACCTGTTAAGGGCTCAAAGTAACTGATGCGATCGATTTCGTTATCAAACAATTCGACCCGCACCGCCATTTCTTCCGACTCGGCCGGGAAGATGTCAATAACTTCGCCGCGCACCCGGTAAGTGGCCCGTTCAAAAGCCGCATCGTTACGTTTGTATTGCAGCTGAGCCAGGCGGCGCAAAATGTCCCGCTGGTCAATGATATCGCCACGGCGCAGGTGCAACAGCATTTTCATGTATGATTCCGGGTCACCCAGTCCGTAAATTGCCGATACCGAAGCAACCAAAATGACGTCCCGCCGCTCCATCAGAGCCTTAGTTGCTGACAGACGCATCTGCTCAATGTGATCATTGATCGAAGCATCTTTTTCAATAAAGGTATCGGTGGTTGGCACATAGGCTTCGGGCTGATAATAATCATAATAAGAGACAAAATATTCAACCGAGTTATTCGGAAAATATTCTTTCATCTCGCCGTAAAGCTGCGCCGCCAAGGTTTTGTTATGGGCCAGAATTAAGGTCGGACGCTGTGACTTAGCAATGACATTAGCCATGGTAAATGTTTTACCTGAACCGGTAACGCCCAATAAGGTTTGATGGGCCAGTCCGGCGTCCAGGTTATCAAGAATTTGGGTGATGGCTTTAGGTTGGTCACCCGCAGGTTGATATTTAGAAACGAGTTCAAACGACTTACTCACCAAATCTCCTTAATTCACGTGTAAACCAAAAATAAGCAATGGTTGCTGTTATTAAATTGGCGACTACGCCGCCAATAAACAATCCCGTAATGTCAGCAAGCAAACTGCCCAAGTAAGACAGAGGTACGAAAAAAACAAACAACCGGATGAGGCTAAGCCAAAGTGCATGCATTGGTTTATGTATTGCATTCAGACTCGAATTGGTCAAGATAATCCAACCCTGCAAACCATAACCTAATGGCATAATATAAATGAAAAGCACCAGGATATCGGCAACCGCCTGTTCTTCAGCAAAAGCCGCTGCTATCCAATGCGCTGTCAGGGCCAATCCCACATACATCAGCGTTTGAATAATCATTACCGCTTTTAACGCCATGTTATAGGCGTAGCGAACCCGCTGGATTTTGTCGGCACCAAAATTCTGACTGATCAACGGCGGCAGTGACATGGATAAGGCTAAAATAATGATACTGGCCAGCGACTCTAACCGCGTACCCACCCCGAAAGCGGCTACTGCCGGCGCGCCGTATGAGGCAATAATCGCCGTCATCACCGACATCGCCAGTGGCGTCAGAATATTTGCACCCGAAGCAGGCAGTCCAATTTTTAATACCTGGCGGGCTGATTTTTTCCAGCCGGCGACAAAAGATAGACCATTAGCCGGTGTTAATGACACCAACCCCTTGCGCTTTAACAGCCAAAAAATCAGCAGCAGACCACTGGCCCAGGAAAGCACACTGGCTAATGCCGCTCCCTGTAAACCCATCGCCGGAATAGGTCCCCAGCCAAAAATTAAAATCGGGTCGAATATTGCGTTGGCCAGACCGCCGCTGGCCATAATAATGGATGGCGTCCGGGTATCCCCGGAAGCTCTGAGAACCGCATTTCCCACCATCGGTGTGACTAACATGACACAACCGGCATACCATAGCGTCATATAGTCCCTAATCAAGGGTAATAACCGGTCATGAGCCCGCAACACCGAAAAGATGGGGTCCATCAGCAGATACCCGGCCGTTGCCAGCAGCAGCACCAGTAGGGCTGACACTGAAATCGCCCCAAAGGCATCAAAATGTGCCTCTTCCGGCTTGTCACTGCCATATTTTCGCGCAATAACCGCCGACGTACCAATCCCCAGACCAATGGTCAGGCTGACGACCGTAAAGGTCACCGGAAACGTAAAACTGACAGCAGCTAGCGGGTCGGTACCGAGTAAGCTGATAAAAAAGGTATCGACCACATTAAAACTGATCAAGGTCGCCACGCCAAAGATGACGGGCCAGGTCATTTCCCAGAGCGTTTTGCCGACCGGCGCATGAACAAGACTTCGTGAAGCGTCGGCAGCAGACATGGGGACCTCCGTAAAAAATGAGTCGCTCAGTGTACCTTAAAACAGCTTGCCTTGGCTATGTCGATAGACTTTCTCGGGTAGCCTACGTATCATGTCTGAATGATAGATTTTTACTTTGATGAAAGGATTTGCCGTGCAATATCAATTGTCCGATCGCGTCAACTCGATCCAGCCTTCGCCGACTCTGGCAGTTAGCCAGAAAGCCAATGAATTAAAACAGCAGGGCCATGATGTCATTGGCCTTGGCGTCGGTGAGCCCGACTTTGACACGCCGCAATTTATTAAAGACGCAGCAGTGCAGGCCATCGACGACGGCAAAACTAAATATACGGCAGTTGATGGGATCGCCGAACTAAAGCAAGCCGTCATCGACAAGTTTAAACGCGATAATCAACTTGATTACCAGGCCGATGAAGTTATTGTTTCTTCGGGCGGCAAGCACAGTATTTTTAACTTGCTCAGCGCCTGGCTCAACCCCGGTGACGAGGTCATTATACCCGCACCCTATTGGGTTTCTTATCCGGACATGACAAAGCTGGTTGGCGCTCAACCGGTTATTGTCCAGGCCGGTATCGAGCAGAGATTTAAAATTACCGCATCACAACTGCGCGCAGCCATTACCGATAAAACTCGGTTAATGTTCATCAACAGTCCTTCGAATCCCAGTGGCACGGCCTACACTGCCGACGAATTAAAAGCTCTGGCAGAGGTTTTGCGTGAGTTTCCTGACGTATTGATTGCTACCGATGATATGTACGAGCACATCCTGTGGTCGAAAGAGGCTTTTGTTAACCTGCCAATGGTGGCACCGGATTTGAAACAACGCACAGTTATCTTGTCGGGCGTGTCCAAAGCTTACGCCATGACTGGCTGGCGCATTGGTTACGCTGCCGGCCCCAAGCCTATTATTGCCGCAATGAAAAAAATCCAGTCACAAAGCACCTCCAATCCCGCCAGCATCAGTCAGTACGCTGCTACTGCGGCGCTTAACGGTGATCAGTCCTGTATTAAAACCATGGTCGATGAATTTAAACTGCGCCATGATTACCTGGTTGAAGCCCTCAATGCCATTGACGGAATTGACTGTGTTGCCGGTGACGGAACCTTTTACACCTTTGCTCACATCGAAGGTTTAATGGCTAAGGCCAGGGTTAAAACCGATGTCGAACTCTGTGAATTATTACTGACTGAAGCAAAAGTTGCTTTGGTGCCTGGCTCCGCATTTGGAACTGAAGGGTATTGTCGATTATCTTTCGCTACCAGTATGGGTGTTTTGAAACAGGCAATTAAGCGACTCCGTGCCTTTTCTGAGTCTCTGGCATAACTTAAAAACTAGTAAAAACAGGTGGTTTGGCGAAATTCTTTACTGAATGACTGAATTACCTGTTTTTATTTACCCCAATCGATCCCCTTAAAAGCAACTGTCATGATTTTTAAAACTACATTTATATTACAAACATCTGCAACTGTTTTTAGGGGCAGCGCGTTACTGTGGCTTAATTGATTACCTCAGATAAACCCAGTTTAATGATGTATAAGGGAAAGTCGGGCTTAGATTTTATACAAATATGATAAGAAATGCACAAGTTGCTGAATCTTCGGTCAATTCCTGCTGGATTCTGGTTTAGTCAAGCTTTAAAATTCGATTGTTTTTATAAGTTGCTGATTAAAATGCATTTATTTATTTTCAATTACTTTCTGACCAATCAACTTTTCACCCTGAAAACCGCACCAGATAAGCAATTGCACAGACTTAAACACAGGGTTATCCACAGAATCCGTGGATAAGATCCTGTAGCCTTTAGCTTACAACGGTTTGCGCGATCTGTGGATAATCAGCTGCACAACGCAACCATAACTAATGATATAACCGGTAACATGACAGCTTATTGACATTGCGGTGAAAAGCTACTAGCCCGCCTAATCCAGCCAACAGCCTAAAAACTTACCCTGCTGAGCGCCTGAAAGGCCCACTTGTAGCCGGCGACGTTGAATTATTCAGCAATCGCGCCAAAATTCACGAAAAAAACGGTACCAATAGTTGACACCCCCGCCGAACCTCTTTAATATTCGCAGCCGTTGAACGTTGTTCCCCAGTAGCTCAGTTGGTTAGAGCGGTGGACTGTTAATCCATGTGTCGTTGGTTCGAATCCAACCTGGGGAGCCAAACAACGTCGACCTCCAATCTTGTAATTCCCCAGTAGCTCAGTTGGTTAGAGCGGTGGACTGTTAATCCATGTGTCGTTGGTTCGAATCCAACCTGGGGAGCCATTCCAAAGTTCCTTTAATAATTCTGATTTTGATTTTTTTGCGCCTTCGGCTAACCACTGAGCTATCGAAACTGCGACGTCATTCCACTGAATAACATGGTTTTCCGTTGACGAGTCTAGCTGCTCGGCAAAGGTTTCCCGTGAAGCAGGAAAGCCAGCAATGAGTCGATCACCTGGTGTGAACTACCCCGCGACATCGCTTCGCTCTGATCACGGGGTTTTCTCGGCAGCATTAGATAAACCAATATTTGGCGTGGGCTGGAGGCGTTAGCGCCCGGTTTTCTTACCACAGGGGGTAAACAGTTGCCCATTGAACACCAGTGCATGCCAAGCCACTCACGGACTGGCGCAAAACCATCAATGAACATTCGTTCAATCCGATTCAATTGTTGATACAGGGCTTTTTCTTTAAACGCATACTGCCGGCCAATGCCGATACAGCGTTTATTTGAATACTTAGCTGCCCAGGATGTAACTTATTTCTCACTATGTCGGCAAAAGATTGCAATAAAACGACATTTTGTTGACAAAATAGTGACTCAATCAAAGAAAACCCAATTCCCCTGTTTTCTGTCGGTTGTTTATCGAACCCAAAACGCCGATAATACATCTGTTTTTTCAGCCTTCGGAAAGCGCCATGACCGACTATTTGTTGCTACTTATTGGAACGGTACTGGTCAATAATTTTGTACTGGTCAAGTTTCTGGGTTTATGCCCGTTTATGGGTGTGTCGAATAAGCTCGACACCGCCATCGGTATGTCCGCTGCAACCACTTTTGTATTAACTCTAGCGTCTGTTTGCAGCTATTTGGTTAACCAATACTTATTAGAGCCGCTCGGCTTAATGGCGCTGCAAACCCTGAGTTTTATTCTTGTTATTGCGGTAGTGGTGCAATTTACCGAAATGGTGGTCCACAAAACCAGCCCCACCCTGTATCGGTTATTAGGCATCTTTCTGCCGTTAATAACCACCAACTGCGCGGTGCTGGGTGTCGCTTTGCTGAATATTAATCAGCAACACAACTTCGTACAATCGATTGTCTATGGATTTGGCGCCGCGATCGGCTTCTCGCTAGTTCTCATTTTATTTTCAGCGATGAGAGAACGGCTTGCCGCCGCCGATGTACCACAGGCGTTTAAAGGTTCCGCTATTGCAATGGTCACGGCTGGCCTGATGTCATTGGCGTTCATGGGGTTTAGTGGGCTGGTGACAAGCTGATGGATATTCTCACTGGTTTAATAGCGATTGGCGTGCTGGCGCTTATTTTTGGCCTTATCCTCGGCTTTGCGGCAGTAAAATTTAAAGTAGAAAGCGACCCCATTGTTGAACAAATTGACGCCGTTTTACCGCAAACTCAGTGCGGACAGTGCGGCTATCCCGGCTGCCGGCCTTATGCCGAAGCTATTGCTAACGGCGATGAGATTAATAAATGTCCTCCCGGTGGTGAAGCCACCATTAAACAACTCGCTGACTTGATGGGTGTAGAAGCCAAACCACTGGACTCTGCGCACGGTGAAGAGGATGTCAAAAAAGTTGCTGTGATCCGGGAAGACGAATGTATTGGTTGTACGAAATGCATTCAGGCTTGTCCTGTCGATGCTATTCTAGGTGCAGCCAAACAAATGCATACGGTAATCGAGCACGAGTGCACGGGTTGTGATCTTTGTGTCGAACCCTGCCCGGTTGATTGTATTGATATGGTGGCGGTAAAAGCCAAACCGGAAACCTGGCAATGGGATCTCTCATCGGTATCTAAAAATATATCAATGGCCGATAACATTCCGGTTAAGATGGTGGAGTAAGTTAAGCGTATGCGAGATATTAAGTCGTTTGTGGAGGCTGGAGTCATTGCCCAGTTCCCTGGTGGTATTTACCCACCAGAGCGCAAGCAGCCGGCCAATCAACTAGCGCTGCGTCGGTTACCACTACCAAAAGAACTGATTTTACCGTTGAGACAACATATTGGTCCATCGGGTCAGTGTCGGGTTAAAGCTGGCGATAAAGTGCTTAAAGGTCAACAGCTGACCGAAGCTCTGCTCAGTCAGGGGCTACCTCTGCACGCGCCGACTTCCGGGTTTGTTAGCGCAATAGAGGAACGACCCACTGCGCACGCTTCCGGTTTACCTGAGTTAGCCATTGTTATTACTCCGGATGGCGAAGATCGTTGGCAAAAACTGACTCCTTTAGCTGACTATCGCCAACACGACCAGGCTGCGTTACTGGAAAGAATTCAGGCGGCAGGCATTGCGGGGTTAGGCGGGGCCGGGTTTCCAACAGCCCAAAAACTGGCACAGCAAAAACCGATCCAGTACTTGATCATCAACGGCGTGGAATGTGAGCCCTATATATGCGCTGACGACCGCTTAATGCGCGAAAAAGCCAGGGAAGTTGTCAGCGGTATGCAAATTTTGCAATTCATCAGTTCCGCCGAACAAATCATATTAGCTATTGAGGATAATAAGCCGGAGGCCATCGGGGCCATGCAGGAGGCCATCCAGGATATCGACGATATTATTTTGCGTGTAGTGCCGACCAAATACCCTTCTGGTGGCGAAAAACAATTGATTGAGATGCTGACGGGACAGCAAGTACCCCATCAGCAGTTACCACTCGATATTGGTTTGTTAATGCAAAATACCGGTACAGCTTACGCAGTAAAACGCGCGGTTATCGACGGCGAACCCTTGCTGGAGCGAATTGTTACGTTAACCGGCGAGCAAATGCAAAAACCCGGCAATGTATGGGCGTTACTGGGTACTCCTGTTGAGCATCTGTTACAACAGGGTGAGTATCAGGCCACAGATCCCGCCCGAATTATCGCCGGCGGCCCGATGATGGGCTTTACGCTGCCCAGCAATCTGGTGCCAGTCATTAAAACCACCAATTGCATTTTGACTCCAAGCCAGCAGGAACTCCCTGAAGCAGGCCCGGAAATGGCTTGTATCCGCTGCGGTGCTTGCGCGGATGTTTGTCCTGCCAGCTTGCAACCGCAACAGCTGCAATGGCTGGCTAAAGCAAAAAGTTACGATGACCTGGAGCAGCAGGACTTATTCGACTGCATCGAATGCGGAGCCTGCGCTTATGTTTGCCCCAGTGAAATTCCGCTGGTTCATTATTACCACAAGGCGAAGGCAGAAATTCGTAATATCGCCCGGGATAAAGCCAAAGCTGAACTTGCTCGGCAACGGTTTGAACAACGTCAGCAGCGACTGGAACGAGAAAAACAAGAACGTCAGGAACGCCACCGCAAAGCTGCAGAAGCACGAAAGAAAGTGCAACAGGAAAAAAGTCAGGCAACTGACGGTTCACCAACCTCAACAGCCGCCGATAACAAGCCGGCACAGGACAAGTCCAGCGCCGTAGCGGCTGCTATAGCCAGGGCAAAAGCGAAAAAAGCGGCTCAACAAGCGTCCCAACAAGAACAGGCCAGTGGCGAGGATACAACATCATGAGTTTTCGCATAGCAGCAGCACCTCATGGCCATAACCAACGCCGCACCAGCGATATTATGCGCTGGCTTTGTTACGCACTGATCCCTGGCGTATTAGTACAAAGCTATTTTTTTGGTGCCGGAGTCTGGATACAAATTTTGCTGGCCGTAGGCACGGCTTACGTAAGTGAAAGTCTGTGTATGCTGGCTCGCAATCGCAATACCCGTTCGGCATTGCGTGACAATACAGCTCTGGTTGCTGCGGTATTGCTGGCCATATCCATTCCGACCCTTGCCCCATGGTGGATTATTGTAATTGGTACGGCGTTTGCGATCATTGTTGTTAAACAATTGTACGGTGGCATGGGGCAGAATATTTTTAATCCGGCTATGGCCGGTTATGTTCTGCTGCTGATTTCATTTCCAGTACAGATGACCAACTGGCTGCCGCCGGCAACTCTGGCTGAGTACAATTTAACCTTATGGCAAACACTGCATACTATTCTGTTTGAATACACCCCTGCCGGGTACAGCGTTGAGCAGCTTCGCACCAGCTTAGACGGAGTCACCATGGCGACGCCCCTTGATGCTGTCAAGACAGCCCTGGCACAAAGCTATACCTTAACGGAAATATACCAACGGCCACAATTCACAAGCTTGGCCGGCGTTGGCTGGCAATGGGTCAATCTGGGCTTTCTGTTGGGCGGTTTTATACTGCTATACAAGCGCATTATCAGTTGGCATATTCCGCTAGCTGTTTTGGCGGGTTTGTTATTGCCTGCCTTTATTGCGCACTTAGTTGCGCCTTCTGTCATGCCCGGTCCAATTTTTCACGGTTTGAGTGGTGCCACCATGCTCGGCGCCTTTTTTATTGCGACAGATCCCGTATCAGCAGCAACGTCCAATAAAGGCCGGCTGGTTTTTGGCGTTATGATTGGCTTTTTAGTCTGGATTATACGCAGCTGGGGTGGCTATCCTGACGCCATGGCGTTTGCCGTTTTACTCGCCAATTTAAGTGTTCCTCTGATCGATCGTTACACACGACCAACAGTGTATGGGCATCAGCAAGGAGGCCCTAATGGCTAAAAAAAGTATGCAACGCAATGGGCTGCTGCTGGCAGCTTTTGCCGTAGTCGCAACATTTTTGGTGCTGGCCGTCGAAGCATTGACAGCCGATCGAATTAAAGCTCAGCAACGGGCTCAAACGCTGCGTAGCCTTAATGAAATTATTCCTGCCCAATTGCATGACAACGATTTGTATCAATCCTGTGGTTTAATCAGTAACCCGGCACTTGGTACTGACCAGCCAATGCCAGTCTATCGCGCATTTTTGAACCAATCCCCGACCGCTTTGGCTGCTGAATTTATTGCCCCCAATGGTTATTCCGGCTCGATCCGTTTGCTGTTAGCCATTCGGCCTGCCGGCGAAGTATTAGGCGTAAGAACGCTGCAACATCAGGAAACCCCGGGCCTTGGTGATAAAATCGAACTACAGAAAAGTGACTGGATCTTGTCCTTTAATGGCAAGCAGGTCCGTTCAGCTGATGATGACCGTTGGGCAGTACAACGAGACGGTGGCATGTTTGATCAATTTACCGGTGCAACCATAACCCCGCGGGCGGTGGTGCAAGCGGTGAAATCTGCCACGCTGTATCTGCAAAAAAACAGTGATACTCTATTTAACAGCGATTTAGCTCGTTGTCAGGAGGCCGCTCATGAATGAATACAAGCAACTGACCCGACAAGGGCTTTGGCACAATAACCCCGCGCTGGTGCAACTGTTGGGACTGTGTCCGTTACTGGCTGTTACTGCCTCGGTTACTAACGCGATGGGGTTAGGTCTGGCCACGCTGTTTGTGTTGGTGGGGTCAAACGTCACGGTGTCACTGGTCAGACAGTGGGTACCTCAGGAAATCCGGATTCCGGTTTTTGTTATGGTGATCGCCACTTTTGTAACCATAATTCAGTTGCTGATGAACGCCTACGTGTATGAACTCTACCAATCGTTAGGAATTTTTATCCCATTGATCGTCACCAATTGTGCCATCATCGGGCGAGCCGAGGCTTATGCCTCAAAAAATCCCTGGAAAAAATCGGCTTTTGACGGCCTCGCCATGGGAGTCGGTTTTTCCCTGGTGTTGATGCTGTTAGGCGGCATGCGCGAGGTTATTGGCAACGGCACCCTATTTGACGGCGCTGAGTTGTTGCTCGGTGACTGGGCAGCCAGCCTTCGAATCGAATTATTCCAGGTGGATTACCCGCTGTTGCTGGCCGTATTGCCACCGGGCGCGTTCATTGGCATGGGATTTATCATTGCGTTAAAAAACTTAATTGATGCTCGGCTTGAAGCCAGTGCCAAAAAAGCTGAAAAAACAGTAACCCGGGCGCGAGTAACAGCTGAATCTTAATGGCAACATAATGAACAAACAAAAACGTTACGAAATCTTAAGCCGCTTGCGGGAAAACGACCCCAAGCCCACCACAGAGCTGGAATATGACAGCCCGTTTCAGTTACTGATTGCGGTGTTACTGTCTGCGCAAGCCACTGACGTTGGGGTTAATAAAGCCACCCGCAAACTTTTTCCGGCAGCGCCTACCGCCCAAGCCATGCTGGCATTAGGTGTTGACGGGATAAAAGATTACATTAAAACCATTGGCCTGTTTAACTCCAAAGCTGAGAACGCCTTTAAAACCTGTCAAATTTTAGTCGAACAATATAACGGAGAAGTGCCTGCCGATCGGGCCGCTTTAGAAGCACTGCCTGGGGTTGGTCGCAAAACAGCTAACGTAGTTCTTAACACAGCTTTTGGCTGGCCAACTATTGCTGTCGACACGCATATTTTTCGAGTATCTAACCGAACCAAGTTGGCGCCGGGAAAAAATGTTAAAGAGGTCGAAGAGAAACTCATTAAGGTGGTGCCAAAAGAGTTTAAAGTGGATGTCCATCATTGGCTTATTTTGCATGGGCGCTACACCTGCATCGCTCGCAAACCGCGCTGTGGTTCCTGTGTGATCGAAGACCTTTGTGAGTTTAAAGAAAAAAATTCAGATTAAAGCTGAAAACCATCTTGTTTTGACAGCCGCACGACCACACGCCGGTTTTTCGCCCGACTTAATTCATTAGCATTGCCGGCAACCGGCCTGTCTTCGCCGTGACCGACCGTTTCTATGCGTTGCTCGTCAATACCACGCTCAACAAAAAACCGCTTAATCTCCTCTGCACGCTGCTTTGAAAGCTCCTGATTAGGGCCGCGGGCGCCTAATGCGTCGGTATAAGCATTAACCAGCACTAACTCCAGGTCACCGTCTGCCGCCAGGTATTGGCTAATTTGACTGAGTTTTTGGCGCGATGAATAAGTCAACTTCTCACTGTTGTCCTGATGGTTTAATACCGTGTAGGCGATATCTTCAAAGCTAAACGGCAACAAACCGCTGATACATTCTTTAAAGGCATCATAAGCGGCCTGGAAATTAACTGCCGATAAGGCTACAGCAACGGTATCCTTGGTTTGGTACCAATCTTGATAATAAAATGTTGGGAAGCGCCCCTTTTCGAGCTCCGCTAATAGCGTCCAGGCCATGTTTTTCTGTAGCTCGCCGTCGAATTGTTTATACAAAGACATTTCGCCCAACTCATAGGTTGTCTGCCCTGGCTGCCAACGCGGCGCAACGGAATCAATTTTGGCGACGCCGTAATCATCCGGTAGCTGGTGCATGTCCATTTGCATCCGAAGGTTCAGGTTTTTGCCGGCCTCACTATTAAACTCAACTTTTCCGTAACGGGGGATACTGTGCTCCAGACCACAGGCAAGTGCTGATTCCTGCTCTAAGTACCACATCGAGTTATCAAGATTGGCGCTGTAATGGCGTACCGAGTTTGCTGCTACGCCGACGCTCATGATGGCACTGCCCGTTACAAGCATGACTGACAGCAATCGTGGCTTTAAAAGCGACTGGGTAAACGGCATAACATCCCCTGCAATAAATGAAATCTATAGTTCTGGCTTTAGTTCTGGCTTTGTCTTAATTCATTATCCAGCATATCGACCCCAAGACGAAATGCTTTAGCCTCAATAGGCGACAAGTGCCGGTAATTTTTGGCATACTGTGTCGAATATCGCTTTAACCGCAAAAATCAGGAGTGTTAATGGTGGACTCAAGCGAGTCAATGATGAAGCGACGCTTTCGTGGCTACTTACCGGTCGTTATTGATGTTGAAACTGGCGGCTTTAACGCCCAACAGGATGCACTACTGGAAATTGCTGCGGTATTAGTCGATTTTGATGAAAACGGCTTACTTAAGCCAACTCAAACCCTGCATTACCATGTCGAACCGTTTACCGGGGCTAATATCGAACAGGCGGCTATTGATTTTAATGGTATTGATCCTGAATCACCACTGCGAGGCGCAGTCAGCGAGTCTCTTGCATTAAAAGAGATGTTTAAACCCATTCGCAAAGCGCAAAAAGCAGCCGGATGTCAGCGTTCAGTATTGGTTGGCCACAATGCAAACTTCGATCACAGCTTTATGATGGCAGCAGTTGAACGTGGTCACATTAAGCGTAATCCCTTTCATCCGTTCGTCAGTTTTGACACCACGTCGCTGGCCGCCTTAACCTTAGGACAAACGGTGCTGGTAAAAGCCTGTCAGGCAGCCGGCATCGCCTTTGACCCCAAACAGGCTCATTCGGCTATCTACGATACAGAACGTACAGCAGAGCTGTTTTGCTGGATGATTAATGAATGGAAAACCTTGGGCGGCTGGCCACGCACGTAAGGTACGACAGACGATAAAAAGCCGCCCACAAGGGGCGGCTTTGCACTCATTTAGCTGTTACAGCTTATCGGCATTTTTCGACAAGTAGGCAGCAACACCTTCAGGATTTTCCTGCATGCCTTCTTTGCCTTCTTCCCAGCCTGCTGGGCAAACTTCACCGTGTTTCTGATGAAAGTTCAGTGCATCGACCATGCGCAGCATTTCATCGATGTTACGACCTAATGGCAGGTCGTTAACCACTTGGTGTCGTACCATACGGTCTTCGTCGATTAAGAACGAACCACGGAAAGCAACGCCTGCTTCTGGATGCTCAACATCGTAAGCTTTACAAATGCTGTGGCGAACATCGGCAACCAATGGGTAGTTAACCGGACCAATGCCACCGTCATCAGTAGAGGTGTTACGCCAAGCGTTATGGCTAAACTGAGAATCAATCGAAACACCGATCACTTCGACGCCACGCTTTTTGAATTCGTCCAGGCGTTTATCAAATGCGATCAGTTCCGAAGGACAAACGAATGTAAAATCCAGAGGATAAAAGAAAACGACTGCTTTCTTTCCTTTAACTTGTTCAGAAAATTTAAAATCTTCAACGATTTCACCCGATCCTAATACTGCTGCTGCAGTAAAGTCAGGTGCTTTACGACCTACAAGTACAGCCATTGATTATCTCCATTTGTTAAAATAAAAATTGCTCTAGTCAGAGCCTTGAGCCAGTTACCCATTAAAGTGAGAGTCCAACCGATTGAATTCAAGGGGCTCCCACAAACTTTATGCTCTAAGACTCTTCACTGGGTTCCGGATGGCGTTCAGCAACTTCAGTCACTAACTGTTGTAGCTCGCCGTTCTGGAACATCTCGACAATAATATCACAGCCACCGACTAACTCACCCTCGACCCATAATTGCGGGAAGGTTGGCCAGTCAGCATACATCGGTAATTCTGCACGAATATCAGGGTTTTGCAAGATATCAACATAAGCGAACGCTTGTCCGCAACCCATCAGGGCCTGCGACGCCTGCGATGAAAAACCACAGTTCGGTAACTTGGGGGAACCCTTCATGTACAGAAGAATGGGATTTTCAGAGACTTGTTGCTTAATTTTATCGACAGTTTCCATGGGACCTCTGTTTCGACCGTTGGGATTATTCACTAAGGATAATGGTTGATTAAAATACTCAAGTATTATAGCAAACGCAAATCCGATTTTCTTTGTTAAAATCGCTCACTAAAAAAAAGAAAGCACTTGAAAACAGAACCAGTCAGCCCTATATATCGTAGACAGCGTATGAACTTGCATAAAAATTTGTGCAAGTGGTCTTTGCAATAAGTAAACCACGGAGAGAATATTATGGCATTTGAACTTCCTGCTCTGCCTTATGAAAAAAATGCTTTGGAACCGCATATTTCAGCAGAAACCCTTGAGTATCATTATGGCAAGCATCACGCGACCTATGTCAGCAAGCTAAACGACGCCGTAAAAGGTACTGACCTTGAGAGCAAAAGCCTGGAAGACATTATTAAGTCTGAAAAAGGCGGCTTGTTTAATAATTCAGCTCAGGTATGGAATCACACGTTCTACTGGAATTGCCTAAGCCCAAATGGCGGTGGTGCAGCAACCGGCGCAGTCGCTGACGCAATTAACACCAAATGGGGTTCCTTTGAGAAATTTCAGGAAGAGTTTAACGCCAGCGCTGCCGGCAATTTTGGTTCTGGCTGGACTTGGCTGGTGAAAAAAGCCGACGGCTCTGTCGATATTTTGAACACCGATGATGCGGATACCCCAGTAGCTCACGAAGGTGTTGAGGCCTTATTGACTGTCGATGTTTGGGAACATGCCTACTACATTGACTATCGTAACTCCCGCCCTAACTACCTTGAAGCTTTCTGGAAACTGGTCAACTGGGACTTTGTTAACAAAAACTTTGCCTAACAATCAGTTGCTTCAATAAGTCCCAGAAGATACCGAGCCAATTGGCTCGGTATCTTCTGGTAAAACTTAATCAACTAAATCTTCAGGCATATCGCCACGCAGACTGTGCCAAATCTTAGCCGATTCGTAACCGTATCGACGCACTAGGTTAACCGATTCGTTATAATCCCCTCGACTTGCCACTTCGGCCAGGTTCGCATAATAATCTCGCGCTAACTGCCGTGCCTCGGCAGAGGAAAAGTAGTACTGTCCAATCCGTGAATAGAGGCCTTTAAATCCATTCAGAATCAAAACGTAAATGGGATTATCAGCAGCCATCGCCATGTCATGATTCAACTGGTAATCAAATTCGGCAAATTCGGCTTCATCATCCTTAAGCTCTGCCGCCTGTTGCAGCAACTGCATGGCCTTATCCGGGTTATGACGTATCGCTGCCCGAATGTAGATTGCACTGATGTTAGTGCGGGCGGACAGTAACTGATCGACCAGCTCAGGCATTCCGTCCTCGTCCAGACGCGCCAGCGTTTCCAGAATATTCAGCCCGGAGGTCTCCCAAAAGTTATTAACTTTAGTCGGTTTTCCATGCTGTATGGTTAACCAGCCGTCCCGCGCCAACCGTTGCAACACTTCACGCAATGTTGTTCGGGTAACACCAATCAACTCCGACAGCTCTCGTTCTGCGGGCAGTATCGTGCCGGGTGCAAAATGCCCGTTCCAAATGGATTTAACGATGTATTCCTCGGCAAAGCCAGCCGGGCTTTTCGCTTTTATGATCATTCTGATGCCTGTCGATTGAACAATAGACGAATTCTATCAGCCTTCTGTCAGGTCGGACAAGCTGTGCTGCTACCTTTATGTCGACATCATGGCGGCATTTCGATAAAGTTTAGGCGCTATTTCGTCAAACGCTATTTTTAGGACTCAACATGACACCCATTGCTCGGTGGCCGTTAAAACAATTACCCTGGACCTTACTCTTTCTTGGCAGTGCACTCTTGTTCGTTATTGCCATTTATTTTCAATACGCGATGGGTTTAGAGCCCTGCGTTAAATGCGTTTACCAAAGGGCTGCTGTGGCTGGCATTGCGATTGCTGCAGCTGTTGGGGGGCTGGGCCGAACGTATTGGCTGACGCGTTGGCTGGGCTTACTGGGTTGGGGCTATGCGTCCTTACATGGGCTTTTAATTGCCTACGATCACTGGGATTTACAAACTTCAAAAAATGCATTTTTTGCCGTCTGCGAAAACCAGCCGGGTTTTCCTGCATGGCTACCCCTGCACGAATGGATACCAGCTTTTTTCGCAGCGCCCGGTTTGTGTGGTGATATTGACTGGCAATTGTTCGGAGTGGGTATGCCGGGCTGGATGACATTTATTTTTGCCAGCTTTTTTGTCATCGCCGTTATCGTTTCCTGTCTGCATTTACTGCGCAGCAGAACTTAACGGCCAGGTCACGATTCTGTTTTCTAAGTCACCGCTGAATTGGCGCTCACTGATGCAGCGCCCGGCAACATGGATGCCTGCTTTTTTCATCGCATCTTTGTTACCATCATGACGCAGTGGGTGCCAATCAGGCAACCGCTGCCCATTGGCGCGTAAGCGATAAGCACAGGTGGGCGGCATAAAATAGACTTGCTGCAAATTATCAGGCGTTAATCGAACACACTCCGGAACCCGTTGTGAGCGATTCTCATAGTCACAACATAAGGCATTATCCGTATTCAACAAACGACAGGCCACATCGGTCTGATAAAGATGGTCCTGCTCATCAAGTAGTTGATTGAGACAGCACTGCCCACAACCGTCACACAAAGCCTCCCATTCGGACTCTGAGAGACTTTCTAACGGTTTGTCATACCAGTGCATGAGTACCATAGTTAGCGAGGAAAGCGTATTCTGTCAGACAAATAACCAACTGCCGCTACAAAGTAATGAGACCGGTTCCAGCGCATTAACGCATCGTAGTTCGCATAAGCTAAATAAACGCGCCCTTCACGATCGTCGGGTATTACCACGGATGCTTTAATGTCATCGCGCTGTGGCAACCGGGAGCCGTCCATTCGGGTAATCCCCATGGCCTGCCATTGATCCAGAGACTTCTTAACATCCAGATCAGCCAGGGTCGTATCAAAATTATCGGGCAATTGGACCTGTCGTCCCCAGGTCACGTCATCGCGCCAGCCTACTGACTTTAAATAATTTGCTGCTGAAGCGAACACATCACCATAGCTGTTCCAGATATCTTTTTTACCGTCACCTTCGTAGTCCACCGCAAAACTCATGAAGGAGCTTGGCATAAACTGGGTTTGCCCCATTGCGCCAGCCCATGAGCCTTTCATCTGCTGGGGTTGAATGTGACCTTCTTCGATTATCGTCAACGCTTCCCATAGCTGTTTTTTGAAAAAGCCTTCACGGCGTCCGTCAAAAGCCAGAGTTGTCAGAGCAGAAACAACTTTAAAACCTCCGGTAAAGGATCCGAAGTTAGTTTCTATGCCCCACAAAGCCACAATAAAGCGCGGCTGGACACCGTATTCGGCACCAATTTCATCCAGTAACTCCTGATGCTCACGATACTTTTCCAGAGCCTTATCCGCTTTCCATTCCGGAACCGCACGCGGTAAGTAGGTATCCAGCGTTAACTTAAATTCTGGTTGGTTTTTATCCAGCTCTACCGCACGTTGGTAATATTCAATATCAGCGAAGGCTTTATCGAGCGTATCCGGCTGATACCCCTTGGCCAGGGCTTCTTCTTTTAGCCCATTAACGTACTGCGCAAACTGCTTTTCGACCTCAGCTTGCCCGTCGGAATGACTGTGCTCTTTGTCTTCTTTCGAGTCGTGCAGGTAAGCCGCGGCAGGCAACGACATAACGCATTGGCTTGCAAACAGGGCAACCAGACTCAGGTTAATCAATTTTTTCACGTGTTAAGCTCCTGCTTTGGGGGTAACTGAAGATAATAGCCCGTTTCACTAAGGTGGTCGATCAGTTCTTTGGTTCTGATTCGGGCCAGTTGCTCACGATCACTCAAGTTAATAGTTAACACCTTATTGGCGGGCCCAAATTGTTGTTTTAATGTTTCGGGTAAATCGCTGTAATCAGCACCCATAGGTAAATACAGATACGTATCCATTTTTTTACCGCTACGATAAACTTCACTGAACATACTTGGTCTGTCTCCCGAACGAACTAAATCAAACTGCTGACTTCTGCCTGCAGATACTGCCAGCGCCAGCCGCGGCTCAAGTCAGGTAGTGCAAGGCGTTGCTGCTGCTGAGTCGTGAATTGCCAGTGGTAGTTCAAAAAATCATTGATTTGTTTTTTCGACGCCACCAGCACAGTGTCCACCTCCAGCTCCTCAGCAACACGTTGCACCGCAGCTTTAATGATTTTAACGGCGTTCTTATAATCGCTCATATCGTCAAGTCGTTGTAAGCTCTGCGGCAATTGGTCAGAGCTCAACTGCTGGGCTTGTGCAATCACCTGGATAATTTCTTTACCCGAATATTTGCGGGTTAACGGCGACAAATCCTGCACAGCCAGTAGCTGTTTTTCATTAACCGGCTGACGGCGCGCCAGCTCCAGCAAGATACCGTCTTTAAAAATGAAGCCTAACGGAATATCTCGCTGTTGTGCTTTATTTTGCCGCCAACTGGCAAGCGCTCTCAAGACACCCAGTTGCTGGCGGTTTAATTGCCAGGCATTGCCGACAAATAGATACAATAAATCGTCAGCAACCTGTTGCGTTCTTTTTTCGACTTGTAAGCGGCTTTCTGCTTCAACCAGTTGCTGCACTTCACGTTGCTGACATAAATCCAGCAAATAAGGATACATAGCAGACAAATAACTGGCATCAGCAGCCGCATAATCCAGCTGTTGTTCACTGAGCGGGCGTTTCAGCCAATCGGTACGCGATAAACTTTTATCCAGCTCCACGCCACCGCACAGTTTCTCAACCAATTTTGCATAACCCATGGAAGGGCCCAGGCCGCAAAGCCCTGCAGCAATTTGAGTATCAAACAATGACTGGGGCCGCTGCCGCCCTGCCTGGTGGTAAAACAATTCGATGTCTTCACCGCCGGCGTGTAACACGGTAGTGATCTCTGCATCACTGACGATCTCCCACAGCGGGGTTAACTCGATTTCAGCAAGAGGATCAATTACCGCTGTCTTGCCCTGGGCATGCACTTGCAGCAAACCCAGCTTGGCATAATAAGTGCGCTGACGAACAAACTCTGAATCAATAGCAAACCAGCCCGCAGAGCGGGCCAGTTGGCAAAAATGAATTAAATCGGGAGTATTATCGATGGACTGATAAGACAAAGTGGATTGTGCAACCTGTATTAAACTCAACCGTTTTCCTCATCTCGTAACTCTTTACGTAAAATTTTACCAACGTTAGATTTTGGTAACTCCTTGCGGAATTCAACCAACTTGGGCACTTTGTAACCGGTCATATTTTCACGCGAAAAATCTATCACTTCGCGTTCTGTTAATGAGCTGTCTTTTTTTACAATAAACACTTTAACAGCTTCACCAGAAGACTCATGCGGCATGCCGACAGCGGCTGATTCCAGAATTTTGGGATGGTCGGCTAACACATCTTCGATTTCATTAGGATAAACATTAAAGCCGGAAACTAAAATCATATCTTTTTTGCGATCAACAATCTTAAAATAACCGCGTTCGTCGCAAGTGGCCATGTCTCCGGTGGCAAACCAGCCATCCTGCATAGACTCTGCTGTTGCATCAGGACGGTTTAAATACCCCAACATGACTTGCGGCCCTTTTACATGCAGCTCACCGGCTTCTCCCTGCGGCAATTCTTCACCACTATCCGGATCACAAATCATCATTTCTGTGCTGGGTACGGGTAAACCGATACTGCCGGTGTAGTGTTCAATATCGTAAGGGTTAACCGTTACCACCGGCGCACACTCGGTTAAACCGTAACCTTCGAGCAGCCGTGATTTCGTCACCCGCTCCCAGTGTTCGGCTACCGATTTCTGCACGGCCATACCGCCACCTAATGCCACCTTAAGGTTGGAAAAGTCAAGATCCTTAAAACCACGAGTATGCAGCAATCCGTTAAATAGCGTATTAACCCCGGAAATCATGGAAAAGGAATACTTACCCAGCTCCTTTACAAAGCCGTCCATGTCCCGTGGATTAGTAATCAAAATGTTGCGCCCGCCATGCTGTATAAAAGTCAGGCAATTAGCGGTTAACGCAAAAATGTGATAAAGCGGTAACGCGGTGATGATCACTTCTTCACCGTCATTCATAATCGGTGTGATAACCGAGGAAACCTGTTCCAGATTGGCTACCATATTTCGATGCGACAACATCGCACCTTTAGCGACACCCGTCGTACCACCGGTATACTGCAGAAAAGCTAAATCATCACCGCTCAGCTCAGGCCGTTCATAAGGCAACGATTTTCCTTTCGCTAAAGCACTGTTAAAGTCAGTTACGTTAGGCAGGCTGTAGCCCGGTACCATACGCTTAACGTACTTAACCACCGCATTAACCAGCCAGCGTTTCGGTGCCGGCAACATGTCACCAATCTGCGTTGTAATGATATGTTTAAGATCAGGAACTTCTGTTTTAATTTTGCCCAGCGTATGGCCAAAGTTTTGTAAAATGACAATACCTTTCGCTTGTGAATCAGTTAGCTGATGCTTAAGTTCACGCGGCGTGTAGAGAGGATTGACATTAACCACCGTCATACCAGCAGACAAGATGCCAAATAGCGCAACCGGGTATTGCAAAATGTTGGGCATCATTACCGCCACCGCATCGCCCTTCTTCAAACCGGTGCTTTGTAAGTAAGCGGCAAAATGTCGGACCTTTTGGCCAAGTTCATTAAAACTCATTTCGTGATCCATGTTCACGAATGCGGTTTTATCTGAGAACTTTTTAACACTCATTTCAAGAATGTCGACTAACGAGGCAAAATGATCAGGATCGATTGTCTCTGGCACCCCAGCTGGGTAATTTTTAAGCCAAATTTTATCCATAATGTGCTCCGACTGAATCGTTTTGTTGTTATTGTGCTGGTATTTATCGACCAATCATCGCATATCAGACCAGTGAATCCTAGTCACTCGTGTTGGCTAATATCGGCCAGCAGTGTTGCTAACGGTTGCGGGCTTTCCATCTGCAAGTGATGCCCACCAGCCAGCGTTTGAATGGTCATTTGAGCAATACAATGTTGCCAACGTTCGATTGCCGAGGTTAATTTAGAGTAACCGGTTTCGCCGCGCAGCAGCGTCACAGGAACATCAATTTGCTGTAAGATTTGTTCCACTGTAGAAGCCGGTAGCCGGTAAGGCGATGTGCTTTTTACCCTGGGGTCAGCACGCCATTGCCAGCGGCCTTTATGATTACGGTAGCAGCCGCGTTGCAACAGCATCGCCACCAGAGATTGTGAGAAGTCAGCGGTTTTCAGGCGAGCTTCGACGGCACTGGCTAATTCACTGTAATCCCGCCAATGACCCGGCGTCAGTTTTTGTCGCGACTGAAAGCCATCCAGTAGTTGTTGATGCGCATCCTCGTCGTCACTGACTAAAAGCCCAAAAGCTTCGATCAGGACCAAGTGCTTCAGTCTTTCTGAACAGAGACTGGCAACGGTATTAGCCACAAAACCACCCATTGAATGACCGACTAAAATAAAGTTTTTCCAGTCCTGCTGCTCAATAATTGACCATAAGTCATAAGCGTAATCAATAAAGTGATAGTGGTTGCCAACGGGCCTGTGATCAGACAAACCATGACCAGCCCAATCCAAAGCGATCAGCGCACCGCGGCTTGTGTTCCAGTGATGTGCAAGGGGTAGAAAACTGTGTGCGTTATCAAGCCAGCCGTGAGTGCAAACAGCTGCAACGTGCCTCGGGTTACCCCAACATAAGCCTCTTATTGTTCCCCAGGGCAGACGGTAGCTGACTGCAGTAGCTGCAGCCAGCGTCTTACTGTAAGCGGAGGACATTATTGCTTGTCTGTACCGTTATTTTTGGAGTTGTCAGTGGGTCGCACGACGGGGCGCTGAATATAATAAGGGCGATAAGGGAAAGGGGCGTAAAAATTGTGACGGAACCATAAAGGCGAATAGTCAACACCGGTTTTCACCCTTGCTTTTTGCTTTTCCCATAAATAAATACCATCAGCCTTAAGCACCGGGTAGGTGTAAGTGTAGTCATCTATTTTTCCGGATTGTGGCGGCTGAAGTGTCCCCAGGGCTGTCAGACTGCGCCCTTGTTCATAAACCTGAGGGTCGATAAATTTATCAACCAACACCAAAAAGCGCCCCTGCGTATCGTCACCCACCAAGGGACGACCCCAGCTTTTTAAGGGAAAGTGAACCATTTCAATGATGGTCATATCGTCGCCGTTGCGGACATCGGCAACAACGCCACCCCAACGCGCCCGCTCTCCGACCACTTGATCAGCGTGCTCAGTTGCGGACTGATAACTGACTAATGCGTCTTCGTTCGCTGTTGCAATTGGTTCGGGGAACGTACTACAGCCGGCTAAAAATAATGCGGCTATTACCAAAATACCGTATTTCATAATGCACACCTTGCTTCGGTTAGGCGTATAAATCAACGCTAAACATGGATTCTACCTGCTCACGCCGGTCGTTCAGTTGAACCCCCTGATAAGCTTCTAAGGCCCGGCGCGAAGATTGTGGGGGCTCATCGTAAAAGGTATTCAGCTGTTGCCAGCGTTGCGCTCGCTGGCGGCTGGAATCAGCAGCGGGAATAACCTCGTTGCGCCGCCCATTTTCCGGCGCTTCTGTTTTGGCGTTATCCTGCTGGCGTGACTTATCCGCCGGCTGACCCGGATAACGTTCAAACGGCTGTACACCTAAACCATCTAATCTCACCAGTACTCACCTATTATTCGACTACCTGTATTATGGCGAGTTCAATCGCTGTTGCCAAGTTATACCGACGATCTTATCGCCCCGGCAACTTTTTCCAGGTTACTTCATTACGGACATAAAGCGGTTCCAGTTGTTCTGCCGCCACCGCTTTAACCTGATTAGCCTGCACCAGCGACAGCATATCTTCGGCTTCGGGCAATCGCGACTGTTGGTTCAACATTACTGGACAGGGTAAATCCTGCATTAACACCGCATGATAGTTGTCCCAACCCGTACCGGCCCCGGCAACCACCGTACCTTTAGCTAACTGCAATTGTACTAACGGTTGTTGAAATAGTTCAGCACTGGGCTTTGCTACAGCGGGTTCGGTCAAGGGTACGGCAATGCCATTAACATTTTCGTAGACCGCAAAATAAACCTCTGCCATGCGCGCATCAATCGTGCTTAAAATAACAGCAGGGTTTGTTGCTTCAGCATCAGCGGCATGACATCTGATGGCGTGCTGTGCCAGCGCCTGCAGACTAGTAACCGGATACACCGGTAAATTTTGACTAAAAGCTAAGCCCTGGCCTGTCGAAATGGCGATACGAACCCCGGTGAAACTGCCCGGACCGCAGCCCACAACCAGGCCATCTAGCTGATGTATGCCAATCCCCGCTTGCTTCAATAATTGTTCAACAAAGGGCAATAAACGCTGGGAGTGCTCCCGGGGGCTTTCCGCAACTCGCCGGTACACGCGGTCACCGACCTGCAATGCCGCCGAACAATTTTCCGTAGCCGTATCAATGGCCAGTAATATTTCAGTCATCGTTTTTCTCTTGCAAAAAGTTCAGTGCTTTAGTCAAACTGCGGGTTCGTGCCATCGGCGGTAAACTTTTTAAAAATCGAGCGCCGTAATAGCGGTTAACCAGACGATTATCACAAACCAGCAGTACGCCCCGGTCCTGAGTATCTCTAATCAGGCGGCCGGCGCCTTGCTTTAACGCAATAATGGCTTGTGGCAACTGAATGGTGTTAAACGCATCAATACCCCGTAATCGTGCATCTTCAACGCGCGCATTTAACAGCGGGTCATCGGGCGAAGCAAAGGGCAGCTTATCAATAATGACACAACGCAGAGCGTCACCCCGCACATCGACCCCTTCCCAGAAGGACGCGGTACCTAACAGGACGGCGTTACCCGCTGCTGAAAATTGTTTTAATAACTCGGTTTTACCCGCGTCGCCCTGTACCAGTACCGGTCGCTCTAAAACATCCCGTAAGTAGCTAGCCATCTGTTGCAGCATGCGGTGACTGGTAAACAATAAAAAGGTACCGCCATGATTATGGCTGATACATTGCTGGGCGATGTCAAGCAGCTGGCTGTGACGACCCATATCGTTAGCTTCGGGTAAGTAGCGAGGCAAACACAATAACGCCTGCCGAGAAAAGTCAAAGGGGCTGGGCAACAATAGAGTGTCGGCATCGTACAAACCCAGCCGATGAGTAAAGTGCTCGAACTTCTCGTTCACCGCGATCGTCGCTGAGGTGAATACCCAGGCGCGCTGACTGTGCTTAACCATGCCACCGAATTTTTTTGCCACACTCAAGGGTGTCTGATGCAACACAGCGTGTCGGCTGGTGGTCTCAAACCAATAACTGTAACCCGTTTCCAGCGTGTTCATCAGCTGTTTCCAGAGCTGCAGATATTGCTCGGCCCGTTCAATCAGGCTGTCCATTTCCTTATGCCGCCCGCGCGCCGTTTTTATTACCTCGATAAATAACTCTAATTTTTCTTGTAACCGTTCGGTGGCTTCGGGCATCTCGCCTTGCTGACGCCAGTCTCGCCAGTTACCACGCATCGGCTCACGCGGAAACTGCAGCCGCCAGTCTTTAACCACTTGTTCGAACAAGCGCGCCATTTGCGTTGCCTGAGAAAGATCCTTCAGTTCAGTCAGACATAATCGGGTAACTTCTTCAGCCAGTTCGATTAATTGCCGACTTGACACTGACTCGCCGTAATATTGGCTGGCGATATCAGGCACTTGGTGCGCTTCGTCAAAAACGACCACCTCACTATCGGGGATAATTTCACCAAAGCCGGTGTCTTTTACCGCCAAATCAGCAAAAAACAAATGGTGATTAACCACCACAATGTCAGCCTTTCTGGCTTCTTCCCGTGCCTTTACCAAGTGGCAGTCTTCGTAAACGGGACATTCTTTACCTAAGCAGTTATCTTTAGTGCTGGTGATCAGCGGCATCACCTGGGCATCTTCCTGCATTTCGTGTAACTCACCGATATCGCCACTGCGCGTCATTGTTGACCAGCGTTTAACTTTTAATAGCTGGCTTTGTAACAACGGCTGAAATTGCCCGGCCTGCTGTTGCGCCTGCTCTAATCGATAAAGACATAAATAATTGGCACGCCCTTTTAACAGCGCGATCACTTTCTTGGGCGCCAAAACTTTGCGCAGCGTCGGTAGGTCGCGGTGGAAAAGTTGCTCTTGCAGGTTTTTTGTTCCGGTAGAAATAACCGCTTTATCTTTAGTCAGCAGGATAGGAGCCAGATAAGCAAAGGTTTTACCCGTTCCGGTCTCCGCTTCAACCACCAGCTGGCCGCCGATTTTTATGGTAGTTTCTATAGCGGTCGCCATTTTTAACTGGGCATCACGCGGCTGAAAGCCTTTTATCGCCGACGACAAAGAACCTTGAGCTGTAAAAACATTAGCGACTTGAGTCATGGTGGCAGCGGATCCGGAATTACACGGGTTAAAGACGGCGTATTATGGCACAGCCGAACAATGCTGTCAGTCAGCAAGCAGCGTAAACCACCTTCCTTTACCCGCGCCTAAGCATAGGTGTCAATATGCCCGTCACTGTCCTGTTCGCCCTCGGCAGGCTCTGCCTCAACCTGAAAGTCGGGCTCCGACTCCGGCTGTTGTTGATGCTGCATTTGTTGGTGATGCTGGCTGCGCTCATCCCGTTCTGTGATGGCATTACCTTCTTCTTCACTGATTTTTTTGATCTGCTCAGCGCGCTGCACCTTATTAATGCGCAACGAGTCTCGGTTTTGCTCAATCGGTATCCGCGAATCTTTCGGGATCAAGGGTACCATTGCGTCAAAATTAGCCACTTATGACCTCTCTTTACGTCAAATCGAAGGCTGGATAATAATTTGATGATAAACGGAGTCGGCAACTCAAGCTATTATCGGCCAAACGTTAGTCAACTATAGACTAAAAACATGATGCCCGGGGTTGCTTTCTTAAAATAGTTGGGTATCCTTTTATACAACTAGATTGTTATTTAATTACCCCGGAGCTAAAGATGCAAATTAAGCCGCGTACTCATCATCACCATCATTGGTTTTACATGGGTTAGCCAGCTATTTGCTTCTGGGCTAGCCACAAAACGCTAGCCTTTCGCATGACTATACAACCCCTCGAAAGGCACACTTTCGAGGGGTTTTTTCTATTAGGAGTCGTTATGACCGAACGTTTAACCATTGCCATTCAAAAATCAGGACGCTTAAGCAAAGAATCAATCGCACTGCTCAATGCCTGTGGCGTCAAATTCAGCTTAAATGAAGCACGCTTGATCGCCCACAGCACCAGTCACCCCATTGATTTATTACGGGTCCGTGACGATGATATCCCCGGCTTGGTTATGGACGGTGTCGTCGATCTGGGTCTGGTGGGTGAAAACGTCCTGGAAGAAGTTCGCCTGGAACGCGAAGCAGTAGACAGCAACGCAGTCTTTAAATCCCTACGGCCACTGGATTTTGGTGGTTGTCGACTGTCGATTGCCGTGCCGCGCGAAGCCGATTACCAATCGTTAGACGACCTTAATGGTAAACGCATTGCCAGCACCTACCCCTATCTTTTACAAAACTATTTAAAAGAACAGGGGATTAACGCCAAGAATGTCAACTTAACCGGGTCTGTCGAAGTTGCGCCGCGGGCCGGGCTCGCCGACGCTATTTGTGACCTGGTCTCCACAGGCGCTACCCTGGAAGCCAACGGCTTAATCGAAAAAGAAGTGATCTTTCGTTCACAAGCCCAGTTAATTCAACGTAATGATCAGTTGTCGATTGATAAGCAGGCGATGATTGATCAATTATTACCGCGCATTGACGGAGTCCAGTTAGCGAAAGAAAGTAAATACATCATGTTGCACGCACCGAAAGCACAGCTGGACCAGGTCATCGCGCTACTGCCCGGTGCCGAAACACCGACGGTACTGCCGTTAAGCCACACCGACCAGCAGGTCGCCATTCACATGGTCAGTACCGAAAAATTATTCTGGGAAACCATGGAAGACCTGAAGGCCATCGGCTGCAGCTCTATTCTGGTACTTCCGATTGAAAAAATGATGGGGTGAACACGCGATGAACGATTTACAGCTGACCATTGAACGTTGGGCTGAATTGACTTTGGCAGAGCAAACTGAACGCCTGGCCCGCCCAGAGCAAAGCCGCTCTGAGGCTTTAAAAACAACCGTTGCCGATATTTTGCGGCAGGTTCGCGAGCAAGGCGACAGCGCGCTGTTAGCGCTGACTCAGCGATTTGACTATGCTAACGCAAGTCGTGTCAGCTTAACTGAGCATGAAAAACAAAGTGCACTGCAAGCCCTTGATGAGCAAACAAAAACGGCCATTGATACGGCCTACGGCACGATTAGCCGCTTTCATCAGGCCCAGCAACCTAAAGCTTCAAAGGTCGAAACAGCGCCGGGCGTTGTCTGTGAATCTCGCTATGCAGCACTGAACTCAGTCGGTTTGTACATACCGGGCGGCACCGCTACCTTACCTTCGACAGCACTGATGCTGGGCATTCCAGCGCAGTTAGCAGGTTGCCCACGTAAGATACTGGCGACGCCACCGGCTGCTGACGGCAGCATTCCGGCTGCCATTGTCTACGTTGCCGAACTCTGCCAAATTGATGAAATCATTTTGTGCGGTGGCGCACAGGCTGTCGCTGCCCTAGCTTACGGCACCGACACCATTCAGGCGGTTGATAAAATTTTTGGTCCGGGTAACGCCTTTGTCACCGAGGCCAAGCAGCAAGTCAGTCAGGATAGCAGCGGTGTGGCAATTGATATGCCGGCAGGCCCTTCTGAGCTGTTAGTGATTGCCGATGACAGCGCCAGAGCGCCGTTTGTTGCGGCTGACCTTTTATCGCAGGCTGAACATGGCTCTGACTCGCAAGTTTTGTTGCTCACACCATCAGCTGAATTGGCGGCACACGTTAAGCAGCAACTGATCGAGCAAACAGCTTTACTTTCACGCGCCGACATTGCTAAACAGGCATTAGCAAACAGCCGTTTGCTGGTCACTGAGTCACTGGCGCAGGCCGTTGCTGTATCGGAGCGCTACGCACCAGAGCATTTGTCGCTACAATTTGATAACGCCCGTGAAATGTTACCTCAGCTGACAACAGCCGGTTCCATCTTCATCGGTCACTATACGCCAGAATCCGGCGGCGATTACGCCACCGGTACCAACCATGTTCTGCCAACTTATGGCTACGCCAGAAATTACAGCAGCCTTGGACTGACGGATTTTTACCGGCGCTATACCATTCAGGAGGCCACGCCAGAAGGATTAACCGGGCTTGCTTCTGCCATTACTCGATTGGCCGAAATTGAAGGGCTGGATGCTCACAAACGTGCCGTTACTATTCGCCTGGAGGCTCCGGAATGAGTCTTGCCAAACAGTTACAGCGCCAGCATTTAGCTGATCTGGAGCCCTACGCCTCAGCTCGCCGCAGTATGAGCGGCGGCTCCGTTTGGCTTAATGCGAACGAGTCACCTTTTAGCAACGATTATCAGCTGGACACCAGTCAGCTTAATCGTTACCCGGCCTTTCAGTCGGCACAGCTTAACGACAGCTACGCCCGTTACGCCGGTGTCAGCCCGTCACAAGTGCTCAGTTGTCGTGGCTCTGATGAAGCCATCGATCTGTTAATTCGGGCATTTTGTGAACCCAAAGACGATGAGGTTATCATCTGTCCCCCAACGTACGGCATGTACGCAATTTCCGCCCGTACTCAAGGGGCAGCAGTGCGGGAAATTCCGTTACTGCAGGATACCTGGCAGCTTGACCTTGATCAGCTTCTGCCGGCGGTAAGCTCGAGTAAGCTGGTATTTTTGTGCTCACCCTCCAATCCGTTAGGTAACTGTCTGCATGCTGCCGATCTCGAGCAGGTGTTAGAACGTGCCAGGCACTCGCTGGTGGTCGTTGATGAAGCCTACATCGAGTTTTGTCCACAAGCGTCTGTGACCCGTTGGCTTGAACGCTTTCCAAACTTAGTGGTCCTGCGCACCTTATCAAAAGCTTTTGCTTTGGCAGGTGCCCGTTGTGGCTTTGCCCTCGCTGATGCTGAAGTGATTGCTGTGCTGAAAAAAGTACTGGCTCCTTACCCTTTACCCGATCTGACCTTGCAGGTTGCCAGCCAAGCCGTCAGTGACGACGGATTACAGCGTTTACAGCAACAAGTAAGCGATTTGTTGCAGCAACGCGACAAAGTTACACAGGGGCTAAAACGATTGGGTCTTAGCCCGGTGGCCGAGTCGGCCACCAACTTTATCCTGATACGGCTACAAAATGCCGAACAACTGATGGCAGCCGCCGCCGAACAGGGTATCCTGTTGCGTAATCAATCAGCACAGAAAGGCCTGCACAATTGCGTTAGAATCAGCATTGGCAGCGCTGAGGAAAACCAACAGCTGCTGACATTTTTAAATCACTTTTTCTCTCATTCCGCCATTGGAGACACCCTATGAGTAGCACTGCATCCCACCAGCAGCGCTGGTTATTCATCGATCGTGACGGTACTCTGGTTGAAGAGCCCAGCGTCGATAAACAACTCGACCGGCTTGATAAACTGGTTTTTGAACCGGGTGTGGTGCCTGCTCTGCTTAAACTGCAACAAGCCGGTTACCAACTGGTGATGATATCAAACCAGGACGGCCTGGGTACTGACAGTTTCCCGCAGGCTGATTTCGACGCCCCTCATCAGCTGATGATGCAAGTATTTGAATCGCAGGGAATCGTTTTTAAAGAAGTGCTGATTTGTCCGCATTTTGACAATGACAACTGCAGTTGCCGAAAACCAGCTCTTGGCCTGGTACAACACTATCTGCAGCAAGGTTTGGTCGATTTTACCGACAGTTATGTCATTGGTGACCGCGACACCGACCTGCAATTGGCGCAAAATATGGGTATCGCCGGGCTTCGTTACGACCGTAACGAATTTAACTGGCACGACATTTGTCGACAACTGGTTGATAAACCCCGCACCGCTAAGGTTGTCCGTACCACCCATGAAACGGATATCGCCATTGCTGTCGATTTAGATGCTCAGGCGCCCCGCGAATTCCGTACCGGCATTGGCTTTTTTGATCACATGCTCGAGCAGATTGCTACGCACGCAGGCATCGCTTTAAGCGTCAAGGTCAGCGGTGACTTGCACATCGACGACCATCATACCGTTGAAGATACCGCACTAGCTCTTGGCCAGGCGCTGCGCCAGGCACTGGGCGACAAACGCGGAATCGGCCGCTTTGGCTTTGCCCTGCCGATGGATGAATGTCGGGCGGAATGCCTGATTGATTTATCCGGACGCCCCTACTTAAAATGGCAGGCCGATTTTTCCCGCGATAGGGTGGGTGAATTATCCACCGAAATGGTTGAGCATTTTTTCCGCTCACTCACCGACTCCATGGCCATGAGCCTGCACCTATCGACGACCGAAGGTAACAGTCACCACCAAGTCGAAAGTTTATTTAAAGTCTTTGGGCGGGCATTGCGACAGGCAGTCAGTTCCAGTGGAGACAACCAACTACCATCCAGCAAGGGCATGTTGGCATGAATCTCGTTATCGTGGATACAGAATGTGCAAACCTTACCTCGGTGCGGTTTGCCCTGGAACGGCTTGGCGTAACGCCAACAATTAGTGATAACGCGGAGTTAATAAAGGCCGCTGATCGGGTGATCCTGCCAGGCGTTGGTACGGCCGCAGCCGCTATGCGTAATTTGCACAATAAACAATTAGTTGAGCCTCTGCAGTCATTAACACAGCCAGTTTTGGGCATTTGCCTTGGAATGCAGTTGCTGACCTCGCGGTCAGAGGAAGGCGGTGTTAACTGCCTTGATGTCATTCCGGCCCAGACTCAACGCATGCATACCGGCACCCTACCATTGCCACATATGGGCTGGAACAACATCAATGCAATAAACGATAACCCCTTATTAGATGGCACAGACTCGCCCTATTGCTATTTTGTGCACAGTTTTGCGGTGGCTGAAGATCAGTACACCATCGCACGTTGTCACTATCACCAGCCGTTTGCTGCAATGATAAAAAAAGATAACTTTATCGGTGCCCAATTTCACCCCGAACGCTCCGGCACAGCCGGTCGTCGAATTCTACAACGTTTTATGGAGCTGTCGTTATGCTGATTCCTGCACTGGATTTAATCGATGGCCGTGTGGTGCGGCTGTACCAGGGGGATTTCGGACAAAAAACCGAGTATCAACTCGATCCTCTGGAACAAGCACAAAGCTACCATCAACAAGGGGCGGAATGGTTACATTTAGTCGATTTGGATGGTGCTAAAGACCCAAATCGACGTCAACAGCAACTGCTTGAAAAAATTACCCGTTGGTCGGGCCTGCGTTGTCAGGCGGGCGGTGGAATTCGCACAGAAGATGATCTGGAGCAACTGTTCAACGCGGGGATTGAGCGCGTTGTGATTGGCTCTACCGCCGTCAGTTCTCCCGAAAAGGTACGCGATTGGTTTAATCGATACGGCGCTGATGCCATCGTGCTGGCTCTGGATGTCAATATAAACAGTGACCACCAGGCTATGGTTGCTACTCACGGTTGGCAACAACAGAGTACTCTAACTCTGGACCGGGTCTTAGAGCGTTATCTGGACGTTGGTTGCCGACATGTATTGTGTACTGATATCAGCAAAGACGGAACACTGAGTGGCAGCAACGTTGAACTGTACCGGCGATATAAGTCGCTTTATCCGGCCATTGAATGGCAAGCTTCCGGTGGCGTCAGTTCATTATCTGATTTGACTGAACTGAAACAGGCCAATTGTGACTCGGTAATTTTAGGCAAATCCTTACTAACCGGCCAATTCGAATTGCAGGAGGCACTGTCATGCTGGCAAAGCGCATAATACCCTGCCTGGATGTCCGTGACGGCCAAGTTGTCAAAGGCGTTCAGTTTCGTGACCACGAAATCGTCGGTGATATTATTCCATTAGCAGCCCGTTATGCGGAGATAGGTGCTGATGAGCTGGTTTTTTATGACATCACGGCGTCCGCTGACGGTCGCACGGTGGACAAGTCATGGGTCGAGCGCGTTGCCCGGCAAATTGATATTCCCTTTACCGTAGCCGGCGGTATCCGCACTCAACAGCAAGCACAAACCCTGCTGTCCATGGGCGCCGATAAAATTTCAATCAACTCACCGGCACTGCAGGATCCGGATTTGATCAACCGTCTGGTGGATGAATTTGGTCAACAATGCGTCGTCATTGGTATTGATAGTTTTTATAATAAGGATTCAGGCCGTTACGAAGTTCATCAGTTTACCGGTGATCAGAGCAAAACTCGTCGTTCAGCCTGGTACACCAGCGACTGGGTTGCTGAAGTTATTGCCCGTGGCGCTGGTGAAATCGTACTTAATTGTATGAATCAGGACGGTGTCCGAAAAGGCTATGACATTAAGCAACTGGCGGCTATCCGGACGCAATGCAGTGTGCCACTGATTGCCTCAGGTGGCGCCGGCACCATCCAGCATTTCACCGATGTGTTTCAACAAGCTAATGTTGACGGTGCCCTTGCGGCATCGGTATTTCATAAAAATATTATCACCATGGCTGATTTAAAGCAGCAGCTGACTGACCAGGGTATCACCATTCGCCCTATTGCCCAGGATTGATCTTATGCAACTTACCGAAAACACCATCGACCAGTTAAGCTGGCAAAAAATGGATAACTTATTGCCCTGTACGGTGCAGCATTCGCTGACTGGCGAAGTGCTTATGACCGGCTATATGGATCCTGCCGCGCTGGCAAAAACCCTGAGCTCCGGCAATGTTACCTTTTACAGCCGCAGCAAACAGCGCCTGTGGACCAAAGGGGAAAGCTCCGGCCACACCCTTGAACTGCAAGGTATCTATCACGACTGCGATGAGGATGCTTTGTTGGCTCAGGTAATCCCGCATGGGCCAACCTGTCATTTGGGCACCCGCAGTTGTTTTGCCGAGGCTCCAGCGCCTTTTTTACAACAACTGGACCAACTCATCGCCAGCCGTAAAACAGCTGATCCAGAACACAGCTACACAGCCAAGTTATTGGCCACAGGGGTAAAACGTGCCGCCCAAAAAGTGGGTGAAGAAGGCGTTGAAGTTGCCCTGGCTGCAGCGGTGAAAGATCAACAGGAATTACTTAACGAGAGTGCCGACCTGCTTTACCATTTACTGGTTGTTTTACAGGCCTCGGACACAGATTTAGAGTCGGTATTAAAGGTCTTGCAACAACGCAGCCGCTAAATTAGGCTGCGCTGTTAAGTTGTTGCCGATACTGCTCACGCTGATAGCGCCGTGCGACACGGTATAAGCGGGCATTGAGCAGTACGGCAGCAACGGACAGTCCACAGATAATACCAATCCAGAAACCGGCGGCACCCATCGCCGGCACAATCCAGTCGGTTAATCCAAGCACCACACCCACCGTTAAACCAAACGGCCAGTAAGAAATAAAGGCCATCACCATCGGGTACTTGGTATCCTTATAACCGCGCAATGTTCCCATTGCCACAGCCTGGAATGTATCCGACAGAGTGAAAATGGCGGCGAGCCCCATCAAGGTGCCGGCTAACTGTATAATTTCTGTATTTGGCGTGTACAGACTCGCCAGCCACTCGCCCGCCAGCCACATAAACAAGCCATTGACAGCGGCAAACAAGCCCCCAATCCACATCGCCAGCTTAAAGCTCTGCATAGCGTACTTCGGCTCTCCGGCGCCCAGAGCAAAACCCACCCTGAGCGTTACTGCCATAGAGATACTCAAGGGCACCATATAAACCAACGAACTGATGTTCAGCGCGATTTGATGAGCCGAAACAATGATTGGCCCCAAAGGTGATATCAGCAGCGCAATGATGGCAAACAGGCTCACTTCAAAAAATAACGACATCGAAATGGGGAAGCCAATCCGCACAACATAGGCTACGTCATCAAAGTTAGGTGCATACCAGCGACGTAGCAACCGCAGTTTGCGATAGCGCCTGGCCGTAAACACATAAATCGCCAGAGAAATCGCCATACCCCACAACACGATGGCTGATGCCAAACCACAGCCTGCTCCGCCCAGCTCCGGCGCCCCAAAGTGGCCGTATATGAAAATATAATTGGCTGGAATATTAATGGCCAGGCCGATTAAACCTATCACCAGCGACGGCATAGTGTTAGCAAGGCCTTCGCAAAAGTTACGCAACACCACGTAGATAACAAAAGCCGGAATACCAAAAGCGATGTAATAAAGATACTCGAGCGTTGTTGCCCTGAATTCTGGCTCAACCCCCATGGCATCCAGGATGTACGGGGCACCACTCATTGCCACCATGGCGACGACACCAAAAATCGCACAGGCATAGAGGCCCTGCTGCAACATGTTGGCAATGCGACGATGCCGTTTGGCACCATCAAAATGTGAAATGATGGGAGCTAATGCCAGCGCCAGGCCAAATATCAGTAACGTAATAGGCACGAAAATGCTGCCACCTACGGATACTGCCGCCAAATCGACAGCGCCTTTGCGTCCCGCCATTACCGTGTCCACCACGCTCATTAACATCTGCGTCAATTGCGCAATAAGAATGGGTCCGGTTAAGCGGGCCAATTTAACCAATTCCCGGGATAATGCCGCCATCGGTTTAACTGTTCCGTTGAAGAAAGTTGAGCAACACCGGATTTATCTCGGCAGGATGTGTCAGAGGGCCCATATGGCCTGCCGCCAGTTCCATTTTTTCAACTTTCGGCAAAACACTGGTCAGGGCTTTTACCACAGCTTTCGCGCTGCGGCGGGTAAATTCCCCGGTCATCAGCAACACCGGCTGTTGTATCTGCGCATAATCCTCTAGCTGCAACGGTTCCCCTAACAACGCATCAAAATCCAGTGCCACTTTGCCCGCCTGTCCTATCATCAATGCCTGAATTTTTTCCGGTAACGCGTCAAAGTAGCCGGGCTGGTTCCAGTAATCGACAAAGGTACGTGTACATGAGCGCGCGTCTTTGCCGTGCATTGCCTCGTTAACTTCGCGGATTTCTGTCATGCCGGGCGAGTCTTCAGGTAATACATGAAAGGATACAGGCTCGTACAAAGCCAAAGTTTTAATCGCAACAGAGCCATCCGCTGCCATTTTCAACGCTAACGCACCACCGTAAGAATGGCCTACCATTATCACCGGCTGGCTAAAACCCAGCTGCGCCAGCGCGGCCTGAATACGCCCAACCTCATTAGCCAGACGAAAATGCGGTTGTTGTTCAGCTACAGGAGCCTGTCCATAACCCAGTAAGTCGACGGCAATAAGATGAACCTGCCCGTTTAACTGTTGAATTAAGCTACGCCACTGCGAACTGGCACTTTGAGAACTGTGCAGCAAAACAACGATGTCAGCCTCTGGCTGCTCGGCCGCCCAATAATAAATACCATCACTGATTTGTTCCATTATGCACCCGGATTATATAAAAAAGGGCCCACGCTAAGTGAGCCCTGATCAAAATCATCAGCCTAAGGTAAGCTTATTTTTGCAATAAGTTACCGAGTTCCTTGCTCACTTCCTCAACCGGCTGAGTCCCGTCAATTTCATGGTACTCTGTTTCACCTTTAGCCGATAACCTTTTGTAATATTCCACTAAAGGTTCAGTTTGCTCATGATAAACCGACAACCGCTTACGCACAGTGTGCTCCTGATCGTCCGGACGCACAACCAGCTCTTCACCGGTCTCGTCGTCTTTACCCTCTTCCTTAGGCGGATTGTGCTGCACATGATAGACACGACCGGAACCTGGGTGAACACGGCGGCCACTCATACGCTCAACGATAACCTCGTCAGGCACTGAAAACTCCAGCACATAATCCACTTCGATGCCATGCTCGCGCATCGCATCTGCTTGCGGAATTGTGCGCGGAAAACCGTCCAGCAGAAAGCCATTTTGGCAGTCTGGTTCCGTAATCCGTTCTTTTACCAATTCGATAATGATCTCGTCCGATACCAGCTGACCGGCATCCATTACCTGCTTTGCCTTTTTACCCAGCTCGGATCCCGACTTGATTGCGGACCTCAACATGTCGCCAGTAGAGATTTGCGGGATACCAAAGGTCGTCATCAAAAACTGAGCTTGTGTCCCCTTTCCTGCTCCAGGGGCACCTAATAGAATGATGCGCATAAACAGCCTCATTTTTTATTGAAAAGTTTGCTCAGAACTTTACCCCGATGCGGGTGTTATTACAAGCAACAAGAAGCGCCGTAGCCGGATAAACTACGGCGCTTTGAGTGGTGGTTTAAACGTTTAACATCAACTTATTCAGTTTGCTGACAAAGGAGGCTGGATCTTTCAAATTGCCCCGTTCAGCCAAAGTTGCCTGATCAAGCAGAACATCAGCCCACTGACCGAACTCAGCGTCCTCTTTCGTAATCATTTTTTCCACTAACGGATGACTTGGGTTAACTTCTAAAATGTACTTAGTCTCTGGTACAGGCTGACCTGCAGACTCCATTAACTTAGCCATTTGTGTACTCATGTCATTCTCGTCAGTGATAATACAAGCCGGCGAATCGGTTAAACGATGAGTAACACGAACTTTTTTAACCCGCTCACCAAGAGCCTCTTCAAAACGTGTAATTTGTTCTTTAAACGATTCCTCAGCCTGCTCTTGTTGTTCCTTGTCCTGCTCGTCATCAAGCTCGCCAAGATCCAGGTCGCCACGAGTCACTGATTGCAGCGATTTTTCTTTAAACTCGGTCAGATGACTCATCAGCCACTCGTCGATGCGTTCAGACAAGAGCAGCACTTCGACACCTTTCTTGTTAAAGATTTCCAGCGCCGGGTTATTTTTTGCCGCTTCGTAACTGTCCGCGACAATGTAATAAATTTTATCCTGACCTTCTTTCATTCGCTCGATGTACTGGTCCAAACTGACGTTTTGCACAGCAGAGTCATTGTGGCTGGAGGCAAAGCGCAGTAATTCCGCAATACGTTCACGATTAGGCTGGTCTTCGGCAGGGCCCTCTTTTATTACGTTACCAAAGGTGTCCCAAAACTGTTGATAGGCTTCGCTGTCATCTTTCGCCAGTTTCTTCAACATTTGCAGCACTTTTTTGGTGCTACCGTTACGCATCGAACGAGTCACCTTGTTGTCCTGCAAGATCTCGCGTGAAACATTTAGTGGCAGATCATTGGTATCGATCAGGCCTTTCACAAAACGCAGGTAGGTTGGCATCAACTGCTCAGCGTCGTCCATAATAAACACACGCTTAACATATAGTTTTACGCCATGCTGTTGTTCGCGGTTCCACAAATCCCAGGGTGCCCGCTTAGGGATATACAGTAAGCTTGTGTATTCAGTGGTCCCTTCAACTTTGTTATGACTCCATAACAGCGGATCATCAAAGTCGTGCGCTACGGTCTTATAAAACTCTTTGTATTCGTCATCAGAAATGTCTGATTTCTCGCGCGTCCAAAGGGCTTGGCCTGAGTTAATTGTCTCCCATTGGCCCGGCTCGGCGGGTGTGTTTTCACCGTCTTCATTTTCTTTTTCCGGAACTGGCTCTTTCCACATTTGCACTGGGATGCTGAGATGCTCAGAGTATTTGTTGACGATACCCCGCAAGCGCGATTGATCGAGAAACTCGTCCTCGTCCTCTTTCAAATGCAGAGTAATATCGGTGCCGCGGCGAGCTTTTTCTGTTTCTGTGACTTCGAACTCACCCTCTCCTTTTGAGCGCCATTCGACACCAATGCTGCCTTTATCGAAAGCCGAGCGAGTGCGTACCACAACCTCATCCGCGACGATAAAAGAAGAATAGAAGCCAACACCAAACTGACCAATCAACTGACTGTCTTTAGCTTGATCGCCCGACAGTTGACCAAAAAAGTCTGCCGTACCCGATTTCGCAATGGTGCCCAGATTGCTCATCACCTCGTCACGGGTCATGCCCACACCATTATCGCTAATAGTTACTGTACGAGCTTCTTTATCAAACGAAATGCGGACGTGTAATTCACTGTCGTCACCATACAGTGAATTATCGCTTAAAGCATTAAAGCGTAACTTGTCCGCAGCATCTGAAGCATTCGAAACAAGTTCGCGTAAAAAGATTTCTTTGTTTGAATAAAGGGAATGGACCATCAAGTGCAAAAGCTGTTTTACTTCTGTCTGAAATCCATGTTTTTCTGTTTGACCGGCTTCCGCCATAATCTGTATCTCCTGTCGTATCACCAAACTGTTGAGGTTAAAAGTGGGGGCGACAGGAAAAAATTCAAGGCATTAGGTGAGGATTAACGTGAGAATTGCTTGCGCCCACTAAAAGCGTGACCCAATGTCGTCTGGTCGACATAACCGAGTTCGCCACCGACCGGGACACCGTGAGCAATACGCGTTGTATTGATGTTAAGTTGTTCAGCAATATCGGCTATAAAGTGAGCTGTCGCGTCACCCTCAACGGTCGGGTTAGTGGCAAGGATGACTTCTGTTACCGGCCCTTGTCGCAGTTGTCGTTCAAATTCGTCTAACCCTATGTCTGCCGGGCCGATGCCGTCCAATGGTGACAAGTGCCCCATTAACACATAATAACGGCCCTGAAACTGCGATGTTTGCTCTATGGCCAAAACATCTGCGGGCGTTTCCACCACGCAGACAACACCGCTTTCCTGCCGCCGGGGATTAGCACAGATACGGCAAAGTGGCTCTTCGGTTAGCGTACGACAACTCTCGCAGTGGCCCACCTTTTCTACCGCTTGGCGCAGGCTGTTGGCTAATGCTGTTGCGCCTTCGCGATCACGCTCCAGCAAATAAAAGCCCATCCGCTGAGCCGTCTTTTGGCCAACGCCCGGTAATCGCTTTAAATCATCGACCAGGGCGTCAATCGCCGGACTGATACCACCTTGCGCCATTATTTTACTCCAAACTTAAAACGGCATCTTAAATCCCGGGGGCAATCCCATACCACCGGTAACGTCACCCATTTTTTCTTTGCTGGTTTCGTCTACCCGTCGCACAGCATCGTTTGTCGCTGCCGCAACCAAGTCTTCAAGCATCTCTTGATCATCATCCAACAAACTCGGGTCGATAACCACTCGTTTGACGTTATGATTACCTAACATGGTGATTTTAACCAAGCCGGCACCCGCCTCTCCGGTGACTTCCATATTGGCGATTTCTTCCTGGACTTGCTGCATGCGCTCCTGCATCTCTTGCGCCTGCTTCATCATGTTGCCCATTCCACCTTTAAACATATTCACTTCCTCTTATTAAACGGCTGATATTGAAGACTCTACAACTTGTGCAGCAAAGCGCTGCTTTAGATCATTAACACCGGAGTCATTGTGTATCCATTGTACCGCAAGCTGGTGCCGATACGCATCGATATATTGCTGTATCATTAATGGGGTCGGGCAGCGGGGTTCTTCAACCGTAAAGTCAAAATTTCCCTGGTGATTGAGTGCATTCTGAAGCGCAGCACGCACAGACTCAACCGTCGACTCGCTCAATAGACTCTGTTGGGCCGGCGCCACTCGGATTTGCCATTGACCGTCACTGACTTTGTGCAAGTTTGAATTAAGCAATAGTTGCCGAGCCAATCCGTTAATGTCCATGGCAGCGATCATGGCAGCCCAATCGTCGACTTGTTCGGCTTTGCGGACCTGTTCTGTAAGCTGAGGTAGTTGAGTTTTTAAGTCAACGGGCACGGCCGGGAGCTCTGCTACTTGTACTGTTTCAGACTCGCTGATTTCAGGCTTTTTTTTTTCTTCTGTGTCCGTGACCGCAGCAGAATTTGATTGCCCCGATGCTAACTGCTCGCGCGTCTTAAGTAAGTCGTTAAGATCTGAAGGCGCAACCGGCTCATCCAAGGGCGGTACGGATTCTTGCGCTGTTTCTGCTGGTAGCTCGGGTGATACTTGTTGTGGTACTTGGGACGGAGCTTCTGCCAACGCTCCTCGCCCCTGAGTCGCCTCGACGGCTTGCTCCAGCTCCATTTCAGACTCGGTGCCAGGCGCTGCCTCTAAGGGCTTAAACGCTAATAATCGCAACAGAGTCATCTCGACCCCAGCACGTTCGTCGACCGCATAGGGCTGTTCTTTGCGCCCTTCAATGACCAACCGATAATATAATTGAATTACTTCGGCCGGCAGCTTTCTTAATAAAGATTTTGCATCTTGTTGTTCTTCTTCTGTCGCTAACGCCGGTATTTGTTGTATCAATGCAAGGCGATGTAACAACCCTTGCAATTCGGTCAATATAACGCCTGGGTCAGGGACAACCGCAGACATTTGCTCCAGCTGAGAAAACACTTTATTGGCTTCATCATCAGCAATCGCATCGAGCAAGCCCACCACATCCGCACGCGGCACATTGCCCAGCATTTGCTGCACACTATCCAGCTGCACGGCTCCGTTACCTTGCGCAATGGCCTGATCCGCCAAACTGAGGCCGTCTCTCATGCTGCCGTGCGCCGCGCGGGCAAGCAGGGTCAAGGCATCATCGTTAGCCGCTATTCCCTCTTGCTTTAATACGTGGCGTAATTGTTGCGCAATCAACTCTTTGGTTAAGGCGCGTAAATTAAATTGTAAGCAACGCGACACCACGGTGACCGGTAGTTTTTGTGGATCCGTTGTCGCCAGCAGAAATTTAACGTGTTCGGGAGGTTCTTCCAGGGTTTTTAAAAGCGCATTAAAACTGTGGCGGGAAAGCATGTGAACTTCATCGATCAGATACACTTTAAATCGACCCTGAGTTGGTCGGTACTGAACGTTATCAAGCAGCTCGCGGGTATCTTCAACTTTGGTACGTGACGCCGCGTCAATTTCCAGCAAATCAACAAAGCGGCCATGTTCGATATCCTGACAGGCTTGGCATTCGCCACAGGGCTGCGCCGTAACGCCTGCCTCACAATTTAATGCCTTAGCCAATAAGCGTGCGATTGAGGTTTTGCCCACCCCGCGGGTACCGGTAAACAGGTAGGCATGATGCAGACGGTTATTTTCTAGTGCGTGTTGCAGTGGCTTAAGTACGTGTTGCTGACCCACCACCTGTGAAAACTGCGCAGGCCGCCATTTTCTTGCCAGAACTTGATAACTCATGAAGATTCAGATCCCTGAGTGGTCATAAAAACAAAAAAGGTTGTTTATCGCCTGGCAAATACGCGTTGTTACGATGTAAAAATTTGAACCACACGTGCCAACAGAGGAAGACAACTGATCACCACAAACATGACTACGCCAACTAATAAAAATGGAAAACCGGAAGGATCTTTTTCAGTATTTGAAGCCATTACACTACCCTCTTTTTGTCGATATCTTGATCATACTCGAACGCAAAAAGATTAACAAATACCTTATGAAAATAAAAAACCCCGATGACCTGTCGGGGTTTTTAAATTGCACACACTGTAGATACCGTTACAGGCTAGCGCCTTTACGTTCCGCAGTTGCCTTGATATGACCAACCCAGCTGCGTGCTGACCGACGCTGACCGTCGAATTGCGCTGCGCGTTCTGCATAGCGTAACGCTTCGCGGTATTCGCCGCCATAAAAGAAAGCTTCAGCCAACGACATATAAATGCGCCCTTGGTCGTCTTCCTCTACGTAGTCAAGTGCTTCGCGTAGTGGCGAGGTCGCTGCTATATACTGCTCGTCCAATAACAACAAATTACCTCGTTTGCGCAGATACTCACCTTTATCGTCGGCGTCATCTGCGGCATCAACTGCACGTTCATACCAGGCTACAGCCTCATCGAATTCTTTTGCACGGTGAAAACTGTTTGCCACGGTCGCAAAGTTTTTGGCCGTGCCTTCAATATCACCATTTTCGATGTGCTTAGCCATCACAGTCGCAGCTTTATACGGAATACCTTCGTTATCATACAGCTGAACCAACATTTTAAATTGGTTTTCTTTACTCAGGTAACCGGCCATATAAGCTACTTCCATAGTCGCCAAAGATTTCGTGAAATCTTCCTCGATCATGTAAAACTGTGCCAGTTGTGGCCACCACCGTTGAACACCGGGCAGTATATTAATCGCTTCCTCAAGAATTCCTATCGCTTGCGGATACATCTTGCGTTCATAATAAGACGCCATCAGCAAGGTATAGATATTCTTATCCGGTTCCTCAGCATTATTTAATGCCGCCCGGGCGAAAGGCACGACGTTACCAAACTCTTTCTTCTGATAATAGGCGTTAGCAACGAAGGTTAAAACCTGCGGATCCAACTTGCCGGTAAACCGAAGCCATTGGGTAAGGTAATCAATTGACATGTCATATTGTTCTTCCTGCAATGCCAGTTGACCCGTTAACTTTAATACCGCAGCTTGATCGTTCCATCCCAACACGTCTTGATCAGCCGACGTTTCAAGAATTCGAAGCGCTCGCTCGATTTGTTCATCCTGAGCATAGAGAGTACCCAAAAACCGTCCCATATAAGCTTGGTCGTAGCCTGGGTCTAGGTCTGGGTATTCTTCCTCAAGAATCGCAATTGCTTCCTGGAGTTGCTCTTGCTCGTACAACTCAAATGCATCCATAATCGCCCGACCCGTGCTTTGACCGGCGGCCTGGTTTTTACGGCTTTCTTTTTGAGCTTCTACGGTTTCTTTGCTAGGCAATTGAAAACCGAGATCCTGTGCGGCAACCGGTTTGATTGCCAACACAGAAGCAAAGGCAAGGGCACTAACAAATGTTTTCATTGCTGCATTCATTTCTTATTGCCCATCCATTGTAAAGTCGAGCTGCACAGTCATACCCGGTTGCTCAACCGCTGTACCGTCTACGACCTTCGGCTTGTACTTCCAACGCAATAAAGCGCGGCGTGCCTCTCGGTCGAATACTCGACGTGGTTCAGAGTCAATCACTTCAACGTCAGTAACACTGCCATCTGTTGCGATAGTAAAGCGCAGTTGAACCCAGCCTTCAGTGCCGTTACGAGCAGCTGATGGCGGATACCGCGGTTCAATACGAACAATTGGCGTAGCGTCACCGTCTTGATTTAGCAGATTGCCTGGCCCGGATAAACCGGTGTCAGCACCACCAACATCAACGTCAAAGCCCATATTCATGTTCATGCCATCACTACCTGAGGTATCCGGCTCGGACTGTGGTGTCTCGGGTGGAGCTTCAGGTGGCGGCGGCGGTGGCGGCGGCGTTCTCTGCCGCTCCTGAACGTCAGATTGAGGCGGCGACGTTACGATGTCAATGACCGGCGTCGGAGGCGGAGCTTCGTTACGCTGAGCCCCCCCGCCGATTAAGTAAGCCATAAAAGCAAACAAAGCAAACGTAACGGCGGCACCTAGTAATAACGATACTAAAAAGCGCACCATATTAGTTGTTCTCCGCTGCTATGGATATCTTATCGATACCCGCTTCCTTAATTTGGTCCATGACTTCGACAACGCGACCATGTTGAGCCTCTTCATCTGCTTGAATAACTACCAAGTCAGTAGGTTGTTCAGCTAGCATACGCTCAAGGTTTGCTGCCACACGCTTTACGTCAACTTGGCGCTTATCCATCCAGATCTCACCGGTATCGCGAATTGCGATAAAGATGTTGGCTGAAGGCTCTTTGTTCGCCTGATTAGCTTCAGGTTTGTTGACCTGAATACCTGCTTCTTTAACGAAAGAGGTTGTCACGATAAAGAAGATCAACATGATGAAGACGATGTCCAGCATCGGCGTCATATCAATCGACGCATCTTCCTCTTCACGAATACGATTACGTGCCATAATTTTACTCTCTTAATGATGTGGCAGACTGTCAACCAGGCCTTGTTTTGCACGACGAACTTTGCTTTCAAGGCGAGTCGCGAAAAACATTCCGGATAACGCAGCAACCATACCGGCCATTGTCGGAATTGTTGCCATCGAGATACCCGATGCCATCAAACGGGGGTTACCCGTACCTTGTACTGCCATGATTTCAAATACTGAAATCATGCCGGTAACTGTACCCAGCAGTCCCACTAAAGGACATAGAGCAACACAAGTTTTGATCAACAGAATACGTGCATTCAATTTATCGTTAGCTTCGGAAATCCATGCTTCACGGATTTTATGTGCGTACCACGAGGTGGTATCTTTCCGCGCATCCCACTTCGCAATAATTTTATTGCGAAGTTTAGGGAATGCGCCCGAGAGGAACCAATAACGCTCGATCATCAGTACCCACATAAGAAAGAGTACTCCCATGACGATGTATAAAACATCGCCACCGGTCGCAATAAAATCCCTGACAGATTCCCAAAGTTCCATCAGGTAAAGCATGAGATTACTCCTTCTCCGAGTGAGCAGCTACGATACCAGCAACCTGTTCGTCCAGAATATGAACAATAGATTTGCTGCGACCTGCCACAATACTGTGAGCTAAAATCAATGGAATTGCTGCGATTAGACCCATTGCCGTTGTTACCAACGCCATTGAGATATCACCCGCCATGATTTTCGGATCACCGGTACCAAACAATGTAATCGACTGGAACGTACCAATCATACCGACAACAGTACCTAATAGACCTAATAAAGGAGCAATAGCTGCCAGGATTTTGATGACATTTACGCCACTTTCAACCTTAGGTGTTTCTTTCAGTACGGCTTCATCAAGTTTCAGCTCAAGGTTTTCTGCGTCAGCATTTTTGTTCGCATGATAAACCTTCAGGACACGACCCAGCGGGTTTTTGTCCGATGGTTTTTCAATGTTCTTAAGTTGCGAACGCATCTTGCCACCAACGGTTGTCAGAGTTATCAGTTTGAACACTGAAATTAACAGACCGATGATCAACACAACTGTAATGACATAACCGACGGTACCACCTTGATGATAACGTTCTTCCATAGTCGCTTTCTGAGTCAACAGACCCAAAATTTGACCGCGTGACGGATCAAGGTAGACACCTTCATAGCCACTTTGAGTTTCGGTAAATGCTTCGGTTTGGCTGGTAATGTAACCATCCGGCTGACGACCTAATGGCTGCACTTGCTCTGTTGAATCATTGTAGGTCAGGTAGTTTCCACCAGAAATTAAGTTAAACGAACCAACTCGTGTAATTTCCTTAGTTTCAACACCACCGTCCAGCTGGTACACGTCAGTTTCGAACTTAACAACCTTGCCTGACTGAACCATTTCGGTCAGCAATGCTGTCCAAAGTTCTTCCAGCTCGTTAAGAGTTGGTAACTCTTTTGCTTCCGAAAGGCTTTGGAGTACGTCTTCACGGCCAGGATACTGAGCGCTGACGATAGAAGTTGCAATACGACCGATAGTCTCGGTTGCGGCACCACGAACAACACCGAACATTTCGCCCAGAGTTCCTTTAGCGTTTTCAAGCTCTTGCTCTTTATTCGCTAAGGTAATTTCGTTTTCAGAAAACTGGTTCTGTAAACGCTTACCGCGAGCTTCTTCATCACGCAATTGCTGCTCGGCTTGATTTAACAAAGCCTGCTTGTCAGCGCGCGCCGCAGTAAATTCGCGTTCACGCTCAGCACTGATTTCACGAGCAGAAACTCGGTTTTGTTCAACCAGTTGCAACAACTCTTCCAAACTCTTAGCTTGGGTATCCTGTTGCGCGTTTGCAGCGAGAGTCGTACCTGCAGAAAGGCTGACTGCTGCTGCAATCATTAACGATTTAACTATTTTTTTCATTCTGCACTCTCCGCTGCGAATACTGGAAGTTTCACCAGATCGTAAGCCGTTTGCTTACGCGACATACGAATCGCTGTGGTTAGAGGATTTATAAACTCATCTTCTAAAGCTGACCATTCACCAGACTCGTTGTTGTATATCCACGCATTTTTTAAGTCCAGAGATTGCGCTAAAAACGCGACCCGGCCCATGTGGAAAAAGTCTACTGCAACTTGCTGGCCTTCGACCTGCAAATTACCTTGGTAAGAGATCAGGCCTGAGCCATAATCCATTTCAGATTGATACGCTTCGATGATCTGACGGAATTTTTCCGACGTTGAAACGTTGGAGTTACCCATAGTGTCACGTAAACCTGCCACACGGTCCATGCGTTCTTCTTTATGAATCGGAAGATCCAGTTTAACGAACTCTTCTAACGCATTGATCATCTCATACATTAACGGCACGACACCTTGCTTAGTCTCGTCGATACCATTAATTTGACGCTGCAGCGAATCAATTGTCGCCTGTTGGTCCGCAACCAGTTTTGCAACATGGTCGTTGTAGACTTTCAGGTTTTCGTATTCTGCAACAACAGAGCGATATTCAATTAACAAATCCTGGCTTTGCTCAAAAAGAGAATTAATTTTCTCCTGTGATTGCGCTTGAGCATTCAGAATCTTCTGTTCTTCGTTCTGTAGCTTAGCTACATCAACTTGCTGAGCAGCGGCAATGCCGGTACCCGCAAACGCCATCACACCCATCAGGGCTGCAGCGAGTTTGGTTCTCTTGATTATTTTGGTCATAGTTCCCAACCAATTTTAATTAACTTCCGTTCCCACACCGCTAAGGGCGAGAAACACCAGTTTTTGAGTGACGAAAAGATCAAATCCACTTATTATCTGTCTATTAAAATCCAGACAATAACCGCTTGATATTCCCACGATGGTCATACGCTGTCAACCTGACACAAGCCAGGATCAACTGCGTTATAACAGCCGCAGGGATTTCAGTTATTGCCTTATTTGTATTTTATAGAGCAGTCGCTGGACGACATCCTGTCATCCTGTTTTTTGTATCGTTCGCGGTAGGCCAAATGTTACTGACTTACGTAGAAACGTTACTCCTGTCGCATAGTATCACTTTTTGATCGGCTAACAACAGTCTGTTACAAATTTCAACGTAATTACTACATCTGCCTAAACAACGGTTTCAGAATAATGAAGAAGTTTTGTTTCAGTGCCACGATTCAATTATCATGTGCGGGCTTTAATTACGCTTAAGGTGGCTAATGTGCAGCAAATTGAAGGTATCTTAAACGAATTTACCGAACAAGCTAAACAACTGGATGAGAAAAATCGAAAACTGCAACGCCAGTTAACTGAGCAATGGTTTTCGCCCGGCCTTTTTAGTTGTCGCTCGAGCCTTGCGATAGACTACGTCTCTGAAACCAGGCATTTGTGGCAACAATTACAGAAAACCCAAAATCCCAGCGCCGAACAGTTTATTGCTCAGCAAGTCAGTGAACAGTTACTTGCTTTGCAGACTGCATTAAAAAGCCAAAAACTACCCCGTGAAAATCAGGATATTCGCCTTAAACAACAGTCTTATTTAACCCATCTACACCAGCAGCTGGCCACCCATCGAGGCTATGAACAGCGTCTACAGCAAGCGGTTAACACTGAGCAACTGGAAAACAATACCACCGCCGCACAACAGCAGCAAAAACGTCTTAACCGCTGCCAGCAGGCAATAGGTGAGTTAGAAATGAAAATACAAAAATTGGAGGAAGGCCGTTAATGCCCATTCCGTTTGTTTATCATCGCCGTTACAGCCAATTAGCACTCCCCCCACGCCATCGCTATCCCATCGACAAATATCAACTGTTACAACAGTGGGCCACAAAGCACGGCGCACAAGCAAGTCAATGGATTGAACCCGCACCAATTGACTGGATGACGGTAAAAGCCGTCCATTGTCCGGACTATGTCAATAGCCTGGCGAATAACCGCATTGCCCGCAGCCTGTGGCGTAGGGTCGGCTTCCCGTGGTCAGAACAATTATTATTACGCACCTTAACGTCAGCCGGAGGGACGATAAAGACTGCTGAGTTAGCCTTAACAGAAGGTTGCGCCATCCACTTTTCCGGTGGCTACCACCATGCCCATGCAGGCTGGGGCAGTGGTTTTTGCTTAATCAATGATTTAGCTCTGGCGGCTTACCGTATTATTGAACAAAATAGTCTAGCCAAAGTGCTGGTTTTTGATACTGACGTGCATCAGGGTGATGGCACCGCAACGATATTTGAAAACGAACCGCGCGTTATCACCTGCTCCATTCATGGCGAAAAAAACTTCCCATTTACAAAGTCGACGTCAGACATTGATATCGAATTAGCAAAAAACACTACCGATGAGCAATATCTGAATATCGTACAGCAGACTTTAAATGAGTTGATTGTTACCCATCAGCCAACGCTCATTTTGTACGATGCCGGCGTCGATATTTATCAGCGCGACGAGCTGGGTCATCTGAGTATTAGTCTGAACGGAATTTTTGCTCGCGACCTACACGTTTTAGAAACGGCACGTGCCCACGGCATTAGTTTGGCAGCCGTTATTGGAGGGGGTTATCAGCGCAATCTTGAGCGTTTGATCAGAGCTCATGCACAACTGCTTAGAGCAAGCTATCATGTCTGGAAAGATTAGAATAAAAAGGGTGGCGACTCTACCAGCCACACCCCGGCACACACATCCCCGACTACGGCTGCTCCCTTCCGGGCCTGACCGGATTTGCCAGTTAGCGTTGCGAGGGGACCCGCAGAGTCACCATAACGCTTATGATTAAGCCAGCGCATTATGTCGCACTCGGTACTACGTTACAAGCAGTTAGGGACTAACTGCTTACTTTTTCTGCAACTTGGCAGCTATCGCCTGTTTGGCGGCATCAGAAGCCAAGGCATTAGCAAAGTAACCGGCTTCGAGACTGATGCGTTCAGCGACGGCCTGTTGCGGTGCTTTAATCAACTGTTTACTGGTGCGCAGTGCCTGGCCAGATTGACTGGTTAATTGACTCAGAATCAGTTCTACCTCATCGTCCAGTTGCTCAACCGTGAAGACCGCGTTAACTAAACCTAGCTGCTGAGCTTTTTGCGCATCAAAATTGTTGCCTAACAATAATAACTCAGACGCCATTTGATGACCGCACAAACGCGGTAACAACAAGCTGGAGCCTGCTTCCGGCAATAGACCCAGCTTGACAAAAGGTAAGGCAAAAATAGCCTGATCACTGCAATAAACTAAATCGCAATGCAATAATAAAGTGGTTCCAATACCAATTGCCAGGCCATTAACCTTGGCTACCACCGGCACCGTCACTCGATTCAGAACATGCAGGAAACGAAATGGCGGAGCCGATTCATCGAGGTTTTCGACCGCAAGAAAGTCGTTCAGGTCGTTGCCAGACGAAAAGCTGTCACCGCTGCTTTCAAACACAACAGCTTTCACTTTTGGATCTTTATCTGCCTGAGTTAACGCCTTTTCGCAGCTCTGATACATTGCCTGCGAAAAGGCATTCTTTTTTTCCGGCCGGTTTAAGCGAATGCGAACCAGATCGCCTTGCTCGATAACTTGAACTTGTTGCTCTGCCATTAAAGCCTCACCATTTGTAAATACTGACTGGTTGTACCACTTGGTGACTAGCTTATCAATCTTTTGATCCGCTTTCACGTTTTTGCCAGGCTGCGGCCGTTTTTTCATGCAACGGCAGGATCATGTCCAGTGCCGATTGAGGGCCTGGCTCCAGTTGCAACTGATTATCGCGTTTTGGCTTAACCCGGTCGCCCCATTGTATCAGCCCGGCACCACAGGTTAATCCGCCGCCAAAGACCGCCGAAATGATCTTATCTCCGGGTTTGATGGTGCCGTTGTCGGCAGCTTCAGCAAATGCAATGGGTAACGTGGCAGACGACGTATTACCGTATTTTTGTATGTTAATTACGGTTTTTTCGCTGGGAACTTTACACAACTTGCCTAAGTAGTCGATTAGGCGTTTGTTGGCCTGGTGCGGGATTAGCGCATCGATGTCGTCGGTGGTCAGTCCGGTTTGCTGAAAAACGTTATCTATTGCAGCACTCATACCTTTAACAGCGCGCTTAAAAATTTCCTGACCCATAAAGCTAAAAGGCATAATGCCGTCAAAGCCAAAACGATCGAAACTTAAACCAAAGTCCAGGCTCAATACATCTCTGGCGTCAGCATCACAACTGATGTGACTGGCTAACAAGCCTGACTCTATATCGCTTGCTTCTAGTATCATGGCTCCCGAACCGTCGCCAAACAACACAGCACTTTCGCGCTGAGTCCAGTCCAGAATGCGGGTTAAGCGTTCGGCGCCGATCAGTAACACACGCTGATGAGCGCCGGTACGGATCGCTTGAGAAGCCATGTGCATCGCATACAAAAAGCTGCTGCAGGCGGCATTCAAATCAAAGGCTGCGGCGTTTTTAGCGCCAATGTCTCTTTGTACAGCAGAAGCAACGTTGGGAATGATTTCGTCCGCAGTGCAGGTACCCACAATAATTAAATCTAAACTGGCGGGATCAAGATCAGCGGCGGCCAGCGCATTTTTGGCCGCAATCGTTGCCAGTTTTGATGTACCCACATGGCTCACCCGCCGCTCAGAGATACCAGTACGTGATACAATCCATTCATCGGATGTATCTAAAAATGAGGCTAAATCTTCGTTCGTCATGACTGCAGGAGGGAGACATTTGCCCCAACCCGTAATCTCAGCATATTTTTTCACGGCCAAACCTTATTACTTCTGCAGTTATTTGCACCTAACACGTTAACCCGCGTAAAAACTCAGTTAAAGCGTTTAAGCACAACCATCTTTTACCGTATGATAGCACGGATGTTAGTCAGTTGAATGATCCAGTTGAGGCTAAGCCAATGATCCGATCTCTTAGTTCTGTTATCTGTACGGCTATTGTAACCCTAATCCTTACAGGATGTCAGAGTGCGCCGAACCCCCTAATCATCGCTCCCGAAGCGGTCAACGATGTGCTGCAGGTCAAAGTGGACCAGCTAACAATTCAGGATCATCGAACTCACGCTTATCTTTACCGAGTACAACAATCCGCTGATAAAGCTTACTTTACACCCCCCAAACAGCCACTACCTGATTCAATTAGAACGGCATTGCGGCCGCTTCTCGATAACCAGAACCCAGCCAACCCGCTGACCTGGACCATCAGTATTGAACAAGCGCTGATTAAAGGCCAACTCGGCGCTGTTAATTATCAACTTGAGCATCAGCTGTTATTGCGGGTAGAAGCGCAGCAACAAAACCGCCGTTATAGCAATAGTTATCGTGGACGCATGCAATCAAAAGGCCTGGCAGCTCCCGACGAAGCGGTTCTGGAAAGAGAATTTTCGCGCTTACTGCGGGCAGTCCTGACTGACATCGCCAACGATCCAAAACTTCGATTCACCGATTAGGAGTATCCGTTATGAAAATCAACGGTTTAAGCCGGGCAAGTCTGGCAGCTTTTTTTACTCTGCTAAGCCTTTTTATGAGTTTACCGAGCAAAGCACAGATTCAACCTGACAACCCTTTCCCGCGTGTTGTATTTGTCACTTCGGCCGGTGATATAACCGTAGAGCTGAACCGGGAAGCCGCCCCGATTACGGTAAAAAACTTTTTTCGCTACGTTAAAAAAGCAAATTATAACAACACGATTTTTCACCGCCTGGTGCCTGATTTTGTGATTCAGGGCGGTGGCTACGACGAAAACTTTAATGCCAAACCCAGCTACGAGAAAATCGTTAATGAAGCAGGCAACGGTTTACTGAATAAATACGGGACCCTTGTCATGGCGCGTCAGCGCGAGCCTCACAGCGCAACGCGCCAATTTTTCTTCAACCTGAACGATAACCCCTCACTTAACCCGGATAATGGTGACTGGGGGTATACGGTGTTTGGCCGGGTGGTCGAAGGCATTGAAACACTGGAACAACTGGCTACTCTGGAATCTATGCCATACGATGAGAAAACCGGTTGGCGTGACGTACCGGCCAATCCACCGCTTTTAAAACGTATTGAAGTGGTGCCCGCTAACTGATGGCTGCTTCCCCAAGTTTCTGGCAAGATTTAAAAGTTTATGCCCAGCCGCGGGTACTGGTTATTTTTATCCTTGGTATCGCCAGTGGCTTTCCATGGGTAATGATAGGGTCAGCTCTGTCGGCCTGGCTGCAGGAAGAGGGATTAACGCGTTCCGTTATCGGTTATTTTGGTGCGGTGTTCGGCGCTTATTCAATCAACTTTTTATGGTCTCCGCTGATTGACGGAGCCCGCTTACCTCTGCTGACCCGTTTACTGGGCCAACGCCGTAGTTGGATCTTGTTATGTCAGCTTTTGATCGCCGCTTGTTGCTTACTACTTTCGCAGCTATCAATAGTAGAACATCTGCACTGGGTCGGTGTACTGGCAATGGCTATTGCAGTCAGTTCGGCCACTCAGGACATCGCCATCGATGCCTACCGAATTGAATCCTTTGCTGTTAGCGAGGGGCGACTGCAAAGCGCCGGCGCTGCCATGGCCACAGCCGGTTGGTGGACTGGTTATGCTGGTCTGGGCGCGGTGCCTTTTTTTATTGTCGGCAACAATGGTTGGGTTTGGCAAGACGCCTACGCTGTTCTCGCAGTCATTATGCTGTCCATTGCCGGTATTGTACTCATTGTCCGGCGCTCAACCTACCATCAGCCTTTTTCGGCGAAAGCTAAAACGTCAGTTAGTCTGATTGGCCGCATTCATGAAATGGTCGTAGCACCTGTACGCGAGTTTTTTACCCGTAGCGGGCCTAAGTTTGCGGTTTCCGTGTTAGTTTTTATATTCTTATTCAAAATTGGCGAAGCATTTTTAGGCCGCATGTCGATTGTTTTTTATAAAGAGATAGGTTTTAGTAACGAACAGATCGGGACCTACTCAAAACTGGTCACCTGGTGGATCACCATTGTTTTTGCCTTGATCGGCAGCGCCGTTAACTTGCGTGTTGGCATTGTGAAAGGACTGCTGTTTGGCGGTATTGCCATGGCTGCCTCAAATCTGATGTTTTCCTGGATAGCTTTGGTCGGCCCAAGCGAATCGTTATTTCTGAGCGCCGTGGTCGTCGACGGCTTTACCAGCGCCTGGTCGACCGTCGCTTTTGTCGCTTTTATCAGCTTACTCTGTGACCGCAGCTTTACCGCATCGCAATATGCTCTGATGGCGTCTTTGGGTACTTTAGGCCGCACACTGTTATCATCATACAGCGGCGTGGTAGTCGATGCACTGGACGGCAGCTGGGCAATTTTCTTCCTGCTCACTGCGTTAATGGTTATACCCAGCCTGGTGTTTTTATGGTTTATTCGCAAACCTCTGACGCGCATGGAAAATCTACGTACCGGGACCGGCCATGAATAATAAGCCCTTACGCTGGTTGGTCTTTGGCCCGGGTGCCATTAGCGGCCTGATCAGCGCAGGTTTACTGCGGCAGCAACATTCGCTGGCTTTTGTAAGTCGTGGTCCTGAGTCAGCAAAAACTATTGCATGGGCACTAAATGACAGCATCGGCATGCAGCATTTTTGCACACCGACTTACCAACAGCAGTGGCAGCCCGATGCTATTGTCATGGCGGTGAAATCTTATGATGTTGCCAATGCTCTCGGCTGCTTGGATGAGCTGGGGGTTAGCAAGGACTGTCCCGTAATTTTAAGCCATAATGGCTGCGTTGAGCACCACAGCCAACGCCCCTTGTTTGCGATGATCACCACTCAGGCGGCAAGCCGCCGCGGTCTTCACATTAAGCACACAGGCAAGGGGCACAGCTGGTTGTCGTGTTATGCCGAACATAGCGCTGAGCCATTGCCGCCAGCCATTCAACAGGCAATGACAGAAAGCTTTGCGCCACTTGAGGTGGTCCAGGACATCAACCCGCGGCGCTGGTACAAATTACTGATCAACTGCATTATCAACCCATTAACGGCCATTTACCGAGTACCAAACGGAGCATTAGCAGGGGCTGAATACCAATCGATAAAAGCGGCTTTGATTGATGAGTTTTTAGCGGTTGCGACAGCTGCCGGTTACCCGTTTTCGGCAACCGATGCGCAGCATGCTGTTAATCAGGTTATTCTGGACACCGCGAACAATCGCTCGTCGATGTTGGCAGATGTTGAACACGGCAGACCTACAGAAATTGGGGCGCTGAATGGTTATCTGGTTACTGAAGCCATTAAGCTTGGCATCAATGTACCCAACCACCGTTGGGTACTGTCCCAAATCCCAGACTCACAGGCGTCAGTTCAATAAGCCTGCTTTAGCTTTTATCCTCAAGAAAGTCGATAACCTCAAGCCCGAAGCCCGATAACGCCGAATAACGTTTTGGCGAACTCATCAGGTTCATTTTATGCACTTCAAGATCCGCCAGTATTTGCGAGCCAACCCCTACATTACGTGAGGCGTTTGACGCCGACGCCGTGGGTTTATGTTCGCCCAAATCTTGCGCCTCAAACTCTTTCACCTGCGCAATGATATCGTCAGCCGTTTGTTGACGTCCAATAATCACCAGCACACCATCATGTTCAGCGAGATAACGCATTGCCTTATAAATCGGCCAGCTGCGCTTGGCAGCACGTTCGGTTAGCAAGGTGTCATGAAAAGTATCCTGCAAATGAACTCGCACATTGGTTACTTTGTCCGGCGAAACCTCTCCGTGAACCAATGCGTGATGAACTTGCTGATCAATCGAATCCTGATAAGTGACTAACTGAAACTCACCAAAGCTGGTTGGTAAACGGCATTCGGCCACCCGTTCAATGGTTTTCTCTTTCATTGAACGATATTCAATTAAGTCCGCTATGGTGCCCATTTTAATTTGGTGTTGTGCCGCAAACTCTTCCAAATCTGGACGCCGAGCCATACTGCCATCCTCATTAAGGACCTCAACGATAACAGCTGCTGCCTCGAAACCTGCCAGACGCGACAAATCACAACCGGCCTCGGTATGCCCTGCGCGATTCAGTACACCTCCGGGCTTAGCCTTAAGCGGAAAAATATGCCCAGGCATGACCAAATCTTCGGGTTGAGCGTCTTTTGCCACTGCATCTTTAACCGTTTTTGCCCGATCTGCTGCCGATATGCCGGTGGTCACGCCTTGGGCAGCCTCGATAGAAACGGTAAAGTTGGTCGCGTATGGCGCATTATTTTTATCTACCATCAGCGGCAAATTCAGTTGCTTGCAGCGATCTTCTGTTAGTGTCAGACAAATAAGTCCGCGCCCATAACGGGCCATAAAATTAACGGCCTCGGGCGTGACACAGTCAGCAGCAATGATCAGATCGCCCTCATTTTCGCGATCTTCGTCATCCATTAAGATGACCATTTTACCCTGACTAATATCGTCGATGATTTCTTCAGTGCTGTTTAAGCCCATTGACTAACCTTTCACCTGTTGTGTTTTGGGTACACCAATTAACCGGCGATCCGGACCGATTTGGCGACTGTCTATGATATCAAGCTGCGAAGCTTGCGAAAGTTCATCTAAGCTATGCGACTGGATCATAGCACGCCCATCGTGCCCCAAGAATAAATTGGATTGATACACATAAACTTGATTGACGAGTTGCTGTTGTAACAAAACCCCCGCTAGCGATGCACCGCATTCTGTCCAAATGAGATTAATTTCTCTTAACGCCAGCTCCAGCATCATGTCGTGCAAATCGACCTTGCCATCTGCAGCTTGCTTTACAACAATTTGATGGCAGTGCGGATGCTCACTTGCCTGAGTTTCTTTTGTTCGTATCAGCCACACTGGGCCGGGTTCATTAAATAACGCCAGACCGTCGTGCACTCTATTTTGACTATCAATAATGATACGCACCGGTTGCGGCAGTGGATCCGGTAACGGTCGCGACGCTGGCCATTGTGTCGACCTGACGGTAAGCCGGGGATTATCAATTAAGACGGTATCAGCGCCAGTCAAAATTGCATCCGCATGGGCCCGCCAATATTGCACATCTGCACGCGCCTGCGCCGAAGTAATCCACTGACTGTTACCGTTTGCAAGTGCCGTGCGGGCGTCAAGGGAGGCAGCCAGTTTCACTCTGACGTACGGCAACTGCGTCGTCATCCGATAGATAAAGCCTGGGTTCAGCGCTTGCGCTGCCTCTTCAAGCACTCCGACGTCAACGCGAATACCGGCTTCCTGCAGCCGCCGAATTCCTTTACCGGCAACCTGCGGATTAGGATCTTGCATAGCAACCACGACGCGGCCGACTCCGGCCTCAATTAACGCATCGACACAGGGGGCTGTGCGGCCAAAATGACTGCACGGCTCCAGTGTCACATATGCCGTAGCGCCCTGCGCTGCACCTGCTGCTGATTTAATTGCATTAACTTCGGCATGGGCTTCGCCGGCTCGCTGGTGCCAGCCTTCGCCAACCACCTGGTCGTGTCTGGCCAACACACAGCCAACAGCCGGATTAGGAGCGGTAGTCAATACTCCGCGGCGCGCTAAAACGAGCGCCCGGTGCATTAACTGATGATCAACGTTAAGCTGCGCTTGGTCAGTCATTGAGACGGGCGATTTCCTCACCAAACTCGCGGATATCCTCAAAGGAGCGATAAACCGAAGCAAAGCGCACGTAGGCTACCTTATCGATTTGCTTTAAGTTATCCATTACCTGATTGCCGATAAAATCGCTGCTGATTTCCCTTTCACCGGTGGCCCGAATGGCCGACTTAATTCGGTTAATCGCCTGCTCCATTAACTCCAGACTCACGGGTCTTTTTTCCAAGGCCCGCAGGAACCCACTGCGTAATTTATCTTCGTTGAAGGGCTCGCGGCTGCCATCAGATTTTATTACCCGGGGCATAACCAATTCCGCTGTTTCGAAGGTTGTAAAACGCTCGCGGCAATGGCTGCATTCGCGCCGCCGCCGCACCGATGCACCATCCGCAACTAAGCGCGAATCAATCACTTTGGTGTCTTGCGTTCCGCAGAAGGGACAATGCATTCGGGTACTCCGTTATGTGGTCGCTTACTGATACACTGGAAAATTAGCGCACAGTGTTTTTACTTGCTCACGAACCTGCTCAATTTTTTGCTCATTATTGATATCATCCAGCACATCACTGATCCAGTTGGCTACCTGCTCTGCTTCAGCCTCTTTGAAACCACGACGCGTGATGGCCGGAGTGCCAAGTCGCAAGCCCGATGTAACAAACGGCGAACGCGGGTCGTTCGGCACCGCATTTTTATTAACCGTGATAAAGGCGCGACCCAAGGCGGCATCGGCGTCTTTGCCGGTAATGTCTTTGTCGATTAAATCAACCAGGAATAGGTGATTCTTGGTGCCATTAGAAACAATCTTATAACCGCGTTGCTGCAGCGTCTCAACCATTGTATTGGCGTTTTTCAGAACCTGCTGCTGATAACTCTTAAATTCCGGTTGTAACGCTTCTTTAAAAGCAACCGCTTTTGCTGCTATCACGTGCATCAGCGGGCCACCCTGGTTGCCCGGGAAAACAGCACTGTTCAATTTTTTATGCAGTTTTTCATCGTCTTTGCCGGACAAGATCAAGCCACTTCGTGGTCCCGCCAGCGTTTTATGAGTGGTAGTGGTAATAACGTCTGCGTATGGCACAGGGCTTGGATAAACACCCGCTGCAACAAGACCCGCAACATGCGCCATATCGACCAGTAGGTAAGCACCCACTTGGTCTGCGATTTCACGAAAACGCTGCCAGTCGACCACGCCAGAATAAGCGGAAAAGCCGGCAATGATCACTTTTGGCTGGTGCTCTTCTGCCAGTCGGGCAACTTCCTGGTAATCAATTTCTCCGGTTTCTTCCGACAATCCGTATTGAATTGCATTATATAATTTACCGGAAAAGTTAACCCCGGCGCCGTGAGTTAAATGACCACCATGAGCTAAGCTCATGCCTAAAAAGGTATCTCCAGCTTCCATCAGCGCCATAAAGGCCGCGGTGTTGGCCTGCGACCCTGAATGAGGCTGCACATTAGCGTACTGAGCACCAAACAACTGTTTAGCTCGCTCAATGGCAAGATCTTCAACCACGTCGACAAACTCACAGCCGCCGTAATAGCGTTTATGTGGGTAGCCTTCTGCGTATTTATTGGTCAACTGCGAGCCCTGCGCTTCCAGTACTCTGGGGCTGGTATAATTTTCTGACGCGATCAACTCGATGTGTTGTTCCTGACGCTCTACTTCTTTACTCATGGCGTCCCACAGTTCAGCATCAAATTCCGCGATTGTATGTTGCGATTTTTGCATTACAGCTCCCACTCATTGTAATTAACGTAAGGCAGTTGCCTCGAGTGCCGACATTTTAACTTAAAATCATCATCAATGCCTAGTTTGTCATAACAAACAAATTTGGGTGTCGGCCTTATTTCGCAGTAAACTGTCGACAACTCATTAACCGCAAAGTAAGGAACGTTGGACACATGGCGCAATATATATATTCCATGTCCGGGGTGAGCAAAGTCGTTCCCCCTAAAAAGACCATTTTAAAAGATATTTCATTATCGTTTTTCCCCGGCGCCAAAATCGGCGTTTTAGGCTTAAACGGTGCGGGTAAATCGACATTACTGCGCATTATGGCGGGCGTAGACCAGGAATTTGAGGGTGAAGCCCGGCCCCTGGCAGGCATTCAAATTGGTTATTTGCCACAAGAGCCGCAGCTTGATGAGCAAAAAACGGTACAGGAAACGGTTGAAGAAGCAGTTGCCGATGTTAAAGCAGCACTGACTCAGTTAGATGAAGTTTACGCAGCTTATGCCGATGAAAATGCTGATTTTGATGCCTTAGCAAAAACCCAGGGTGAACTGGAAGCGCTATTACAGGCCAAAGACGGGCATAACATCAATAACATTCTGGAACGTGCCGCCGATGCCCTCAGACTGCCACCCTGGGATGCCAAGATTGGCAAATTGTCGGGTGGCGAACGCCGTCGTGTCGCCATCTGCCGGTTGCTGTTGTCGAAACCCGACATGTTGCTGCTGGACGAACCGACTAACCACCTGGACGCCGAGTCTGTCGCCTGGTTAGAGCGCTTCTTACATGATTATACCGGCACCGTAGTGGCCATTACCCATGATCGGTATTTTCTGGATAATGTGGCTGGCTGGATCCTCGAACTTGACCGTGGCTACGGTATTCCGTGGGAAGGTAATTATTCCAGCTGGCTGGAACAAAAAGATAAACGCCTACAACAAGAAGAACGCTCAGAAAAAGCACGCCAACGCACCATCAAGCAAGAGCTGGAGTGGGTACGCACTAACCCTAAAGGGCGTCAGGCTAAAAGTAAGGCGCGTCTTAATCGCTTTGAAGAACTGCAAAGCGGTGATTATCAGAAACGTAATGAAACTAACGAGCTGTTTATCCCTCCGGGTCCACGGCTTGGTGATAAGGTCATTGACGTTAACGGCATCAGTAAAGCTTATGATGGCCGCCAGCTGATCGATGATTTGAGTTTTAGTGTCCCGAAAGGTGCCATCGTCGGCATTATTGGACCCAACGGCGCCGGTAAGTCAACACTCTTTCGGATGATCAGCGGCGAGGAGCAACCGGACGCGGGTAGTATTGAGGTCGGTGAAACTGTCGAGCTAGCCAGCGTTGACCAATTTCGCGATGATATGGATGACAGCAAAACCGTTTTCCAGGAAATCGCCGACGGTAACGACATCTTGAAAATTGGTAATTTTGAGGTCAACGGCCGTGCCTATGTCGGACGTTTTAATTTCCGCGGCACTGACCAGCAAAAACGCATTGGTGAGCTTTCTGGCGGTGAACGCAATCGGGTTCATTTGGCCAAGTTATTACGCGCCGGCGGTAACGTATTATTGCTGGATGAGCCAACCAACGATCTTGACGTCGAAACCTTACGCGCGCTGGAAGAAGCCATTCTCGAATTTCCCGGTTCCGTCATGGTTATTTCGCACGACCGCTGGTTCCTTGACCGCGTAGCAACCCATATACTTGATTATCGTGACGAAGGTGAGGTGGTCTTCTACGAAGGTAACTACAGTGATTACGAGGCCTATATGAAAGAAAAATACGGTGAACAGGCAATGGAGCCCCACCGCATAAAATATAAGCCAATCAGTAAGTAAGGCCGTTACCGGTTAAAGCAGCGGCGGCTGTGGCAGCATGACCACCCCGCCGCTGTTTATATGGCATCCAGTGCTTCCTGTAAGTTTTTTACCGCAGTTACGGTCATACCGGATGGCGCCTGCTTTGGTTGATTGCCCATTGGCACAATCGCTCTTTTGAAGCCATGTTTTGCAGCCTCGTTTAAACGTTCCAGACCATTTGGCACCGGCCTGATCTCACCGGCCAGCCCCACTTCCCCAAAAACGATTAAATCCTGCGCCAGCGGTTCACTTTTAAAGCTGGAAACAATGGCTAAAAGTAACGCCAGATCGGCAGAGGTTTCGGTCACTTTAACGCCGCCGACAACATTAACAAATACGTCTTGATCGGAAACCTGTAAACCGCCATGCCGATGTAACACAGCCAGCAACAGCGCCAGCCGGGTAGGTTCCAGGCCGACCGCCACACGACGTGGATTAGCCAGTGCCGAATAATCGACTAAAGCCTGAATTTCGACCAATAACGGCCGGGTTCCCTCCCATACCACCATAACCACTGAGCCATTACCTTGCTCTTCGCCGCGCTGCAAGAAAATAGCGGAGGGGTTAGAAACTTCTTTCAATCCGGCACTGGTCATGGCAAAAACGCCCAACTCATTAACTGCGCCAAAGCGATTTTTGGTGCCCCGCAGAGTGCGGTAACGCGAATCCGACGAGCCGTCCAGAATCACCGAACAGTCTATGCAGTGCTCCAAAACTTTCGGACCTGCCAGCGAGCCTTCTTTAGTCACATGCCCCACCATGATAATAGCGACATCTTTTCGTTTCGCGTAACGGGTTAAAAAAGCCGCAGTTTCACGAACTTGCGAGACGCTACCGGGCGCCGAGGAGATGTCAGCCAGATGCATCACCTGGATAGAATCGATGACCATCACCTGGGGCTGCTCCCGATCAGCCAGCTGGCAAATGGTCTCTATTGATGTTTCAGCCAACATGCGCAACTTATCTGTCGGTAAGTTAAGCCGCTGAGCCCGCATAGCCACTTGTTGTAATGACTCTTCTCCTGTCACATATAAGGTTCGCCGGGATTGCGCCAGGCGACACAAAACCTGCAGCAGCAGCGTGCTTTTTCCTGCGCCCGGAGAACCACCAATTAAAATTGCTGAGCCTGGTACCACGCCGCCGCCCAAAACCCGGTCGAATTCTTTAAAGGTGGTACTAAAACGCGGAAGCTCGTCGAGAGATACTTCGTTGAGCGTTTGCACACGGGCCTGAGTTTCACCGGCAAACCCACTGCGTTCAGCGTCTCGCGGATGACTTTTTTGGTTGCCGAAGCGAACTTCAGAAAGGCTGTTCCAGGCCTTACACTCGGTGCACTGCCCTAGCCAGCGGGGAAAGTCTGCACCGCAATCGGTGCAGACGTACGCAGTTTTTGTTTTTGCCATTAGCCGTCAACTCGTTCTATGATGCACTGCATGAAAGTTATCTATTATACAAACAGATTATCATAATGCCGAACGACCATTTTGAACAACTGCTCGAACAACTCAAACCGGTTGTTAATGAGCCTGATTTTGATTCCATCTTTCGCAATCTAACAGAAGGCGAAGATGGACCTACCCGGTTCCAGCTAAAAATGGAGTTGCGACGGTTGGCGTCTCCCTGCATAAAAACCGTGGATCTTCGTCACCGGGTAGCCGGTGACTGCCAGCCTTATGAATTTTTAGGACGGAAACATTACCTGGACGATGTCGCGAAAGATATTTTTGAACGCGGACTGACGATTTATCAGGGTGTCTTCACACAAGACACCTACGAACACATCATGGCGGCCGAAAATAACCATCGGGTAATGCAGGAAAAAGATCGTGAGCGGGCCCGTATGCGTGAATCGCAGCATGCAGAACGCGTTGCAACCCGCGCCGACCTGGCCAAAAATGATCAAGTCCGCCCGCCCTATCTGGTCGATACGTTTCATTTTGGTCAATACCCGTATCGCGCAGAAGAGCGCATGAATTTTACTGTCGAGGTGTTGTTATCTGACGCACAGGATAGGCAGGTTAAGGCTCTCACCAGCGACATTTCGATTACCGGTTTACGTGTCCGTATTGATAAAGCACAACTGGGCGAAGTCGGTGAGTCGATAGCCGTTTATTTTACCGGCCTGGCGAAGGAATTTACGCTGGATGCTGAACTGGCGGTTCCCTACCATGTTATCGCTGTCGAGCAACACGGTGACAGACGTTATCTGAGCCTCAACCGCGATGCGAATTTCAGTTCAAAACAGTTTGACCAATTCTTAGCACAATTCATTAATGGTTATAAAAAACGCTACCGCATCAACATTGATAACACCTATCAGGCCTTAATGAATAAGGGGCATGAGCAATTTCTAATGCCCAGGCTAAGCAGTCTGCCGATGTTTTTTTCTGTACAAAATAAACAGTTGCACGCTGATTACATACTTTCCACCGATAACAACCGGCACATCGTCGAGGATTGGATCAGCGAGCAAAACAGCATTGTTATTGGCTCTATGTTTAATCCCCGCCGCTCACAATATTTAATTAAACAGTTAGCTAATAACTCATCCGCGACGGTAACATTGTTGTCCTTTAATATTACCGCGCGGGGCAAGATTCATTATTACTCGGCCATAGCAGAAGAGCTTAAAAAAACCGGTTATTGGCAAACCTTTATCAATTTTGCAGCACGCAAAGCCAGTTTCAGAGTTTATCAATTCCGCTTTAAAGCTATCCAGACTGATCAAGCCTGGCAACCGCAAAGTGTTCCGCTGGACGTGCAAATTCCTTTTCGGCAACAGCCACCGAGCCCCAAAGTCAAAGACGCACTTCAGCCCATCCAGTATTTAGGCGTCATGACCGACTTAACCGACAGCATGCGTGACTTTGCCGGCGAACACTACGACAAAGAAAAGGTGCGTGCCCTAAAAACGTTTTTGCATCCACCTGCCGTACCTATACGGACCAAGGAGGTACGCCTTGAGTTTACCGACTTACGGCAGGAGCAGCGTTTTAGTTACCGCAGCCGCTGCCGGGTGAGGCTGGGCAAAAAGCTGCGGGAAGGCATCATCATGGATCTGTCAGTACATGGCCTTAAAATCCAGCTGGATGACGCGCTTGCAGCAACGGTTAATGACACCCTGTTAATCTCGTTAACGGGGTTCGAGAAACAACATAAAAAATTTAAGCTTCACGAATTGCCCTACCAAGTCGTTAATATCGATATGAGTGGCACCACCCTGAGCTTAAAGGTCGCTGATAAGAAAAAACCGCACGAAGGGCGTACTTTCTTTCAGTATCTGATCGATCAACACCGGCAACAGTTGCAGCTGGTTCACGAGAATTCCTCGCTGCATGGGCTGGAACTGTGTCTGCGTAATTTATATTGTCAGGCGCCACCTACGGTGCCGTTATTTTTTTACCAGAATAAGAAGCGCCATATTACGCTGCGGCGGGCAGGTTTGTCGCGCTGGCTAACTGTCTGGCATCAATTACTCAATTCACTGCCTGGCAGCAGTGCGCAAAGTTTGAACATACAACCGATATTGCGCGGCGATAATCTGAGCTCTCAGCTGATTCCGGCATTACAGGATTTGTCGCGGGCCAACACGCCCACCCGCAAGTTGCTGTTACTCAAGCTTTATCATGAACGGGGGGAGGCAGTGCTACAAACTGAGTGGCAGTCGGTAAATTCACTGGATACCGAGTCGGTCAATGCTTTTATTGACCAGTGTTTGCCCGATGCTGTATTTATCGCGATACAAATAGAGTTAAGTCGAACCGGGCGACCGGACACTCAGTTCGTACAGGCAGAAATGAGCTACTTATCCTTGTATGCAGCACACCGCGCCAATGACCTCGAAGAAGAGCTATGGCAGGTTTATGGAATTGCCGATACCTTAGATGTTACCGCTGATTTGCTAAAATTTGCTGATCTTGACGATGAGCAAATACAGCGTCAGCACCAACGCATAGAGCAATGGCTGCAATACTAAACGGTGGTTAGTGCTCGAGCAGCCCAAGCCGCTGTAAAATAGGCAACACCAGCGTGAGATCCGGCGTATCGATGCAGAAGTCAGCTACCTGCTTCAACGCCGGCTTCGCACAAAACGCAATACCAACGTCCGCCGCCTGCAACATTAAACTGTCGTTTGCGCCGTCTCCGACAGCCACCGTCGTACCTTTCTCAACGGACCAGTCCCGTTGCAGCTGCTGCAGTTGTTTCGCTTTACCCGCACCGTCTATGATGTCACCCGTCAACGACCCGGTCAGGGCTTTGTCATTGATTTGCAATTGGTTGGCTAAATAGCTGTCCAGCTGTAACCGATGCGCAACGCGCTGGGCAAACCAGTCGAAGCCGCCCGAAACAAGCGCCGTTTTCCAGCCCTGTTGTTGTAATCGTTGAACCAGATGCTGTGCCCCCGGCATTAACGGTATCGGCTCAAACAATTGCTCAAATTTTTGCTCGTTAACACCTGTCAGGCACTTAACCCGCTCGCGTAAACTCTCGGCAAAATCCAGTTCGCCTCGCATTGCCTGTGCTGTGATCGCAGCAACTTTGTCTTTGACATCTATTAAATTGGCAATTTCATCGATACACTCTATGTCAATTAAGGTAGAATCCATGTCAAAGATAATAATACCGGCAGCTTGTTGCATCACCGCAACACCTCAAGTTGGAGACGAATGATTAAGAGGATAATCAACAGCAGTTTACAGCCTTTGTTCAGAGCCGACACACAAACCCGGGCCTGGCTACGCTTAATTGCAAAACGCTTGCTGCGCCTGGCAATGGCTGCGGCTCTGTTGTTGATTATTTTTAATGTCTGGAATATTGCCAGTTTACAGTCACAACAGCAACTGAAAGAGCACACGCGCCAGCTGATTAATTTGACCCTAGCGCAAGTTGCTCATCAAAGTGTTAATTCAATAAAAGCCCAGGACATGGAACAGTTACAGGCCAGCACCGATCATCTGCAATCGCTGCCTGCCGTTGTTTCGGTTGTAGTCCGCAGTTCTCTCGGCGAACAACTGGTTACCAGTGGTGCCCCTGTCAGTGTCATTGATTGGCCGGCAGAGGCCAAACCCAAGCCCTGGATTATAACGCGTGAATTAAATGGCAATGGTCCGGTAACGGGTTATCTGCAGGTTATCTTTGACAAACAGCAGGTGCTGGCAACCAGCCAATCAGCTCATCAGGGGTTAATGCAACAGGGCCGCGTACTTTTACTACTGGCTATGTTGGCTGGGGTTTTTATTATGCTGGGCTTTAACCGGATTCGTGATCGCTTCTGGCAACCAGTAACTAAAGATTAAACAATTGTTCAGTGTTTTTATAGCAACAATCGCCGACCGCCGACTCTGAGCTGTCTTTTAACTTTGCCAATGCCCGTAACGTGCTGAGCATGCGCAGCGGTTCGTTTCGCTGGCCCTGATGACCGTTAACCGGCATATCCGGACTGTCTGTTTCCAGCACCATTGCGGACAAGGGTAAACGAGCCACTGCATCGCGCGTCTTGTTCGCTCTTGGATAGGTTATCGTACCACCAATCCCGAGAAAGTAACCGGCTTCGACCCAAGCTTTACCTTGCTCATAACTGCCCGAAAAGGCGTGGATTACACCTTTTTGAGGGCCCGATTCACGCACCAGTTTTAATGTTTTATCCAACGTTTTACGATGGTGAAGAATAACCGGTAATTGTCGTTCCTTTGCCATCCTAAGTTGCTCACGCAGCAGCTGCTGTTGTAGCTCCATGTTGTCACAAGTGGCATCCAGGCCCATTTCACCCAAGGCTTTAAAACTTGAATTAGGCTCCTGCAGTAATTCATCAACCTGCTGTTGCAATAACTCGATATGCTCTAATGAATGCTGCTTTATAAAGTAAGGATGAAGCCCGAGGGCAAAGAAACAGCCTTGATAACGACTGGCAATACGTTTAAGAACCGAGTGGCTGTCAATACAGACGCCCGGTAGCATAAACGCATTAATGCCTGCCTTTCGGGCGCGTTCGATGGCATCCGCCCGGTCCTCAGCAAAGTCATCGAAGTTCAAGTGACAATGACTGTCAAACAATCTCATCGGCGCTAAGCTTAGTGCTCGCGAGTGTGGCTGAACGTAATGTCGGGATAACGTTCCTGAGCCAGACTCAGATTCACCATAGATGGGGCAATGTAGGTTAGGTTATCACCACCATCCAGTGCCAGATTAGCCTCGGCTTTGCGCCGGAATTCATCTACTTTTCGCTCGTCTCCACTGACCCAGCGTGCCGTGGCAACATTAATGTTTTCGTACATTGCTTCAACTTTGTATTCAGTTTTTAAGCGATGCACAACCACATCAAACTGCAGCACACCAACCGCGCCGACAATTAGGTCGTTGCTTATCAATGGGCGGAAGACTTGTACAGCCCCTTCTTCCGACAATTGCACCAGACCTTTCAATAATTGCTTTTGTTTCAGGGGATCTTTCAATCGGATGCGGCGGAATAACTCAGGTGCAAAGTTTGGAATACCACTGAACTTAAAGTTTTCACCAAAGGTAAAGGTATCCCCTATTTGAATCGTGCCATGGTTGTGCAAACCGATAATATCGCCTGGATAAGCCTCTTCAACATGCGACCGGTCTCCGGCTAAAAACGTCAGTGCATCACTGATCCTCACGTCTTTATCCGTTCTCACCTGACGCATTTTCATGCCTTTTTCATATTTTCCCGAAACGATACGCAAAAACGCCACTCGGTCGCGATGACGCGGATCCATATTGGCTTGAATTTTAAAAATAAAGCCGGAAAACTTATTGTCTTCTGGAGTAATCAATTTGGCACCATCAGTTGCCCGGGGCTGTGGTTTCGGCGCCCAGTCAACTAACCCATCCAACATGTGATCAACGCCAAAGTTACCCAATGCTGTGCCAAAAAATACAGGAGTTAACTCGCCAGCTAAAAAAAGTTCTTTATCAAACTCATTAGATGCGCCTTTAACCAGCTCTATTTGTTCCCGTAATTCATCAGCCCAGACACCTAACCGCTGGTCTAATTCCGGATTATCGATACCCTCAATGATATCGGTCTCCTGAATACGGTGACCCTGGCCAGTTTTATACAAGATGATTTTGTCCAGCAAAAGATGATAGACACCTTTAAAATTCTTACCTGAACCGATGGGCCAGGTAACCGGAGCGCACATGATCTTCAGCACGTCTTCCACTTCGTCCAGCAGCTCCAGCGGATCGCGGATATCGCGGTCCAGTTTATTCATAAAGGTGATAATGGGGGTATCCCGCAAACGGGTTACCTCCATTAACTTTATGGTTCGTGCTTCTACGCCTTTGGCCCCGTCAATCACCATTAAGCAGGAATCTACGGCTGTCAACGTGCGGTAGGTATCCTCAGAAAAGTCCTCATGCCCCGGCGTATCCAGTAGGTTTACCAGTTGTTCATGGTAGGGAAACTGCATTACCGATGTGGTTACCGAGATACCACGCTCTTGCTCCATTTCCATCCAGTCAGATTTCGCATGTTGACCGGATTTTTTTCCTTTAATGGTGCCGGCTTTTTGAATCTGTTGACCGTGCAGGAGTACTTTTTCTGTGATCGTGGTTTTACCCGCATCAGGGTGCGAAATAATTGCAAAGGTTCTGCGTTTATCAACTTCGTTTTGATAACTGTGGTCTGACATGAACAACTCTTTTTAAATTTTGAGATTGGCTATCGCTTGTTGATTTCCATTTTCGCCTATCTTGACGCTAGAAACAATCGATGATTAGTTAACCAGCAATCCGCTTTATAACCCCATCAGCTTGTTTTTTCAGAAATCATAGCGCACCCTTCTGGCATGCCCGGTAAGCCAAATAAACGAGACAACGTCTGGCCCAGATCGGCAAAGCTGTCGCGCTGGCCGTGACTGCCTTTTGCAAGCATTCTTCCAGCCATCAGTAAGGGGACAAATTCGCGCGTGTGTTCAGTTCCGGGCCAGCTGGGATCGCAACCATGGTCGGCAGTCAGTACCAACAGGTCGTCAGGCTGCATGGCTTGCAATAACTGCGGTAACCGCGCATCCACTTTTTCTAATTCTGCCGCATAGCCTTCGATATCGCGACGATGTCCATAAAGCGTATCAAAGTCCACTAAGTTGGTAAAAACCAGGCTGTTTTCCGGTGCTTGTTGCATTGCTTTTAGAGTAGCGTCCAGTAGTGCATCGCTACCAGCCCCCTTAATCGTTTGCGAAATGCCCTGGTGCGCAAAGATATCGGCGATCTTACCAATAGCAATGACCTCGCCGCCGTGTTCTTTTAATTTGTCCAAAAGCGTTGCTGCCGGTGGTTTTACTGCATAATCGCGACGCTGATGAGTACGTTCAAAACTGTCCCGGTCAGCACCGATAAATGGGCGCGCAATAACGCGGCCAATATTGTATTCATTCAGCAACTGCCGAGCTGTTTCACAGACTTCATACAGTCGTTGTAGTCCAAAATGTTGTTCATGAGCAGCAATCTGAAAAACCGAGTCTGCTGACGTGTAGACTATGGGTTTACCAGTTTTTACGTGCTCTTCGCCGAGTTGCTCAATAATTTTGGTGCCGGAAGCATGGCAATTACCCAGTACCCCCGGTAAGTCACATTGCTCAATCAAGGCATCAAGTAACGACGGTGGGAATGAGTTTTGTTGTTGTTCGAAATAACCCCATTCAAAATGAACCGGCACCCCCATCAGCTCCCAGTGCCCGGATGGCGTGTCTTTACCCGAAGACAGTTCAGCAGCCCAGGCATAACTGTGCTGCGCAGTTGAATTTTCAAAACCCGCGGCGTACGCCCCAGTTGCTCCGCGATGAGCTTCGGCTAAACCCAGCTTGGCCAGATTCGGCAACTGTAAAGGACGGCCTTGCTGCGCTCTGTAAGCCGCAATGTGACCAAAGGTATCCGCGCCTTTGTCGCCAAACTTAGCCGCATCCGGTGCGCTACCAATACCAAACGAATCCAACACCACGACAATTGCTCGCGCCATATCTTGCTCACTCCGTTACGCGTTGATAGATCATTTCTGCAGAGGCCGGCTGTTGCTCTGCCACGGTAAATGCTTTAGCCACCATATCAGCCGCCTGCTGCCAGTCACTCTCGCTGTCCGCGTGGATGACCGCCAAACGGGTATCGGCGCTAAGCGGCGAGCGCAACTCGGCAAGTTGCGTTAAACCCACCGCATAATTCAGTGAATCTGTGGCCATCCGGCGACCGCCGCCCAGAGCAACTACCGCCATACCAATGGCCCGCGTATCAATTGCGGAAATGAAACCTGATGTGGTTAAACCCGCATCTTTTACCGTCAGTGGTTTAACGATTTTTGCCTGTGCTAAATGTTGTTGCGGCTTTTCAAGCAGATCGTCGGGCCCGCCAAGGGTTGCCACCATTCTCGCAAAACGCTCGGCTGCAGCGCCCGAGGACAGTGCTTTATTAACCATTGCCAATGCCTGTGAACGATCATCGGCGAGCCCGCCCAGCATCACCATTTCAGCAGCCAGGGCCTCGGTCACTTGATGTAAACGCTGGCCGCGATGCGCACCGGTCAGATAATCTATGGCTAATTGCACTTCAACGGCATTGCCAGCGGCAGATGCCAGCGGTTCATTCATATCCGTTAGCAGGGCAGAAGTCTTTACGCCGACACTATTAGCAACCGAAGTTAAGCTTTGCGCCAGTTCAAGGGCTTGGGAATACTCCGCCATAAAGGCGCCACTGCCGGTTTTTACATCCAGTACCAGCCCATCCAGCCCTTCGGCCAGCTTTTTCGCCAAAATCGACGCTGTGATCAAGGGCACAGATTCTACCGTGGCGGTAATATCCCGGGTAGCGTAAAAGCGCTGGTCTGCCGGCGCCAGTTGCCCCGTTTGACCGATAATAGCAACACCTGCGGTTTTTACCGTATGTCGGAACAGGTCGTTGTCCGGTGCGGTTTGATAACCGGGAATAGCGTCAAATTTATCCAGAGTTCCACCCGTATGACCTAACCCACGCCCGGAAATCATCGGCACGTAGCCCCCACACGCAGCTACAATGGGGCCCAACATAAGGCTGACAACATCGCCAACGCCTCCGGTCGAGTGTTTATCCAGCACGGGACCGCCTAGATCCATTTGTTGCCAGTTCAGTATCTCGCCGGAATCGCGCATCGCCAAGGTCAAGGTAGCTTTTTCATGATCTTGCATACCCTGAAAATAAATCGCCATCGCCATTGCGGCAATTTGACCTTCACTGATGGTTTGCTCGGTTATACCACTGACAAACTGCTGAATTTGTTGATCAGAGAGGACTTTGCCGTCGCGTTTTGCCCGGATCGCTTCCTGTGCTATGAACATAAAAATCCTGTTAGCTGAGTTGCTGCTTTAAATCATCGACTAAACTGCTTGCCCCGATGCGAAAGTGAGTTGCTGTAACCCATTCGGGCCCCATGATACGCGCTGCTAAAGCAACGTATTGTTGTGCTTCTGCAAAATTCCTGATACCGCCTGCCGCTTTAAAACCGCAGGACGAACCCGACGCTTTAATGGCTTGCAACATGATTTCAGAGGCTTGCAGAGTCGCATTAACGTTGACTTTACCCGTCGACGTTTTTATAAAATCAGCACCCTCGCTGATGGCTATTTCGCTGGCTCTGCCAATTAAGTCAGGCTGTTGTAACTGGCCCGCTTCGATAATAACTTTTAATTTAGCCCGGCCATCACACGTTAACTTTACTTGCTTTACTAATTCGGCAGCGATCGTTTGGTCGCCCTGCATCAAATTTTGGTAAGGCAGGACCACGTCTATCTCATCAGCTCCGACAGCCAGTGCTCGTTCGGTTTCAGCTACCGCCCGGTCAATATCCGCGTGCCCTTCGGGGAAATTAGTTACAGTTGCAACAGGGATCTTTAAGCCTAACTCAGCAAGTTTCTGTTGAGTAGCAAATACCCACTCAGGAAAAACACAAAGCGCAGCGACGTTGATTTTACCCGTGCTCGCTTTGACACACAGCTGGTCGATATCAGCAACGGTGTCATTGTTATTTAAAGTGGTTAAATCAACTAAGGATAAAATCTGCTCTGCTTGTTCGCGCATATAGTCTTGCTTCCTACTTTATTTTGTTTGCTTCGGTGTCCAGCGCATAACCAGACCATCTTCGAAGCTGTCCGATAAGCGGTAATAGTCGGGCCGGCGCCCTACTGTCTCAAAGCCAACACGCTGATACAAGCTGCGGGCCTTGCTGTTACTCACTCTCACTTCTAAAAATACGGTCAGTTGATGATACCCGGCATACGCTAAGACATCTTTGATCAACGCCGCGCCAATTCCTTTTCCCTGCTGTTGAGGGCTTACTGCAATATTGTGTAATGTCAGTTCATCAGCAACCTGTTGGCAGACGGTAAAGCCAACGGGTTGTGTTTTTGTGCGTGCTTCACACCAACGATAGTCAGCACCGTTGCTTTGCAAAAAAATCTGATAGGACCATGGCTGAGAATGGGCTGCACATTCAATCTGGTACAACGCTGGCGATGGCGCGTTTAGATTGACTAAGGTTATAGGTGTTTGCCGAGTTGCTGCCAAAATGATTGTTTCCCTGCAGCGCTCAGCATTTGCTGCTGGCATTGCTCAAAGTCATAGCCAACCGTCACATCATGGTCGGGCTTCACCGCCACCGGCCGACTGCCGAACAGCGTACAGCAATCCTCTAACCATTGCGGTAACTGCACGGGTAATGGTTGCTCAGCGCTTATCATTATCGGGCCCAGCCGGTAACAGTAGCACTCTGACACTGAGCGCAGCGAGGCCATATCGCGGGGGCGATGCTGATAAACCGGAATATTCATTGCCTGTAAGACAGCAAGTTGCTGCTTGTGCCAACGTGCCTGCATGTTTTTCCATCGTAGTTTGTTAACTGAAGCATTAATAACTAGTCTACTTAATAGTGCGACGGTCTACCAGCAGCATGGTTGGTTTTCTATGAAGAAAGCTGTAGTGGCAAGACTTGGCAGGGGCGGAGGGATTCGAACCCCCAACCGTCGGTTTTGGAGACCGCTGTTCTGCCGTTGGAACTACGCCCCTAAGTCTTAGATTCGGAATTATACTTAGCTTAACCGAGCACGCAAGCAGAAACTGCTGGCTAACCGTTTAACTGAGGATAAAATAACCAGTCTGGCATGCGAAGCAATTTTACTTTGCTATAACAGCCATGCGACTATTATCGCATAATCCGGAGCGCTTTAGCGAATGACCACAGTGCAGCAAATATCAGTGACCAAATTTATCGTTTTTATTCTTTGCATTGGCTTGTGGTTGCCCTTGTCCGCCAGCAGCCAGCAAGTCGATGTCCAGATAGAAGGGGTAGAGGGAGAGCGTCTGAGTAACGTAAAAAGCTACTTACAAATCGCTAACATGGACTCTGAGCGTTCTTACCGTGCTTATCAGGTTCGTTACTTGCATCGAAACGCGCCGGCAGAAATTAAACAGGCGCTAAAACCCTTTGGTTACTATCAGACCGAGGTCACGTCATCACTTACTCAAGAGGGTGAAAGAAAGTGGCGCGCCGTCTATGACGTCCAATTGAATAACCCGGTCGTTATTGAAAAAAGCTTGTGGTCCATCCAGGGAGATGCAAAAAATGATGATGAATTAGCAGCGGTTATTGCCCTTGGGCAGGTAAAAGCCGGCCAAGTCTTTCACCATGGTGAGTACGAAAAACAAAAGTCCGCATTATTAAGCCGAGCGATTCAACGGGGCTATCATCAGGCCGATTTTGACCGGACTCAGGTTATTGTGGATACAGAACAAAACACAGCCAACGTCAATGTTGTCTTAAACAGCGGCCCGCGCTATTACTTTGGTGATCTCGATATCACTTCGTGTCATCTGCGAGAGGACTTAATTAGTCGTTACGCTCGCTTTGCTGTTGGTGACCCCTATATGACCTCAGAGCTCAGTAAATTTCAGGTAGACCTAGGTAACAGTGACTATTTTTCCGAAGTACAAATCGTCAGCGACTGGGAAAATGCAAATGACAATAATCAAGTGCCGGTGCGCGTTGAAACGTCTGCCAACAAACAGACCCATTATCGTTTTGGTGCCGGCTATGGCACGGATACCGGAGTTCGGATAACAGCGGGTCTGGATCGACGCTGGATTAACAGTCGCGGGCATCAGTTACGTTCTGCAGTTCAATTAGCGCAATACGAAAGTCGCGCTACCGCTATCTACCATATCCCCGGTGAAAAGCCACAAATGGATTATCACCAGCTACGCACAGAAATTGGCAGTAAGGACAATGACAGCGTTAACTCGCAAGTTTACCGGGTTAAGGCTGTAGATGTCTTTACTCATCAAAAATGGCAGCGCGAATACGACCTGAGCTGGTTTTATGAAGATTTTACCGTTGGTCTACAGGATGACCGTTCGGAATTTTTATTGCCTGGAATCGAATGGCGATACTTAAGTTCTGACCAACGAATTAACGTGGTCAACGGCTGGCGAGTCAGTTTTGGTTTACAAGCCGCCACCGAGAGTTTGTTGTCTGATGCCGATATGCTGCAAGGCAATATAAAATTTAAATCTGTCTGGACCTTAAGCGACCGATGGCGCATGTTAAGCCGGGCCGAAATTGGGGCAACTTATATCGATGACTTTTACCAATTGCCGCCGTCGCTAAGATTTTTTGCCGGTGGTGATAATAGTGTCAGGGGCTATGCTTATGAGCAATTGGGGCCAGAGGATGAAAGTCAGGCTGTTATTGGCGGCCGTTACTTGACGGTTGCCAGCGCCGAGTTCGATTATCTGGTCGCTAAGGATTGGCGTGTCGCTGTTTTTACTGATATCGGTAACACCATGATTGAGCCTAATCAGGGCCTCAAGCAGAGTGTTGGTTTTGGCGTCCGTTGGTTATCTCCGGTTGGCGCCATCCGCCTGGACCTGGCCCAGGCTATCGACGAACCGGGCAACCCCTGGCGGCTGCACTTTACCCTGGGACCTGACTTATGAGTATTTACCGGCACTTATCCTATGCAGTGGTCAGTCTGGCGGTGCTTGTATTAGTCGTCTTGCCTGCCACCCTATTTACTCTTTTAACGACCCATACGGGTAGTCAGTGGCTCATCAATTTAAGTAAGCCATTAATCGCCGAATCCATTACCTTTGACCGCTTTGAAGGCGCTCTTGCCAATAAGTTTTCGGTCACCGACTTGCGCATCGACACAAACCAATTTGCCGCCCAGTTTGCATCGGTTGATTTTACCTGGTCACCCAGCAAGTTACTTGACGGGCGCCTTGTCATCGAGCAACTGCTTTTAGGCACCGGTAAAGTCCGACTCAGAGCGAGCGACACCAGCGAGCAGCCGCAAACACCGTCAAACTTAGAGTCGTTGGCGATCGAACTGCCGTTGACTATTGAACTCAAGCGCTTTAAGGCAAAACCCAGCTGGTTTTTCATTAACGACGCCCCTGAGCAAAAGCTTGGGTTAACCGCTAAAGCATCGGTATCTTCTGGAGGCAACCTTGAGATTGCTCAGTTTGTCGTGCAACACCAGTACACAACTCTCGATTTAAGCGCCAACGCAACCTTAACTTACCCTTTCGATTATCAGCTGCAACTGGCTGCTCAATTGCATTCACCGGATTATCCTGAGGCTGCATTTACGCTGACTTCAATTGGTGATTTAAACCGTTTAAGCGGTTCCTTTATCGGACAAGAAAATTTAGCGGCTAACGCTGACTTTGTCGTAAATGAGCCATTATCAGAGCTCGACTGGCGAGCAGATCTTCAGCTATCACAATTACAACCCGCGGCCTGGATCAATGCCTTAGCCCCCACCACCATCAATGAAGCAATAGTGATTAACGGCACAGCAGCTTTAAGGGGGAATAGTAACGTTTCAGTACACGCAACTCCCAAACTAACCGTAAGTAATAATGTCCAGTCAGCGGATATAACAGGTGAAGTTACTGTTAAAAAGAAAATACTAACTGTTAAACAACTCGCAAGTCGCTTAAACGGAGTCGTCGATGGAGCTTTCACGCTAACCGGAACCGTCGATTTAAACGCCCCGCTTGCAATCGATATGATGTTACAGAGCGATAACATTGCTTACCAGAATACCCTAACTTCAGGGCAGGTTAAGGCAAAGGGAACCCTCAACTCGTTAACATTAGACACCGACATGTCGACAGAATTAGCCAATCAACACCAGTTCAACTTGCTTGCGCAGGCGCAATTGAGTGAATCTCAGCTGACTCTGAATAAACTGCAATTGAGCGATTCGGAATTTGGCGGCCGTGTCAGCGGACAAGCTAAGCTGAGTTGGCATGACGGCATCAATCTGCAGTCGTCAATTGAAGGGGAGCTTTTTCAACAGCCGCTATCCCTGGTAACCGAACTCAAGTATCAGAAACCCTATATTAAAGTCGACAACCTTGACTTTCAGTGGCAAGGCATAACCGCTACTGCTGAAGGAATGATGGCGCCTGGCCGTCAATTACATATTGATGCCAAAATACCAACATTGGCCCGGGTACCACTATTACCTGTGCAAGCGACTGGGGCGCTTGCTCTAACCGCGACACTAGAAGGCGATCTTAATTCGCCATGGGCCGAGATAGAAATAAGCAGCGAACAACTGAACCTGCAAGACCAATCCATTAAAGATTTTAACTTGCACATAGCCGGTGGATTGGATCAACAGACCCTCAAGTTGCAGGCTATTGCTGCTAATACCGGTATCGATCTGAACCTGGCGAGTCAGTTACAAAGCGATGTGGTCAAACTGACTGTGCACGAGTTAACTCTCCACCCTGAGGATTTAAAACGATTTAACTTGACGCAAAAGGCAACCATCAGCTACCGCTGGCAGGATCCGCGCCTGATGGTTGACAACTTCTGTTTAAAACAGGATTCAACGACACAGCCAATATGTTTAAAGGCAACGGATTCAGCGCCAGGAGAACATAACACGTTGCTGCAACTGACGGCACGCCAACAACCGCTTTCTTTAATTAACTACTTTGTTCCTAACGCGCAGGTCACAACCTCAGGCGACCTGGACATTGATATTAGCTCAGTCGTTAACCTTAGCAGTTATCAACCGACATCTCTGCACGCGACACTAAAATCCGATAATTTGGTCCTTAGCGGATTAGAGGATTCAATTTTAGTTGACCAGCTTTTACTGGAGGTTAAACCTGAGGCCGGACAAACATCACTTAAGCTTAGCGCAGTGTCCGAGGAGATCGGCTTACAGCTCGACGGCCAGGCTATGTTGTCCAGGTTAGCCGGCGACGGACAATTGGATGGTTCTGTCAGCGCGTCGCTAGAGGATATTGGTATCGCAGAGGTTTTATTACCGACAATTGGTGCGGCGAAAGGACAGTTAGACGCCAACGTTGTTGTGAGTGGACAACTAAACAGACCCACAGTAATGCCGCGCCTGACGGCCGTGATCAATGAGTTGCTGATAAACCCAACGGGCACTTTGGTGACGGCGACTAAACTGACGGTTGAGCCGTCCACCGGCGATCAATTCAGTTATAATTTACAAGGCTCTGGCTCAGTTGGCGACGGCCAATTTACGCTTAGCGGACAAACCCATCTTAAAAAACGCAGCTTTGCTGTTAAATTAACGGGTCAACAACTGCGGTTGTTAGACACTCCTGAATTAAGCGTTCACATCAGTCCAGATATGCAGGTAACTTTTGCAGACCGCCATCTATCAGTGAGCGGTGATATTCATGTACCTAAAGCACTGATTACCCCCTTGAGACTATCAGGTGCCATGGGGCCATCTGCTGACGTTGTCGTTAAACAGCAAAAGACAACGGGCCCGGAAACAAATATCAGTACCGATACCGCTATCAACCTAACCTTAGGTGATAATGTTCGCGTTGCAGCCTACGGTTTTGAAGGCGATCTGACCGGTGGCATCAACGTATCAAAAAGCAGCCAGTCCATTGCGCGTGCAACGGGCAAAGTGGGTGTAAAATCCGGTACTTACGAGGTTTATGGGCAGGAGTTAACCATTGATAAGGGGCAATTAATTTATAATGGTGGGCCTGTTGATAATCCGGGCCTTAATCTACAAGTGGTGCGTGAACTAACCGATTCAGGCACTAGCCCTGACCGCGTCGGAGCACAGGTACGAGGGACTTTAATAAAACCTGAACTGAATTTATTTTCTGACCCCGCTATGCCAGACGCTTCCGTGTTATCTTATTTGTTGTTCGGACGTCCGCCAAATCCAGGCTCAGAATCGAGTAATCTTGAACTGCAGGCTGCCTTGTTGCTCACCGGCAATATTACCGAGTCCTTTGCTGAAAGTCTAAAAGAGACTTTCGGTTTCGACGAAGTTGCTGTGGAGTCCGACACTAAAAACGTTAACGATACTTCATTGTATCTTGGCAAGTATCTTTCCCCTCGACTGTACGTGAAATATGGTATTGGCTTGATTGAGTCAAAATCATCGTTTTTAGTCCGTTATCAGCTTACTGAACACCTATGGATAGAATCAGTATCTTCATCGGATAGCCAAAGCGGTGACCTAATGTACAGTATTGAAAAGTAAGCTAATCAGGTCAAAACGAAAAGCTATCGGGCAGTAGCTCAGCGACTGTCCATTCCTTCACCCCATGATCTGAAATGGAGATAAAAGGGGTTTGTGGTCCGAGGAATTCAACCATTACTTGTCGGCAGGCGCCACAGGGGGAATGAACCACTTCTGTCGGCGTGTATATCGCCACTTTATCAATTTCGTTAACGTCAATACCTTCGGCAATGGCCCGAAAAATTGCAGTCCGCTCAGCACAATTCGACAAACCATAAGATACGTTTTCGACATTACAGCCACTGATTAATTGCCCATCCCGGGTTCGCACCACGGCTCCCACACTGAATTGACTGTAGGGTGCGTAAGCTTTGCCCGCAGCTGCTTTTGCAGTTGCTTTCAATTGCTCTAATTCCGTCGTCATTGCTTAACTCTATTCTTAACAAACGATAGCGCGATTGTAGCATGGAATAGGAACCATCGGCGACGTGCTGCG
>JBNJEJ010000003.1:0-90725 GCA_051745735.1 Pseudomonadota bacterium
CGCGCATGCATTAGGCTTTCAGGATGTGTTTGTAGTGACCAACGCCAGCGAGCACCCCCGATTTAAGGATAACGCCTTGGTGACAGCCGAAGTTGATCCGGTGCAATTTTATGCGGGTTGTCCGTTACAACTAGAAAACGGCGAACGTATTGGCACCTTGTGCCTAATCGATAATAAATCCCGCCATTTCAGCGATCAGGAAAAAATTGTCCTAAAACAACTTGCGGCGCTTGTCGAAGAAGAACTGCAAGCAGATGCATATCAGGATATTGACCACCTGACTCATTTGTTCAATCGTTCTGCCTTTGAGCACCGGGCTCGGAGCATGCTGACAATAGCCGAGCGCAGCCAACTTGGCATCTATTTACTGCTGCTTGATATTGACGACTTTCGTCAATTTAATGAGGTTTACGGACATAATGCCGGTGACAATGCCTTGGTCGCTATAGCGGATATATTACGCGAGAACTTTCGTCAATCTGACATTATCAGTCGTTTTTCCGGCGATGAGTTTAGTGTGTTGATGATTAATAAACACAGTCACGATGATATTGAGTTTACTAGGATTACCGAGCGCGTTAAGCGCAAAATTGACAGCGTAATTAATCAGACAATAGCTACAGAATCGCTGAAACTCACGGTTTCATCTGGTGTTGCAACCACAACAAATTGTCCCACATTTAGCTATTCAAAGCTGCTGTACGAGGCTCAGCATGAACTGCGCCGACGTCCAAAAAGTGTGACTTAAGCCGATGTTTAAGCGCTTACGCACTTGGTACGAAAATAGGCGCATCAAAAAAATGGGCTTCACTGAGAGTGAGTGGGAGTCCGCCGTTGCCGACTGGCCGGTAATGGCGCATTACCAGGGTTCTGAGCGCGATGCTCTGCGCGATATGACCTTTCGTTTTTTGGTTCGCAAAGACTTTGTTGCCGGTGGCGACTTTCAGTTCACTGATGCCATGTGTCTCAAGATTGCGACCATGGCCTGTGTGCCGGTTCTGCACCTCGGGCTGGATTGGTATGACCACTTTTACAGCGTTATTCTCTATGAGGGCGATTTTGTCCCTAATCGCCCTCACCGCACCGTTGACGGCGTTGTTCATACGCAAAATCCCGGCTTAAGCGGCGAAGCCTGGCTGCGCGGTCCGCTGATCCTGTCATGGCAGTCGGTGTGCCAAACGGGCCCTAACGCTCGTAATGGAAAGCCCGGTAATGTGGTAATTCATGAGTTTGCGCACAAACTTGATATGTTGCGCGATGGGGCTAACGGCGCGCCACCAATGCACCCCGATATGAAGCCCGGCGAATGGCACGATATTTTTTCGGCTGCATGGGACCGCTTGCAGAGTGATTCAAATCATCACAAAGCGTTGCCTCTTGATGGTTACTCACTAACCAGTCCGGCTGAATTTTTCGCCGTATGCAGCGAAACCTTTTTTGAAGACCCTGAACAGATGAAAGCACATATGCCGGAGGTTTACCGGTTATTAGGTCAGTTCTACCGACAGTGTGCTAACTGATTATTTTGTATCACTGCTGGGCTCGCCTCAATCCGCACTAATACCAATTTGCATATTAATGCGCTCGCCGTCTACCGCATCAACTGCCTTGGGCGGCAAAATACGCACGCGCTCAGCTGCGATACCGGTTTCCGCATCCGGAGTAACCAGAGCGTTGCGTACCGCTTCTGCACGGGCATTGGCAATGGCTTTGAGCTCTGCCTCGGTAACAAGCTGCGCGGCGATAACCTGCCCGGCCAGATAATTGCGATAAGCCAGTGCATCGAATACAGTTTCATCGCCTGATTCATCGGTTTTTTCAGTGAAATAATCCTGTACCGGCCCCAGGCTGGATTTCGGATAATAACCGCTGAACATGGCTTCAACAATGTCCTCATTAGATTCCGCTGTCAGGCTGGGGTCTGCATCTTCCCGCCCCTGTTCAGCAAGGCGTTGCTGCAGGGCTGTAATGGCTTTTTCTCGTTTCAGGGCAGGCCCGTCAAAGCTCTGGTTAAACGGGCCGGCGAGCTTAAGGGCTAACCTGGGGCGCTGATTAAGAGCTTCGCGCAGCTTGGCAATGCGCTGACGCTGAGGCGGTAACAAGTCGGCACGGCCAGCCAGAAATTCAACCTGACCCAGATCTTCAGAGCCGGCACCGACAAGGCTTGCCAGAAAACTGAAGGGTGCTGTAACAACCGATGTAATGGCGTTTCCCACCGCCTGCTGAATCACCTTACTGAAGTCGAACTGCGGGTTACCGACATTTCCGGTCACCGGTAACGTGAGATCAATAACACCGTCGCTGTCCTGAAGCAGCGCTATGCCCAGCTCCAGTGGTAGATCCATGGCGTCACTGGAAGCCATCTTTTCGCCAAGTTTCAGGTCATTAAGTAATAAGTTGTTTTGTCCGTCCAGCTGGTTTTCCTTGATGGTATAGTCCAGATCAAGATCCATGGTTCCACCCGAGATCTTGCGACCGGCAAAGTTTACCGTATAAGGGGAGTATTCCGGGATTTTAAGGTTATGGAATCTTAGGTGGATATTGGTCTGACGCATGGGATCCCAAGCGTGCACGGCACCGTCAACCTGCAACAAGCCATACTCTGCGACCTCTCCTTCTAACTTAACCCCGGCTGGCTCAGCCGAAGTCGAGCTTAAAGTCGATATCTCACCACTTAAGGTGTGGATGCGGGTCGAAAAAGGCAGCGGCAGTGAATTATCTGCAAACTGAAGAGCGCCCTCGGTTAGCTCAATGCGCTCAATAGCGATACTGAACGGCTGCGCTTTCTCGTTGTCCGTGGCCGGCGTGTTGCCGTCCTGCGCTTTTTTTGCACCGCGATCAATCACCAGCTGCCCGAAGTTGGTGGTTTTATTTTCGTGAATAACCAGTTTTCCGGACAGGCCTTTAACAATGATGGGATCGGACTCAATCTGCTTATCTTTGAGACTCAACCGGAGCTGTTCAGTCTCAAGGCTTTGCCAGCCGATGAGTGATTCGTCATTCAAGTCATCCTTGATGTTTAGCGAGTTGATGCCGGCTGAGCCGTTAAATGCAATGGGTTGTTGGGCATCGGTATGCAGTTGACCGTTCAGGTCCAGTGTTCCGCGATTAAGGCGGATTTCCGCGAACTGCCGCAGATAAGGCTCGGCCTGTTTCAGTGCCAGTTTATTAATATCGGCACTGGCCTGCAGAGCCAGACTGGGCAGCAATTGAAGCTGGCCGTCGAGGGTAAGCTTGCCACCTTGTGCGAACTGCCCGCTCAGACTTACCGGAAAACGCGTTCCTTTTTTCAATTCAAAATCTTTAATCGACAATCCGACATGGTTCAATGCCAGCGACACATGAGTCGGTTTATCAGCATCAACGGCGTTCTCTAGATTATCAGCGAAGCGCAGAACACCTCCCTCAACACGCAGTTGGTTGATGCGTAATGCCGGTAGCGGTGCCGGTTCGTCAATGGCCGGGGTCTGGTCAGAGCTAAGCTCGGCGACCAGCCGTAATAAACGAGTTTCGCCTGAGATAAAACGTTCTTCCTGAATAACCGGCTTGTCGAGTTGAACTGTCTCGAAGGTCCAAGCTTTGTTGGTTATGCTCGACCAGGTAAGATCAACAAACAGCCGGTCCCAGCTAAGCAACTGCCGGTTGTCAATGTCATCAAGTTCAACTTGGTTGATCTTAAGGGTCAGTGTATAGGGGTTGGTTTGTACTGACTCTATGCGCAGGTCACGTGCAAAGTCCTCTTTCGCGGTACTCTCTGCAACGTATTGAATGGCCCAGGGCAAAGCGAAAAAGCCCAGTAAGGTGTATAAAATGACCAGCACCAGCAGCCAAAAACGAATTCGGCGTGGTGAGGCCCATTTTGTTCGTAGGTAGCTACCGAAACGATGTAATGTACCGCTGTGCATAAACCAGCTTCCATTAGAATGGGTGATATTGCAAAGTGTAGACGAAAAAGCCCAACATTGCGTTGTTGGGCTTTTCAGTTCTTCTTTCTAATCAAGTTACCGGCTCTCGCCGATTTATCAGGTTTTCAACTCGCCTGATGATGACTCAAGATGAGCGCGAATAAACCACTGAAACTGTTCCAGTTCGGCAAGTTGCCCGGTCAACATATCTTCAGAAACAGGATCAAGTCCAGACAGTTCGTTGATTCCTTTTCTGTGGTCTTTATTAATGCCGTTATACACTTTATCAAGGGCGGCTAAATGATCAGCAACTAAACCTTTGCCTATCGAATAGTCCTGCCATGACCGGCGATCGACAATTGACTGGGGAGTACCCAGTGGCACGCCGCCTAATGTGGCAATACGCTCTGCGATGGTATCGGTCATCTCACGAACCGTGTCGACTTGAGGGTCGAGCATTTCGTGCACACCGATAAAGCTTGGCCCGACAACATTCCAATGAATATGTTTTAAGGTCAACTGCAGATCAATCAAAGCAACCATGCGGTTGTCGAGTATGGCTATTGTTTCTTTTGCAGATTCGCTTTCCATGCCCGGGGCGGTGAACTCAGCTAATTGTTCTGGTTTTTCACTCTTGTGCATTCTATTCCTCCTGAAAACTATCAATTCACCCCATTATTACGGGCAAACTCACTAACTGGATTTTACGCTGAATTCAGGTGCCTACTTTTTGCTCGGTCATGGCACCCCAGCGATTACTCACATCCGTTCTATGACGAGGTCAACCTTACGCTCCAGCTCACTGAGCTTTTCACCAAACTTAGCCTCTGCTTCACTGCTCGCTTGACTGCTGCCTTCCATTTCACGCTGAATGTCATCCAGCCGCCTTTCGCGAGATTCTTTCTCTGTGCGGCTATCCACCAAATCCAGATTTGCCACAATACTGGCTCGTTCCTGGGCAAGTGCATCATAAGATTGCGTGCGCGTAGCGTCTGCTGGCACGGCAGCCTCGGTTTGCAGCTGGACGATCTCATCCGCTAACTGGCTCAGCTGCTCTGCCTCATCGCCCGCCGCTTCATAAAACGCAGGCACCGATTTACCCTCAGGTAGCCGATTAATCAACAACTCATTTAAATATTGCTCTGCATTCATAAAATCTCCGTTTACTGCACACAAGATACTTATCCTTAAGTCTTGTTTGCTAAACGCGATCTGTCAAGTGAGTCGCCGCAGCACAATTCACCCAACCCCAGTAATATTGCTTGCTGTGGCCGATAGGTTGTATTTTTCGGCTTAAACAGTAAATTTGATAACGGTATTGCGCATTTGCAACAAGCCGTTATGTGCCGACTCTTTCAGCTCGTTAGCACGATGCAAATCACCGACTTGCGACTGAAAAAACAACATCAGGGTAAGCAATACAATGAAAGCAGCGGTTGTTATCACACCAACAAAAAGTAGCTTATTACGAATCGACATAACAGGGTCCATTAATGAAGAAGCGCGAATAATAAATAGTGCCGGCCCATTACGCAATGATCACTTTTATTACAGCGGTGGCGTTTTGTAAACGACGGGAGTTACTATTTTAGCTTCGCGTTAATTTTGACCATTTCTTTAACATAATTTAGATTGTAATCTAACCGCATAGCGTCAAATCGATGTATCAGAAACCGTGTGAAAACATAAGGAATCAAAATGAAACGGAGTTTTATTTTACTGACACTGCTTGCCGGTTCTGTGTTGCAAGGGTGCAGCTCAGTTGTACAAAACACTCTTTACCATCCTGACTTTTTTCAGCTTGAACTTTCTGGTGCAACAGACGAAGAAATCCAAAAATTTCACAATTTAGAGCAAAAAAATACGGTTCTTTATGAGGGCTTAGATCTCGCTTACTTATGGGGCGACGCCACTAACCTGACGGAAGAGTTCAACCCCATGACACTTAAATTTAAGATGCACCACAAGAATGCGCCGCCGGATGTCGAAGCCGTTCGAAACTACAGCTACGAGGGAAAATACCGAAACTCCCCGGTGGCAGATGCCAAAGGACTGGTTATTCTATTACACAGCTATGGTGCTGATGCCGAGTCGGTTTATTTCGACAGTACCGCTTTGCAGCTAAAAGGCTATAACACTGTCGTCATTGATTTAATGGGCCACGGCAACAATTCCAGTGTTAAGGCTAGTTTTGGTCCAGAAGATATCAAGCGCTTAAATTCACTTATCGAGGAATTAACAGAATCGGCCGAGCGACCCTTATTGTTTTACGGAAAATCCTACGGAGCCTCGATTGCAGCACAATATGCTGAGCGTTACGACAACGTTGACGGTCTGATATTGATTGCTCCTATGACCCACTTCACTCAAGCAGCGACCATTGCTTCCAGAGCCATAAACCCGATACTTAAAACGTTAATCAGCGAAAAGTGGCTAGCGCAGGAAGTAGAGCAAACATTAACTGGTTCGGCGGTATCTTCAGAGCAGATTTCCACACCTAATGTATTGAAACGCATACCCAACGCCACACTTCCGCCAACTCTGGTACTGTTTAGCGAAGTCGACAAAATCAGCCAGCATTCAGATATCGCAACGCTAAAAGACTTGGAAAAAGTGACATTAGTTAGCATTCCTAAGCGCCGACATATAGAAATGATGATCTTTGACGATACCGTCGATAAGCACCTGAATGACTGGTTAGGAGCCTTTGAGCAACAGCTACCATGATGTTATCAAAAAATTCGCGTTAGGACGCGAGCTACGGTGTTTTGGGCATAAAAAACCCGGCGCGAGGGCCGGGTTTTGTGTCTTTTTAAACGGGCGGGATTACCAGCCTGTTTTCTCAGCAACGGCTTTGCCGATTTCGGCAAGGCTACGTACTGTTTTAACGCCTGCCGCTTCAAGAGCAGCAAATTTCTCATCTGCGGTACCTTTACCGCCGGCAATAATGGCACCAGCGTGGCCCATACGTTTGCCTGGAGGCGCAGTAACACCAGCAATATAAGAAACAACCGGCTTAGTCACATAGTTTTTAATGTAGTCTGCCGCTTCTTCTTCTGCCGTACCACCGATTTCACCAATCATGACGATAGCTTCAGTTTCTGGATCTTTTTCGAACAGTTCCAGAATATCAATGAAGTTAGAACCCGGGATAGGGTCACCACCGATGCCAACACAGGTAGACTGACCGAAACCAGCGTCTGTTGTTTGCTTAACCGCTTCGTAGGTCAATGTACCTGAACGTGAAACAATACCCACTTTACCTTTCTTGTGGATATGGCCAGGCATGATACCAATCTTACACTCGTCCGGCGTGATAACACCCGGGCAGTTTGGACCGATCATGCGCACGCCTTTGTGCGTCAGGTATTCTTTAACGTACAGCATATCTAAAGTCGGAATGCCTTCGGTAATACAAACAATCAGTTCGATACCGGCGTCGGCCGCTTCGATGATTGAATCTTTACAGAAAGGCGCCGGAACGTAGATAACAGAGGCGGTTGCGCCAGTAGCTTCTACCGCTTCTTTAACTGTGTTGAATACCGGCAGGCCTAAGTGTTCTTGACCGCCTTTACCTGGGGTAACACCACCAACCATCTGCGTGCCGTAGGCAATTGCTTGCTCAGAATGGAATGTACCCTGTCCGCCAGTAAAACCCTGGCAGATAACTTTGGTGTTTTTATCGATCAAAACGCTCATTATTGACCTCCTGCCGCAGCAACCACTTTATCAGCAGCATCAGATAAGCTCTCTGCTGCGATAATGTTCAGGCCACTATCGTTCAATTTGTCTGTACCCAGTTCTGCGTTGTTACCTTCCAGACGAACAATAACCGGAACCTTAACGCCAACTTCTTCTACCGCACCGATAATGCCTTCGGCAATCATGTCACAACGAACGATGCCACCGAAAATATTAACCAATACGGCTTTAACTGAGCTGTCCGACAAGATGATCTTGAACGCTTCAGAAACACGCTCTTTGGTAGCGCCGCCACCAACATCAAGAAAGTTAGCCGGCTCGCCGCCGCTTAACTTAACAATGTCCATGGTACCCATAGCAAGACCTGCACCATTGACCATACAGCCGATGTTGCCGTCTAGTGCCACGTAGTTAAGTTCCCACTTAGCCGCTTCTGCTTCACGCGCGTCGTCTTGCGACGGATCGTGCATTTCACGGATTTTAGGCTGACGGTACAGTGCGTTGCTGTCGATACCCACTTTGGCATCCAGACAATGCATGTTGCCTTCGTCCGTAATAACCAACGGGTTAATTTCTAACAAGGCTAGGTCATAATCTTCAAACATTTTCGCCAGACCTAAAAAGATCTTGGTGAATTGCTTAACCTGAGCTGGAGTCAAACCCAGTTTAAAACCTAATTCACGACCTTGATAAGGCTGCGCGCCTACGGTCGGATCAATTTCGGCCTTAAGAATTTTTTCTGGTGTTTCTTCAGCAACTTTTTCGATTTCTACGCCGCCTTCAGTTGACGCCATGAACACGATTTTGCGTGAACCACGGTCAACGACTGCGCCTAAATACAGTTCGTCTGCAATATCGGTGCAGCTTTCAACTAAAATCTTAGCAACCGGCTGACCGTTTTCATCAGTCTGGAAAGTGACTAAGTTTTTACCTAACCAGTGCTCTGCAAAAGCACGAACATCGTCCAGACTTTTAACTAATTTCACGCCACCCGCTTTACCACGGCCGCCTGCGTGAACCTGACATTTGACGACCCATATGTCGCCACCAATACGTTTTGCCGCTTCTACCGCTTCATCAGCAGTGTCGCAGGCAAAACCTTCAGATACTGGCAAGCCATACTCTTTAAAGAGTTGCTTACCCTGATACTCATGCAAATTCATGATGCTCTTCCGATTCGTTGAAACAACCAAAGCAGCTTACCTGCTGCCTACCCGAATACCGCGCCGAATTTTAACGTGATCGGCGCATTAATAATAGCCGCAACAACAAAATTGCGATGCGGCCTATGCTCAGCGTCTTTAGATATCCAGGATCAGACGTTGAGGATCTTCTAACAGCTCTTTAACGGTTACCAAAAAGCCAACCGACTGCTTGCCATCGATAATACGATGGTCATAAGACAGAGCTAAGTACATCATTGGCAAGACTTCAACTTTGCCATCAACGACCATCGCTCGGTCCTGAATTTTGTGCATACCCAAAATCGCACTTTGTGGCGGGTTAAGAATGGGCGTTGATAACAACGAACCAAACACACCGCCGTTGGTGATGGTAAAGTTACCGCCCTGCATTTCGTCCAGGGTCAGCTTACCGTCACGTCCTTTAATCGCTAAATCACGGATGCCGTTTTCCATATCCGCAATTGATAACTTATCGCTATCACGTAACACAGGCGTTACCAGACCACGCGGTGTAGACACTGCAATGCTGATGTCAAAGTAGTTATGATAAACAATGTCATCACCGTCAATTGAAGCATTAACATCCGGGAAACGTTTTAAGGCTTCGGTTACTGCTTTAACGTAAAAGCCCATAAAGCCAAGGCGAGTACCGTGTGTTTCTTCAAACACATCTTTGTACTTTTTACGTAAATCCATGATGGGCTTCATGTTGATTTCGTTAAAGGTCGTCAACATCGCCGTATCGTTTTTGGCTTGCAGCAACCGCTCGGCTATACGTTTACGCAAACGCGTCATTGGTACACGTTTCTGGTCGCGATCGCCCGATGTTTCAGGTTGTTTTGACGGTTGTTTGCTGCTGTCTGATGACTTTGACGATTCTGATTTAGAAGAGCCGCTTTTAACATGCTTTTCAACGTCTTCTTTAGTGACTCGTCCGCCTTTACCGGTGCCTTTAACATCACTCGGCTTAAGACCGTGCTCACCCAATAAACGACGTACCGCCGGCCCAGCAACTTCGCCGTCACTACCCTCGTCACCGCTGTCTTTGCTGTCGTTTTTAGCTTCTGACGTGTTCTCAGACTTGGTTTCAGCCGAGCTTGAAGAAGCGCTGCCTGAGGCACCGGATTCTACAACACCAATCACATCATCGGCACCCACGGTGGCGCCTTCGTCGTGCTTGATTTCAACTAAAACACCGTCCGCAGGAGCTACGACTTCTAAAACAACTTTATCGGTTTCGATGTCGACCAGATTCTGGTCACGTTTGACTTCGTCGCCTTCTTTAACATGCCATACCGAAATAGTCGCATCGGATACAGATTCAGGCAGTTGCGGTACATTAACGTCAATTTTTTCGCCAGAGCCTTTTTTGGCACCCGACTCTTGCTTGTCTTCTGATGCTTTCTTATCGTCGGACTGTTTCTTGTCTTCAGATTCTTTTTTGTCTTTCGACTCTTTCTCGTCGGACTTATCATCAGAGTCTGAAGATCCGCCACCTTGGCCTTCTTCGATTTTACCGATGACTTCTTCAGCCGTTACCGTAGTGCCTTCTTCTGCTGTAATTTCGCCCAGTACACCGTCAGCTTCTGCAGAGACTTCAAGCACTACTTTATCGGTTTCGATGTCAACCAGATTTTGATCACGCGATACGTTATCGCCAGTCTTTACGTGCCATGTTGCGATGGTAGCATCGGCAACAGATTCGGGTAATTGAGGAACTTTAATATCAATCGCCATGGTTCATCTTCACCTATTTAATAGTTAGCGCTTCGTCAACGAGTTTTTGTTGCTGCTTGTTGTGCTCAGATAAATAACCCACCGCCGGTGACGCCGAAGCATCACGACCGCGGTAGCTTAATTGAGCACCCGATGGGATAGCGGCCCAGAAGTTATGCTGGCTACTATACCAAGCGCCCTGGTTCTGCGGCTCTTCCTGACACCAAACAAACTCTTTGACATGCTGATAGTCTTTCATTATCTCGGCCACTTCTTCGGCCGGGAACGGATACAACTGTTCAATCCGAATAATCGCAACGTTATCGAGTTCACGTTTGCGGCGCTCCTGAAGCAAGTCGTAATAAACCTTGCCGGCGCACATGATGACACGTTTCACTTTTTTCGGTTTTATATCGTCTATTTCACCGATAGCATTTTGGAAGCCAGCATTTGCCAAGTCATCCATATCAGAGATAGCCAACGGATGACGCAGCAATGACTTAGGCGTCATTACTACCAGCGGCCGACGTACCGGACGCAATTGTTGGCGGCGGATCATATGGAATACTTGCGCCGGTGTCGTTGGAACACACACCGACCAGTTATGATCAGCTGACAACTGCAAAAACCGCTCTAAACGGGCTGATGAGTGTTCAGGACCCTGACCTTCATAGCCGTGCGGCAATAACAGGGTAAGACCACAAAGGCGGCCCCACTTCTGTTCACCGGAGCTGAGGAATTGGTCAATAACAACCTGAGCGCCATTAACGAAATCACCGAATTGTGCTTCCCACATAACCAGTGTTTGCGGTTCCGCTGTTGCGTAGCCATATTCAAACGCCACAACAGCCGCTTCGGAAAGCACAGAATCGTAAATTTCTATTTGACCCTGGTCGTCACCAATATGGTTTAACGGCATGTAGGTGCTGGCATCTTCTTGATCATGCAACACCGCATGCCGGTGGAAAAAGGTACCACGACCAGTATCCTGACCGGTCAAACGAATGTGAACGCCCTCGTCAACCAAGCTTGCATAAGCCAGTGTTTCAGCAAAGCCCCAGTCCATCGACTTGTCGCCTTGGGCCATTTTTTGGCGTTCCTGGTAAACTTTAGCAACACGCGAATTGAGCTTATGATCTTCTGGATAAGTCGAGATTTTGTCGCCTAACTGACGCAGCTTGTCGGCACCGATTCGGAAGTTGTATTCAACATCCCATTCCTTGTCAAGGTAGGGCGACCAGTCAACTGAATGTTGCCGCATGGGACGATGTTCATCAACCACCACTTCGCCGCGATCGAGGGCATCACGGTAATCGTCGATCCATTGTTTTGAGTCGTCTTTATCAACCACATTTTTTTCGGCAAGACGTTTGGAGTAAATTTCTCGCGCCACCGGATGCTTCTTAATTTTACTGTACATCAGCGGTTGCGTGGCACTCGGCTCGTCGGCTTCGTTGTGACCATGGCGACGATAGCAAACTAAATCAATCACCACATCGCGTTTAAATTTATTACGGTAATCAAGCGCTAATTGCGTTACAAACACAACCGCTTCGGGGTCATCTGCATTAACATGGAAGATTGGCGCCTGTACCATCTTGGCTATGTCAGTACAGTATTGTGTTGAGCGTGCATCTTCTTGCTTAGCGGTAGTAAAGCCAACCTGGTTGTTGATAACAATACGAATCGAGCCACCAACTTGATAAGCACGCGTCTTCGACATGTTAAAGGTTTCTTGTACTACTCCCTGTCCAGCGACTGCAGCGTCACCGTGGATCGTGATGGGCAGTACTTTTTCGCCGCGCGGATCATTCAATCTGTCCATCCGTGCGCGAACTGAACCCATCACCACTGGGTTAACGATCTCGAGGTGCGACGGGTTAAACGCTAACGCAAGATGCACGTCACCGCCTGGCGTTTCAAAGTCAGACGAAAAGCCCATATGATACTTAACATCACCTGAGCCTTTGTTATTTGAGTGTTTACCCGCAAACTCGTCAAACAAATCTTGTGGTTTTTTACCCAGCACATTGACCAGCACATTTAGCCGGCCCCGGTGTGCCATACCGATAACCATTTCTTTCGCACCTTGTTGACCGGACCGGGTAATCAGATCCTTAAGCAAGGGCACCAGGCTATCGCCGCCTTCAAGAGAAAACCGCTTTGCGCCGGGGAATTTTGAACCCAGGTACTTTTCCAGGCCATCAGCTGCAATCAGCTCGCGCAATATTTTGGTTTGCTGGTCCTGATCGAATTTTGGCTTACCGGCAACACCTTCAAGACGCTGTTGAACCCAACGCTTTTCTTCCGTTGACACGATATGCATGTATTCGGCACCGATACACCCGCAATAAGTCGACTCAAGCACATTATGAATGTCCTTAAGCTTCATCGTGTCACTGCCAGTAGCTAATGAGCCAACGTTGAACTCACGGTCTAGGTCGTCTTTGCTTAAACCGTGAAAATCCAGTGATAATTCAGGAACCTGCTCTTGCTTCCACAGCCCAAGTGGGTCTAGCTCAGCGTGCTGATGTCCTCTGAAACGGTAGGCATTGATCAATTGCAGAACTTTGACTTGCTTTTCATCGGCGGGGGCACTGCTGGCACCTGACTGCTTAAATTTATTTTTTGCCAGCGTTCTAAATTCGTCGCGGACCTCACTGAGCTTAACGTCTACCGCACTATCATTACTTGGGAGTGAATCGAAAATTTCTCGCCAATCGTCACTAACTGCAGTGGGATCATCGAGGTACGCCTCGAACATTTGTTCAATATAAGCGATGTTTCCTCCGGCTAGATGTGAGGATTCTAGCCACTCACGCATTACACCCTCTTGCATTGCGTTTCCTTTACACTAAATTCTGACCAAACTATGGATAAACAGCTGCCCTGATGCAAGGCAGCTATTCTACACATCAACTGACTTCTATGCGGTGGAGTGCCTCTGCTTTAAACAGCGCGGCTCAACAACATAGACTTGATGTGACCTATCGCCTTGGTTGGGTTTAAGCCTTTCGGACAGACGTTGACGCAGTTCATAATCCCATGGCAACGAAATACACTAAAGGCATCATCCAGCTCGTCCAGGCGTTCTTCAGTGGCCGTATCACGACTATCAATCAAAAAGCGATAGGCGTGTAACAGACCCGCTGGACCGACAAATTTGTCCGGGTTCCACCAAAATGATGGGCAGGACGTCGAACAGCAAGCACACAAAATGCACTCATAAAGACCGTCGAGCTTAGCACGATCTTCTGGCGACTGCAGCCGTTCACGAGCTGGCGGCGTTTTGTCGTCATTAATCAAGAAGGGTTTAATCTTCTCGTACTGCTTGTAAAACTGACTCATGTCGACGACCAAGTCACGAATGACCGGTAAGCCTGGCAGTGGACGAATAACAATCTTATCGGTTTTTAACGACGATAAGTGGGTTATGCAGCCCAGACCATTTTTACCATTGATGTTCATGCCGTCAGAACCACAGACACCTTCGCGGCATGACCGACGAAATGCCAGGGTTGGATCCTGCTCTTTCAACTTAATTAATGCTTCCAGCACCATTAAATCCTGATTATCTTCAACCTCCAGGCTGTACTCTTTCATGTGCGGAGCGTTGTCTACATCCGGATTGTAGCGATAAATTGAAAACGTATATTTTTTCATAGTACCCTCCAACTTAGTAGGTACGAGCTTTCGGAGGGAAAGCTTCACGCAACTTAGGTGCCAGATTAACTTCTCGCGTTACCATATCTTCCTTTTCAGGACGGTAAACGGTGTGCACGAGCCATTTTTCATCGTCACGGTCAGGATAGTCTGCACGACTATGAGCACCACGGCTTTCGGTCCGGAAGCTTGCTGACACAGCGGTTGAATACGCTGTTTCCATCAAGTTTTCCAGTTCCAGACACTCGACACGCTGAGTATTAAACTCTTTCGAAGTGTCGTCTAACCGAGCATTATTCAGCCGCTCGCGGATTTCACGTAACTCTTCCAGCCCAGTTTCCATTGACTTGCCTTCGCGGAATACCGAGAAGTTAAGTTGCATGCACTGTTGCAAATCTTTCTTAATTTGCGCCGGGTCTTCACCTTTCTGGGTATTTTCCCAACGGTTGTAACGACTCAAAGCAGCATCAATATCATCACTGCTGGCTTCGCGGGACTCAACGCTTGCCGCCAGGGTTTCACCCAGATGCATACCGGTCGAGCGACCAAATACCACCAAATCAAGTAACGAGTTACCACCTAAACGGTTGGCACCGTGCACAGATACACAAGCAATTTCGCCGCAGGCGAACAACCCTTTCATATGAGAGGTTTGGCCATTATCGTCGACCGTTAATACTTGACCATTCACATCGGTAGGTATACCACCCATCATGTAATGGCAGGTCGGAATAACCGGAATCGGTTCTTTAACTGGATCAACGTGAGCAAACGTCCGTGACAAATCACAGACACCCGGCAACCGGCTTTCCAGCGTTTCTTTACCCAAGTGATCAAGCTTAAGCTTAAGGTGAGTTCCCCACGGACCTTCACAACCACGACCTTCACGAATTTCTGTCATCATTGCGCGTGATACTACGTCACGTGATGCCAAATCTTTCGCGTTGGGTGCATAGCGCTCCATGAAACGCTCGCCATCTTTGTTCAACAGGTAGCCACCTTCACCGCGGCAACCTTCGGTTACCAAAGAGCCGGCGCCGGCAATACCGGTTGGGTGGAACTGCCACATTTCCATGTCCTGCACCGGTACACCCGCGCGCAATGCCATGCCAACACCATCGCCGGTGTTAATGTGAGCGTTGGTTGTCGACGAATAGATACGTCCAGCGCCGCCCGTTGCTAATACAACAGCTTTTGCCTTAACGTAGTAAACTTCGCCGGTTTCAATATCCATGGTGGTGACACCACAAACCGCACCGTCTTGATTTTTTACGATATCAAGCGCGTACCATTCAGAAAAAACCGTGGTTTTCTTTTTTACGTTCTGCTGATACAACAAGTGCAATAGCGCATGGCCGGTACGGTCCGCTGCTGCTGCGGTACGAGCTGCCTGCTCGCCACCAAAGTTTTTCGACTGGCCACCAAATGGACGCTGATACACTTTACCGTTTTCAAAACGTGAAAAAGGTAAGCCCAGGTTTTCCATTTCAAGTATGGCTTCAGGGCCAGCTTTACACATGTATTCGATGGCATCCTGGTCGCCGATGTAATCGGAGCCTTTGACCGTGTCGAACATGTGCCATTGCCAGTTGTCTTCGTGGGCGTTACCCAAGGCAACCGTAATACCACCCTGCGCTGATACAGTGTGTGAGCGCGTTGGAAACACTTTTGACATCAACGCACAGCTGAGTCCTTCCTGGGATATTTGCAGAGCTGCTCGCATTCCGGCGCCGCCGGCGCCAATCACTACTGCATCAAATTCTAAAGTTTTAACGTTCACTTAAACACCCCACAGTACAAACAAGCCAGTGAGCCACACGACGATTAATCCGACGCTGAATACGAATTGAATGAAGGCTCTAACGCCTGACGCCTTAACGTAGTCCGTTAGTACCTGCCAGATACCAATCCAACCGTGAATAAGCACAGCGGTCAGTGTCAGCAAAGTGAACACTTTCATCCAAACGTTTGAGAACAATCCACTCCAGTTTTGATAGGTGACATCTGCAGTAAATGCAAAGAAACCAACCATAAACAGAGTGAATAAAAAGATAATAACGGACGATGCACGGACTAGCAGATAATCGTGCGAACCAGTGCGTCCTAAAGTTCCAGCTGCTTTTACCATAACCAAACTCCTGCAAGTACAGCCCAGATCACTGATAAAGCAATAAACACATTGGCACTGGTGCGTCCTGAGTCAAGTTCTTCCCAGTAGCCTAAATCCATCACCCAATGACGGATGCCGATGATTAAGTGGAATCCTAACGCTGTCAAAATACCCCAGCCAATGAATTTGGCAACAAAGCCAGTCATCAGGCTTTCAACTTGAGCGAAACCTTGTGGACCGTCTAGAGAGGTCGCAAACGCCCAGGTTAAAAAGGCCAGCGCAATGAGCATAACCACACCAGAAACCCGGTGCAAAATGGATGCTTTGGCAGCGGCAGGAAGTTTAATAGTTGATAAGTCTAAATTTACAGGTCTTTCTTTTTTCACGATAGCTTGCCTTTCAATAAAGCACTAAAGAAATGTAAAGAATGCCCGGCGCATCTTTAAGCTTGTATGATAACCCAAATGTCACCTCGACGGAGCTCAGTATATCTAGCCTGCCGTGCGATTACAACGACAAAACTAGTAACGCAAAAGCGACCGAATTGGATTCATCAAGAATGTAAGACTAAAGTCTAATTAACTAAAATTGAGTAATCCTCTTATGGTTCTGACAACGTATATAATGAACAAAATGACACTCACTGTTTGACATAAATTGACATTTGGCACCAATTTAGCGTTAAATTAGCGCACTTTTCAAAAGTAGAATCAAGGAGATTTCCTTATGGCTGATCGCAAAGCCACATTACAGATTGAGGGGCAATCAATCGAATTGCCGGTTTTGTCTCCGACAGCCGGCAAAGACGTAGTCGATGTTCGCACGTTAGGAAAACATGGTTTTTTCACCTTTGATCCAGGCTTTCTGGCAACAGGCTCTTGTGAGTCGGCTATCACTTACATTGATGGTGAACAAGGCATGTTATTGCATCGTGGGTATCCCATCGGTGAACTGGCCACCCAGGCAGATTACCTGGAAGTCTGCTACATGCTGTTGCATGGCGAAGCGCCCGACGAGCAGGAATATCAGAAATTTAAAGACACCATCACTAATCACACTATGGTGCACCAGGGCCTGCATAACTTTTTTAACGGTTTCCGCCGTGACGCGCACCCAATGGCAATGCTCTGCGCGGTAACCGGCGCATTATCGTCGTTTTACCATGACGACCTGGACATTCATGACGAAAATCAGCGTTTGCGCAGTGCCAACCGTTTGATCGCTAAAATTCCGACGATAGCGGCAATGGCGTACAAATTCAGCATGGGTCAACCCTTTGTCTATCCACGCAATGATCTGGGTTACGCCGAGAACTTCCTTAACATGATGTTCTCGGTACCGGCAGAAGATTATAAAATCAGTCCAGCCGTTGCCAAGGCCATGGATCGTATCTTTATCCTGCATGCGGATCACGAGCAAAATGCGTCCACCTCAACCGTACGTCTGGCTGGTTCATCGGGTGCTAATCCATACGCCTGTATCGCTGCCGGTGTGGCATCTTTGTGGGGGCCCGCTCACGGTGGTGCTAACGAAGCGTGCCTGCGCATGCTGGCAGAAATCGGCTCGGTCGAGAATATTCCTAAATTCATCGAAAAAGCCAAAGACAAAGATGACCCGTTCCGCTTAATGGGCTTTGGACACCGTGTTTATAAAAACATGGATCCACGCGCCACCGTAATGCGCGAGTCATGTCACGAAGTACTGAAAGAATTAAACCGTGACGATCCTCTTTTGGATGTGGCGATGGAACTGGAGCGCATCGCGCTGTCCGATGATTACTTCGTTGAGAAGAAACTGTTCCCGAACGTTGATTTCTACTCAGGCATCGTGTTGAAAGCAATTGGTATTCCGACCAATATGTTTACCGTCATTTTTGCGCTATCGCGCACCGTTGGCTGGGTATCACATTGGCACGAAATGATGAGCGAGAAAAGCCAGAAGATTGGCCGTCCTCGTCAGCTGTATACCGGTTACACAGCACGTGAATTTACCCCGATTAAAAAGTAAATTTCGGTGTTAAACAGAACAGAAAAACGCCTCTTATGAGGCGTTTTTTTTGCTTATGATCACCACCGACTGACAAATCGATTGGTGATAATTGATATCAGCATACCCAGCATAAAATAGCCCAGTACATTAAGAGTTGTCTGCGCCACACCATTGGTAGCCAAGCTAAATTGGCCTTGGTTTATAAAGTGTAAAAGCGCGTGATGCCAGGCACCGGTATAATCCACAAAAGCGGTTTTTTTCATCAGCACAAAATACGCCGCGAAGGTGCTGATCATCAACAGCGCCGAAGCTAACCAGCGCGACAACGAATGGCCGAAATCTGACACCAAACCAATTAACGCCGCAAACAGTATCCGCGGCAATTTTCGATAAAACGGCAGCTGCTCGATTTCAAGCAGCAATAAAGATAAACGGTATTCGCGTGAGCAATATTCAATAAATGGCGAGAGTTCGGTTCCTGAGGTAAAAATTGTATGCTTGGCCGTACGCTTTTGCTTAAGCAAGCGCAAAAAATGGCGGGTACCTGTAGTTAACGCCGGCCGAAATTCAACCCGTAACACCTTAACATTGCGAAAACTCGCTAAATCAAAGTCGACCATGGCAAAATTCACATCGTCTAAACGCGATTCATCCCACTGAGAATTACGTGCTGTTGCGCCTTTTACCGTGCTGTTTCGTATCTTAGCTGCAGTAAGATTAGCATCATCGAAATCGGCATTTTCAAGTCGGCAACCATGCCAGTGCGAACCGCTTAAATTGGCCATTGAAAACTTGGTAAAACTATTGGTATTGCAGCAACAGCGATTAAAGGTTGCACCTGCCAGGTTTGCTTCTGCAAACGACGTATTGGTCAGGTCGCATTCCTCAAAAACGCAGCCACTGAAATCTTGACGGCTCACGTTTTTACCTTTCAATTCATCCCCGTAAAATGTTTTCTGAGTCATTTTTTAAAGAACTCCGATAAGGTGTTATCCAGCTCGACCGGGACTCGGCGCTGGCTGCCGCCCTCAAGAATATTTTGGAAAATTTCCTGTTGCAGTCCGTACGGGTCCCAGACCGGCTCTGTCTTAGACTCATTGACTACTAGGCCCACCTCACGATTAAGCTCTATAAAACTTTGATAAGCGTCGGAGTCAGCGCGCAAACCGTCCGCGCTCAACAGCGCTCCATTCGGCTTTAACCAAGCAGCGTAATTAGCCCTAATCGGTTTTATCATGTCGAAGTTTTTATACAATAATGAGGTCATAAAGTGTTCTGTTATCAAATCAAACTGTGCGGCTGGAAACGCGGAATACTCACTCAAATCGCCCCGTTGATAATGTATTGAAATTTGGTTAAGTGCCTGGCGCTTGTCACGAACCGCCTTGTCCAAACCCTTTACACAGCTGTATTTATCGTTACCAATTTTAAATTTGTAGCGAAAAAATGTTTTATTTTTAATCGTCTCTAAAAAGCCAGCTATTTGCTGCAAAGGAAACTCACAGCGGTCGACAAAGGTTATTGTAATGTTCACTTTCGCTGCTGATTCTTCGAGGGCTTCAAGATAAATCAGCAGTTGCCCCATGGCGTGGACATAACTAGCAACACCTGCGACCATAACTTCGATAGTAGCGCCTGGGCTTGCCGCTTTTAGCTGTTCAAGTAGCCGGTTTTTTAACCAGATACGCTGTTCTTTAACTAAGTACCAGCTGCCTGCGGGCAAGTGCGTGGCAGAAAACCATTTTGCCAACTGTGTGGTCGCTGAACCTTTTTTCAGGAATCCATGAAAACTGTCGCCGGATGTTTCCAGCAGATCATCTTCGATAGCGGCAAACTGACAATGAACACGGCTCTGATGATAACCACAGGGTATGCTCTTGTCACCGTTATGGGTACAGATGTGAGCGCTGTCGTTTAGTTTTGTCTGAATTTTCTGGCTCATAGGCTTTTTATCAGGTGTTGTAGAGAAACTCTAGCTTGATGATACGGCATAGCAGAGCAAGCTCAAGCAATTCATGCTTAATCAATCAGTTAGACCGCAAACCAGGGTCAGAAAGTTGATTAATGGCAAATAGTGCTGTTTTTATTTATACTAGCGCGCATCATAGCTGAATAAATAACAGAGAGGCTTATGCAGCAAGTAGTCAAGGTACAAGAACCGATCATCAAACCCCGGCGCTTTAAGGTTTATCAGCATCGCCAGCTTGATAAGATCGAAGCGCTTAATAAAGTTCCCGCAGACATGCGTTTTGAAATGAAAGTTGTTGCTAATGTGCTGCCCTTTCGTGTAAATGAGTATGTTTTTAACGAACTGATCGATTGGGAAAACGTACCTAATGACCCGCTGTTTCAGCTGACTTTCCCACAAAAAGATATGCTTGAACCCAGCGCCTTTCAGCGCATGGCCGATTTAATGTCAGGCAAACATACCACTAATGAAGTCTTTGATTTAGCGACACAATTGCGCGAGGAAATGAATCCGCATCCGGCCGGGCAAATGCAAATGAACGTGCCCCATGTAGACGGCGAACCCTTGGCCGGCATGCAGCATAAATACCGCGAAACGGTGTTATTTTTTCCTGCTCAGGGCCAGTATTGTCACGCTTATTGTACCTTCTGCTTCCGCTGGGCGCAGTTTGTCGGCAAGGCAACACGCTTTAATTCTAACGATGCCGATCAACTGCATCGCTATCTGGCACAGCACAAAGAAGTGACCGACTTATTGGTTACCGGTGGTGATCCCATGGTGATGCGTACCCACAAGTTACAACACTACCTTGAGGGTCTGCTGCAGCCGGAATTTGAACACATCAAAACCATTCGCTTAGGCACCAAGGCACTGACATTTTGGCCCTACCGTTTTCTTACGGATCCGGATGCCGATGACTTACTGCGACTACTGGAAAGACTGGTCAGAGGCGGCAAACACGTTTCCATCATGGCCCATTTAAACCACCCCAATGAGCTGCGCACCGATGTTTGTCAAGAAGCGGTCCGTCGCCTGCGCAGCACCGGTGCCCAGATTCGCTGTCAGGCACCTTTGCTGCGCCATATCAATGACGACCCTGACGCATGGGCAAGCATGTGGACTAAACAAGTGAGCATGGGGATGATCCCCTATTACATGTTTATCGAGCGCGACACCGGCGCCAAACGGTATTTTGAAGTACCGCTGGAGCAAACTTGGCAGATTTTCCGTAAGGCTTATCAACAAGTGTCTGGAATCGCTCGCACGGTAAGAGGCCCCTCAATGAGTGCCGGGCCGGGTAAAGTCGAAATTCAGGGCGTTACTGAAATTGCCGGCGAAAAAGTATTTGTTCTGCGCTTTATTCAGGGCCGTAACCCCGACTGGGTGCAGCGCCCCTTCTTCGCTCAATACGATGCTAAGGCAACCTGGTTACATGATTTAAAGCCAGCTTTTGGCGAAGATAAGTTCTTTTTCGAAGACGAATACGCAAAAATGGCTTCCAGCGACTGAGGTCGACAGAAGCCATTTGGCTATTTAGCCCAGTAACCGGCGGGCGTGCTCGAGATCGTCCGCCGTATCAATGCCGGACTGAGGCGCTTTTATTGCTTCAGCGACATGAATACGCTCTCCGTGCCACAATACCCGCAGCTGTTCTAACGATTCGATTTGCTCCAGCGGCGACACTGGCCATTCAATATAGCGACGGACAAAGCCCGAACGGTAGGCGTACAGCCCGATATGACGTTGATAAACATCATCATCAAACTCCGCTGTGCTGTTCTCCGTATCAAAGTTTTCGCGGTTCCAGGGGATAGCAGCGCGGCTGAAATACAACGCATAACCTGCTGAGTCACGCACCACCTTAACCACGTTTGGATTAAACATCTGCTCGACGCTTTCAATCGGTACCGATAAAGTCGCCATTGGTGCCTGCCGTTGATTGGCTAGGTTATCAGCAACCTGGCGAATAATTTCCGGTGGTATAAACGGCTCGTCACCCTGCACATTAACGACGATCTCGTCTTCCGCCAGCGCCAGCTGTTCTACGACTTCTGCCAGGCGTTCGGTTCCTGACTGATGCTGGGGCCCGGTTAGCATCGCGCGCCCGCCAAATTGACTGACAGCGCTTTCGATACGGGGATCATCGGTAGCAACAATAACCTCGGCAGCGCCACTTTGCAGGGCGCGCTCGACAACATGTTGAATCATCGGTTTACCGGCAATATCAGCCAGTGGTTTGCCGGGTAGCCGGGACGATTGATAGCGCGCCGGAATAATGACCGTAAAACTCATGATGGAATTTGCTCCAAATCCGCCGACTCAATAGTTCGTGCTTTATCAGCTATAAGTACCGGAATTCCTTCCTCGACGGGGTAAGCAAGTTGCTCCCCACGGCAGACTAATTCGTTGTTAGACTGCCAGTACACCAATTTGCCTTTACAACTTGGGCAAGCAATAATTTCTAACGTGCTGCTGTCAATACTCATCGGCTGTTCCTCATTTTATTAATTGATCCAACCGCTTTAATAAAGCGGCAGTAAAGTGACCGGGGAGTTGCGCCTCTATGGGTTGATAGTACCAGTCGCTGGAGGCAAAATCGCGACATTTTGCAGCATCTTTTTCAGTCATCAAAACCGGCTTATCAGCCAGATGTGCAAAATCTTCCGGACTGAATAAATGATGATCAGGAAAAGCCAGAGACTCCGCCAGTTCCAGATTCTGTTCGCGTAGACTGTGAAAAAAGCGATGCGGATTACCGATTGCCGCCACCGCATAACACGCCTCTTGAGGTACCGACACCGAACTGTCATCAGTAACTCGCCGCCACCCCTGCAGGGTGATCTCGCATACATAGCGGGCAAACGGATGCTGAGCGTACAGTGATATCACCCAGGGTGCACCTTTCAGCCGCCAGGGCCCCTCGCGCAACGGGCCACAGGGCAACAGCCAGCCATTGCCGATACCACGCTCTGCATCAATTAAAATCAACTCAATATCACGCTGTAACGCGTAATGCTGCAGGCCGTCATCACTGATGATCAGATCAATGTCCGGGTAACTCTGCAGCAGCTTTTTAACCGCAGCCGGGCGCTTTGGAGAAATCACCATCGGGCAGTTGTTCTTGAGCCGTAACATGAGTGGCTCATCGCCAACCACATCAGCACTGTCATCAGGCTTAACCTCATGCGGATAACGGGTTGTTGAACCATAACCGCGACTGACAATCCCCGGTTGGTAGCCCTCTTGCTGCAGAAACTCTACCAATGCCTGTGTCAGGGGCGTTTTACCGGTTCCACCGACACTGATATTACCAACAACAATGACCGGTACCGGAGCGCGATAACGGGGTAACAGGCGCAGTACGTAAAGCGAACGACGTAAGTTAGTCACTAACCAGAATAACAACGACAGCGGTGTTAACAGGTAAAGAGCCGGATGTAAGCGCTTCTGATACCAAAGGCTTTGTAGCCACATCATTTTTTAGCTACCACTAAATTGCAGGTTATACAGTTGGCTATAAGGCCCTTCGTGTTCTAACAATGTCTGATGATCACCGCGCTCTACGATTTCACCATTGTCCATAACCAGAATTTCATCAGCGTTTTCGATGGTCGACAATCGATGTGCAATTACCAGCGAGGTACGATTTTTACGCAGCGCCCCCAGTGCTTGCTGAATGTGCCGTTCCGACTCGGTATCCAGTGCCGAGGTCGCCTCATCAAGAATCAAGATGGGGGCGTCCTGCAGCAATGCCCGCGCGATGGCAATGCGTTGTCGTTGGCCACCTGACAGCATAACGCCGTTTTCACCGACAATGGTGTCCAGGCCGTTGGGCATGGTCTCGGTAAATTCAGTGACATAAGCCTGCTCGGCTGCACGGATGATATCTTTTTCTGACACGGCATTGGCAGCGCCGTAGGCAATATTGTTGGCAATGGTGTCATTAAATAAGGTGACATGCTGGGATACCAGTGCAAACTGGCGGCGCAAACATTTCAGGTTGTAATCTTGTATGTTGTGGCCATCCAGCAATATTTGCCCATCGTTGACGTCATAAAATCGGGTCAGCAAACTGGAAACGGTCGATTTACCGCTACCTGAGCGCCCGACCAGAGCTAAGGTTTTACCTTGCTGCAAACTGAAGCTGATGTCCTGCAGCGCCGGTTCGTCGCCATCCTGATAACAAAAGGTCACATGATCGAATACCAGATTGCCTTTTGCACGGTCCACTTGCCGTGTGCCTTTATCGATTTCGACGGGCTCGTCTAAAATATCAAACACACTGGTGGCCGCTGCGATACCACGTTGAAAATCACTGTTAATGTTGGTCAATTGCTTAAGCGGTCTCAACAGCATGATCATGGCTGTGAGCAAGGTGGTAAAAGCGCCGGCCGACAGATTTTCCAGCATTTCAGGAAAACTCGCCAGGATCAGCACCATCGCGAGGCTGAGTGAAGCAATAAACTGTATCACAGAGGTACTAATGGCACGGGTGTTGACTAGCTTCATGTTCTGGTTACGTGTGTTGTTATTAATTTCGGCAAAGCGTTTTGATTCCACTTTTTGCCCTTCGTGCATAACAACCACTTTGTGGCCATTGATCATTTGCTCAGCGGTCGTGGTGACATTACCCATTGCAGTTTGAATGCGGCCACTGACCACACGAAAGCGCTTGGATACCACCGCTACAATTTTGGCAATGAGCGGGCCGACCACCAAAAACACCAACGACAGTTGCCAGCTTTGGTAAAACATCAAGGCCAGTAATCCAATAACAAAAGCGCCGTCTTTAACCAGAATCAATACCGCCCGGCTGGTCGCCTCGGCCACCTGCTGAGTGTCATAGGTAATTTTTGAGATTAGCTCGCCGGTGGAGTGTTGGTCATGAAATTTAACCGGCACTTTCATCAGGTGTTCAAATAGTTGCTGTCGCATGCGGGTAACAACTTTAAAACCCACATAATTTAAAAAATAAGTACTGGCAACATTAAACAGACCCCGCACGATAAAAAATATCGGTACAATCAGGCCACCGTAAAACAGGATACTGGAGTTTCCTTTGGCTAAACCGTCATCAATCAAGGTTTCAATTTGAGAAAAAAACCAGGTATCGATTGCAGAAAAGCCAATCATTCCCAAGATCGCAAAAGCAAAGGTTAACTTGTACGGTTTAATGTAACTGAGTAAACGTTTAAACGTTTTTTTCTTTAGGCTCTGAGAGTCCATGCGATCTCATTAAGTTGCTAAATATCTCAGCATTCTACCCGTTTTATAGTGCAGGTGGCTAGTCATCATCGCGATAGATTAAGCGGCTTCGCTTTTCTGCAAAAGGTAACGACAGCTGCCATTGATAGCCATCAGTAACCAAACTTAACTGGCCGTAATCCTTACTACTGAACCAATTCCGTTGCATTTGCCGGTATCGCCGCGTAGTTGTGGGATGGGGGAAGTTATAACCTTTATGTTGTCCATTGCTGATTAAAATGACTGACGGCTGCGCCTGCTTCAGTAACAACCAGCCGCTGGATGTCTTGCTGCCGTGGTGTGGTGCCAGCATCAGGTCAACCGGTGGAAACCCCTGGTTTTCCGCAATTTTTCGTTCCGCTGCGAATTCAATATCGCCCGGCAGTAAGGCGCTGAAATTTCGATAACGCAGGTACAGCACACAGGATCGGTTATTCGAGCTCATCGTCTGCGCCCCGTCGCCGGGCCACAATACAGCCCAATGCACCTGGTTCCAATTGCCGCTCATACCCTGCTGACAAGGCTGACCCGTTAACGCACCAAACCATGAGATGGCTGGGTAGCGTTGCTTCAGGTAATCCAGTCCGCCGCTGTGATCACGATCTTTATGACTCACCCAGACAGCCTCTAACTGCAATTGACGAGCCTGCAAAAACGGCTCAATGACACTGGCCGCAAGGGTATAACCACTGCGATAACCAATTGCCGTATCAATCAACCAGGCTCTGCCGTCTCGCTCGACAACTACGGCCTGCGACTGGCCAACATCCAGTACGTGCAGGAAAAACCTGTCATCGCGTGGATTACTGACATTAAAAGCGTAACTGGCCAGTGGTAACGAACCTAACAACACACACTTATAAAGACGTCTGCCGATCGGCAGCAGTGCAATGATAATAACCATCATCAAGATAGCCAGGGGGATATCATGCTTTGGCTGCCACCAGTTAAAATCCAGATTGGCAGTAAAATCAAGCAATGGGGTGACAAGCTGCAGTGGCAGCGCTGCCAGCAGCCACAGGTTATCGGCGAATTGGTGAGCATAAAAAACTTCTGCCAGGGTGCCGGCTAAGGTTAAAGGCAACAGCCAAAGACTGATAACCGGTAACACCAACAGGTTGATCAACGGTGCCAACAACGACACCCCCCCAAACCAGTGCAATGACAGCGGTGCCATGACGATCAGAAACATCAGTTGTAAGCGCATTAAGCTGACGGCAGCAGCAGTGCCGGTTTGTTGCCAGCGCCACAACGTCGTAAAAATGGTCAGTAAGGCGCTGACCGATAACCAAAAACCGACGTCCAGCCAGGCTAAGGGGTCAAAAAATAACAACACCGCTACCGTTCGCAAAACCAACTGCCAGCTGCTGATGCGTAAAGCCAGTGCCTGGTGCAAGACCAATACACTGAACATAATTAGTGCGCGCACGGTCGCAATAGCAAAATCAGCCAGCCAGGCATAACCGATTGCAATCAGCAGCGCGAACAGCAAACTCAGCCACTGCACGCTAACGCGCTCTAATTGTTGGGCACTGCAGCGCCAGCTGAGCAGGCGGCCAACGATAACGCGGCCCAATAACACCCCCGCCCAGGCAACCAAACTGAGGTGCAAGCCGGAAATGGCCAGCGCATGCATCAGGCCATTATATTGCCAGTGCTGGCGTTGCTCCGCGCTCATGAAATGTCTGACACCAATACTCAGCGCGGCTAAGATAGCACCCTGCTCATCCGGATGTTGCGCCAGGCGACGCGCTACCCGGGCCCGTAAATGCGTGCTCTGCTGCTGTAACTGACCCGACTCAACGCTCGCCAGAGCAACAATTCCCTGCCGTCTTAATCGCAGCAGGTAATCATCGCTGCCCTGGTTCCAATAATTTTTAGCCTGCTTCACCTTTGTGCTAAGCTGCCAGCGTTGGCCGAGAGCAAGGTTGTCGGGCGCATCACCATACCAGGTGAATCTGAGCCGTGGTGCCAATAGAAAACTGACATCACGTGCTTGCCCACCGACAACCTTACCGACAAAACGGGTGTGAGTAGTAAACTTAACCGGCAGGCTTGTCACAACCACGGTCATCTGCTGAGGACTATTGGACTGGATCAACTGCTGTTGCTGGTGATGTTGCCAATTTATATTTGCAGTGGCGACCACGATGCCGCAAAATACAGCAACGATTAATGTCGCCACTGACCGTACTCTCGGTGCAGCTGTTGGTGACAGCAACATAACCAGCAGCGCAAAAGTCAGTGTCAGCCATAGGCCGGTAAACGAGCTTTCCGCTGATGTACGCAGACCCAAGCCGACGCCTAAAATAAACGTGATTAAACAACGATCCATCGTTGCTCCCGATCAGCGGTTAATTCAATTTAGCAGGTAGTTTCATGGCAAGACGGCTAATTAAAAAATTGGTACCTGATCACAACAAGATTAGACAGTATCGGGTAATCCAGCTGTTCGGCAGCTTGTTGCACGATGCTAACCTCTGGCATTTAAACCGCCGTTCGGCCTCGGGTGCTTTTGCGGTCGGACTTTTTACTGCTTTTATCCCGGTGCCTTTTCAAATGGTAGTTGCTGCCGCAGCCGCTATCCCGTTTCGGGTTAACCTGCCCTTATCAGTAGGCCTGGTATGGGTATCCAATCCCGTTACCATGCCGCCTATGTTTTATCTGTGTTACCGCCTGGGAAACTGGATGCTTGCCGCTCCACCCCACCCCTTTACCTTTGAATTAAGCTGGCAATGGCTGGCAGAAAGCGTATCAACAATCGGTCCGTCACTGTTGTTAGGTTGTCTGGTCATGGGTACAGCCGCCAGCGTTATCAGTTACCTGGGTATACGGGTACTATGGCGACAGTCGGTGGTTAATGCCTGGCGCAGTCGCCCCGGTTCACGCCATTCCTGATGCAAAAGCTCAGCGACCGCCGTGTAAGGCTTTGGCAGGTGCAACGCGGGTAGCCCGCCAGGCCGGATAAATAGTTGCCAGTAAACTCATCAGTAAGGCCACTGAGGTTACTAAAACGACATCTTGCCAGTGCAGTTGCGACGGAATCTGACTGACAAAATAGACATCATCGTTCAGTAACTGCAGTGCCAGAGCCTGTTCCAGCCAAAGCATTAAACTGGGTAAACTAACAGCCAGCAGGCTACCGACAGCTGCGCCCCAGAAAGCCCCCCATAAACCGTTTTGAAAGCCCTGCCACACAAAAATCATAACGATTTTGCGGTCAGCAAGTCCCATGGTTTTCAACATGGCAATTTGCGACCGCTTTTTAGCGACCGTTAAAACCAGTGTTGAGACAATATTAAAGCAGGCGACAGCCATAACTAACACCAGCACCAGGTAAATAACGGTGCGCACTAACTCGATATCGCGGTATAGATGACCGTGAGTGCGCATCCAGTGATTAACATAGACTAAATCGGGCAGTTGATTGCCAACACGTTGCGCAACCTGGGGTGCGTTAAATACGTCTTTTAGCGTCAGCTGAATGCCGGTAACACCGCTGGAGATACCGGCCAGCTGGCGGGCAGTCGCCAGCGACACATACGCATTCTGATGATCAATTTCGCCACCAAATTCAAACAAGCCGACAATGTTGAGTTTGTGCCGCCGCGGAGATTGAAATGCCTGTTCGCCCTGTTCGGCAATCAATAAGGTGATTTGCTCGCCAACGGTTAACTGCAGCTCGTCCGCAAGGCCCGCCCCCAGCACAACACCTGCCGTTGACTGCTGCAGGGCGCGCAATGCCGGGGCCGTAATAAAGTCAGCAATTCCTGCCGGTGCAGCCGTCGGTTCAATACCTTGCAGAATAATCCCTTTAAACCGTCGGCCTGCCTGCACCATGGCGGTTTTTTGAATTGCCGGATTAACAGCCAGCACAGCCTCATCGGCCTCGGCAATTTTTGCAATCTCCCGCCAGTCATCAAAGGTGCCGGAAACACGCTGGTATTCCACGTGGGGAACTACTTTCAGTAACTTATCCTGCAAAGCACTTTGAAAGCCATTCATCATTGACAGAGCCGCAATCAGCACCGCACAGCCCAGTACGATTCCCAGCGTGGACGACGTCGAAATGAAGGACAGAAAACCATGCGCCGATGTGTTTTTCCTGAATCGTCGGGCAATGCTCCAACTTAACACCATTTATGCCTCTTGTGGGTCGGTCACTTGCAGTTGCCCGCGCTGCAGACGTTCAACACGCTGTAATTGAGCGGCCAGCCGCTCATCGTGAGTGACTACAATAAACGCGGTACCGCGTTCCTGATTCAGTTGTAACATCAATTGATAAACCGCTTCTGCCGCTTCGCCGTCAAGATTACCCGTCGGTTCATCAGCAATTATCAATTGCGGCCGGTTAGCAAAAGCCCGTGCCACAGCAACCCGTTGCCGTTCGCCACCGGACAACTGCGCCGGTCGGTGGCGCATGCGCTCTGCTAATCCTACCCGCTGTAATAATTCAGCCGCCTGTTGCTCGGCATCAGCGCTGCTTTGCCCGGCAATTAATAACGGCATAGCAACGTTTTCCAGCGCATCAAACTCAGGCAACAAATGATGAAACTGGTAAACAAAACCCAGATTCTGATTGCGCCAACGCGCCAGTCGGCTGGCACTCCAGCCGGTTAGCCGCTCGCCGCGAAACACCACCTGCCCCGAGGTAGGCTGATCCAGCCCCGCTAAAATGTGCATCAGTGTGCTTTTCCCCGAGCCGGAGGCTCCGACGATAGCCACCATCTCGCCCTCATTGACGCTAAAGTCAACCTGGTTTAATACCGTAATTTGACCGCTGCCGTCGTCAAATATTTTACTGATTTTTTGTCCCGCTAACAGCTGGTCAGTCATAGCGTAATGCCTCCGAGGGTTGAGTTTTTGCAGCCATTAAGGCGGGGTAAACCGTTGCCGCTAAACACAGCAGCAGTGATACGACAGCAACTGATACCAGTTGCCACGGTTGCACAACAATGGGTAAACCGGTGGCGTTAATGGTCATTAGGTCTACCCCTAATAAGGTGAGTAACGGATTCAGATAATAACTGACCAGCAAGCCCAGCAATAAGCCAATTGCCGTACCGACCACTCCGTTGTAGCTGCCCTGCAACAAAAAGACCTGCCGAATCTGCGCTTGTGTCAGGCCCAGGGTCTGTAATATCGCAATGTCGTGGCGTTTCTCATTAATCACCATGATTAAAGCGGACAGGGTGTTAAAGGCCGCCACGGCAATAATCAATGCCAGCATCAGCCACATCATGCGTTTTTCCATTGCTACAGCATCAAACAGCTGACCGAATTGCTGACGCCAGTCACTGACCTGGTAATCGGTCAGCTGACGATAATGGTCGGCCACTTTAGGGGCAGCAAAGGCGTCATCCAGTTGTAGCTGAAAACCATCGACCGAAGTGGACGGCTGGCGAATCAACCGATTCAAATCCTCAGCGTTAGCGACAACCAGGTTATTATCCAGTTCTGACTGCAATGCAAAAATACCCGTAACGGTAAAGCGACGTTGCGCCGGTACCATACCAAAGGGGGTATAAACGGCACCCTGCGATGTGATCAATCGGATTTTATCACCCAAGGTCACGCCCAGCCGGCTGGCGACCCCTTCGCCAATGACAAGATGATAGCGACCGCTTGCTAATTGCTGCCACTGGCCCACTTGTAAGGCATTGCTTAACACCTTGGGCAAACTGCTTGAGCTGTTATCGGCCGGCGTTGCAGCCAATCGCCCCCGGGCAATGGCAACCACCATGTCGTTAGGGGTCTGCAACAACGCCTGAGTCTGAACATAGGGCATGATGGATTTGACCTGCTGGTGTTCGGGTAACTGCTGCTGCAAGGTTGACCAATTTTTCAGTGGTGCTGACTGGCTCAGCTTAACGTGCGGAACCGCACCCAGGATGCGCTGTTTTAATTCGTTTTCAAAGCCGTTCATTACGGACATGACAACCACCAGTGCCATCAGTCCCAACGCAATACCAAATAAAGCAAAGCGATTAATAAAGCGGGTAAAAGCCGAGCTTTTTTGGGCGCGCCCATAGCGTAAGGCGATAAAAAGCGATACCGGTTGAAACATTACCCTCTCAAAATCTAATGTTGCGTAATCATTACCAGCAAGGATAATGAGTTACGCTAAGGCTGACAACTAAAAGGGCGGAATATGACGAATTCCCCAATCATGCAAACACAACATATTGGTGACTTTTTTACCGTTAACGAAGCATTTTCGGTCAATCTGCTGCCATTAAATGACGGTGTTACCGTACCGGACGACGATGCGTTTGAACAGCAAATGCCGGAGCTGTTTAAAATGGCGTCGGATATGGCCGGTGCTGATAAAGACCTGCTGGACAAATTGCAGATGGATAATAAGCAGCCCCCTGCATTGGTTATGTTTTTAGAGCATTTGAACCAACGTATGGTAACCATGTTGGGTTACTTATTGCGCTATGAAGATGAGCCGCAGCATCGTTTCAATGGTATTGAGTTTGGCGGGGGCGGCATACGACTCGAAACCCAGCAGCCCTTTCAGACCGATCAGCTGTTTCAGGCTAAACTTTTTTTAAAAGCGGAATCGTTAGCCATTTTTTGTTATTTACGCTGTACCCAGAGTACGGCCAATGAGGCTTTGAATGGGCACCAGGTGACACTGGAATTTGCACAAATCAGTGAGCAGGATCAAGAACACTTAATCCGCGCCAGTCTGCATGCCCAGAGCCGCCAGTTAAAACGTCGGGCGCAACACCGAAAACGAGAAAACGACGAAAACAGCTGAATTATCCATTGCGAGGCATCCAAAATCGTGACGAGATCAGTATAATGCTCACATCTTTGTCCGGGTAATCGAGTTGTCATGCCAAACGTTTCTGTATTAAAGCCTCCCTTTCCTGATTCTGCTGAGCGTGATGTCAGTTGGGTTAACCTGCGTGGCAGCTCAGAAGCCCTGGCCATCGCCAAACTGATCGATCAAACACCGGGGCGTGTCCTAATCGTCACCGCAGACGCCAATCAGGCGCACCGGTTAGAGCAGGAAGTCCGTTATTTTGCCGGTGAAGATACCGAATACCATGACGATATTACGTTGTTCCCGGATTGGGAAACCCTGCCCTACGACAGTTTTTCGCCCCACCAGGACATTATCTCGGAACGACTGAGTGTGCTGGCCCGCTTACCCGCGGCAAAGCGCGGTGCATTGATTGTCAGTGTTAATACGCTGATGCAGCGCATTGCTCCGAAAACTTTTGTGCAAAGTCAGGCGATGGAGTTTACCGTAGGTCAGCAGCTCAACAGTCTGGCCCTTCGTGAGCAGCTCGAGCAGTCTGGTTATCGTGCGGTTAACCAAGTCATGGAACACGGCGAGTTCAGTTCCAGAGGTTCGATTTTAGACTTGTTTCCTATGGGCAGTTCACAACCCTACCGGCTGGATTTTTTTGACGACGAGCTAGACACCATTCGGCCTTTTGACCCGGAAACTCAGCTCTCGCAACAACCGGTTAATCAAGTGACATTGCTGCCGGCCCATGAATTCCCGTTGACGAAAACAGGCATCGAATTGTTCCGTAATCAGTTTCGTGAGCGGTTTGAGATCACCGCCGAACGGGATTCGGTGTATCAACAAGTCAGCAAATCTCAGTTACCCGGCGGCATCGAATATTATTTACCGTTATTTTTTGAACAAACCGCTACCTTATTCGATTATCTGCCGGACAATACGGTATTGGTTTCGTTTGGCGACATTCAGGGCGCTCTGGAGCGGCTCTGGACCGATATTAATCACCGCTATGAACAACGCCGTTACGACAAATCACGACCCTTATTGCCCCCCAATGAACTGTATTTACCCGTCGATGAGGTGCATTCCGGCTTTAAAAAATTACGCCGAATTCGTACGGCTATTCCGGCCGATAAACCGACCCCCGGGGCAACTCAGTTTGATACTGAGCTGGTTACAGAGGTGGCGGCTAATCATCAGCATAAAGAACCTTTTGCATCGCTGGCTAAGCTGATTGAGCAGGCAGTCGCTAATAACGAACGGGTGTTGTTATCGGCTGAAAGTGCCGGCCGCAAAGAAACATTGCGTGAAAATGTCAGTCGTTTAGGTTGGCGCCCGACGTCCGTTGCTAGCCTGGATGACTTTTTAGCCGTTGATGACGCGGTCGGCCTGCTGGTCAGTCCCATTGTCAATTCGTTCCGTCTGTTAACCGACAAGCTCTGGTTTATTACCGAAACCGAACTGCTGGGCAATAAAGTTGCTCAGCGCCGGCGGCGTGATCAAAAAGCTACGGTGAGTCCGGATACCCTGATCCGCAATTTAGCCGAGCTACAAACCGGTCAGGCTGTTGTTCACATTGATCATGGGGTCGGCCGTTATCAGGGGCTGACCACCCTGGATGCGGGGTCTGTTACCACGGAGTTTGTTACCATCGAATACGCTGGCGGCTCAAAACTCTATGTGCCGATTTCCTCCCTCGACGTATTAAGTCGTTACAGCGGCGGTGAAGACAATCACGCCCCGCTGCACAAACTGGGTAACGACAGTTGGGAGAAAGCTAAAAAACGAGCCGCCGAAAAAATACGCGATGTAGCTGCCGAGTTGCTGGACGTTTATGCACACCGGGAAGCAAAATCCGGCTATGGCTTTAACATTAACGAGGATGATTATCAGCGCTTCGCCAGCGGTTTTCCATTTGAGGAAACTCTCGACCAACAACAGGCCATTAATGCGCTGAAAACTGACATGCAACAACCTCAGCCAATGGATAGGTTGGTATGTGGCGATGTTGGATTTGGCAAAACCGAAGTTGCAATGCGCGGCGCTTTCATCGCCGTTAATGATGGCAAACAAGTTATGGTACTGGTGCCGACAACGCTGCTGGCGCAACAGCACTATGAAAACTTTAAGGACCGGTTTGCTGACTGGCCAGTGCGGGTCGAAGTATTGTCCCGTTTTAAAACCGCGAAGCAGTCCAAACAAATACTGGCTGATATGGCATCAGGCCAGGTGGATATCGTTATTGGTACCCATAAGTTGCTGCAGGAAAACGTTAAGTGCAACGATCTCGGTTTATTAATCGTTGACGAAGAACACCGCTTTGGCGTGCGTCAAAAAGAAACCATAAAGCGCATGCGTGCCGATGTCGATATTTTAACTCTGACCGCTACGCCGATTCCCCGAACGCTCAATATGGCAATGAACAACATCCGTGATTTGTCGATTATTGCAACGCCTCCGGCCAAGCGCCTGGCGGTCAAAACCTTTGTTCGCGAATTTGATGATGCCACGGTCCGCGAAGCGGTATTGCGTGAGATTTTACGCGGTGGACAAGTCTACTTTCTGCATAATAATGTCGAGACCATCGAAAAAATGGCCCTGGATCTCGAAGCACTGGTGCCCGAGGCGCGTATCACTCTGGCCCATGGCCAAATGCGAGAGCGCGATCTGGAACGCATTATGTCCGACTTTTATCATCAGCGCTTTAATGTACTGGTCTGTACTACCATCATCGAAACCGGTATCGATGTGCCGAGCGCTAATACCATCATCATGAATCGAGCCGACCACCTCGGTCTGGCGCAAATGCACCAATTGCGTGGCCGCGTCGGTCGTTCTCATCATCAGGCCTACGCTTATCTGCTGACACCTCACCCTAAGCGCATGACCAAAGATGCTGCTAAGCGGTTAGAAGCCATAGCGCAACTTGAAGATCTCGGGGCTGGATTCATGTTGGCGACTCATGATTTGGAAATTCGCGGGGCTGGTGAATTGCTGGGGGACGAGCAAAGCGGCCAAATTGAAAGCATCGGCTTTAGCCTTTATATGGACATGCTGGAACAAGCTGTAACGGCATTAAAAGAAGGCAAACAACCGTCATTAGAGGGATTAACACGTAGCCGCTCAGAAATTGACTTGCGCATTCCGGCCTTACTGCCGGATGACTACATCCCCGACGTTAATAACCGATTGAGCCTGTACAAACGCATTGCCAGTAGCGATAGCGAACAGCAACTGCAGGATATTCAGGTAGAACTTATCGATCGCTTTGGTTTGCTGCCCGACGCAGCTAAAAATTTGATCCGCCAGACCAGTTTGCGTAACCACGCAGAATTGTTAGGAATTCGAAAAGTTGATATGGCCAATCAGGGCGGTATGATTGAATTCAGCAATGACACCAAAGTCAAACCCGAGGCAATCATCGGATTAATCCAGCAGGCGCCCAAACATTATAAACTGGATGGTCCCAGCCGCCTGCGTATCAGTCAGCCGCTGGAGGATACTCAGAGTCGGCTAAAACTGGTAGAGTCATTATTAACTGAGTTTTCACAGGAGTAATGCAGGTGGCGCGAGGACGTAAATTAACAACAGCAATTGCGGCCGTAGTCTGTGCGTTGCTCTCCGTCAGTGCTTATGCCGAATTACCCGAGCGTGATTACTGGCGCTGGTTTGAAGTCGAAGTGCTGTTGTTTAAACAAACCCAGCAGCAGTCTGTCAGCGAACAATTTCCGCTGCAAGTCAACGCCATAGAGAGTTTGCGTGGCCGGGATCTGCTGAGTTCTTATTTTGCTCCGAACTTACGGGCTTTGCGTAATGCGCTGCAACCCTGCCAGCCCTGGTCAAGCGCAACAGACTGGCAATTTACTCTGAGCTGCCGTTATCCCCACGAAAACCCCTTGATTCCGATTCCGGGCAGCCCTTTCGAAACACCGCCTGCGCTCAACCGGTTACAGCAGGCTGCCGTGGTAGTTAATGGCACAGGCGGCAACATTGCTCACGCCCGGCGGCCATTTTTAATGCCCGCTTCCAGTCATGTTTTAACCGAAACACGCACAACACTGCAGCGCAAAAATTTAGCCGAACCACTATTGCACCTTGCCTGGCGTCAACCCGTTTTTAACGAGGACGATCAACAAAGGCTGCGCTTATTCGGCGGTCGTCAATTTTCTGATAGCTTTCGATACGATGGTTTTGAACGCGTTACTGAACAACACGATGGGTCAGCTGAAAACCCGCCAGCGGATATAATGGACAGAGTACAGAGTCTACTGAACCGGGTGGAAAACGACAAACTGGTTTTTCAAACTGAAAATAACAACGCACCCGGGCCATTATCTGACCATCAGCAAGTGCCCGAACGGGTTTGGCAGCTTGATGGCTTACTGCACATATTTTTAGTCGGTAACTATCTGCACATTGAGCACGATTTTAATTTACGCGAGGCAGTCAGCATTGCTGCCCCCGCTAAAAGCCTGGCGCAACAAGCTGAACAAGCGTTAAGCACAGACCGTCAAACTGAACCTTTTTTGCGCGCCTATCGGTTTAACCAGCGACGCCGCGTGATCAGTCACGAAACACACTACTTTGATCATCCTAAAGTGGGCATGGTCATCCAAATCAGACGAACTAAATTATCACCCCGGCGTTTTTAAACTAAGGATAGGACAATGGAAAAGCACGATGAGCTATTACTTGCTCTGCGTAAAGTCATTCGTGCTATCGACCTGCACTCCAAGCAATTAAATAAGTATTCAGGACTGACCGCTCCGCAGTTACTGATATTACGGGAAATTATTGCAGGTGATGGCATTACCGCCAGTCAGGTAGCACAAAATATCACCTTAAGTCCGGCCACCGTATCTAACGTTATCGAACGGATGGAACTGCGCGGGTTAATCCACCGGCAACGCAGTGCAACGGATAAACGGCGTGTTTTATTATACTTAAGTGACTATGGGCAGACGTTGCTGGACAAGGCACCACAGCCACTGCAACACGATTTCATACAAAAGTTCCAGGCGCTTGAGCAATGGGAGCAGTCGTTGCTGCTGTCTTCGATGCAACGCATTGCCACCATGATGGATGCCGAAAGACTGCAGGTTTCACCCGTACTGGAAATGGACAGTTACCACACCATGGACTCAAACTCATGACTAAACTCAGCACTCTCGCCGTTGCTTTGCTTTTGAGCAGCACTGCCGCGGCACAAAATTGTCAATTAAAAAGCGATGTAACCCCCATCAGCGCGGTACAGGGTAAAACGGCCCAGTCGCCGCTGCTAAGTGACAGCGTCACGGTTGCTGGCGTTGTCACCGCTGACTGGAGTCAGCAAGGCCAGCTGAACGGTTTTTTTCTGCAGTCACTGGCCGATCACGAAGATCAGGACCCGTCCACCTCAGAGGCCTTGTTTGTTAACACCGGACACAACGCCGACGCCGTTAAAGTGGGTACTATTGTCAAAATCAGCGGAACCGTTAACGAAACCAACAACCTGACTCAATTAACCGACACCAGCCGCTTTTACGAGTGCGGCAGCAGTGAGTTGCCGGCAGTGGTAAGTTTAAACTTACCTTTTTCCTCACAACTGCAGGCCGAAACCGTTGAAGGCATGCGGGTGAAGGTCTCGGGCGAACAGCCGTTGACCATTTCGGGCCAGTATCAGTTCGCCCGACACGGCTTTTTTGACCTCTCCGCGGGTCGTTTGTGGACCCCCTCACAAATTGCCGAGCCAGGAGCTGCAGCTAAGGCTCAGGCGGCCAGTAACCGCTTGAATCGGCTGCAGGTTGACGATAACAGCAATCAACGACCGCAGCCGCTGCCCTACCAGGATCTTTTTCATGGGCCGAACAACAGTTTGCGCAGTGGCTCGACCCTGCAACCGATAACCGGTATCTTATCGCAGTACGGCGATAACTATCGTCTGCAGCCGACCGCTGAACTGCAGTTGCTGCAACGCTCAAAGATTACACCGATTCAGCCTAAGCGTTCTGATCGTCTGCGCATCGCCAGTTTTAACGTACTGAATTATTTTAACGGTAACGGACAAGGTGGCGGGTTTCCTACTGACAGAGGAGCCAAAACATTAGATCAGTTTAAACGTCAGGAAGATAAAATTATTGCCGCCCTCAAAGCGTTGGATGCCGACGTATTCGGGTTAATGGAAATTGAAAACGACGGTTTTTCTGACAACAGCGCGATTCAGCAGTTGGTTAACGCTTTGAATCAAGCTCAGGATATACCTTACGCCATTGCTCAGCCACGGTCTGAGCGTGTTGGCGGTGATCAAATCAGCGTCGCGATCATCTACAACAAAAACCGCTTAAAACCTGAAAACCATGCGCAAACCCACCAGCAAGGTCCTTTTCAGTGGGGCAGTCGCGTTCCTCTGGCACAGGTGTTTACGGATAGGGATTCCGACCAGCGCTTTACTGCCGTGGTAAACCACTTTAAATCGAAAGGCGGTTGTCCGGAAGATGGGGCTAATGCAAATCAGCGTGACGGTCAGGCCTGCTGGAATGCGTTGCGACTTCAGTCTGCTGAAGAATTGGTGGCCTGGCTAAATGAGGAGCAGCTGCCTAACCCGGTTTTGATCGGCGACTTTAACGCTTACTACATGGAAGACCCCATGCAGTACATGACAGCAAACGGCTACCATAACGTATCATCCGCTCGCGATTATTCTTACGTGTACAACAGCCAGGCAGGGGCACTGGATCATATTTTGGTGAGCGACTCGTTAACCCAAAAAGTGGCGCTGGTTCAGCACATTAACTTTAATGCTGATGAGCCAACCATTTACGATTACCGCGACCCGCACTATTATCAGCCAAACCCTTATCGCTCTTCGGATCATGATCCCTTATTGCTTGACCTGGACTGGCGAGATTCGGGTAAATAAGCATTGTTGGTACCAAAGTGGACTTCGAACTCGAGGCCCAACATCCAATGGCCCTGGCGCGACTCGTTGAGATGTTCGCGGGGCCAGTGGTAGCCGATCCAGGATTCAACAAATAACCACTCATGCAGGTAACGCTGACGATTTAAAAACCGCAGGCCGTAATCATTCACCGGCACATTATGGTCGGTCTGCCCTTCTATCCAGGTTTCAATAGCCATCGCTTTTTGCTGGTCATAGAGTTTATAAGTTCGCAAGGTGCTGCTCCAGCGCAGGCCTTTAGTTTCCTGGGCCAAGGTACCAAGAGATGACCAGCGCATCAGGATAGTATCCGTTAACGTTGCTTCCAGATCGACTCGTTGTGAAGCGCCAAAACCGTCGCTGTCACGCCAAAACACCGAACTTTGAAGTCTTGCCAGAACCGAGTCCGCTGCTGTGATGTCGGTTCGGTAGCGGCTCCTCACGTAGGTATCAAAATCCAGCCCACCCCGAAAACCGATGCTGTACGAGAAGCGGTGCTTCTTGTTCATGTGCGGATCAAAGCCAAGCCCCACCAGCCACTCTTCATCGGCGCCTGGCGAACGGATAATCGACGGCCTACCGGCTGATGCATCATCCAGAAACTCGTCGCTATCAACGCGGCCAATAAAAGCAGAGAATTCTTCTTTTGCGTGGGGCAAATTGACCCGCGCACGAAATCGTGACTTTAACTCAAAGCCATCGTAGCCGCTCCATTGTGGAGCCAGCGACAAACGACCATAGGAGTGGTAGGAATCATCAAGGCGGCCCTCGGTAAAAAAGCCGTCAACCCAGCGTGCCGAAATTTCGACGGAGTTTTCCAGGCCCAACCGAAAACCATTAAGCCAGGCCGAATCCGATGGCTCATCAGACTCAGTTTGATCTTTGGCATCAACCTGCGCTGAGCTCAGTAATAAAAATAAAAGCAGACCCAAAGAAAACTTTTTCATCCAATCGCCTCTATTACACTATAGTCAATACGTTTTGGAGGACTTATGCGCATATTACCAATGTTAAGCACATGCCTGCTGTTGGTTAGTAGCTTTAGCATGGCACAAAATCAGGCCGCAGAAAAGCAGGCCGATGAGCGGGTTGCAACCCTCGCCGGCGGCTGTTTCTGGTGCGTCGAAGAAGCATTTGAACAGCTTAATGGCGTACGTGAAGTGGTTTCAGGTTATGCTGGAGGCACCGAACGTAACCCCACGTACCAGCAAGTGTCAGGCGGTCAAACCGGCCATACCGAAGCCGTACAGGTGTATTACAATCCGAATATCATCAGCTACGCGGGCTTGTTACAAAAATTTTGGCGGATCATGGATCCAACCGATAGCGAGGGCCAGTTTGTCGACCGTGGAAAACAATACCGCCCCGAAGTTTTTGTGCACAATAGCAGACAGCGCAGAGTCGCCGAACAGTCTAAACAGTGGTTACAGGAGCACGGCCCCTTTCAGCAGCCCATTATTGTGCCGATCACCGATTTCAGCAGCTTTTACGTAGCTGAAGACTATCACCAAAATTATTACGACAAGAACCCCGTCCGGTACAAATTATACACGTACAATTCCGGGCGCTATGATTTTGTCGATAAACACTGGGGCGACACCGACGATATTGACTACCAGCAATTTACGAACAGTAACCCGGGCGGTGCCGAGCAGAGCGTGAGAAGCAACCCCTGGCAGAATTTTACCAAACCATCTGAAGAACAGTTAAAACAGCAGCTTACCCCGTTGCAGTATGCTGTAACCCAAGAAGATGAAACGGAAGAGTCATTTAACAACCCTTACTGGGATAACAAACGGGCTGGTATTTATGTCGACATTGTCAGTGGTGAGCCGTTGTTCTCTTCGGCCGACCAATACAAATCCGGCAGTGGCTGGCCCAGCTTTACTCAGCCGATACAATCGGATGCGGTGGTAGAAAAAGAAGACAACAGTTGGTTTTATTCGCGTACCGAAATTCGCAGTCGCTACGCTGATTCCCATTTGGGGCACGTTTTTAGCGATGGCCCACAACCCACAGGACTGCGGTACTGTATGAATTCAGCAGCACTGGAATTTATTCCGCTGGATGAGATGAAAGAGCGGGGTTATCAGGCGTACATGCAATACGTCGAGGGTGATTAACGGCCGGCTGGCAGCCGACCGTTAATCACCTTAAAGTCGGTACCCCTAAACCTGCCAGTTCAGCTCTCGCGCCCTCTGTGCAGCTTGTTTAGGCACATCGGTGGCAACAAAATGATGGTGCAACACCTGCACTCCCAGCATGTGATTGATGACCGCATCCAGTTGTACCTGTTCTTCTCCCTTAACCTGCGGGTTTTGATGCCGTTGAAAGGTTTTTACAACGGTATCGTAATCCAGTAAGCCAGCCTCTTCAACGGCTTGCTTATTGAGGAATTGCTCTGCCAATTGCTCAACGGCCTTCCATTTTTCCGGATCCGTGTGAGCGGGTGGCGCCATAAAAGCAAATTTTTCACGCTTGTACAGAGTCTCTGGTAACAAGCCCTTCATTGCTTCGCGTAACACGTACTTTTCTTTATTGCCTTTGATGCGCAAGTGCGGGGGAACTGTGAACGCATACTCTGCCAGATGATGGTCCAGAAAGGCAGGTCTTGCCTCCATCGAATTGGCCATATCGACCCGATCGCCACCCCAGGTGAGTATTTGTCCTTCGAGCATGGTTTTGATCCAGACATACTGCGCTCGATCCAAAGGATGCCGTCCTTCCAGCATGGATTGATCCAGAGTCGCCGCAATGGCGCTGCTGGGATCGTAATGCTCGACCTGCTCACGCATGGCTTCAGACATTAACGGTAAAGCAACGGAGCTGCATGAAAGCCATGGCTGCACACAACTGGGGGTAAAACCCACTTTTTGATTAAAGGCGTCACTGACAAACTCTTCCCGCGCCAGCATTGCGCCTTTAAACAGTTTGTTGTTTTCTTCCAGTAACTTTTGCCATTCCAGTCGCTCAATTTCCGGCAAGTGGTCCAGCCCATGAAAAAACATATCCTTACGAAAGGCCGGGTAACCGGCAAACAACTCATCCGAACCTTCGCCCGTCATCACCACTTTATAGCCGGCTTCGTGAACTTGCTGGCTCATAAGATATTTAGCAACACCCAACGTATTGTATATGGTGCGTTCGGTATGCCAGAGAGTTTTAACAAAGTGGTCGTACAGATCATTAGCCTTTAATGCCATAATGTGATGGTCAGCATCCGTCGCTTCCGCCATTTCCCGGGCTATCGGCGTTTCATCATACTCGGCCGAATCAAAACCAATCGTAAACGCTTTAACCGATGTCTGCGTAGAGGCTGAGGCAAGACCCAAAATTGAGCAGGAGTCGATGCCACCAGACAAATAACAACCCACCGGCACATCAGCCGTCATACGGTGCTGCACCGCCTCTAACAACTTAGCTCTGACGCCCTCGACATACTGTTCTTCGTCCACATCGTCAGCGGGATAATCCTGTTCGTTAGGGAAATTAACATCCCAGTACTTATGCTCGCTGATTGATAACTGACCATTGCGCCTGGCTACTTTTACCACATGGCCGGGCTGTACCTGATGAATACCCGCAAACGCCGTTGAACCGGGTACCATCACCTGAATTAACTGATGATAAACTCCCTCGGCTGAGAATTCTCGCTTAACGTCCGGGTGGGCGAACAGAACTTTTAACTCAGAACCAAACACCACGCCGTTGTCCGTTTCGGTCCAGTAAAGAGGTTTGATACCAAATCGGTCGCGAACCAGGTACAAGCTGTCCTCAGCTTCATCAAATAAGCCAAAAGCAAACTCTCCACGCAATTCCTTCAATGCGCTTTCTAACCCATAACGCTCGAATAAGTGCAGCACGATTTCTGAATCGCTTTTGCTGTTGAAGCGGGCTCCGCGCGCTGTTAGGTCAGCCCGAATGCGCTTAAAATCATAGAACTCACCATTGTGAGTTAACATGAGCCGTTGATCGGTGGATAAAAACGGTTGCTTACCACGATTCTCGTCCAAATCGATAATCGACAGACGGGCATGGCTAAAACCAATGCCTCGCTCAGGTTTAATTTGATAACCAAAACCATCGGGACCGCGGTGATGCATAATGGCAGCCATATTAACCAGCGTCTGCGGGTCTATCGAGCGCTCGGCCTGATGATGAAAAACTCCAGCTATTCCGCACATTATTGACTTTTCCTTATGTTAAACAACGTCGATAACGCGCTCAGCGCGCTGTACCATGCAGGTCAGTAAAGCCATTCTTAAAAAAACAGCGCCGCGTGCCTGACTAAAGTACCAATTATGCGGCGTGTGGTCCAAATCAGTATCCAGTTCGGGGCCTCGCGCTAACGGGTGCAGAACAATGGCATCGTGTTTTAATGGCGAGGCCGCTGACAAACTGAATGACTTACCATAAGAGCTAAAGGTTTCGCCCTCCCAGGAAATCGCATTAATATAAACAACATCCAAATCCGGCAGGCTTGCGTCTAAATCGGTAGCGGTACGAATGCTGATACCGGCCTGTTCTATCTGCTCTCGTTGCTCTGCTCCAAATAACGAGTCATCAACGGAGTCGTCGTGAATGATGACCAGCTCTTTGACTGCATCCGGAAACGTACATAAGGACTTTATAAAGCTGCGCACTGTACGCATTTTATTCGGGATACCAATAATACCGATACTGACCGCTGCACTTTTTGCCTGGTCTGTTGCAAGTTGCGGACGCCATTTAAACAGCGCATACAAATCGGCTAAAGCTTGCGTTGGATGTTCATCACAGCCGTTACCGGCATTAATAATTGGTATTCTTAAGGTATCAATCATCTCCTCTAACGAGGTATCGTTATTATCCCGCAGTACCACACAATCACCGTAATTATTAAACATCTCGGCCACATCGGACAAGCATTCGCCTTTGGCGATACCGGTGGTAGATCGATCGGTAATGGACATGATGTCGCCACCCAGGCGGTGCCAGGCGCTTTCGAACGACAGGCGCGTCCGGGTGCTGGGTTCATAAAATGCAGAAATTAAAATTTTGCCCTGCAAAGAAGTACTAAAGCGACTTGGATTTGCCTCGTATTTTGCTGCTAACCGAAACAACTGCAGCATCGTATTGGCACTGAATTGGTCCGAGGATACTACGTGCTGACTGGCTAACTTAAGAAGGTAGTCGCCATCTTCCTGAATCGCCCGCAACAATGCTTTAGGGTGCGCATCACCACACACATCGGGCCGTTCCCTTTTAAACGACACATCTTTTATGTTCATAGAGTTACCATATCGTTTTAGAAAAATAATCTTTCACGAATAACACCACTAGCACCAGCGGCGTTAACATGGTCGCTGCCAGCGCAGTTATAATTAATATCGAAAAAATGAGTTCGGAGATTTGCATCTCAATTGTCCTCGCTCAATTGTTGCCAATCGAATTGCTGCTGACTGCGCACCACTCCCAACCAGCAAATCAAGCCCGATACCGCACAGGCAGTTAAAGCCGCTACGTAAAAACCGATCATAAAATAACTGACTAAGCCACTTAGGGTACCGATAGCCATCCCCAGGGCGGCGTACTTACCGGTTAAACGACCAAAATACAGTCCCAGTACAATTGGCCAAATCGTACTGGCAACGAAAGCGCCGGCAAAATTTAGCAGTCCACCTAAAGTCGCTATGCGCGGCAGACACAGCAGCCAGGTCATGATACCCAACGCCAAAATGCATAACCGGTTAAAGCGCATCAGGGTTTTATCGCTCGCCGCAGGCTTAATTTTTTTATGGAACAGATCCTGAGTCACCAGATCGGAGGTAGCAGCCAGTAATGAATCCAGGCTGGATGCCAATGCCGAAAAAATAACAATAAACACAATCACCGCACCGGCTTTTCCCAGTACCGCGGCGGCTACTGTTGGACCTATCATATCCGGACTGGGTGGAAAAATCCCCAGTTTAGGTGCCGCCAAAGCGATAAAACCGGTCACAATCGGGATCGGCAACCACATTAAACCGGCGGTAACATAGGCTTTATAGGCAACGTTTTTCTTGAACGACAAGGCCCGTGACCACCACACATTGGAATGAAAGATTTCGCCCAGACCAAAAAAAATATTATTAAATAAAAACATGACCGCTGCCGGAAACAGCACATCCAGCAGTTTCGGGCTACGTTGCGACAGGTTGTCATGAATACTGCTTAAACCGACGTTATCGATAAGCCAGTACGCAATAACACTCACCCCGATGATGATGATCAGGGCCTGAATAAAGTCCGTTGCAATGACTGCCCGCATGCCGCCAAATAACGTGTAGCCAACACAAATCAGCAAAATGGCCGACATACCAACGTGATAATCGAGTCCGCTCAGAGATTCCAGCAAAATACCGCCAGCCATGCCCAGGCTGATCAACCAGGCAAATGCGTAAACCAGCGAAATAACAATAAAAACCCACCAGGCGGCAGGCCCGTATCGTAACCGGATAAAGTCGCCTGAGGTGTAGCCGTTAGGGAGCAGCGCCTTGATGCGCTTTGCCATCGGCGCAAATAATAACAACCCCAGGGCGGCAAACGAGTAGCCAACCATACCCCATAAACCAAACTGATAGGTCAACTGTGGTGCCACCAGCGTCGTATTACTGGTGACCCAGGTTGCCATGGCTGTCGCAGCGGCAAAAGCAAAGCCCACGTTACGTCCGGCCAGGGCAAAATCTTCGTGGCTTTTATTCTTCCGGCCCAGCCAGTAACCAAACAAAACCCAGGCAACACCAAAAACTGCCACAATGGTCAAACCCAACCAGCGATCCAGTGCAAATTCGGTCATTAGCTTGCTTCCCTGCTTGTTGCCGCTTTATGCTGATGCTGTATATGCGAACGGATAATGGTGACAACTAAGGCGACAAACATCAGCAGCCCGACAGTAAACAAGCCGAGTGCTTGCCACAACGGATAGTGCTGCACGGTTACCTTGATAACGTTGCTGGGTTGTTCAACAGGTTCGGCTGTGGCCCTTAAAAAATACGTGCCATTGCTAAAACCGCTTAAGGAGAGCTGTTGAAAATCGTTAAGTGCAGGAAATCGACGGACGTTTTCGCTAAACTTGGGATCCTGAGCAGCTTCTATGATCAAACCGGGTGAAGCACTGCTGCCATTACCGCCGCGCACCGTAACGGTTACCGTAAAGTAGCCTTCTTTTACGGTCTGCTGAGGGCCGCTGAGCTGCAATTGGCGAGCACAGGCATCCTCAGCAAGAAGCATAAAAAAGCATAGGCTCAGCAGGCTGTATAAACACTTAGCACCGATTAAGGCTTTCCCCATGGGCCGCTTTACTCGCATGTAAAATAGGAAAACTCAGGCTATCAGCCCGGTATGTCGATTTCAACTTATTGACCGCCAGCTAAAAAATCAAAAACTTTTTCGCACCGGTCAACGTAATGTTTAGCAGGATCAATAGCGCTTATTAATTAACTACAGGACGCGGCCCAGATATGATGTATCTTTGCAGTTTAGGTTCGAACATCGAACCGGAGATTCACTTTTCCAGAGCAAAACATTACTTAGCCAAGCTTTCCGAACAGCTGGAGTTTTCCCGTGATATTGTTACGCAACCCGTTGGTATTCAAACCAACAAGCCTTTTTTAAATGCGCTTTTCACCCTCGAAACACCGCTTTCTGAACAGCAACTTAAGCAGCAATTTAATGCCATAGAGGAAACTCTGGGACGCGACCGCTCAGATCCCGACTGCAGCATCAAAGATCGACCCATCGACATTGATATCTTAGGCGAAGTTAATGCTAATCCCGAAGTTCCTCATTATTTAAACTCGTTAGAAACTGAATTGTTAGGTGACCAAATATGACCAAAGTGGCTTTAATTACAGGTGCCGGCAGACGGTTTGGCTATCAACTGGCTGACACCCTGCTGGACCAGGGCTATACCGTATTTGCCCATTACAACAACTCCAAACAGGGTGTCGAAAAACTGGAGCAAAAAGGTGCTATTGGTTTACAGGCGGACTTTAACAATAACCAGGCCATTGATGAGCTGATCAGTCGTGTCAAAGAACAAACTAAACATCTGGATTTGCTGGTTAACAACGCCTCCTGCTTTTTTGATAATGAAGCCGTTAACACCAGTAATGATAACCTTGCTGCTGTATACCAGGTTCATGCGGTAGCTCCCTACAAACTGATTCATGGCTTACAGCATCTGCTGGCCGTTGCCAATGATGGTCTGGTCATCAACATCACAGATATTTACAGCGACCGCCCCTCTACGGATTACATCGCTTATTGCGGCGCAAAATCGGCTTTGGCTAATATGACCCTTGGTTTTGCTAAAAGTCTGGCTCCTAATATCCGTGTTAACGCCATACAGCCCGGGCCTATTTTATTTTTACCGGAACATGACGACGAACACCGCCGAACGGTTTTGGCAGAAACGCCGCTGAACATTGAGGGTGGCCTGCAGCCTATGATTGAAACAGTAAAATTTTTGCGTGACAACCCGTTTTTAACAGGCGAATCGATTAAAGTGGATGGTGGTCGAGCTTTGAAAATTTAAGTCTTCTGTTGTCGGTAAAATAAAAAGGCCTTCACAAAGAAGGCCTTTTTTATTCACTTTAAATTGCAACCCTGCGTTTGCTATTTGAGCATTTCACGCAGCACATAATGCAGAATGCCGCCATTTTTGTAGTAACTCATCTCGTTGCCGGTATCGATACGACATTTAACCGGAAACTCAACTTGCTCACCATTTTTACGCTTGGCAACAACGTTCAGCATTTGTCCTGGCTTGAGCTCATTATCCAGCCCCAATACCGATATTTCTTCGTCACCGGTAAGGCCGTGAGCTTCTATACCCTGACCGTCTTCAAACTGCAGCGGCAGAACACCCATGCCAACCAGGTTGGAGCGATGGATCCGTTCATAGCTTTCAGCAATAACCGCTTTGACGCCCAACAAACGAGTACCTTTAGCAGCCCAGTCGCGACTTGAACCGGTACCGTATTCTTTACCCGCTAAAACCACCAGCGGCGTATCGTTTTCCATGTACTTCATGGCCGCATCGTAAATGGCCATTTGTTCACCAGTTGGAATGTAGCGGGTAAAACCACCCTCAACATCATCCAGCATTTGATTTTTGATGCGAATATTGGCAAAAGTACCGCGCATCATGACTTCGTGATTACCCCGGCGCGAGCCGTACGAGTTAAAGTCTTTAACCGCGACCCCATTTTCCTGCAGATATTTACCTGCCGGAGAGTCACCTTTTATCGCCCCTGCCGGAGAAATGTGATCGGTGGTAATCGAGTCGGCAAAGACAGCCAGTACGTTAGCGTTTTCAATATTACCTGGCTGGACCAAGGGTTGATCAATGCCTTCAAAGAAAGGCGGATTTTTAACGTAAGTTGAATCCTCGCGCCAGTCATACACGTTACCCTCGGCAACGCTAATGCTTTGCCATTCGTCATCACCTTCGAACACTTCGGCGTATTCTTTGCGGAACATTTCATTGTCCACAGTTTTTACTGCTTCAGCAATTTCTGCCGAGCTCGGCCAGATGTCTTTTAAATAAACATCCTTACCGTCACTGTCCTGACCCAGTGGGTCTTTACTTAAGTCAGTGCGTGTTGTTCCAGCCAGGGCATAAGCAACAACCAAAGGTGGTGACGCTAACCAGTTAGCTTTAACGTCGGGATGCACCCGCCCCTCAAAGTTACGGTTGCCCGAAAGCACTGAGGATACTGTCAGGTCACCTTCCTTTATGGCCTCACCAATTTCATCGTCAAGGGGGCCTGAGTTACCAATACAGGTAGTGCAACCATAGCCCACCAGATGAAATCCAAGGTCTTCCATGTAAGGCGTGAAACCGGCTTTATCAAGATAATCGGTGACAACCTTCGAGCCTGGCGCAAATGACGATTTAACCCAGGGCTTACGCATCAAACCTTTTTCGATGGCTTTTTTAGCTACCAATCCGGCCGCCATCAGAACACTGGGGTTTGAGGTGTTGGTACAGGATGTGATCGCAGCAATTACAACGTCACCATGTTGCAGATTGTAATCTTTACCGGCAACCGGGATTTCTTTATCTTTTTCTGCTGCTTTGCCGTTATTTTCGAGCAGTAAATCAAAGTTGCTGCCAAGCTGTTCCATGTCCACACGATCCTGCGGACGTTTAGGTCCTGCCAGACATGCGCTGACAGAGCTCAGGTCCAACTCCATAGAATCGGTAAACTCAGGTTCATTGTCGTTTGAACGCCACAAGCCCTGCGCTTTACAGTAATCTTCAACCAATGCCAGGGTTTGCTCATCCCGGCCAGACAGACGCATATAGTTGATGGTCTCATTATCGACCGGGAAGAAACCACAGGTTGCGCCGTACTCAGGTGCCATGTTCGAAATGGTAGCGCGGTCAGCCAGCGGCAGGTTATCCAGCCCGGGACCGTAAAACTCGACAAACTTACCGACAACGCCTTTTTTCCGCAGCATTTGGGTAACCGTCAGTACCAAATCAGTCGCTGTTACGCCTTCGGGTAATTTGCCGGTCATGCGGAAACCAACGACTTCAGGGATCAGCATCGATACCGGTTGGCCTAACATAGCGGCCTCAGCTTCGATTCCGCCAACACCCCAGCCTAATACGCCCAGCGCGTTGATCATAGTGGTGTGCGAATCGGTACCGACTAAGGTATCGGGATAAGCGACGGTGCTGCCGTCTTCTTGTTCTTTGGTCCAGACGCTTTTGCCTAGATATTCCAGATTAACCTGGTGGCAAATCCCGGTACCCGGTGGTACAACGCGGAAATTTTTAAAGGCGCCCTGCCCCCACTTTAAAAATTCGTAGCGCTCGTTATTGCGCTCCATCTCAATTTTTACGTTCTGTTTAAAAGCTTCCGGCGTTGCGTATTTGTCGACCATGACGGAATGGTCGATTACCAAGTCGACCGGTGACAGCGGGTTAATCACTTCGGGATTATGACCCGCTTTATTAACCGCATCGCGCATGGCCGCCAAATCGACAATACCGGGTACGCCGGTAAAATCCTGCATCAGTACCCGCGCTGGGCGATACTGAATTTCACGGTCAATTTTCTTTTCTTTCAACCAATTGACCATAGCCTGCAGGTCGTCTTGGGTAACCGTTTCACCATCTTCATTGCGCAGTAAGTTTTCCAGCAATACTTTCATCGAAGCCGGAAGCTTATCGATATTTCCTAATGACTTAGCTGCTTTAGGCAAACTGTAGTAGTTGTAACTTTTGCCCTTAACATCCAATGTACTTAACGTATCCAGACTGTTTTTGCCTGACATAGTACTCTCCCATTCGCTGTGAGCATTTATCGTGCTTAAAGCATAACACACTGTTAACTGACTTAAATATAGTCAATCAGCAGCCATTCAGCCATACTTTTAATCACAACAGTCAAAGACGTTTTACAACCAATTCGATACACTATCGCAAGGAATTAGAAAACAAAGGATCGTCGTCATGAGTCAAGTACTGGATAATTTATTAAACTTACTGAAATTGGAAACCATTGAGCAGGGCATTTATCGCGGTAACAGTCAGGATCTTGGCTTTGGTGCTGTATTCGGTGGTCAGGTTATTGGGCAAGCGTTGTCGGCAGCTAAAGAAACCTTACCGTCGGAACGTGGCGCGCATTCTTTTCACAGCTACTTTTTGCGGCCCGGCGACCCTCGCAAGCCCATTGTTTACGACGTTGAAGTGATTCGCGACGGCAACAGCATTTCTACCCGGCGGGTTAAAGCCATTCAAAACGGTAAACCGATTTTTCATATGACAGCGTCCTTTCAGCAGGACGAAATCGGTTTTAATCACCAGGATGCCATGCCGGTTGTACCCGGCCCTGAAGGGCTGGAATCCGATATCGACATTTATCTGCAGCACCAGGACTTAATCCCGGCTTCGATCCGCAATAAATTTATTTGTGAAAAGCCAATCGAGATGCGTTTCGTCACCGCCTACAATCCGTTTAAACCAGAACCTGACGAAGCCAAACGTTATGTCTGGCTTAAAGCCAACGGCGAAATGCCAACTGATCTGCGGGTGCATAAATATCTGTTAGCTTACGCTTCAGATTTCAATTTTCTACCCACTGCACTGCAACCCCATGGCGTAAGCTTTGCGCAACCGGATATGCAAGTGGCTACCATCGACCACGCCATGTGGTTTCATCGAGATTTTCGTATGGATGACTGGTTGCTGTATGCCATTGACAGCCCATCGGCCAGTGGAAACCGCGGCTTAGTGCGTGGTCAGTTGTTCAGCCGCGACGGGTCACTGGTGGCGTCAACGATCCAAGAAGGGGTCATGCGCAAAAAACACGCTAAGCCCGAAGCCTAGGTTAGCTTAACGAGAAAAAGAAGCCGGCAATTGCGGCACTCATCATGTTGGCCATGGTAGCCGCAAGTAAGGCTCTCATACCTAAACGGGCAATGTCGTGACGGCGACTGGGGGCCATGCCACCCAGTCCGCCAAGCAAAATCGCAATGGATGAAAAGTTCGCAAAGCCGCACAAGACAAAAGTAACGATAACGCGCGAGTGTTCGCTCAGCTGTTCTTTATAATTAACAAAGTCCAGAAAGGCAACAAACTCATTGATCACCAATTTTTGACCAATAAAGCTGCCTGCTAACTGTGCTTCATCCCAGCTGACACCCAATACGTAAGCAACAGGGCGAAAAACATAACCAAAAATTTCCTGCATCGTCAGCTCGGGGTAACCAAACCAACCACCGACCATACCAAACATGCCGTTAATCAATGCAATTAAGGCCACGAAAGCCAGCAGCATGGCACCAACGTTCATCGCTAACTGCAACCCGCTGGATGCGCCCGAAGCCGCGGCATCAATCACGTTGGCTGAGTTGTCGTCAACCTCTACTTCTTCCAGGTCGTTGCGCGGCTCCTCGATTTCAGGAATCATCATCTTAGCCATCAAAAAACCGGCCGGAGCTGCCATAAAGCTTGCCGCGATCAAATATTTTAATTCGACTCCGATGCCCGCGTAACCGGCCAATACCGAGCCCGACACAGAACTCATACCTCCCACCATGACAGCAAACAGCTCACTGCGTGTCATGGTGCCGACAAAAGGCCTTACCATCATCGGAGCTTCGGTCTGGCCAACAAAAATATTAGCGGCCGCCGACATCGATTCGGGTCTGCTGGTGTTTAATAGTTTTTGCAAACCGCCGCCCAAAATGCGGATCACCCACTTCATAATGCCTAAGTAATACAACACCGATATCAGTGAAGAGAAAAATACAATGACACTGAGTACCTGAATGGCAAAGACAAAACCGAACTCTTCCGAAGCTAAACCACCGAACAGAAAGTTAATACCCGCCTGGGTATAGCCAATAACTGTCGAAACACCCTCAGCAAAACTGAACAACATTTCACGACCCAGCGGTACATACAAAACAAAGCCTGCCAGGGCCAGCTGAATTGCGAACGCCCCCAGCACGGTGCGCCAGCGAATCTGTTTACGATTGGTAGACAATAAATAAGCAACGAAAAAAATAATGGCAATACCGAGTACACTATTCATAATTGACCAACTTATTCCGCCAGTAACTGGCGTATTTTTGTTTTTATAATATCGATGGCAATCTCATTTTGCCCACCACGGGTTACCACTAAATCGGCGTGTTGCTTGGATGGAAAAATGTAATCAAAGAATGCAGGGCGAACATAGTTTTCATACTGTTCAGCCACAGATTGTAGCGTCCGACCGCGTTCTTCAATATCTCTTTTTATACGCCGCAACAGACAAATATCCAACGGAGTGTCCATAAAAACTGCGATATCAAACGCCTGCCGCAAGGCCGGGTCAGTTAACAGCAAAATACCCTCCACCATCAGTACTCTGGCCGGTGCCACCTGAATGGTATCCGTCACTCGGGTATGAGTGGTATGACTGTACTGGGGCATTGCAACAGAATCGCCGTTACACAAAGCTTGGATATGTGCTAACAGCAAGTCGTGTTCAAAAGCCGACGGTTGATCGTAGTTGGTCAACACCCGCTGCTCCATGGTCATATGGCTTTGGTCGCGGTAGTAAGCGTCTTCGGCAAGTATTGCGATACCGTCGCTGCCCAATTCGGCAACCAGTTCCTGATATACGGTCGAAGCAAATAAACTTTTACCAGACGCTGACGCACCGGCAATTGCAATAACGGTCGTTTTACTCACAGGTTGGTGTTATCCCTTTAGCGGTTGATAGCAGTTGAACGCGCGCAATTATCCTTGATTGTGGCGACAATTAAAACCCTGCCACTGAATTTGCTTTGTCTAATTTCGTTACAATTTTGTAACTCGATTTTGTACTGTTATACAAGCTCACTCGTTATAGTGGCAATGCAAAACATTCGTTAAGGAAACTTGGTGACCATGAAAATGATAAAAACTTTAACCGCCGTTGCGGTTACGACCGCTCTTCTGGGCGGCTGTCAAATGACGCAAACAGCAAACACAGAAACTGCTGACAAGCAGCAGGTACAGCAACAATTCCCAAGTGTCACTGTTGATTACCAGACATTCACTCTGGATAACGGCTTAACTGTCGTCGTGCATGAAGACCGAAAAGCACCGATTGTAGCCGTTAACGTCTGGTACGACGTTGGTTCAAAAGACGAAAAGCCCGGTAAAACAGGGTTTGCGCACCTATTCGAACACCTGATGTTTAACGGCACTGAAAACTACGATGACGAGTATTTTGGCCCGTTTGAGCGCGCTGGTGCCACCGAGATGAATGGCACAACCAACAATGACCGCACCAATTACTTTGAGAACGTGCCCACGCCGGCCCTTGATATGGCATTGTGGATGGAATCCGATCGCATGGGTCATTTGCTTGGTGCCGTTACCCAAGAAAAGCTCGACGAGCAACGCGGCGTTGTACAAAACGAGAAACGTCAGGGTGAGGCCCAACCTTACGGCAGAGTCTGGGGCTATCTGGCCGAGCAAACCTTTCCTGAAGGCCACCCCTACTCATGGTCGGTGATTGGCTCGATGGATGATTTGAACAATGCGTCACTTGACGATGTTCATCAGTGGTTCAAAGATTATTACGGCGCTTCCAATGCCGTTATTGTATTAGCGGGTGATATCGACGTTGCCACCGCTAAAGAAAAAGTAGAGCGCTATTTTGGCGATATCGAGCCGGGTAAACCGTTGAAAAAACTGGACACCTGGGTTGCTAAGCGTGATGCAACCAAACGTGCTGTCATGCAGGATGATGTGCCGGCCGCACGTATCTACCGGCTTTGGAATACAGCACAACTGGGTACTGCCGATCATGAGTATCTCAGCTTATTGTCAGATATTTTAGCCAACGGCAAAAACTCGCGACTGTATGAACGCCTGGTTTATGAAGACCAACTGGCCAGTTCTGTGGGTGGCTTTCAATTTGGCCGCGAGCTGGCAGGCCAATTTTTTATCACCGCAGATGCCAAAGCGGGTGTCGACCTGGATAAAATTGAACAAATCATTGACGAGGAACTCAACCGACTACTAGCCGAAGGCCCAACAGCGGAAGAGCTGCGGCGCACCAAATTTGGCACCACGGCCCAGTTTGTCCGACAAACGGAGAAAGTGGGTGGATTTGGCGGTAAATCTGACCTGCTTGCATCGGGTATGGTTTATCACGACAACCCGGGTTTTTATCAGCAAGAGATGGAATGGCTGAAAAATGCAACCGCAGCCGACCTGAAAGCTGCCGGTCAGCGCTGGCTGTCAGAGGGTGACTTTATTTTACATGTTGAACCTGAGCCGGATTATCAAGCTAACGAGGCCCAAGCCAGTCGCGACTCGGTTCCCGACGTGGGTGATTTACCTTTACTTGACCTTCCGCAGCTGAATACCTTCACGCTGTCAAACGGACTCGAAGTGTACCTGGCTGAGCGCAGCGATACGCCCACCATTGAGTTCAATATGATCTTTGATGCCGGCTATGCAGCCGACGTTGCGGGCAAACCGGGCACGGCCAGTTTTGCCATGTCGATGCTGAAAGAAGGTACCGATAATTACGGCCCGATGGAGTTAGCAGCTCGACTGGAAAACTTAGGCACCAGTTTGTCGTCAAGCGCATCGTTGGATACGTCCAACATTCGCATGGACAGCCTGACAGTTAATCTGACAGAAAGCCTTTCATTAATGAATGAAATTTTGCAGCGGCCTACCTTTCCAGAAGAAGAAATCGAGCGTAAACGGTCAATTTGGCTGGAAAAAATTGCCAAAGAACAAGCCCGCCCGCAAACCCAGGCCTTACGGGTTTTACCTAAACTGATGTTTGGCAATGAGCATGCTTACAGCCAGCCTTTCACCGGTTCAGGTACCGTGCAGTCGATTAACGCACTGACCCGCACCGACTTGGTCGAACACGTTACAACATGGATGCGGCCGGATAATGCGCGCTTAGTTATCGTGGGTGACACCTCCGAAGAGCAAATTAAACCATTGCTGGAACAACAATTTGCCAGCTGGAATGCTCCGCAAGCCTCAGCGCCGTCGAAACCATTGGATCGCCCGGCACAACAGACTGATGGGCGGGTATTTTTAATCGATAAGCCCGGAACACCGCAGTCACTGATCATTGCCGGACAACTGGCACCGTCAGGCATGGTTGATAACGCCGACACCATTGATGTGATGAACACCATACTGGGTGGTAGCTTTACCAGTCGCCTTAACATGAACTTGCGCGAGGACAAGGGCTGGTCTTACGGTGCCCGGTCCATTTGGTTAGACAACTTAGGTCCCGGTTTGCTTATGGCACTGGCGCCAGTGCAAACGGACAAAACCAAGGAGTCGATCGAAGAAATCGTTAAAGAGTTTTCTCAGTACGAAGCTAAACAGCCGGCAACCGCGGACGAATTGGCGAAAGTTAAAGCCAACAAAACGGCCAAATTGCCCGGAGCTTATGAGACCAAGGGCGCATTACTGGGCGCGGTAACCGAAACCTTAAATAAAGGTAAGGATATGCAATACCTCGAGGCCTACGCACAGCGTGTTCAGGCTATCGATCTGGACAGTGTTAAAAACACCGCTCAGTCAGTGTTGCGTCCCGATGCCATGACCTGGGTTATCGTCGGAGATTTATCACAAATTGAAGATAAAGTCCGCGAACTTAATTTGGGTGAAGTGACCATTCTGCAGGACATTGAATAACACGTTCTGAGCTTTTTTAAGCCCAAAGGCCGCTCTTTTGAGCGGCCTATTTTTTAAGTAAAAAGATGATTTCCAAAAACCAGTAACTGGCAAACAATAACGGCAACGGTCAGCGACAGACGCATCGGATAATAGCCCAGCTGTGTTGTCATGGTCGAACCTCGCGCTAATTTGCGCTCGAACATTAACAGCAAAGCAAAACTCACCATTTGTACCAGCAAAGCCCAAAAAACGCTGTTGAGAAGCAAAGTCAACCACGCTAACAGCGCAAACATATTGCTTAATAACAACAGGCCGTTGGTCGGCTCACTGTCCGCCCGATGTAAGGCACGACCCCATAATACGCCCGCTAAAAAAGTCAGAATAATTGCACCGTATGTTACTAATAACGTCACCGGCTGCAATTGATAGGGCAATGATAAATTCATTAATTCCGCTAAAGCGGAACCCAGGAAAGGAAGGATCCCTGCGGCACCCAGAATATGAATCAGTTTTTGTTTTAACGTTGTCATAAATAAGACGTCCAAATTAAAATAACTACCGTAGTGTATAACGTAATTAGCAGCCTACAAGCCTTAGTATCTTATGAAACCCTATTCGTCCGGTCTTTTTTGTTTTTCCGATGACCTACGCGTCAACGACAATGCCGCGCTAACACTGGCACAACAGCAATGCCAACAACTGAGCTATTGTTATGTTATTGACAAGACAGCCTTAGTCAGAGGCCGTTATGGCATCCCTGCGCTTGGCAAACACCGTCTCAATTTTATTTTGCAATCGCTGCAACAGCTACGGGTGACACTCAATCAGCAGGGCCATTCGCTGGCTGTATATGTTGGTGAACCATTGGAAATTCTGACAGCTTTGACCGGTCAGTATCAGTTCGATGCCATTTTCAGTGGTGAGCGGGCCGGTGTCTACGAGCAACGCCGCTGGCAAAAGTTACAAGATCGGTTCCGTTTTTTAAACTTCCATCAAGTCAGTAACTTTACGTTGTTTAATGAAGCTCGTTTACCCCTTGAGCTCGAGCAGTTACCTTCAACCTTTAGTAAATTTCGTAAGCTGCTGGAACCCCTGTCCCAGTCCGTGCCCGCAGACGGCCTGGCAGCTCCTGACTTTAACCATCATCCGTTGTTGCTACCCAGCCATCAGGACTTGCCAAGCATTGACCCCGATTTAAACACCCTGGTCAAAGGCGGCGAGCACTCTGCTCAGCAACATCTGCAGGATTACTTTGCTTCGGCAGCACCTCACAGTTACAAAGAAACACGCAATGCACTGGATGGCTTTTCCAATTCGACTAAGCTGTCCGCCTATCTGGCACGCGGTAATCTGTCTCCGCAACAGGTTGTCAACGCGGTCCGCTCTTACGAGCAACAGTATGGAGAAAATGATTCAACTTACTGGATTATTTTTGAGCTGCTATGGCGCGAATACTTTTATTGGTACCTGCAGCGATATCAGGAGCACGTCTTTTCGTTTCAGGGGTTAGCAAAGCAAAAACCACAAACCAGTTTTTATCCGACACGCTTTAAGCACTGGTGTGAAGGCAAGACGCCCTACCCTCTGGTTAATGCGTGCATGAAGCAGCTTAACAGCAGCGGCTACATATCAAACCGCGGCAGGCAGATTGTGGCCAGTTGCCTGGTTCACGAGCTCAGCGTTGACTGGCGTTACGGCGCCGCCTACTTTGAACAACAACTGGTGGATTATGATGTCGGGGCTAATTGGGGAAACTGGCAGTATATTGCTGGCGTAGGTGCCGACCCCCGGGGCGGCCGCCGTTTTAATATCGATAAACAAAGCAAAATTTATGACCCGGATAATCGGTTTACCGACCATTGGGGTGGCTCTGAGACCTCAGCTGTCGATCATGTTGATGCGGCTGACTGGCCGACCTCCGGTTGATACGACAGCATCTTTCGCAGCGCTTGGAGTAAACTAAAAGCGGTATTGCAAACCGACGTTGAGCCCGGATAGCTGGCCCGGGTCTTCGTCTATCAGGCGCAGCCAGTCAACATAAAAAGCGAGGTCTCTGGTGGTTCTGATCGATACCCCGGCACCAACACTCAGGCCACTATCAGCCGTTGACTCACCAGCAATGGAAAGTTCAGCGCGAGACCAGCCCGCCAGCGCGTACAGGCTCAGTTGCTCGGTTAAGTTAAGTTGCGGTTTGAGCAGCACACTGAGCGCATAATCCAGCTCTGTTTCGGCTTCAGTTGCAAGATTCGTATCGCCACCGGGTGTATAAATTAAATCGTCGTCCGCAACGCCAAAACCTAGCCGGGCCTCAACAGCAACGTGTGAGTTAACTTGCTGACCAACAGCAAAGGAAAGTACATTTGGCCTGGCATCGGAGTAATCCTGAACTTCAGGGTCAAACCTAAACTGGCTGGCCTGTACGCCCATATAATAGTTATCCCAATCGACCGTATAGGATTGTGCTGCAGCAAAAGTAGAACAACCGGTTAGCGCACTGAGTAAAACAAGCTTTTTTAGCATCATCATTCGTCCTTGAATTAATAAACTGGCAGTGAAAATCACGACTAAGATTAACAAAAAAAGAAAATTTCGCGAGCGAAATCTTCTCATTACGTTGTCTTATTTTAGATGGTAAACCGCTTGGTAGTCGGCAATATCAACCTCAAAATGAGTGACCTGGCGCAGATGATCGCGAAAAGCTTCCAGCGCGTCCGGCTCGCCGTGAACCAACTGAATGGGCGTATTTTCGCGCAACTCGGATTGCTTTAACCAATCGGAAATTTCTTGGTAATCCGCATGACCCGATAAACCATCCAGTTGGCGGATACGTGCTTTAACGGGCAGCCATTGGCCGTGCAGTTTAATTGATTCGACCCCTTGCAACATTTTGGCACCGCGGGTGCCTCCGGCCTGATGTCCACTGAACAGCACAGTCGCGCGATGGTCAGTCAACCAGCGTTTAAAATGATGCAAAATTCGCCCGCCGGTTGCCATCCCGCTGCCGGCAATAATAATGTGCGGACCGGATTGTGAGGCAATGGCTTTTGACTCATCAACAGACCGGGTATAAGTCACCTGATTAAACGCCCGGTGACAATCATGCTGAGACAAGCGATGAAGTGCGTGGTGACGCCGGTAAATGTGCGAAACATTAATCGCCATCGGGGAATCTAAAAAGATCGGTTGCCGGGGAATCTGTTTTTCGTCCATTAATTTAACCAGCAAGTGCTGCAACAGTTGCGCCCTACCGACCGAAAAGCTGGGAATTAATAACACACCGCCACTGCGGCTGCATTCATTCACTACCTCGGCCAGTTGTTGTTCAGCACTGTCGGTTTGCTCGTGGCGACGATCTCCGTAGGTAGACTCCAGTAACAACAAGTCGACGTCGGGTAAGGCCTGCGGCGGATACATCATAATATCATTAGGCCGGCCAATATCACCGGAAAAAGCCACTCGCTTACCTTCTGCCTCGATAATCACAGAAGCTGCGCCCAATATGTGCCCGGCGGGTTGCAGGCTAATTTTTATGTCACCAACAAAAAACGTCTGGTCAAACACCACTGGCTGCAATAATTTCAGGCTAGCTAAAGCTGTTGCCTCATCATAGAGAGGCTGCGGCGGTTGGTGCTTACTCAGGCCGTGCTTACCTAAAAACTTGGCGTCTTCTTGCTGTATGCGGCCACTGTCTGGCCACATGATGTGACACAGGTCGGCAGTTGCCTCGTGGGTAAATACGGGGCCGCGATAGCCTGATTGGTACAGAACGGGAATAAAGCCAGAATGATCTAAGTGAGCATGAGTCAACACTACACCATCAACCGCATTAATCCCCATAGGTATCGGCTGCCAGTTGCGCTTACGCAACCACTTATAGCCCTGAAACAAACCGCAGTCCAGCAATAGCCTTGTGGTGGCCGTTTCTACAAGATATTTAGAGCCAGTAACCGTTTCCGTTCCACCCAAAAAGACTATTTTCACAGCAGCACCTCTTTACAGAATCAACGAAGAAACTTAAGAGCCCCGACAACAGCTGCAACTTGAGCCTGATTACATTGCTCGGAAGAAGCTCTCGGGCTATCTGGATAAACCTCTGTTGTTGTAGCATACATTGCATTGGTCAGACTAATACACAAGCCCAACTTATTCACCGGAAAACTGATTAAGCCGGGCAGGTCAATGTTTGCGCCGATCAGTTTACCCTCTTCGTCTGGCTCGGCAATGTGTGTCACCTGAGCGACTTCATCCAATACCGCCTGCTGAAAATCGGCTTGTAAATTTTCGGAGTTACCCACCAGATAAAAACCGTCGGGGATGTTCCAGTTAGTATTGACTTCGCCCTCACGGGCCGCTTTGGCTGGCCGAAATTCGGTGTTATCCGTGTCTGTGGTTTCATGTAAGTCAATGTGTGCTAAAAAATCGACCGCTAGCTCCTGCAAATAGTCCATAACCAGGGCACACTCTGAGGCCGGACTGTCATCAATGAACGACCGATTAGGATCAACCGCGTCGGGATTCCAGCGGTTTATGGTTTCATAACCCCAGGGGCTCAGGCAAGGAAAAACAACCAGGTTAAAATCGCTGCTGTATTTTTCCATTTCACCCTCGATAAACAACAACGCGCCTTGCACACCACTGGTTTCGTAACCGTGTACGCCCCCCGTTACCAACACAGCGGGTTTATCATCATCCCAGTGCTTTGATTTAACCACAAACAAGGGGTAGTGGCCGGCGGAATAATTTAATTCGCCGTATTGCTCAACCACAAACTGTTCGCTCAAATCGTCCAGCTTACTGATCACCTCTTGTTGATACGAACGCTTTTTGCTTTGCTGCGCCAGCCACTCTGCTTTTTCTGCTTCGCCCCAGGGTTTACCTACGGTGCCAATGGGATAAATTGTGGTTTTGCTGGTCATTAATTTTTTCCTCTTTACAACGTGTGATAGTACAAAGTTTAACATAAAGTATCGCGCTGATAGCGATAAGCCGTCTGGTGCGATAAACTCTGCCGCCACAAGTGCTTAGCTTATGGTTCATCATGTCTTACACAAAAACTCAAGTCGGTCTGGCTATTTTTGCCATGGCAGTGGGGACCTTCTCCATTGGTATCGGCGAATTCGTTATGATGGGCTTGTTACCTAACGTTGGTCAGGAATTTGCCACCTCATCACAGCAGACCGGTCATCTGATCAGCCTGTATGCACTGGGCGTAGTCATCGGAGCTCCTTTTATAACCATCACCTTTGCGCGAATGGAAAAAAAACGATTACTGCTGATCCTGATGGCGGTTTATGCCACCGGCAATCTAGCCAGTGCACAGGCCAGCAGTTTTTATGAATTACAATGGCTACGTTTTTTAACCGGTCTGCCGCACGGAGCATACGGTGGCATTGTCTGCATACTGGCTGCCGGGATGGTGCGTAGCGAGCATCGTGGCAAAGCCGTAACTCTGGTGATGATGGGACTTACGCTGGCCATCTTAATTGGCAACCCCCTGGCAACCTGGTTTGGACAGCTGTTAGATTGGCGCTGGGTTTATCAAGGGGTTGGTTTCATCGCTCTGAGTGCCGCTGTGTTAATTGCCCTGGTTGTACCCAACGACCAGACACAACAGCCTGCTCGCACGCGGACGGAATTAACGGCCTTAAAAAATCCGCAGGTGTTGTTAACACTGGCCATTGGCAGTGTCGGTTTTGGTGGCATGTTTGCGGTTCTCAGTTACCTTGCGCCCACTTTGCTGCAGGCCACCCAGGTTGCTGAATACTGGATACCTATTGCTTTACTGGTCTATGGCATTGGCTCATTAACCGGCAGTTTGGTCGGCGGCTGGGCCACAGACGTGAATATCAAGTGGGCGATTGGCGGATCATTAGCCTGGTCTGCCTTAGTTTTGTTTGTCTTTCCATTCAGCATTGGCCAACTAATAACCGTGTTACCCATGGTGTTTCTATTGGGCTCTACTGCAGCCCTGGTACCCACCCTGCAAGTCCGGCTGATGGACGTAGCCGGGCAAGCACAAACACTGGCTGCCTCGCTGAATCACGCGGCCTTTAATATCGCAAATGGTATCGGCGCATTTTTGGGTGGCCTTGCCATCGCCTCACCATTGCAATTTCAGGCAACCGGCTGGGTGGGCTGCGCATTGGCAAGCGCGGGGCTACTGTTATTTTTTATCACTAAACGCCACAGTCGCCGAATCAGCCCCACTAAAAGCCTGTAGGCACTGCGGTTAGCGATTATTTCCTCTTTTTTTCGGCCCTGAGCATTTTCCGGTAGAAGAAGATAGCGTAAAAAACACACAGTCCAATAACGATAGCCAAACCCACAAATGAAAGAAAAATTACCGGGTCATTAAAAAACTCTTGCCACAAACTCATGGTTAAATCTCCTTATCTAAGCTATGTTTTTAGTGTATGGGCTTACATCGGTACAAGTATTGATTTAAGTCAATGAACAAACCGTCCTTAGCTTAGGAGCACTCATTATGAAAAATTCATTAGTAACAATAGCAGCCGTTACCTGCGTTTTCACACTGGTTGGTTGCAGTCAGGAATCCGCTGACAGCGAAACAGAAGAAGCCCTCGATTCAGCCGAGCAAACCGCTGAAAAAATGGGTGACGCCGCCAGTGCGCAAATGGAAAAAGCTGAAGATTACTTTACCGATGCTGCCGTGACCGCACGCGTTAAAACAGAATTGTTTGATAACGGCGCACTCGATAGCTCTAAAATTAGTGTAGAAACTCGTGATGGAACCGTTTATCTGTCCGGCACTGTAACTGCCGACGTTCAGTCCGAAACAGCGCAACAACTTGCTGAAGGCGTTGATGGTGTGCAAAGCGTTGAAAATAATCTGGTCGTTTCTGGTTATTAAGTTGCAGCGCAGGAGATCAGCGAGCCAGCATCAGGCTGGCCCGCCTCTTGCGACGGATTTTATCCGTTAAATGGCAGTTAATCGCTCAAAATGTTAAGCAAATTTTGCCAAAGTGCTGGCCTGATTCTTCATAACGGAAGGCTTCGCTTAAATCTTGCATAGCAAAAACTTTATCAACTACCGGTTTAATGCCATTAACCTCTAACGCCCGGATAAAGTCTTGTTGGTGTTCCCGGCTGCCGACAATAAGCCCCTGCAAACGTGCCTGTTTAGCCATCAATTGAGCCGTCGGAACCTGACCTTCATTACCGGTTAGTACACCAATCAGCGCTATGTGTCCGCCAATAGCTACTGCATTGATCGACTGCGGCAGAGTACCCGGACCACCCACTTCGATGACATGGTCGACGCCCCGGCCAGCAGACGCCTTGCGAACACTCTCACCCCACTCAGGGTCATCTTTGTAATTAAACACATAATCAGCACCCAGCTCCTTATAACGTTCCAGCTTGGCATTGGATGATGACGTTGCAAACACCGTAGCGCCCAAACTTTTGGCAATTTGGCAAGCAAATACCGAAACGCCGCCACTGCCGAGTACCAATACGGTATTGCCCGGTTTAACCTGACCATCAACCACTAAGGCGCGCCAGGCTGTCAGGCCAGCCGTCGTCAAGGTCGCCGATTCAGCGTGAGTATAGCCAGCCGGCTGATGGGTAAAATACTCCGTTGGCCGGACCACGACCTGTCTTGCGTAACCGTCGATACCGTCGCCGGGCGTGTTGCTAAAGTCGCCAACGGTCGCGGGGCCTGTCAGCCACTGGGGAAAAAATGTGGAAACAACGGCATCACCGACAGCAAAATCCTCAACCCCCGCACCAACAGCTTCGACGACCCCGGCTCCATCTGACATGGGGACACGACCGGTTTCTGCAGGAATAGCACCTGTCGCTACAGCATAGTCGTGAAAATTTAACGAGCTGGCTTTAATACTGACCCGGATTTCTCCCGGTCCTGGCTGACCCGGATCCTGAAGTTCAGTAACTTGTATATTGTTTAAGCCAAACGGCTCATTTAAGCGTAATGCTTTAATAGTATCCGACATAACCATTTTTCCTTTCGTGGTAAACCCTATGCAGCAGATAAACACAAAGCCGACTGTTGTTCAAATGAACCTATGCTGTCTAGTCAGAGTAGCCCGCTGATCATGCCCATTAACATTGTCTGGTTAAAACGTGATTTAAGATTACACGACCATGCTCCGTTAAAGGCCGCTGCCGAGAGCAGCTACCCGGTATTGCTATTGTATGTTTTCGAACCCGAAATGGAACAGGATCCGCATTTAAGCCTGCGCCACTTTCGCTTCATTTCTGAAAGCCTGAACAGTTTGACCGAACAGCTGCCTGACATAGCGCTTACGGTGCAACGGGAAGATATCGTCAACTGTCTGGCCCGACTGCACCAGCAACACCACATTGCCGGCTTGTACAGTCACCAGGAGACGGGGCTTAATTACACCTTTCAACGCGACGTTCGGGTAAACAAATGGTGTCGGGAACAGCAAATTAGCTGGCACGAATTCCCAACCGGAGCTGTTCAACGGGGCCTGTCCAATCGTAAAAGCTGGGATAAACACTGGCAGCAAACCATGCGCAGCCGCGCCGACAACACCGACTTAAATACCGTGCGATGGTTAGCCAACCCTCCACCAGGTGCGGCAATACCCGCTGAATGGCAGCAATCGGACCAAAATTTTCAACGCGGTGGTGAACAAGCGGCCTGGGCGGTACTTAATGACTTTTATAGCGGTCGTGGTCAATATTATTATCGACAACTCTCCAGCCCGCTGACTGCAGAACGAGCCTGTTCACGGTTGTCACCCTACCTGGCCTGGGGCAACATCAGCTTACGTCAGGTTTATCATACGGTATTGCGCTCATGGCGGCGGCCCGGCTGGCGACGAACCTTACAGGCGTTCAGTTCACGCTTGCATTGGCACTGCCATTTTATTCAAAAATTTGAAAGTGAGTGTCGCATTGAGTTCGACAATCTCAACAGCGGTTATGACAACATGCCATTGACCGATAAAGAGCAGGCGAAACCCCTGTTAGCAGCGTGGAAAGCGGGTCAAACGGGGGTGCCGATGATTGATGCCTGCATGCGTTGCCTGTGGCAAACTGGATACATTAATTTTCGCATGCGAGCGATGCTGGTCAGCTTTTTGACCCATCACCTGGCGATAGACTGGCGCTGTGGTGTGCAACATCTGGCGCGGCTATTTCTTGATTTTGAACCGGGCATTCATTACGCACAATTTCAGATGCAGGCAGGTGTTACCGGCATTAACACCATCCGCATTTACAATCCGGTAAAACAGGGACAGGACAAAGACCCCGAGGGTCAATTTATCATTCGCTGGTGCCCCGAGTTAGCTCAACTACCGTCAGCCTTTGTGCATCAACCCTGGTTGCTCACCCCGATGGAGGAGCAGCTGTATGACTTTAAACCCGGCACCGATTATCCGGCCCTGATTGTTGATTTAGAAGCCAGCGCCAGGCAGGCCCGGGAACGCCTTTGGTCATGGCGCAAAAAAACCGAAGTGAAAGCTAATAAGCAGGAGATTTTAAAACGTCATGTCGCATCAAAAACCCAATCTGCCCAGTAAAACCTGTGTTGTCTGTCAGCGACCTTTCAGCTGGCGTAAAAAGTGGCAGCAATGCTGGGGGCAGGTAACGTATTGCTCAGAGCGCTGCCGGCGGCAGCGCCATAACTTAAACAAGCAGAGTAAAACGCCGAATTAACAGCGCTTATTGCCGGTTAGGAATAATGTTCAGTTCGACCCGACGGTTCTCCTGCCGGCCACTGGCGGTATTGTTATCCGCAATGGGCTGGTTCTCGCCGTAGCCGTAAGTCGTCAGACGACGTTCATCAATGCCGTTGCCAACCATGAAGTTGCGCACTGCCATGGCACGATTTAACGACAGTTGCTGATTGTATTCAGCGGCCCCGGTGCTGTCCGTATGCCCCTCGACCATCATGGTTGTTTTTTCATACTTTTTCAGTACTTTGACAACATCGTTTAAAACCGGGTGAAAATTTTGTGAGATCGACGCACTGTCGGACGCAAAGGTCACATTACCCGGCATCTGCAGCCGAATGTTGTCGCCATCACGAATCACCTCGACACCGCTGCCGGCCAGCTCATCGCGGAATTCCTGTTCCTGTTTATCCATGTAGTTACCAATCGCCGAACCGGCTAGAGCCCCTACCGCAGCGCCCCAGATGTAGCGACTTTTATCGTGATCACCAGTGCCTTTACCTAATAGCGCACCGGTTACTGCGCCAATCGCGGCACCTTTTTGGGTATTACTCATGTTCGCGCAACCAGCAACCACAAAGGATGCTACCGCGGTAACTAAAATGACTTTTTTCATAGCAACTTATCCTTATCGAAATGATGTCTTATTACCATAGCACATGACAGCATTTGCAAGACGCAGGTTTACGCTTACTTTACTTGCAAAGCATCAAACATTACGCGGCATATAACGACCACCGCTGTTGCTCGATTAATTCCAGCAGTTGCCGTAATTCCGACTCCAATGGCCGATCCTCTGTTAACAGCGGAAACGAGCAAACCAGGTCGGTAATAAAATTCTGCGCGTTATCAGCTAACGGCAATGTCGCGGACTGCCGACGTAAACAACAGCCGTGAACAGCGCCCAGCAAAGCAGCAGCAACAACCTGCTCAGTCAGCGTGATGACCCGGCGGCAATCCCGCGCGGCGATGGTACCCATACTCACTTTATCCTGATTGTGGCACTCGGTAGAGCGCGAAAAAACACTCGCCGGCATGGTTAGTTTTAAAGCCTCAGCAGCCCATGCCGAGCAACCGATCTGCACCGCTTTAAATCCATGACTGAGTGATTTCTGGCCGCCCTCAGCCGCGCTTAAATTGGCCGGCAACCCCTGATTGCTTTTGGTGTCCAGTAACAGCGCCATTTGTCGATCATGCAAATCAGCAACATTAGCGACTTGTGTTTTTAACAAGTCCATCACCATTGCCACGTGGCCACCATAAAAATGACCGCCATGATGAATTCGCTGCGCCTGTGCATCAACAACAGGATTATCGTTTACACTATTGAGTTCGTTAAACAACGTGGTTTCAATCCACGGCAGAGCATCTTTCAGCGCCCCAATAATGTGTGGTGCGCACCGAATAGAGTAGCGATCCTGCAGTCTTGATTGTTTCGGTGGTGGATTTTGCAAAACCAGGTCACCCGCTATCCATTTTGCCACTTGCTGTTGCCCCAGGTGAGGTTTTACCTGATGCAAGGCTGAGTCAAAATGATAGGGGTTACCTTTGACCGCAGCTAACATCAGGCTGGTGATACGACTACTCAGCTGACAAAGGTAATGCGCCTTGTTATAGGCAATGCATGCCAATGCCGTCATCACGGCGGTACCATTCATCAGTGCCAGAGCTTCTTTCGGTCGCAACGGGTAGGGCTGCAGACCCAATTCGGCAAACGCCGATTTGCTGCTCTGCACACGACCACGAAACCTAACGTCGCGTTCGCCAATGAGTGCGCCGGCCACATAGGACAAAGGCGTCAGGTCACCACTGGCGCCAACACTGCCTTCTTCGGGGATCAACGGCAATAAGTCTTCTTGTAACATTAACGCTAACCGCTGCAGCAGTTTATAACTCACACCGGAATAACCTTTACACAATGAAGCTAACCGAACGGCCAGGATGGCGCGGGTTTCATGATCGGAGAAATGCTGGCCCAGACCGCAACCGTGAAATCGGGTTAAGTTAACCGGTAACTGCTCGACAGAATGCAGTGGTACTGACACTTCACAACTGTCACCATAACCCGTGGTAACACCGTAAATTCTGCCATCCTGCTGCAGACATTGCTCAATAAACTCGGCGCCGGAGTTAATAAACGACTGATAGTTTTCACTGTCATCTAATTTTACTAAACAGCGCTGTTCGCTGATTAACAGGATATCGTCAATACTGACAGGGTCACTGCTAAAAATTACTGCATTTTGCATGGTGTAAGGCCCTATTTAACGTTATTCCACTTCCCAGTCCTGCTCTTTGCCCATCTCATTGGTCGGCACTTGATCGGCAATCGTGAAATTTTTCGGTATTTCGTGCGGCTGCAATTTATCGCTTAGCCAGCCCGGTAAATCGATCAACAAACGCTCTTTTTCCGACTCTTTACAAGCCTCATTCACAATCAAAAGCGCTTTTAATCCGTAATCCGAGTCTGACAACAGCCGCACCCGTGCGGCCTTTACCTGAGGATGCTGTTCGATTAGCGCTGCAATCCGCGCGGGGTAAACGTTTACACCGTTAACCTGTACTGCCTGATCAGCTCTTTTAAGTGGGCGAAAAAGAAACTCATCACACCACGCCACAATATCCGGTAAGCTGATGTATTGGTTACTGTCGGTATCCAGCAGTTGCTGTTCGTCGTGGCGCTGCCATCGCGGCAGTAATCGGTACCAACCGTTACGCTGCAGCCGGTAGCCCAGACCCGAGGTTTCGGAACTGCCGTAAACTTCTAACACTGCAGCCAAACCGCGTTGCTGTAATGTTTGCAACACCGCTTGCGAAGCCGGACCGGACGAATTAACCGCAAAGGCGGTAACTGGAAAGTTAACCCCGCGCTCAGCTAATTGCTGGTACCAGCCAGGAAAAGCAATAATCGCATCATGATCCTGCAACTGCTGAGCTTGGCTTACAGTAAATGCTTTAAGCCCGCGCACCACTTCAGTGTCTAATCGCTCGGGCAACAGCACCGAAAAAATAAAGCCATAAATGTGATGTGCGGGCACAACGCTGATAAAACGCTCGGGGTGCAGCTGATGCTGTTGTAATAGCCCCGCAAAAAATTCCACTTCGGCAAGTAATGAGTCCCAGCTGTGCGTTTGTTTTTGCGGCTGTCCGGTCGTTCCGGATGAACTGAAGGTAATGTCTTTGCTGGCCTGGTCACGGCTGGTCAAAACCACCTGAGCCCATTCGTCCAGGGTAACCGACCTTAACAAATAGTCTTCCAGACCACTGCTGGCAATCTGAAAAAACTCAACCACCCGCCCGGCAATGGACATCCATTCGAAGGAATCCACTACCACCTCGTCCCCCTGGCCGCGCACTTTGTTATCCGTGGTTATGATGGTGTTACCGGACCATTGACGGCCCTGCAGGTATTGGCGTTGGTGTCGACCCGAATCGGTCTGCTTGCGGTTCAGCTCATCGGCGATAATTGCACCGATGACGCTGACAATAGATGAGGATGTTAACGAGGGCATTACAGGCGTTTTACAAACACCCAGTAGCTGTCACCAGACAACGCTTTTTTCATGTGAACTTTAACTTTTGTCGGTTTCATCTCGTAATCAAACGTGTATTCAAACATGGTGTTGAGGTTACCTGTTTTTACACCTTCGTCAAACTTGCCTTTAAACTCTTTACTGTCGGTGCATGGAGCAACCTCGGTAAAAAAGTTTTTGCCGATCACTGTTGACGGATCACGACCGGTGATGTCGCCCTCGGCGGCATTGTACTGGATAATTTTACCCTTATCATCAAGTTGTATGGCTCCAAAGGCAACATCATTCAGTTGCGAGTCGTCCATTGACGCCAGCTTGTTTTCGATGTCATCAGAGCCGAATTTTACCATTTCCATAGATTTCTCCATCTATTTTCCATTCGATTTTTCAGAACTCGTATGCAAATTAATCGAGTCAGTGTTTAATATCAATGATTTTCTTTAACAACATTGGTATGCTAAATAACAGATTAACGAAAGGAGCAACTGATGTCGTTAAAACCCTTCCCCTCGATGGCGGTGTGCGCTGCATTAGTTTTTACTGCAGGGCTTTCTGCCCAAGCAACGGATGCCGCAGAAATCGACAGCCACCAACTGCTTAAGTCAACGCAACAACATTTGTCCAATTCATCGGCAACCTTACCCTCCGTCAGCAATTTCTCCAGCCGTCGGTGGTTGGCAGACGAACCAACCCTGTCAATTATGCGCTGGCAATCTAATGATAATCAGACGGGTACTGATGAAACCGAAGTCACTCTCGATTTAACTATACTGACGCCAACGCAGCGCCAACTCATTGGCCGCTTTGACACACTCTCGGCCCGCTTAAAAGAGACCGAACAACGGCAGTTTCAGTTACACATTTCGGCATTTTTACGTGACCACTTCTGGCGTGCTAATCGCGCCCGGTTAAGGCTACAGTTTTATCAGGACGTCATAGATCAGTTACAACAACTGGAACAACAAATTGAGCAGCGCTACCAGGCACGTAATGCCACCGACTTTGACCGCATTCTGATCCAGCAGCGGCTAATAACCTACCAGACCAAGGTACAGCAGCAACAACTTATGCTGCAGGCACTGACGCAACAATGGCAACGAGTGACCGGTCAAAGTGAACTGCCCGCGACCTTGTCCGAGCCCGAAAAAAAATCAATGCAACTAACCCAACACCCGGTGTTAATGCAACTTCAGCTGCAATGGCAAATCGCCCTTGCCGCGGCTAAAAACGAAGCAGAAAAAAGTCAAAACTGGGCTTTATCAGCGGGTTTTAAAAAAACCGAAACCAGCAACCTCAGCGACAACCAAGTTGGTTTGGGGGTCAGCATTCCCTTGTCCTTGTCAGGGTCACTTTCCGCGGTATCTTATCAATCACTACAAAGCCAGCGCCAACAGACCCTAACGGCGTTACAACAACAACAATTGACGCTGCAATTGCGCGTGCAAAACCAAATCAGCCGGGTACAACAAGCCAGGCAACAAGTAAAACTGACCCAGCAAAATAAAAAATTAAGTACCCAGGCAATAAGTCAGTTACAGCAGCTATATAAAGCTCAACAGATTAATACCCGCCGCTTTGTCGACCGGTTAATTGAGCAATGGCAGTACCGCCACCAATATCAAATCGCTGAAATTGAACTGCAATTCGCCCGCGCGCAATTAAATCAAGCAAAAGGAATTATTTTATGACATCAGCTAAGCCTTTAGTCTCGACTTTAAAATGTCTGACCTTGCTATTTTTTGTCGGCTCTGGTGCGGCAGTTGCCGTCGAAACGGTAAGCGCTGATGACATGAAAAACTACCAGCTGGGATTATCCGATCCAACCCCGGCAGAGAACGTTGTGCTAGCACCGGTTATCGCTCAATGGACGTTTGCCCCCGGCAGTCCACTGAAAATTGCGCACCCTTTTGAGCAAGCAAAAATTGATATCTTGGTGGCCGATAGCCAGTACCTGAATAAGGGTACTCAGGTTGCCACCATCAGCGGTCCCTCAGTTACCCATTTCTATCACCGACTGGACGTGGTCGAACAACAATTCAAAGTTGCTGAGCAGCGCTACCAAAGTAATCAACGCTTATTTGAAGACAACGCCATCGCTGCTGAACAATGGCAACAGACATTAACCCATTTTTTGCAGCAGGCGGACCAGTATCACGAAATTCAGGTGTTTGCCGAACGCTTTCAACAAATTGATGACAACCGGGCCTCGTTCTCGATGCCAGCAGACGGTATCTGGCAACTGAGCGACAGCGCTGACGTGTTAGGTATGGTGATGGCGCAAGAAGATTTAAGAATTGGTGCTCAGGTGCCTCAGCAAATAGCGCCACATGTCAGGGCGTTGGTCGTCGGTAATAACCAGTACAACGTCAGTTTTCGTGAGCAAAGCTCGAACAATGGTATGGTCACCCTGTGGAGCGAACCCGCCCGGCAAGACCCTTGGCGGATCAACCAAATACTATCCGCAAAACCCAGTATTACCGTAGAAAATGCGGTACAAATACCGGCAACCGCACTCACCTCGTTAGCCGGCCAGGCGACCGTTTTTGTTGTCCGCAACAATGAATTTATTCCTGTTGCCGTTGATGTGGTCGCTCAGCGCTCTGACTTTTACGTGGTGGTGCCACAACAGACGCTCGGTGGTCAAATTGTCACCGAGTCAATTGGTGCCCTTAAAGGGATTTACAGCGACGAGGAGCAGTAAGCATGGTTAGCAAAGTTCTCGCTTTCTCGTTAAAAAACCGCTTGTTTGTTTTTGTTTTATTTGGCCTGTTGATTGGTCTTGGAGTCCAGTCACTGCGGACTCTGCCCGTTGATGCGTTCCCTGAAATTTCGCCAACTCAAGTCAGTATTATTTTACGTGCTCCCGGTATGTCCGCAGAACGCGTCGAAAATCAAGTAACCCATCCTTTAGAAACCGAACTGCTGGGTATTCCCAGACAAAGTATTTTACGTTCCACCACTAAATACGGTATTACCTCCATCACTCTGGACTTTGAGGAAGGCACCGATATTTACTGGGCTCGGCAACAAGTGGCTGAAAAACTTGCAGCCGTACAGGATCAGTTCCCCGCCACTATCGAAGGTGGAATGGCGCCGATGAGCACGCCATTAAGCGAAATGTTCATGTTTACCCTCGAAAATGACGGTCTGGATTTAACTGAGAAGCGTCATTTGCTTGACTGGGTTATCAGGCCGGCACTGCGCACAGTAGAGGGGGTTGCTGATGTCACTAACCTGGGTGGTAAAGTCAGGACATTCGAATTCAGTCCCGACGCGCAACGGCTGGCGGAAGCGCAGCTGTCGTTGCAGCAAATAAAAACCGCCTTAGACGATGCTAACCAAGTGGGCAATCTGGGTCGCGTGGTTATTGGCAGCGAAACTTTTAGTGCACGAGTCAGCGGACGTATTGTTAACCTTAACGATCTCAAGCAACTGAGTGTCAGTAACGGTCAGGGGCAGGTCTATTACCTAAAACAATTAGGTGACGTCAGCATAAGTTATTTGCCCCGCTTTGGTGCCATCACCAAAGACGGCAAAGAAGCGGTTGAAGGGTTAGTTGTTGGTTTACGCGGGGCTAACGCAGCAGCTGTCGTCGAAGCAGTACAGGACAAATTAACACAGCTCGAACCCAGTCTGCCGCAGGGCACAGACATTAACGTCTTTTATAACCGTAAAAAGCTGATCGACACAGCAATTGAGTCCATCTCTACTGCGTTGATGCAGTCGGTTGTGCTGGTCATTGGCGTGTTAATTTTCTTTTTGCGTAATTTGCGGGCATCCATTCTGGTTTCGCTGTCCATCCCCATTGCCGCCTTAATGACCTTTATCAGTCTACAGCTTTTAGGGCTTTCAGCTAACCTCATGAGTTTGGGGGGGCTGGTTATTGCGATTGGTATGATTGTAGATTCCTCCGTGGTGCTGACCGAAAAAATAGAAAGTCAGCTTACTCAGGGTCATAAATTGCCACTGCTGCACGTAATTTTTCGCTCCTGTCAGTCAGTAGCCCCCTCGGTACTGACCGGTACAGTGGTCATTATTCTGGTCTTTTTGCCGTTACTGACGTTAACCGGTCTGGAGGGCAAGTTGTTTTCGCCGGTTGCTTTAACCATTGTGATTGCCATTACCGCGGCATTGATGATTGCCTTAACCTTAGTGCCGGCGCTGGCTTCGTTGCTGATTAAACCCAAACAACGAAATAATCCCTCGCTGGCCAAACTGCAACGCTTTTACCGCACCATCCTGACTTCTGCCAGTCGCCATAAAGGGTTTGTATTTGCCGGCTTCGGTGTGGTCTTTTTGCTCAGCATCCTGAGTTTTGCCATGGCCGGTAAAACCTTTATGCCGACCATGGACGAAGGTGACATCATCGTGCAATTAGAGAAAGCCCCTACTGTCTCACTGCAAGAGTCGATAAATTTGGACAAGCAGGTTGAACAACAGTTACTGCAACAGGTTCCTGAGATCAAACAAATTGTCGCCCGCACCGGATCAGATGAACTGGGACTGGACCCGATGGGCTTAAACGAAACTGATGTGTTTATGGAGCTTGAACCACGTTCTGAATGGCGCTTTGACAGTAAACAAGAGCTCATCGCTGCGATTCGGGATGTTGTCAGCGGCTATCCGGGCATGAAAATCAACTTTACCCAGCCGATACAAATGCGAATTTCTGAGATGTTGACGGGCAGTACCGGCGCGGTCAGCATTAAAGTATTTGGTGACAATATTGGCCGGCTGTCTGAATTTGCTAATCGCATCGTAGCTGAGGCGGAGCAACTTAAAGGCAGTGTTGACGTTCAGGCAAGTGTGATTACCGGAGCTGAATTTGTCGACATTGTTCCCAACATGCAAAAAATGGCTTACTACGACATCAGCAAAACGCAGCTGACCGAATTTGTGGTATCGCAACTTTCTGGCTTTACCACCGCTAAAGCTGTTGAAGGAAAGGTACGTACTCCCATTACTATTGCTACGCTCGATGGAGATACCAGTTACCAAGCGCTGCAGACTCTGCGCCAAATGACCCTGATCAGCGATCAGGGTGAAGCCATTGCGCTGGCAGAGCTAGCCGAGGTTACCACCAGCACAGGTCCGGCGATTATTGAACGTGAAAATGGCAACCGCTACGCGCTCATTACCAGTAATGTGGAAAATCGTGACATCGTCGGGTTCGTCGAGGAGTTAAAAGGTAATGTATCGGACAACATCGCGCTTGATGCGGGCTACTTTGTTGAATACGGAGGTGAATTTGAAAATCAGGCGCGTGCCAGTGCTAACTTACTGATGGTGATACCCATTGCACTGCTGCTGATCGTCATCTTATTGTTCTCATCACTCGGCTCGTTTAGCTTAACTCTCATGGTATTAACCAATATACCCTTCGCGCTAAGCGGTGGTGCCATTGCTTTATGGGTTAGCGGTGCTTATATGTCGGTTCCCGCTTCGGTTGGCTTTATTGCGTTAATGGGCGTCGCTATCCTTAACGGGGTGGTTATGATAAGCCACTTTGAACAAACCAAAATTCATTTTAGCGACCTGCACGAACTGGTTTACCAGGGAGCTATCGATCGTTTGCGTCCGGTACTGATTACTGCCGTCACAGCAATTTTTGGTTTGATTCCGCTACTCATGGCAGCAGGTCCCGGCTCGGAAATACAAAAACCGTTGGCTATTGTGGTTATCGGTGGCTTGATCACTGCGACTCTGGCCACCCTGGTGCTGCTGCCACTGTTGTACTTAATTGCCCACAGAAGGTCCACTCATGTCTGAACAACTGATTAAATTATACTTTACCGCTGAACAGCACCCGGACATTGTTGATGCCCTGATGCAGGTGGAAAACCTAAGTGGCTTTACCCTTTATGCGGTCGAAGGATTCAGCCACCGGCAACAACGTTTCGATCTCAACGAGCAAATCAAAGGATCGCGTTCAATGTACAGTGCCGAGGTGATTTGTAACGCAGAAACTTTTGCGGCAATCAAAGAGTCTTTATCAAATCTTCACTTTAATGAACCATTGCGCTATTACATTACTGAGCTACACGAACAAGGTTGCATTGAAGCTAGCTGACTTTGTATTCATTTAGCCCGACTTTTACCAACCCCTGCACTGATGGTCAGTTGCAGGGCATCGGCTGGCTTCATATCAAGAGACTCAATACAGTCGCGAGGCACTATGACCATATAGCCACCAACCATGTAGCTCATGGGTAAAAAAACAGCAACTTGGTCATCGCCTAAAATTTTTGAAAAACGGTCATTATTATGGCCGCCCTTTTTCGTCACGATGCCAATTAACCGAGTGTTGCTTTGCGGTAATGTCACCATAACCACCGACTCGTCGGCAAAGTCCTTACCCGACATCATTTCAAAAATATCATTAACGGTGCCGTACAAACTGCGCAGTAACGGCAGTTTGTTCATTAAAAGACCCGGTAATTGCCACACCCAATTGACCGTACGCCAGCGCGCACTAAAGCCAATTAATACCGCGATAACCAAAAAGCTGATGAAAGCCAAGCCGGGGAAATAATAGGTTTCGCCTAAAATAGCAATCCAGATAGGACTTAACCAAGCTTCTATGGTCACCAGTAACCACTGAACCAAAAATATCGTAACGATAATGGGTAGTAATATGGCGAAGCCTTTCAACATTGATTGAATAATAGTTTTCATCGCAGCGTTTTCATCCTGTTTGCGGCATAATGTCTGAACCTAACACTGGTTTTTATTAAATGCATGGATTTTACCGTTTTCACGGCCGTACTAGAGCCTCACAACGCCAGCCGCAGAAAACTCAACGAAAGCTAACCAAAGCCGAGCGCCTGTTCAATTGCTATGGCAAGTAGTCACTAATTTTTACCTGGTGTTGTAAACCACAACAACCGCGTTACGCCCCTGATGCTTAGCTTCATAAAGTTGCTGATCTGCACGGCGAATGGCTTCAGCGGGTTGTTCCCCTTGTCGTATCGGAGCAGCCCCCATACTGATGGTTAACACCGGAGGGTGCGCCTGTTTGGATTGATGCTCAATAGCCAGTTGGGCTATCCCTTCGCGCAATTCATTCAGTTGCTGTTCAAGCTCAGCCGGGCTGGCCGCCGGTAAAATCATCGCCAATTCTTCACCGCCATATCGATAGACTTTAAACGGTGAGTGTTTTTGTAAATAATCGGCAATTTTCTTCAATGCCTGATCACCGGCATCGTGGCCGTAATGATCATTGTAGGGCTTAAATTCGTCGATATCCGCTATCATTAAGTACCTTGCCTGGTGGTCTTGAGTTGCCGCCAACAAATCGCGGTCAAAAGCCCGACGGTTGAATAAACCCGTTAACCCGTCCAGATGCGCCAATGCATCCAGTTGCCGGTTAGCCGCAGCCAGTTCGGCGGTTCTTGTCTCGACCTGACGCTCCAGCTGTTGTTGCGCAGCAATAAAGCGGCCAGCCATGTGCTTAAAAGCGGTAAGCGCTTGTTTCACCTCTCCTTTCGCTTTTATATTCGCCGGTTGATCATCAAGTACGTCCTGGTAGTTACGTTGCCCCATCATCGAAGCCACCTTAGCCACTACACGCAAAGGCCGCGACACTTCGCGATTGATCAGCCAGTAAATAATCAACAAAATAATCAGCATTAAAATAACGCCCGCCGTTACCAGCTTGATGGGTAATTGTAAGGCTTGCTTTTTTATCTCAGCCTGTGGATACACCGTCACGTGCCACCAATTTGGTCCTTCAATTTTATTAATAATCAGGACATGCTCAGCCAGGCTTGACTCAAGCACCAACGGCGGCTCAGGTAATTTATTATCGGTAATAATCTGAGTGACTGCCTGGTACACCGGTTCATCATAACTTTCCGGCACCAAAGTGTTTCTGTTGCTCATTTCGGTCACGGATAAATTAGAGGCGGCGATCAAGGCGCCATCCTGATTAATCACCATATGGTCAGAATTAGGCCGCTTTTTTTCGGTCAAGTCGGTCAATAACTGGTCTAAGTTGACATCAAAACTCGCATTCACCAGATGTTGCCCGTTCAAGTCAACCGGCCTTTGATAGGTAATTGTCCAGAGATCCGCAGAGATATCATGATAGAGGCCGGTCCAGTTGGGCTGCCTGGCTGGATTTTCGCTTTCCAGCGTCGATTTAACGACCGAAAAGTCGGTGATCACCAATTGCTTATCGGCCAGCAAGCCCCAGGGGTGGGTTTGCGAATAAACGATTAATATATTTTCGGGCATCGAGAAGTGCGTATTTGCAACATCATTCTGCCAGGCCGGCGCCAGGGCATTAAGCGTCATCTGCGTTGCAACGGTGCGCACCTTTAACTCATCACTGAGCGGTTCGTCGCGCGGCCCTAAGAACGCCGATAAATATTCAAAATAATGACCGCTGGTTTCAATTCCTTGCGCAAACTCAGGTTTTAAACGGACAACGCCAGCCGAAGTTTGCTCGTACCAACGCTCGAAATTCTGCAGCGGCGAAGGCTTGTCACGCAACAACTGATAGCGGGAGATAAATTGCTCGGTCAAAATCTCGCCGTGCTGCTCTATGCGAGTGAACAGCTGCTGGTTTCTTTCCAACGTTGGTGACAAATCCTGCTGCAATACCGCTATCACTCGCTGTTGAGCGTTTTCATAGGTAATAACAAAGGTGATTGCAGAAGCGATAAGAACGATCGAAATAGCCGCGAGGCTAATTTTCGTCAATAAAGCCGTGGTTAATCGTTCTCTGCGATGCAATCGTCTTTGTTGTTTGCGTCGTTCCATGCTGACACACCAATCGCTTATAAAGCCGCCAAAAGTTGAATGTTTGTTATCATAGCGCAAATACGCCAATTGATTAACTGGAATCATCACACCATCAATATCATCAACATGCTTAGCCAAAAAGGTTGTTGCATAACCAGCACCCGGTAATATTTGCAACTTTAAGATCCCGGGTCTACCTTCAAACGTAACCTCATTAAATAAGGAGCTCGTTATGATGGGTCATGAAATGTTCGGCGGTATGGGATTTTTATGGATGTTAGTCGTTGGCATACTGCTGGTAGTACCGACCTGGCGAATTTGCCAGCGCATTGGATATCCGGGGCCTATAGGCTTGCTGATTTTGGTACCGATTGCCAATATTGTGCTACTGTACTTTATTGCTTTTTCTAAGTGGCAAACTTCGCAAAAAGAATAACAGGAGTGTCTCATTAACCGCAGCAGTATCGCGCGAGAACAGCAACAACTTCGCCAATTTATACAACAACACCGTCCCGTTACGGTTTTGACCGGGGCCGGCCTGAGTACGGCCTCGGGCATTCCGGATTACCGCGACAACCAGGGCAACTGGAAAATTGCACCACCGGTTCAGCACCGGGATTTTATGCGCGATGAGCATCTGCGTAAGCGTTACTGGGCCCGCGCTCTGCATGGCTGGCCGGTGCTTTACAACGCGCAGCCCAATCAATCACACCACACGTTGGCGCAAATGCAGCAACGTGGTGAAATCGGCACCATCATTACCCAAAACGTTGATGGATTGCACCAAAAAGCCGGCGCTACCGATGTTATTGACCTGCATGGATACGCTAACGATATGGTGTGCATGGGTTGCGGCACAAAGTCGCCCCGAATTGACATGCATGAACGTTGTCTGGCTCTTAACCCACAGTTTGCCAATATGAATGCTGCGGCATTGCCTGACGGTGACGCCGATATTGAGGCCGACTTTGAACACTTTACTATCGCCGACTGCTTGAATTGCGGGGGTATCCTAAAGCCGGACGTTGTCTATTTTGGCGATACCGTCCCCAAAAATCGGGTTGCAGAAGCTAAACACGCCTTATTTAACAGCGGTGGTTTGCTCGTTGTTGGCTCGTCGTTGATGGTGTTTTCCGGTTACCGCTTTGCCCGCCAGGCGCACAGCGATGGTCAACCCATTGCCTTACTCACCCGGGGTAAAACGCGCGCCGATGATATCGCCACCATTAAACTCGACGTGGATATCGCGTCGGTGCTGTAAACCGCCAACAAACTACTGACTTATCCGACACTAAAAGAGAGAATTCTGGAAATATGGCTACGCGGTAACCCCGTGTGCTGATGCCAGTGATTGATCGCTGCTTGTACTTGCTTTAAACCCTTTTGACTGGTGACTGAAGCATCCAGTAACTGATAATTAGTTAATGCCGTAATTACGTCGCTGGACACTATAAAGCCGTCCCAGCCAAGTGCGCGCAAGGCATACTGTGAGGTATTACCACCCAGCCGGGCGCCATGTCTTTTTAAATAAAGCAGTAAATCCGCTTGCTCACCCTTCGGCCACTGTGCAAGAAATTGTCCAAAGCTGCCATAGTCTTCCGCCACTTCAACAATCATCCTCGCATTAACCGGTACTGTCATTATCTTTTGGAAATTGCGGACTATGCGTGGATCCTGCGCCAAGTCTTCCAACACTTCTGGTGGCACTTGTTGCCAATAAAAAGGCACAAAACCTTTAAAGGCTTCTTCAAATGATGGCCACTTACGGTCGATAATCTGCCACACAAATCCAGCGCGAAACACGCATCGGGTTAACAGAGAAAGCACTCGATCATCGGCTATTTGCGCCAACTCGGCGTCTGAGGCTATCGTTGGCATACGTTGCAGCATGGCCGACTCGCCACCCTTTCGCTCGCAGGCCCGATCATAAAACACGGAAAAATCGACCACAGTCATGCCATTACCTTTATTTAAGCAAAAGCCTGCATGGCTTTAAAAACAAGCGTCGCAACTGATACCAGAGCACCGGTCAGCGGAACCCAACGCGGTAACCGGAACTGGCCATCGGACTGAACATCGTCTGGCTTTCCTTTTAACCACCACAAGCTGAAGTTAACCAAAGCGAAAACCGATAGCAAGACAACACTGGTGGCGTTGGCTAAAGCCGTCAATTGAAAAGAAATCGCCATCACGCCGACCACAGCGACAGCCAAGATGGTGGCCAGCCATGGTGTTTGCGTACGCTTGCTGACCTTACCAAAAATAGCCGGGGCATACCCCCTATTCGCCATGCCGTAAGCGACCCGAGCCGCCATAACAATTTGTACCAAGGCACTGTTGACTACCGACAAGATACTTACCACGCCAATGATACCAACCGCCCAGCTACCGTGATGACGAACCGGCTCAGCCAGAGGCGTGTTGGCAGTCGCAAGAGTTTCAGTTGGAATAGCCAGCACCAACGCGGTACTGACCACAACGTAAAGCACCGCCGTCAACAGTAGGCTAGTGATCAGCGCTTTTGGCATATTACTGCGCACATCACGGACCTCTTCGGCCATGTTAACCATGTCTTCAAAGCCAATGAAGGCATAAAAAGCCAAAACCGAGGCGCTCAGGATACCTAACCAGGCAGTGCTTTCTAAGGGGGGTAAAAATTGAGTCCACTCATAAGAAGGTGTTTCAGGCATGCTCAGGCTGGCTATAACAACATAAACCAGCGTGCTGATTTGAATCAAACTGATCAGTACCACAGTAGCGACAGCTTGCTTCACCCCCCATACCGCGATCGCGCCAATAATTAGGGTTACCGCCAAAATTGCTGGCTGCGTTGGCAACACCCAAAAGTCACTTAAAAAATTGACGGTGGCTACCATCAGCGTGGCCGCCGAAACTAGGCCCGTGGTGATGATTAAGCAACCTACCAAGACTGACAGCCAACGGCGACCAAAAGCTTTTTCAACGTAGCGGGCGGATCCCCCGGCATCGGGCAAGCGCGACGATAATTCGGCAAAAGCCAGAGCGCTCAGCAAAGCCAGTAGGCCGGCCAGACCAAAAGCGATTGGCGCATGCAAACCGGCCAGCCCGGCAACCTTGCCCGACAGCGCGTAAAAACCAGCCCCTACCATGGTGCCCATACCATAAAGCACCAGCAACGAAAAACCTATCGAGCGCTGCAGTTGCGGCTGCCCGGAATCCTGGTTTCCTGAGTCACTCACAGAATTGGCTGCCTGTAGTGCTAACTGCCATTAGATGTCAGAAAAACGATTCATCGTTTGCACCATTCGTTTTATTTCATTCTCCTCAGCATCTTTCACACTTTCCAGCAATTCTTGTGCTGTGTCGGTGTCAACGCGGCCATAAAGATGACTGAAGAGGTCAAGCACCTGTTCGTGATGGTCAACCGTCTCCTTCATAATATGTTGCAGGTCGTTATTGTTATAAGGAGATTCGCAATGGCCGTGCTCAAGAATTGAGTGATTATCAAGGTAATCGTAACACCAGGTATGCAATGCCTTCTTATCAGCCGAATTGATATATTCTTTTATTGTATGCTCTAAACTGCTCTCATGATCGGCCAAATAGTTGAGGACCATTTGCGTCCGCTCATCGGTATTTGTTTCAGAACACTGCTTTAAACTGTCTTTTAAGTTTTGGTGGAATGAAACCGTCCAACTCAGCACATCTTCGATTGTTTCAACTAGCATACTGTTAATCCTTATCGTTTAGCTCACCGGCGAGATTTTTTCATTACCAGCAATATAAAACTAAGTTTAGCAGAAAATTCACTCAGCGAGCTCGGCATGCCCTTTTCCGGTCTGATAATCTAGCGTAACAATAAAATGCTTAAGAATGCCATAGCCCAATAGGCCCTCAACCTTAACCCCCTGTATACGGCTGTGCTTGATTTTATAACGTTCGCCGAAATCCGCTTCTGCGCCAGCAATAGGTACCGCAACAGCCACATTGTTCACTTTAAAGGGTCCAAAGATAACCGACGGCATGGTAAAGCTGTCGGTGCTGGCAACGCCATTGACCCCCCGTGACCAGCTCTGTTCGACAGGATACCTGTCCAGCCACCCCTGACGAGCGGCAGGACCTCGTTTCATATAGACTCCACCGCTATTGCCGGTATCAAGGATCATCCAGACGTCTTTTTCGTCACTAAGGGTAATCTGCACCAAGGGTCTACCGGAACCTTTCTGCGCCCGCATTGGTAGATTGGCGACTTCATCCAGGTTAAAAGCATCACGAGTAGCCAGTCGCAGACGTCCATTAGGATAGTCAAACTGAACAATAAAGTTTCGTAACAGCGGCGCACCAATAATTAAAGCATTACGGGCATTACTGAAGTTAGCTCCAACCAAGTCCAGGGGCATTTCGGAATTAAAGAGTCTGACCGGAACCTGCTCATAAACCGGCTGTCGCGACTTTTGATGAGCACCTTTTACGTCCATAAAAGTCGATATATCGTAGTCCAGCTGATGCTTTTTTAAAAACGCTTCGTTAATGACATTAAGCTGCGAGCCCGAGTCAATAATTGCCTGACCTTCAAAACCGTCAACGGTTACGCTGATTTTTACGTGACCATTTTCTAACTCAAACGGTATCCAATCCGTCACGTCAGCGCGACTTGTGAACGTCAACACCAATAACAACAAGCCAATAAAGCGCACACCTACCTCCCTGTATTTCTGCTATGCTTCTTACAGTTAACATTTACACAACAATTATACCAAAAACAATTTTTTAACCAATGGGTAATTAAAGATGAGATCAGCGTTTTACTCAGTCGGTCTTATCGTTGCAGTGACGGCGGCTGTTGTACCGAACTCAGCGAGCACGCAATCAAGCTCAGATCCTAGCGTACAGGAGAATACCATCTTGTATGCGGGGTCAGAATATTACCCGCCTTTTGAATGGCTTGACGAAAAAGGAAGGGCGCACGGCTTCACAACCGATTTACAGCGTGCCATGGCCAAAACCGATAACACCAGAATTGAATTTCAACTGTCGTCCTGGAGAGCTGCTCTCGATGCTGTTATCAGTGGCGAAGCTGATGCTGTGGCATTAATCCCATCCGATAATCGAAGCGATTCATTCAGTTTTACTCAGCCTTTTCATTACCTGACTCACGGTATTTTTTCCCACGCTGATGGCCCGCATTACACGCAGCTGTCACAACTGAACGGGCGCACGGTTGCAGTGGCTGAGGGCGCCTTCGCTGAATATAAGCTGCGCTCGCTTGGCCTCGACATCAATCGGCTTATCGCTGCCGACGAACTCGATTGCTTACAAAAGGTCGCCGAACAAGCTGCCGCTGCCTGTATCGAGGTTACTATCACCTCGGAGCAATTAATCAACAGATACGAGCTACCGTTAAGCCCTTCAAAAACCAAGTTTTGGCCGCAACCTTATGTATTAGGGGTAAAAAAAGGCAACGATGAGTTACTGAAACAACTGAATGATAAACTCGCAACCATCATGGTAAACGGTCAGTACGAAACCGTTTACCAGCGTTGGCAACACTTACTTGAGCCGGGAGCACATGGCATATGGAATGCGCTTTTCAATGCGCTTTGGTTTATCATTCCATTGCTTGTTTTTGCCTCTATCGCGCTTTTCTGGTCCGTTACACTGCGCTACAAAGTTAACCAAAAAACTCGTGCTTTACGCACAAAGCTGCAACAAAATAAGGCCTTGCAGCAAAAAATCGAGTTTAACGCAGCGCACGATAATATTACCGGTTTGTATACCCGGACCGCATTCTTTAGCGAATTAAATAGCCGTTTAAAGCCGGATAATAGCGGGCAAACCCTGCCTGTTACGTTGGTTAGCATACAAATTACCAATGTTGAATCAATGATTACGGTGTTTGGTTACGAGACCGCCATAAGCACTATTGGCAAATTTGGTCAACGCCTTAAAGAAATGCATCAATACACAGCTGCGCACTTTGGCACAGGCCTGTTCGCGCTGACTCTGGAAAACGAATCAGAGCTTGATGAGGTTGTTAACAGTCTGCGCGCGCCTCTGTTTTCCGAAGCCGGCGAGATTGAGCCACAGCTCACTTTCGGTGTGGCGCAATCTCACTGCGCGATAGACAATATCAATAGTGCCGAACTTGTGCGTCGGACCATAACCGCGCTGATGGCTGCCCGGAAACGAAAAGTTCAGCATTGCACATACAGTGACAGTGATGAACCCGATGCGCAGAACTTGCAATTACTGAACGATTTTCACCGCTTCGGTTGCCAACAATTTATTCTGCATTTTCAGCCTCAACTGGATATCGCTGAACAGAAGATTTCTCACGCTGAAGCACTTATTCGCTGGCAGCACCCCTCACTTGGCATGGTTCCGCCTAACAAATTCATCCCGCTGCTTGAAGAGTCCGGAGGTATCAAACAATTAACTTGCTGGGTCATTAAACAAGCCGTTGAGAAATTACAACGTGATGCCAATAGCGATAGCCTGAGTTCATTAAAACTTAGCATTAATATCAGTTCGCACGATTTACTAGACGAGGAGTTTTTGCCTTTTGTACGCGATGCGATTACCGATATCGATCCTTCCCGGTTACTGTTCGAAATCACTGAAAGTGGATTGATCGAAGAATCCTCTCATGCGAAAAATGTTATTTTTACCCTCACATCACTGGGTATCGGTTGCGCCGTCGACGATTTTGGTACCGGCTATTCATCGCTGTACTATTTAAACGAGCTGTCAGTACAGGAAATCAAACTGGACCAAGTATTTGTACAAAGCATTTGCAACAGTCAGCGCAGTTTAACCATCGTCAAATCGACCATCGATCTTGCCCATCAACTGGAACTAATCACTGTTGCTGAAGGTGTCGAAAATCAACCCACCCTGGACAAGCTTATCGAACTGGGCTGTGACCGTATTCAGGGCTTCTTCATCGCCAAACCGATACCCGAGGACGAACTGAATAGCTTGATACAAAAAGGGTGGAATTAAATAATAAGCCTGCCCCCATTAGCGAGCGGTGTAACCGCCATCAATCACCAGCTCACTTCCGGTCACAAATTTCGACTCATCGGACGCCAGATACACGACACCCCAGGCGATATCATCAGGTTCGCCCATATGGCCTACCGGATGCAATGCGGCTGTGGCTTTCTTCGCTTCTTCAAGGTCCTGGCCGGTGGTTTTCAAGTGTCCCTCAACCATCGGTGTCCAGATAAATCCGGGATGAATGGAATTAGCACGGATATTTTCTGTGGCGTACAGCATGGCGTCGGTTTTAGTCATCAGCCTAACCGCTCCCTTGGATGCGTGATAAGGCGGCACATCGGGTGCACTTACCAGGCCATAAATGGATGACAGATTGATGATGCTGCCAAGACCGGCCTTTTGCATGTAGGGGATAGCGTGTTTGGTACACAGAAATACACCCTTCACATTAACATTCTGCACACTATCCCATTCTTCCTCACTCAACTCGTGAGTGGCTTTGTTCGGCCCCGCAATGCCGGCATTATTCACCAACACGGTCAAGCTACCAAAGGTTTCGGCAACCTCGTCCATCACCTGTTTAACCTGCTGCTCCTTACTAACATCGCAATGCCAATAACCGGCTTTAAGGCCACGTTCCTTCAATTGTTCAGCAAGAGCCTCGCCTTCCTGATCCTGACAATCAAGAATGGCAACAGCTGCACCTTCCTCTGCCATCCGGGTTGCAGTGGCGGCTCCGATTCCTACAGAGCCACCGGTGACAACAGCCACTTTTGTTTTCAGTCGTTGCATGACAAATCCCTCTTGAGTTAGTTGATTTGCCCCCAGCAAAGGTGGCAATAGTTCATTTCATGTCAGACACGATTTATATCCTATAGCACAGAATGAGCTGCCCTGCTTATGCCAATCGTAAAATAACTGACTTTCTCAACGCGACAAAATTTAACCGATAATTGGTTGAAAAATAACCAACCCTTTCTAAACTCTAAATTCAAAGGTTTTTACGGAGAACCACCGGCTGGTGCCACCGGTATAGAGTCTGTCCCGCGAACAAAACTGGCATCAACGATCAATTTTAAATTCTTAGGAGGAAATTTGTATGGCTAACATTACCCGCTGGAACCCGGTCAGTGAACTTGATGATCTGATGAGCCGTTATAACCGGCTATTTAGCCTGACACCCGGCAATGAAGACTCGGCAGGCAAAGACCCGTTTAGCAGCAGCGACTGGACCCCGGCTGTCGATATCAAAGAAACCCCGGAGGCCTTTAATATCGAAGCGGAGCTCCCCGGCATGTCTAAAAAAGACGTAAAAGTTACGGTGCAGAACGGTGTTTTAAGCATTGAGGGTGAACGCAAGCACGAGGAAGAGACCGACGACAAAAAGCAGCATCGCATTGAGCGATTCTACGGTAGCTTCCTGCGTCGATTTACCCTGCCGGACAACGTCGACGAAAACAGTGTCGAGGCGCATTTTAAGGATGGTGTTTTATCTCTGACAGTGACCAAAACCGAGCCCGTTGAGCCCAAGTCCATTGAAGTGGAGGTTAAGTAAATAACTTGACTTAAAAAGGCGCAGCCGGGCTTTGTTGCCAGCTGCGCTTAATTCGGTAAGATCAGCCCTGCGCAACCTGCCCCTGCCGATAATGACCCCTTAAAACTCTTTTTTCCGCAGCGCTTTTTTCTGCCCTTGCTGTTTTTTACCCGTCAGTCGCCTTTCTTTAGCAGAGCGGCTGGGCCTTGTCGGAATACGCTTTTTTTGTACCTGTGCAACGCTGCGAATCAGCTCAATCAACTGTTCCAGCGCCAGCTCCCGGTTACGAGCCTGACTGCGGGTTTCCTGCGACTTTATAATCACCTTACCGCTTTGAGTAATGCGGTGGTCAGATTTCTTCAGCAGCCGCTGCTTATAAAAATCAGGCAGCGATGAAGCCTGGATATCAAAAATCAGCTGAGCTGCAGTAGCCACTTTATTGACATTTTGACCCCCTGCACCACTAGAACGGATAAATTGCCATTCTATTTCATGGTCGGGAAATTCAACTCGCTGCGAAACCCTGATCATTTTAGTCTGCGGCGCCAATAAAGTCGTCGATGCCCACCTCTTTTAAGGCATCCAGCGCTTCGGCCAGAGCATCGTCTTCTTTTTCAAATTCGTCTTCCCAAAGGGTCGAATTGTTATTCTCGTCGACGATTTCTAAAATCCAGCCACTGTCTTCACTGCGATAAATATCAATTTTTACAGTTTTTCCGTCGGCATGGTATTGCTGCGTGTGTTTACTTTGAATCACTTGCTGTTGTTCGCTCATAATAGGCTCTTTGTATTTGTCAGTATGAAGGCAACAGTTTATCACTCTTCCGCTTGCCCTCCGAAGGGTATTTATACCGTGCTTTTAAATCGGTTGATACCTGAAACCCTAGAACGGCTACCAGAATACTGCTAACGTTACGGCATAATAAAAATGACCGACTAAATAAGATGCCAACCGATAATTTTACTAATCAGTCAATAAACCCCGGGGAGCTGCCAGACACCATTACGCAACCTTTTACTCCGCTCAGCACGGTTTATATCAAGGTCAATTTAATCTGCCGTTTGGTTTTTGGGTTAATTGTTGTCAGCTTACTTTTAGCACTGCAATGGCAACCCTGGATCTCGCTTCCGCAAACCATTGAGCGTTACTTACCCGAACTACAATTAGCCACGGTTGTGCTCGGCCTATTAATTTCAGCCTACGGCGTTATTGCTGACAAACAAAAAGCCTATGCCATACGTGAACATGATTTTAGCTACCGCAGTGGCGTCGTCTTTAAATCGGTTATCAGTCAGCCAATTTTGCGTATCCAACATGTTGAGCTGAAACACGGCCCTATCGATCGATATTTCGGCTTAGCTCAGTTAGAAATTTTTAGCGCGGGGGGCTCAGCCTATACGTTTTCAATACCCGGTTTAGCGGAACAAAAAGCCCGCGAAATTCGTGCCTATGTATTAGCTCACGGCGATATTGCTGCCAATGACTAGTTACCAGAATCAATGGCTAACGCTATCCCCGGTGGCTATCATTTACTTTGCTGTTCAGTTTATTAAAACCATGAGCAGTAACCTAATTTACCTGCTGCCGCCTATTCTTGTAGGTTACAATCAATTTTCCGATAACGGCACAGCAATACTTTCTGGTATCGGCGCACTTTTAGCGTTAATAGCAATAGCCGCTTTACTCAAATTTTATTTCTATTCATACCGGCTAACCCACGGACACGTTCAAATTCATTCAGGCGTATTCCAAAAAACACATATTGATCTGCCTTTTCAACGTATCCAGAACGTACGTTTTGAACAACCCATTTTTTATCGTCCCACAGACCATGTCTGTATGCTTCTGGACACAGCTGGATCGGGTAAGTTAGAGGCAAAAGTCATCGCGTTACCCAAACAGGTTGCCGAATCCCTGAAACAAGAAATACTTAACGTTAAAAAGCAAAGCGCTGGTACGACGGAAGGCGAAGAACCCAAGGCAGAGCAAGAGCAACTTTTAAACTCGCGTTCAATGACCGACCTGATTTTGCACGGCCTTGCCAGTAACCGTATTTGGATAGTCTTAGGCGCCCTGGCCCCGTTTTTCAATTCTATGTCAAAAGAATTGACCCAACGCATTGAAAACACCGGTGTGGACATCGATGCGCTGATGGCTTCGTCTCAATACGCCGTATGGCAGTATGTGATATTTTTCTTCTCCATTGCTTTTGTGATTATTGCGCTTATGGCGTTAATCTCGGTTTTGGGCTCGATAATCACCTTTTACGGTTTTAAGTTAACCCGCAATGACGATCGCTATATTCGCCGCAACGGGCTATTTACCCGCCATGAAGTGGTGATGAAGCTGGCCCGCTTGCAAATGATTATTTATCAGCAAAATTGGCTTGATCGGCTATTACAAAGAGTGAACCTGAAGTTTGAACAACTCAACACAGGCCAGGGCCGCCAATCTGGCGCAAGCGCCAGTGGCAAAATTGTCGTCCCCTCAGTCACTCTTAACCAGGCGCACGATTTAGCCGCACACCCCTGGCCCGACAATCAATTAAGTACCATCGACTACCAACCGGTTAGCAAGCGACTTGCAGTAAAAAACACACTTATCGCATTCTGGCTATTTATCTCAATTGCCGCACTTCTCGCTTACCTTGATAAAACAGAGCTTGCTCTGGCATCAGTTGCTTTGTTCGTTGTTTCTACAGCTTTTATTATCCTAAGCTGGAAGCGACGGGGATACGCCATTGACGATAACTTTATTTACCTTAGAAAAGGGCTTATTGGGGTGAACTACCGATGCTTTCCTATCCATAAAGTTCAACAAACTCAATTTTCACAAAGCTGGTTCATGCGCCGCTTTAACTTGTGTTCCGTCAAATTTGTACTGGCCTGTGGCGGGCAAACGTTGCCTTTTATACAAGACAAAACCGGCAACACCTTTATTGATTTATGTTTGTACCGGGTGGAAGCGCTAAAAAAATCCTGGATGTAAGTGTTGCACTTTTTCTTTGCAAGAGCCGGCAATTACGGCAGCGGGTGATAGCCTTTCCAGTCGGGCAAATTAAGTAACTTATTAAACTAAGGACTTGGTAAAATGACTATGCAGCGACGAATTCCTCTTTGGGTGAAACTGGCGTATACCCTAATGACATTAATCATCATTCCGGTGTATTGGCATAATCTTGGCCCTACCAATTTTTTGTGGTTTTCAGATATTGCGTTAATTCTTTTGGTACCGGCACTTTGGTTAGAAAACCGTTTATTGGCAAGCACCATGGCGGTTGCAGTATTATTGCCGGAGCTATCCTGGGCCGCTGATTTCATCTCGGGCGGCCAGCTAACCCAAGTCGCTCTTTATATGTACACCAACGAAACGCCATTGTTCATCAAGTTATTGTCGGCCGCTTTCCATTTAGCGTTGCCGCCAGTGTTGCTGATGATGCTGCTAAAATATGGATACGACAAACGAGCCTACCCTATACAAATTATTATTGCGTTAGTGGTTATACCTGTCACTTATTTGGTTAGTGGTCCAGAAGAAAATATTAACTGGGTATACGGTTTGGGCGAACAACGCACATCACTTCCGCCATTGGCTTATCTTTCCTTACTGCTAGGCGGCTTCATTTTTTTGGTGTACACACCCTCACACTTTATTTTTAAACGCCTGTTCCCACCACGATAGCATCAAATAAAACCTTTCCCTTTAGCACCACCCGCTTAAGCATACGCTCAGCATTATAGAAGCCATCTTGGTGTTCATATTCACCAGAATACCTGTTCAGACAAACCGGAATACGCAGGTGCTCCTTTAGTCAATGATAAGCTGTCTTGTCAACATTCTATTAAACGTTAACACTGAGCGGGATTTTATCCGTACAATAAATAATAGACATACACGACTGGAGCAGC
>JBNJEJ010000004.1:0-85441 GCA_051745735.1 Pseudomonadota bacterium
CCGATTGCGCTGCTGCTGGTGGCATCGGTGTTCCCGGAAATGTTGGGGGGAGCGGGACCTGACGCTGTCTGGCGTGGTATGACAACCATCGCCGGTAGCTGGATAGGCGGTGGTGCTAATCAAGCGGCAATGAAAGAAGTCTATCAGGTCGGCGGAGACATTTTTTCAGCCATGGTGACCGTGGATATCATTGTTGCCAACCTATGGATGGCGGTTCTGCTTTATATGGCGGCTAACGCCAAACAGATTGACACACGCACTGGCGCAGATACGTCGGCAATTGACGCCATTCGTCAGCGCGTTGAAGCCTATCAGGCTGAGCACGTTCGAAACCCTTCGCTGCGTGACTTGATGCTGATTCTGGCGGTTGGTTTCGGGGTCGCTGGTTTAGCGCATTGGCTGGCAGACTGGATTGCGCCAGCTATTGGTACCCATTTACCTTATTTAAGCCGTTTTAGTCTGAATAGCTTGTTTTTCTGGGTGATCGTATTGGCGACTGCCGGTGGTATCATTTTGTCGTTTACCCGCGCGCGCTCGCTGGAAGCTGCCGGAGCGTCTAAAATCGGGTCGGTATTTGTTTATATCCTGGTCGCCAGCATTGGCTTGCACATGGATATTACCGCCATTGTGGATGCGCCTAAATACTTTTTAATCGGCGCTATCTGGATGCTGATTCATGCCGGCTTAATGCTGTCGGTGGCAAAAATAATCAAGGCTCCGGTGTTTTACATGGCGGTTGGTAGCCAGGCGAATGTTGGCGGGGCGGCCTCAGCACCGGTGGTAGCCTCTGCATTTCACCCATCGCTGGCGCCGGTGGGCGTATTACTGGCAGTGATGGGCTATGCTTTAGGCACTTATATGGCCTACCTGGCAGGGCAGATCCTGCGTGTGGTCGGTAGCTAACTGAATTAAATTGGATTGAGTTTATGATAGCTTCATTGCAGTTAAACGATATTACTATCGCTAATCAGCAGCCGTTGGTGTTATTCGGTGGTATGAATGTGCTGGAGTCGCGCGATTTAGCGATGCGGATTGCGGAACATTTCGTAACGGTTACCGACAGGCTGAATATTCCTTATGTGTTCAAAGCCTCGTTTGATAAAGCGAATCGGTCGTCGGTGCATGCTTTTCGTGGTCCGGGGATGGAGCAGGGGTTGCGCATTTTTGAAGAGATAAAAGCACAATTCAAAGTGCCTATTATCACCGATGTGCACGAACCCTATCAGGCTGAGCCTGTGGCAGAAGTGGTCGATGTGATCCAGCTACCGGCTTTTTTGGCGCGCCAAACCGACTTGGTTGTTGCTATGGCCAAAACCGGTGCGCTGATAAACGTTAAAAAACCTCAGTTTCTTGCCCCCCAGGAAATGGGCCACATCATTGCCAAATTTAATGAAGCGGACAATAACAACATCATGTTGTGCGAGCGCGGGTCTTGCTTTGGTTATAACAACCTGGTTGTTGATATGCTGGGTATGGATCAAATGAAAACCCTGGCACCGGTGATTTTTGACGCCACCCATGCACTGCAACAGCCTGGTGGGCGAGCCGATTCGGCCGGTGGGCGTCGGGCACAGGCGGCGCAGCTGGCCCGGGCCGGAGTGGCCCTGGGTATCGCTGGTTTGTTTATTGAAGCACATCCGGATCCTGATCAGGCAAAATGCGATGGCCCCTGTGCGCTGCCATTGCGAGCGCTGGAAGATTATTTGCAACAAATGAAAGCGGTAGATGATGTGGTGAAAGGGCTACCCACACTGGATACCTCGGTCTAACTGACTATGGCGCAACAGCTCACCTCGATTGCTGATAATCGCCTGCACCTGCAGCAGGCGGCTAAACTGTTATTGAAAGCTATCGGTGCGCTGATTGCTATCTTATCGGTGGCCTTACTGGCCCCGTTTGTGTTGGCCGCGGTTAACGGCGAAAAAGACCAGTGGACCTATTTGACTTTGTCGTTACTGGGGCTGGTCGGGGGGCTGGGTTTGTTTTCTCTGGACGCCGGCCAGGCCAAGTTGCGCGCCCGCCAGGTGTTTTTATTAACCTCCTTATGCTGGGTCAGTTCCAGTCTATACGTTACCTTGCCGTTTATTTTTGCTCAGCCACACCTTGATTTTACCAACGCCTGGTTTGAGTCGATGTCTGCCATTACCACAACCGGCGCGACGGTGATCAGTGGATTGGATGAACTACCTCAGTCGGTATTACTCTGGCGGGGCATGCTGCAATGGCTTGGCGGTATCGGTATCGTTGTTATGGCAATGGCCATTTTACCTTTCCTGCAAGTTGGTGGCATGCGCCTGTTCCAAGCCGAATCCTCTGACATGTCAGGTAAGTTCCTGCCGCGCTCCAGCTTGATGGTGATGGCCATTGGTAAGGTCTATTTATTGCTGACCGTTATTGTTATCGGGCTTTATCTGTTGGGTGGTATGAACGTTTTTGATGCTGTGGTACATGGCATGACCACCATTAGCACAGCCGGCTTTTCTAATTATGATGCATCCTTTGGTCACTTTACGGACAGCACCTTTTTGGTCATTGTCGGAACCTTGTTTATGGTGGCTGGAGCGCTGCCGTTCGTGCTTTATATCCGGGCAATGAAAGGCGAAACGGAGTCACTGCTAAAAGATACTCAGGTGCGCTCATTTTTAACGTTTCTGGTGTTAATTATCGCCATCATCAGTCTGGTGCAGATCGTTAAAGGTCGTGAGTTGGGTGATGCGCTATTACACAGTTCGTTTAACGTTGTGTCTATTGTGACAACAACCGGTTATGCGACCGAAAATTATGGCCAATGGGGCAGTTGGTCACTGATGATTTTCTTTTATCTGATGTTTGTTGGCGGCTGCACCGGTTCCACTGCCGGTGGTATTAAAATCTTTCGCTTTCAGTTGTCACAACTGTTGTTACGGCGTCAATTCAGCCAGTTGATTCACCCCAGATTAGTGCAGGTACAAACCTATCAGGGTAGGCGGGTCAACGATTCATTGCTGGGCTCGATGGTTGCCTTTAGCTTTACCTATTTTTTGCTTGTTGCCGCCATTGCACTGGGTCTGTCATTATTTGATCTGGATTTTTTAACGGCTATTTCGGGCTCGGTTTCGGCCGTCAGTAACGTGGGCCCGGCGTTGGGCGATATTATTGGTCCCAGCGGTAACTTTTCGAGTTTGCCTGGCGGCGCTAAGTTATTGTTGATCTTTGCTATGCTGGCAGGGCGGTTGGAAATTATGACCGTGTTGATTTTATTCCACCGTCATTATTGGCGTCATTAAGGAGAATTAATGGAACCCTGGTTAACGGCGTTGCTGGTCAGTTCATTAAGTGGCGGAATGACTGCGGTGGGTGCGGCACCGGTGCTGATTGGCTGGCGACCCAGTGAGCTGAATACCAATGCCTTGCTGGGGTTTGCGGCTGGGGTGATGCTGGCGGCAGCTTTTTTCTCTTTAATTATTCCGGCGCTGGACCTGGCTGAGCAACAGTATCAGCAAGCGATCATCCCACCGGCCATTGCTGTTGCCGGCATCTTGCTCGGCAGTTTACTGATTGCCGGCATCGATCGGGCGGTACCGCATGAGCACTTTATAAAAGGTGTTGAAGGGCCCGAGGTACAGCGAATCAGTCGGCTGTGGCTGTTCATAATTGCCATTACCATTCATAATATCCCAGAAGGATTAGCGGTTGGCATTACTGCGGGTGGCGGTGACTATGATGCAACCGTGGCCATTGCCTCAGGCATCGGTCTGCAAAATGTGCCGGAAGGTCTGGCCGTCGCACTGGCATTGTTAGCCCTGGGTTACAGTCGTTGGCGTTCGTTTTATATTGCGGCCTTAACCGGTGCTGTCGAGCCTATTGGAGGCGCTATTGGCGGCTGGTTTGTCGGCAGCGCCGAATGGTTTCTGCCTTGGGGCTTATTGGTTTCAGCGGGAGCCATGATTTATGTTATCAGTCACGAGATTATCCCTGAAACACACCGCAAGGGTCACCACAGCAGAGCCAGTATCGGCTTAATGCTGGGGCTTGTGGTGATGTTGTTTCTGGATGTCTGGTTGGCTTAGGGCAGCTCAGTAGAAATAGTTTCAGCGAACACTTGATCGCTGAAACGAACTGGATTAAATTAAACGCATGTTTAAAATATGTGTTTATTATGATGTCTGAACTGACCATAGCGCCAAAAAAAAGCAAAGTTAGCACCCAAACAAAAATTTTGAACGCCGCCGAGGCGCAATTTGCCCGCGACGGCTTTGAACAAACCTCGTTGCGGCAGATCACGCAGGAAGCCGGGGTCAATCTCGCTTCTGTGAATTACCATTTTGGTTCCAAAAAAGCCCTCATCCAGGCGGTCGTCGCCCGCTATATGAATGTTTTTATGCCGGCGCTGGAAGCCCAGTTAAAGCGCCTGGATAGCCAGCCGCAAATCACCAGCCTGGACGTATTCGAGAGCTTTAAAGCCCCCTTATTGAGTCTTACTCAAGTTAACACCCGTGGTACGGAATATTTTTTACGCTTACTGGGCTTTGCCTATGCCGAAACGCAGGGGCACTTACGCCGTTACACGCAGACCGCTTTTGGCGACGTATTGCAACATTTGCTGGGTTTGTTGCATCGGGCCAATCCCCATTTAACCGAGCAGGATATGTTTTGGCGGCTGCACTTTGTGTTAGGCGCTACGGTGTTTGCCCAAGTTTCCGGGCAGGCCCTCATCGAAATTGCCCAGGCGGAATTTGATGAGCGAGCCAACATTGAATCGGTGATTGAACATTTGATTGTGTTCATCGCCGGTGGATTAGACAGTAGCACAGCCGGTTAAGCAAAAGCTTGTCGAGTTGTCTACACTTTAAACTGTACTAAGTGAGTCGGAGAAAACCGTGGAAATTATCATCTTACTGATTGTGTTGTTAGTTATCGTGTTAGCGGTAGCTGATATTCGTCGCAGTCTGATCACTAAACCGGTGTTCGGGATTTTTAAACGCATTTTACCCCCTCTCTCAGATACCGAGCGGGAGGCAATGGAAGCCGGAGATGTATGGTGGGATGGCGATTTATTCAGTGGCCGTCCGGACTGGCAAAAGCTACTGGATGTGCCTGAGCCTAAGCTTACTGAGGATGAACAAGCTTTTGTTGATAATCAACTGGCCACCTTACTGGATATGCTGGATGATTTTAAGATTGTCCAGCAGGATCGTGATTTGCCTAAACCGGTATGGGATTTTCTGCGAAAAGAACACTTTTTTGCCATGATCATCGGCAAACAATTTGGTGGTCTGGAGTTTTCCCCAGCGGCAAATTCTTACATTGTTTCGCGCATTGCGACCCGTTCGGTCAGTGCCGCGGTTACGGTTATGGTACCTAACTCCCTCGGTCCCGGAGAATTACTGACTCATTACGGTACGCAAAAGCAACAAGAGTATTGGTTGCCGCGCTTAGCCGACGGTACTGACATTCCCTGTTTTGCATTAACCGGACCAGAAGCGGGTTCTGATGCCGGTGCCATTCCTGATGAGGGTATCATCTGCAAAGGACAGCACGACGGTGAAGAAGTAGTTGGTATCCGCTTAAACTGGTCAAAACGCTATATTACTCTGGCGCCGGCGGCAACGGTGCTTGGGTTAGCGTTTAAGTTGTACGATCCGGAAGCGTTACTGGGCGATAAAAAAGCCCTGGGCATAACCTGCGCCTTGATACCCACCGACCATCCGGGCATCGAGATTGGTGATCGTCATTTTCCGCTGAATCAGGCATTTTTGAACGGTACCACCTACGGCAATGATGTTTTTATTCCCCTTGACTGGATCATCGGTGGTGTCGATTACGCCGGTAAAGGCTGGCGCATGCTGGTGGAATGTCTCTCGGCCGGGCGCGGTATTTCGCTGCCGGCCCTGGCAGCAGCTTCGGGTCACGTAACCCAGCGTATGACCGGTGCCTACGCATACGTCAGGCAGCAATTTGGCTTGCCGATTGGGGTATTCGAGGGGGTGCAGGCGGCCATGGGTAAAATTGGTGGCACCAATTACACTATTGAGTCTATGCGTCGCCTGACCGTCAGTGCCTTATGTCAGGGCAAAAGTCCGTCAGTTATTACCGCCATGACCAAGTACCACATGACGGAAATGGGCCGGCAGGTGATGGAGCAGGCTATGGACGTTCATGCCGGCAAAGGCATCCAACTGGGTCCACACAACTATCTGGGTCATAATTACATGGCCACGCCGGTCTCTATCACCGTAGAAGGGGCCAATATACTGACCCGAAATTTGATGATTTTTGGACAGGGCGCTACCCGTTGCCACCCCTATGTACTGGATGAAATGAAAGCCGCGGTTAATCCGGATCAGGAACAGGCATTGCGGGACTTTGATACACTGCTGGTTAAACACATTAAATTTGCAGTCAGCAACGTGCTCGGCAGTTTATGGATGGGACTGACCAGCTCGCGCTTTAATGAGACCCCGGTCAGTGGTGAAACAGCGCGCTATTACCAACACCTTAGCCGTATGAGCCGAGGTCTGGCGATGGCGTCTGATGTATCCATGCTGATGCTGGGTGGTGAACTGAAACGAAAAGAAATGATTTCGGCCCGCTTGGGTGATGTGCTCAGTCATCTGTATATGGCTTCGGCGGTATTAAAACGCTTTGAAGAGGAAGGTCGGCAAGCAGCAGACCTGCCCTACGTTCATTACGCCGTGCAACACCACCTGTATGAAATCGGCCAGGCCTTTACGGGCTTTTTCCGCAACTTTCCAAACCGCCTGGTAGCTAATTTGATGCGCGGGCTGGTGTTCCCGCTGGGTAATCATTTTAATGCCCCGGCGGATCAGCTATCCCAGGACATCAGTACAGACATGATGAAACCGGGTGTCACCCGCGATCGGCATACTTTCCTGTGTTTTTGGAAAGATGATGAAAATGATGCAACTGGGCACATGGAAAAGGCCTTTCTCTCGATGCTTGAGCTGAAAGACGTGTATAAGACCTTGCGCAAGGCGCAAAAACGCGGCGAGCTGTCAGCTAATTTACATGGCCAGGAGCTGGCTGATACGGCACTGGAAAAAGGCATCCTGGATAAAGAAAAGGCAGACCAGTTAGCACAGACAGAGCGGCTGCGTTTAACCGCTATTGGTGTCGACAGCTTTGCCCCCGGCATCATAGAGCATAACCAGTTTTACACTACCAAAGGCGACATGCGTAAAGCGCCGGTACGCGATTAACGCGAAACCGGTCAGCTTAAGCGTTGGCCAGCGCGCATTGCGGCAACTATTGCAGTGATGCGCGTTTTTCTTTCAGGTTGTAAAATTGTGGCTGGCTGAATGACTGATCTTTTGCAGCAGAGTCGGTCAACTCGTTTGCAGCCGAGGCAACGGGACAGCTGCCATTTTCCAGCACATGTTTTGCCGCTGCCGTTAGTGGATCAGCAAAGCTTCCCCAGTCGGCAACCAATTGATCCTGTACCGGGCAATCCGGATTCAGGCCATCATAATATTGGCCGTCGCCTTCGGAATTTACGGTTTCAAAGTTGATCGCAAAAGTGACCATATCACACAAATCGTTCGGTACCTGGCCAACGGGTTTACCGCAGGTTGGGTTGCCAATAACGGTGACATCGATATGAGGACGCAGAGAATTGATGATAATTTCTGATGAGCTGCAACTGGCGCCAGTGGTAAGCAAAATGACCCGATCTAAATCCAGCTGCTCAATGCCGTCGACTAAACTGAAGGCCAGGCGCCGATTTTTATCGCTGTTTTGTTCATTAAAACGGTATTCCAGAAAGGTGTTACCCTGCACATTAACACCTGCGGTTTGGGTTGCTGCCTGATTGGCATAACGAATTAAACCACCACTGTTGTAGCGCAGGTCGATGACCAAATCACCAACATCTTGCTGCTGAAAGCTGTTAAAGGCTTGATTTAAATCGTCACCGGTACGGTTAATAAAAGTGTCCAGAGTAAAATAGCCAACCTGCTGGTTATTTAACGACCAGGTCTGCGTTCCCATGACGCTGTTGGTGGCTACCACATCCTTACTCAGCGTTTCAGTAAATTCTTCGCCGGCCGGGGTACGCCAACTGAGCTGCCGGGTTACCCCGACCTCACCCTCGCCGAGTGCGTCGCTGTAGGTGCCATTAGCCAATAATTCGCTGACTTCAACGCCGTCGACGGCAATGATACGGTCAGCTCGGCGCATACCGGCATTCCAGGCAGGCGAATTCTGGTATACAAAGCGCAACTTGATTTGCTCGGCACTGACTTGTTGTTGAGAAAAGCCAAACCCGGCATACTCGGCGGTAACGAACAGCGACTGATACTCTTCATCAGTCAGGATATAGCTGTAACGGTCCTCGTCGGCCCGCAGTTCATCCAGTAGTTCATCGAGACTGGCAAAGCTTTCCGGATCAATTTGTGCCGGTAACTGATCATTCCAAAAATAATCGTCCTTCATGTAATCAAAAAAACGTTGATTTTGATCGGCTACGGAACAGGTTTCATAACCGCTCTGTTGACTGGCTTGTGAATCAGTTGAACTATCTGAGGAGCCACCACAGGCACTCACCAGTATTGCTGTGGATATCGGCAATACAAAGCGTGAAGCGTTCATAAATTACTCGCATGTTAATTTTGTGTTGTTGCCCGGTAGCTTAAACCAGGATAAATAAATGCAAAAGAGGGATAGCGAAAATTATAAGCTCTGGCACACTGAACACGCTGACAATACCAATTGATGAGGGACACACATGGCGCAAGTAATGATTGATATCGCAGGCACTGAATTAAGCGAGCAGGACAAGGATTTATTGGCTCACCCGCATGTGCATGGGCTTATTCTGTTTAGTCGCAACTTTCAATCACTGCAACAGCTCAGTCGTTTGTGCGCTGACAGCCGCGAGGCGGCCGGTAACCCCTTATTAATTGCCGTTGATCACGAGGGCGGACCCGTACAACGGTTTCGACAGGGGTTTAGTGATATACCACCGATGGCGGCGATTCATCGTTGTGTGGATGAAGCCGAGCAGGGCACCGTGGCACGGCAACTGGGCTGGCTTATGGCGGCTGAGGTTAAAGCCGCTGGCCTGGACATCAGTTTTGCCCCGGTGCTGGATATTGACGCGGTCAGCGAGGTGATCGGAGAGCGGGCATTTGCTGACAACCCAGAAACGGTTGTACAGCTGGCCGCTGAGTTTATTGCCGGTATGCATGAAGCCGGTATGCCGGCAACGGGTAAGCACTTCCCCGGTCATGGTTCGGTGCAAGCGGATTCGCACATTGCGGTGACAGAGGACGGGCGTGATAAAGAAACGATTTTCACAACCGATCTGGCACCGTTTCGGGCGTTGGCGAAAAAACTCGATGGCATTATGCCGGCACATGTTATTTATACCCAGCTGGATGACAAACCCGCTGGCTTTTCGTCGTTCTGGTTACAGTCAATATTGCGTGAGCAATTGGGTTTTGATGGTATGATTTTCAGCGACGATTTGTCGATGCATGGGGCAACCGTAGTAGGTGATATCAAAGCCCGCGCAGAGGCAGCGCTGGCGGCCGGTTGCGATATGATCCTGGTCTGCAATGATCGGGCCGCTGCACGGCAGTTGCTCGAGCAGCCGCTGCCGGCCAGTTCTGCTGCCAGTGAACAACGCCTGCAACGCATGTTTGGTAGTCGCTCCCGGGGTGATCTGGAGCAACTAAAGCGCAGCGAGCGCTGGCAGCGGGCGCAACAGTGGTTAAAGCTTATTGGTAACTCAGTGGATCGCTCACCTGATTAGCGGCAAAGGCCTGTAAACGTTCGATGCAGGCGCCGCATTGACCACAGGCTTTGTCACGGCCGTTATAGCAGGTCCAGGTTTTACTGTAATCCAGCCCCATGCTGAGACCGTCACGTAAAATCGCGTTCTTATCCACTTCCAGGTAAGGCGCGACGACGGCAACAGGTTGATAGTTGGCCAACTTGCTGACCACGTCCATCTGCCGGACAAATTCGGGCCGACAGTCTGGATAAATGGCATGGTCCCCTGAGTGGGCCCCGTAATAAACCGCGTCAGCATGCTCGGATACTGCATAGCCAATGGCCATAGACAGCAGGATCATGTTGCGGTTAGGGACCACCGTTGACTGCATCGATTCGTGCTCGTAGTGACCCTCGGGAATCTCGATGTCATCGGTCAGTGAGCTGCCAGCCAGTAAGCTGTTGATGGCGCTGATATCGACCACTTTGTGGGGGATCTCCAGTTCGCTGCACACCTGGCTGGCAACCGCCAGTTCTTTGACATGCCGTTGACCGTAATTAAATGACAGGGCTAATACTTGGTGGCCCTGGCGTAAGGCGTTATTCAGTACGGTAAAGGAATCCATTCCGCCTGAATAAATCACCACGACTTTTTGTGACATTAGCTCTCTCTCCGTTATAATCAGCACAGCGTTTTCTATTTTAACTAATGTTATGACTTATCGCATCAATGAAATTTTTGAAACTTTGCAGGGTGAGGGCTCCTTTACCGGCATGCCGTCCATTTTTATCCGCTTACAAGGCTGTCCGGTCGGCTGTCCCTGGTGCGACACACAACATACCTGGGAAACTCGCCCGGAAGATCAGCTGACGCCGCACGCAATGCTGGCTAAAACCGCCGCCTCTTCAGGCTGGGCGGCAATGAGTGGCGACGATATCTTCAACACGATTGTGCAACAGGGGTATCAGGCCAGGCACGTGGTGATTACCGGTGGTGAGCCGGCGATGTTTGATTTATTGCCGCTGGCGGACGTTTTGGAAGCTAATGGTTTGCAACTGCAAATTGAAACCAGCGGCACTTTTGAACTCAAGGTATCGGACCGAACCTGGGTTACGGTCTCGCCGAAACTGGATATGCCCGGGGGTTATCTGGTGCGGCCGGATTGTATGGCGCGCGCTAATGAAATCAAACACCCCATTGCGATGCAAAAACACATCGACGCGCTGGATAAGCTGTTAGCGCATTCTAACCTTCGAGAAGACGTACAAATCTGCCTTCAGCCCATCAGCCAAAGGCCGCGGGCAACAGAGTTGGCAATGCAGACCTGTATTCAACGGAACTGGCGTCTATCGGTGCAGTTGCATAAATATCTTAATATCGAGTAAGCCTTTAACGACTCGTTGCTTGCCCTAGGGTAACCCGGCTTATACTTCTGCCTGCCGATGACAATCCGGTCACGGAAACAGCAGGAGGCCGTTATGTTGCCTACACCCACTCGTCGTAAAATTGCCGGTCAGGGTATGACCGAGTACATCATTATTGTTGCCCTGATCGCCGTTGCGGCGATCGGTGTCTATTCGTTATTCGGTAAGTCGATTCGAAATCAAGTTGCCGGTTTGGCCAAGGAAATCACCGGGCAGTCCGCTTCGGGGCAATTAAATCGTGCGCGCCAGGCTTCGCGAACTGCGGCTACTAATGCCAATAAAGATATTAATCTGGGCAACTACGACGAAGCCACCGAACAGGGCAATCAATAAATGGGCCGCCGGGCATCATGGACACGCCAGCGTGGTCAGACGTTGATGCTGATGGCGGTTGCCATTTTTTTAATGGTGCTGTTGTTAATAGCAGCAACACGGATGGGAGAGCATGCAAGGCGGCAATGGTATCTGCAAAGTGTCGCCGATAATGCCGCTCACAGTGCAGCCGTTTTGTTGTCCCGGCAGCTGAATCTGGCTGCGATTCTTAACCGCGCGTTAATTGGCAATCAGATTGCTATGGCTCAATGGCTGGGCCTGGCAAGTTGGCTGTCAATGATGAATACGGGGCTAAAAGCGATTGCTACCGGGGTCGGCTTGATTCCCGGTTTGCAAACCATTGCCATCAGCGCCTATCGCTTATTAACCCGCATTGAACATTTTGGCGACCAGGCGATCCGGGCTCTGATTCTGGTTAATGTCGGTGTGGTGAAAGCCATTTCGCTCGCCCAGACCGCTTTGCAGTTAACGATGACGGCAGAAACTCCGCTCAGCGTTGGTCAGGTAGTGGATGCTCACGACAGTAACTTAAGCTGGTCGCTCTACCATGGTGGAGGATTGGTTCCATTCCCGGCATTGTGGTGGCAGGTCAGCTCGATACGCAGTACTCGTAAGCGCAAGCAGTCCAATGATTTTAAGCAGTTAACCTTAAAAAGTCGCGATCCTTTTACCCGCAACAGAAGCTATCGCTGGGCTTCATTAATGGTTATACGTATTCAAAAAACCGGTGGTTCGGCGCTGCAAACTCCGGCTAATGGGCGCTGGAACTGGAACGCACTGGACTCATTATCGGTGCACTCTCGTAAATACGGTGTTTTTGGTAAATGGAAAGAGAAGTTACCTCTGGCCGGCTCCGCCAGGGGGGTGTGGCGACCTTATTGGTTGTCCCGCTGGCAACGCGGAGCCTACGGCAATGCGTTTAAAATTAATCCTTCGGCTTCGCGCATCGGCTTTTATTCCATGAAAAGTTACCGCATTCAGCAATTACCTTTCAGTTATCGAGTACTGGGCCGCGGCGGTCGTTATGGAGCCGATGCGGTGGTGGTTGCGATAAAGGATGAGAGCAGTGGGCAAATCAGCCATGCCCGTGCCGAAGTCAGTTTTTCGCGACCCTTATCGATTTTCCCCCGTGGTGATGGCGCCAGAGAAAAAGCCAATCTATTTAACGCCTTGTGGGAACCCAAGCTGGTGCCGTTGACAATAGCTGATAAAGCAACAATAGCCGGACGGGAGATCGTCACCGATGGTTAAGGGGCAGGTGGTGCTGGAAGCCATGTTCGGATTGTTGCTATTAATCACCACTGTGGCGTTATTAACTGAGTATTTAGTTCCCGCAACGGCGGCTAATGAACAGCAGTTGCTGTCCAATCGCGATGCCATCTGGGCCCGTCAGTTGGATCCGCAGCAATTATCAGAGTCGGGCAATTACAGCGCTGCTAAAGCATCCGGACGCTTACTGCAGGGTCTCAGTCAGATGGTAAAGCTGGATTTTGAAACGAAAAATTTACGAACCACCTCTGTCACCGATCCCGCTGCGCCGAACATCTACCCGATGGCGCGTATTACCGATGGTTGGTCGGCGACAACAGAACAGGCATTAGCCGGCCGGCCGCGCCTGTTTGTAATGAATACGGCGCTCGACAACAGCATCATTCAATTTCTGCAGAATACCGTTGGCTGGTTGCCGATTGCTAAAGAAGTGCATTCCGACTCGCTCATCTTTGGGCACATTGATACCGATGTCGTGCCACCGCACGCCTTACAACCTAAATAACGTTAGAGGACAAGCCATGGATGCAGGTACAGCAATGGATATACCGGCGGGCTTCGAATCCTGGCAATGGCAACCTCACGCCATTCATCAGGTGACAGAGGTAACCGCCTACCAGTTACAGCTGCCGGCAGAACCGGACTGGCAACAGTTAAACCGATGGTATCCAGAATGTACCGAAGCGCGACTTAATAATTATTGGGTTTGTGAAATCAAAGGCCAGTTCTGGACCTTTTTTGAGTTTCAGCAGCAGCAGTGGGTATTAATGCCCCTTAAACAACCCAGCATCAGTCAGCAGTCGCCGTTACCGCTGGGTCTCGACTTGATCAATATGACCCGGCAAAACGGATATGAGGTATGGATTTACTTTAGTCAGCGACCTTTAAGCTTATTAAAGCGACAGTTGCGCTTTCGACTGGCGCAGCGCATTGAGCAAACTATCGACTTGACCGGGGCAGATGATTATTGGCTGCTGAAAGGGGACGACGGGCGTTTACTGTTCACTGAGCAGGGCAGCTGGACATTTGTGGTGTTGATGCGCTGATGCGGCAGACCGGCCAGGCCAGTATCGAATGGTTGTTGTTGGCGCTGACTTTGCTGGCCATCATCTGGTTTAGCGAACGTCAGTTATCGTTGCTAACTGAATTAAGAGAGCTTGGCGCGGGGGTAATAGCGCATTTTCATTTTATCTTAAATTACGTTGCCATCGTGCCAATGGGAGGCTTGTGAAAGGTAAACTTAAGTGGATTCTCATCTTACTGATCAGTTTGGCGATGACAGCGATTACCTTATTGTTTTTGCAAAAATATTTATCCGAGGAAACGCAACGGCGCTTACAACAGGCAGAACCCGAATCGGTGCCGATCGTGGTGTTTTCGCAGGCATTGACGGAGGATCAGATGCTGGTGGCAGAAGCTTTGGCGTTACGCGATTATCCGCAGCACCTGGTTAGCAATCAATGGTTAATGGCTGATGATATTGGTGCTCTTTTGGGGCGCCGATTAAAGTACGGTGTTAATCAGGGCGAGCCGCTAACTGAAGCGATGCTGATTCAACAAAATTTTGCCGGCCTCAGTCGTCAACTACCCGAACATCATTACGCGGTCACCCTGCCCAGCTCTGAAGTCGCTCGCCATAATGGTTTGTTGGCGGTAGGCGATCGCGTCGATCTGGTGTTTTACCGGCATCTGAATAACGGCGAACGGGCACAGCAGGCATTCACTAATCTGGAGGTGTTCGATTTGGGGGCCCGCGAGGCGGGCTATGATAGCGGTTACGGTGCGGCGCTGGGGATAACACTGCTGGTACCGGCTGAGTCGATCCGCCTGTTCAGTCACTATCGCAATGACGACTACTCGCTTTGGGTAAGAGCCAGTGCGATGAGCGGCCAACAGCTCGACTGGCAGCCGGTTGTGCCGCCGACCCGAATACTCAGCTGGAGAACAGAATAACCATGAGAACGCTAATCGTGTTGCCATTGATGCTGTTGTTGAGCTTTGCGGTGCTGGCTGAGCAAAAAATTGAGCTAAAAGTGGGTGAAACGTTTCGCTTACCGGTGCCAGAAAATACCCAAATTATGGTCGGCGACGAAGCCTTACTCAGTGCTCGCTTAGTCAACACTAATCAGTTGTTACTGAAAGCTCAAGCTGCCGGTTACAGCGATTTATGGTTGATTAATGAGCAGGCGACACGTTGGCGGGTGACTATCTTGGAGGGTAAAGATCCGGCGCTGATGCTGAAACTTAAGGCACTGGCAGAACATGAGTCAGGCTTAACCATTGAAACACTCGATAATTTTGTCATTGCGCGGGGCAGCATTAGCGCAGATGGGGCGCAGGTTCTGGCACAACTGGAAGGCGCTCATGCGCAGCTGCTGAATCAAACGAGCACGCGTGTGGTCGACCAGCCGATGCTGCGGCTGAGCGTTAAAATTCTTGAAATTAAACGACAGAAACTGAGAGAACTGGGCATTGACTGGCAAACGACAACCAGTGGACCGACTGTGGCGACGGCGATTCAGGGAATGTTTCGTTGGTCAGCGCAAATGGATTCCACCTTAAATCTGTTACAACAACAGGGTCAGGCGGAACTGCTGGCCAGTCCTACGTTATCAGCGCAAAGTGGCGAAAGTGCCGCGTTTTTGGCCGGTGGTGAGCTACCCATACCGCAAGTGCTGGCGCAAGGGATGCAGGATGTTAGCTTTCGCGAATACGGCATCAAATTGACCATTGAGCCGGAAATCACCGCGACCGGAAAGATTAAAACGCAGTTAACCGCGGAAGTCAGCAATATCGACCCGGCCGTTACCGTGGCCGGCGTACCCGGAATTTTATCGCGCCGCACCGATTCGATTTTTCTTTCGGAGGAGGGCGATACGCTGGTTTTATCAGGTTTGTTAAGTCAGGAAAAAAGTCACAGTCAAAGCTCAACCCCCGGACTGCAAGAAGTGCCGTTACTGGGGCAGTTATTCCAGTCACAACAACAGCGCGAGCAACAGACGGAACTGTTGATCATGGTCACAACAGAACGACTCGATGCCGCTCAGCAACGCGCTGATGAGCAACAACAACGTTATTTTCAACAGCAACAATGGCTGCTTCAGGCCGGTTGCTCAGGTCTTAAGGAGAAGACATATGTCGGATATTAAGGAGCGTTTGCAGCAGCAGTTACGTCTGCATCTGGATCAGCGTGACCCGGTGGTGGAGAATCTATCGGATAAGGCATTACGTGAGCATGCCAGTCGTTATTTATCAGCCTGTGTTGATGACCATCAGCAGCATCATAATGTTATCCGCGAAGTGATTAACGAGGCCATTGGTTTAGGACCCCTGGAGTCTTTATTGCACGATGAGCAAATATCGGAAATTATGGTCAACCGCTTTGACCGGATTTTTATCGAAAAAGCCGGTTGTCTGCAAAACGCTGAGATTGCTTTTAGTAGCGAGCAAGCGCTGAGACGAGCGATTGATCGTATTGTTTTACCGCTTGGACGGCACGTTGATGATGCCTCGCCGATGGTTGATGCGCGACTGCAGGATGGCTCACGAGTTAATGCGGTGATCACACCTTTGGCATTGGCCGGCAGTTGTCTGACGATCCGTAAATTTGCCGCTAAGCCACTGGCGCTGGAAGACTTAGTCAGATCCGGTTCTTTGACCTCTCAGGCGGCGGAGTTTTTGAGTTTAGCGGTACGGTGTCGACAAAACATCATCGTATCGGGCGGCACCGGTACCGGCAAAACCACCTTATTAAATACCTTATCCAGTCAAATACCAAGCTCAGAACGGATTATTACCATTGAAGACGCAGCCGAGTTGCAGCTTACCCATGGCAATCTCATCAGCCTGGAGGCTCGACCCAAAAACCAGGAGGGTCAGGGGGCTGTCGGTATTCGAGAGCTGGTTATTAATGCCTTGCGGATGCGGCCGGATCGTCTGGTGGTCGGCGAGTGTCGAGGCGCTGAGGCGCTGGATATGTTGCAGGCGATGAACACCGGTCATGCCGGTTCGTTAAGCACAGTTCATGCGAATACTGCCCGTGATGCATTGCGCCGGTTGGAAGTCATGGTACTGATGGGCGGAATCGAACTGCCGATCGCAGCCATTCGGCAGCAGGTTGCAAGTGCCGTTGACATCATTGTACAAATTGCCCGTTTGTCCGACGGACGCCGGGTTGTTGTCAGTATTAACGAAGTGACCGGTCTTGATGGCGAAACCCTGCAGGTAGCGACCTTGTATGAACGCTCGCGGGCGGCTGACAGCCTGCAGAGTTGTCAGACCCCATGCCAGTTTGCTCAACATCAAAGTGATGAGGTGCAGGCACGTCTGATGCATTGTCTGGTGGATTAACATGCTGACTCAATGGCTGGTTGCCTTCAGTCTGCTGCTCAGTGGCGTATTCTGGGGCAGCTTGCTGGTGCAGTTTAATAAACAGCGACTGAAACACATAGAGGGTACGCTGGAAGTTAATGCTCAGCGTTCGCTGCAGGAGTTTTTTCTGTACTTACCGGCGCGCGTTTTAGTGCGCCTGTACTTATCCGCTATGGCTCTGGTGCCCCTGTTGGGCTGGTTACTGGGTGACTGGCTGAGCGCCGTATTGTGTTTACTGGTGGTTGTCGTAGCACCGCCAGCGGGCTATCGCTGGCTGCTGAAACGACGCTACCGGGCTCTGCAAAAACAGCTACCGCCTATGCTGGTTACGCTCAGCAATCAATTACGCAGCGGCATCAGTATGGCTAACGCTATTGGTGCATTAAAAGGCGAGCTGGCGGCACCGTTGGGACAAGAAATCAATGAAATCTTACGTCAGGTAAAATTAGGTCAGGACCTGGAGAGCGCGTTACTGGGCTGGCAAAAACGAGTGCCCATATTTTCTGTCAAGATGGTGGTGCAATCGTTAATTCTGGGTTTTCGCAGTGGCGGCCAACAATCGGATTTGTTGATGCGGCTGGCTGACAATCTCCAGCAGCAACAACACATTCGCGAACGCCAGGCGACTTTGTCGTCACAGGCTAAGATGCAGGCGCGGGTGCTGGTATTGATGCCGGTGGCGCTGTTCTTTTTACTGCGCAGTATGAAGCCTGACCACATTGCCATGTTGACCGATACACTCATTGGCCAGCTGATGCTGGTCGCCGCGGGTGTGCTCATGATGATTGGCGGCTGGATGATGAAAAAAATCCTCAACACGGATGACTTTTGATGTTGCTGGTGCTGTTACCGTTAATTTTTATCTGCACTATGGCATTTTGTTATGCCGTTGGCTGGCTTTGGCAACGCATGAATGTGATGGCGCGTCTGGACCAGTTAAGTGCCGGGTTATGGCTGCGTTTACCTGCCGGACTGCAGCAGCGGTTAACCCATTTGTTGGACAGCGACGGGCGACAGCATGCCGTGCATCGGCAGGTTAATGGCTGGGCAATGCTGCTGATTATTGCTTTATTGACGGCTGTGGCGACGGGGTTTTTTATCTTACTGGTTGTCGCGATGCTGCTGCTGTTATTACACATTAGCCGGATCCGCAGTCAATTTGTCGGCAAACAACATAAAATTAAAACTGAGTTACCGGATTTTAGTGATTTGCTGGCCATGATGATTGCTGCGGGTATTCCGTTGATACCGGCGTTGGCCCGGGTAGCCAGTGCTTGCGAAGGTGGCCTTCTGGCGGCTGAAATTGCCCGGGTTAATCAACAGTTACGACAGGGAACACCGTTTTCAGAGGCATTGCAACGGTTGGCCATACAGTATCGGCTGCCGCTATTGAGTGAATGGACGGGTATGCTAATACAGGGACATAAACAAGGCAGCAGCCTGGTCACAACGCTTAGATTTCAATCGTTGCAAATGCGTCAGCAATTACTTAACGAAGCGGAAAAGCGCGCTCAGGAAGCTCCGGTTAAATTGTTGTTTCCGCTGATGACCTGCTTTTTCCCGGTTAACTTTTTGATCATTCTGGGTCCGATTGTTTTGCAAATTAGTGAGGGTGGGTTTTGATGACACAGCAAAAACCAGCGGTGGTGATTTGGCCCCATGCGCGGGCCATGCAAAGTTTTGCTCAGCGTTTCTGGGGGCTATTGAGACAACCGGAACCCAGTTACTCACAGGCTTTTTGGTTTCCGCGCTGCCGGGCGATCCATACTTACGGCATGAAAGCGCCGATTGACGTCCTGGCGGTGGATCGACAGCTGTACATAGTGGCGGTAAAGCGACACCTGTGTCCGAGCCAGTCACAGCGTTTTAAAAGGGCGTATGGTGTGATCGAATTGTCGGCGCTGGCGCCCTGGCCGCTGGAACACTGGATAGGACAACAGCTTATTTTTTTATCGCAAGGAGAGCGATGTGATGCCACCACTCAATTACCGACTGACGGTTATTTTAGTATTGCCATTGAGCCTGCTGCTGAGTGCCTGTCAGGCAACAGTGGAGCAAATTCATCAGCAATATCAGGTGTATGATCAGGCATTGTATTGGTATCAGCAAGGCGATTTACTGAGTGCTGAGCAACAGCTGAATCAGCTGCACTCGCGCCGATTACAAACGCCGCAAAGCCTGCAGTTACTGGGCAATATTCATTTTCGCCAGCAGCGCTTGCAGGCAGCCGAGAAAGCTTATGCCGCGGCGCTGGAGCTGGACCCGGCCGATTCTTTAAGTTGGCACAACCTGGCTCTGGTCAGGCTGCGTCTGACCACGGCAACTTTAATGTCAGCACGCACTCAGTTAGGACGGCTGGATGCGGAAGATGAACGCTTGCTGACAACTTTACTGCGGTTACAGCGTGCCAGTCTGCAATAAAACGTGCCAGCGTGGGGCGGTTTTGCTGGTCTGCAGTCTGTTTGGTCTGTTACTCAGCAGCGTAACCCTGTTGCTGGTTGAACAACGACTGCGCTATGAGCAGCAGTTGGTGGATGTGATGGCAAACCAAATTACCAATCGACGTAATCTACTGCGCTCACTTTATCAACAGTTAGGCCGCTGGCCCACGCTGCAGGAACTGCAAAGCCAGCAATTACCAAGCGGCATCGTCTGGTCCTTTGATATGGTTCAGCAACACCCCCTGCAATGGCAGCTTGTGCTGTCAGATAAGCGCTGGCAACATCGACTGGTCGAGCGCGTTGGCGGCGAAGTGAATGGGCCCTACTGGTCCATTACCGAACCCTTGCCTGCTGCGATGAACTAGCGAGTTGAGTGCTTCATGATGCGAGCTTTCTGACGCTGCCAGTCACGCTCTTTTACCGTATCGCGTTTATCGTGTGATTTTTTACCTTTACCCAGCCAGCATTCCAGCTTAACCCAGGGGCCGCGCCAGTACATGGCCGTAGCCACAATGGAATAGCCTTCGCGCTCGGCGGCGCCAATCAGTTTATCCAGCTCTTTGCGCTTGAGTAGCAGCTTGCGGCTGCGGTCAGGTTCGCAATATATGTGACTGGAAGCTTGGTTTAAGGGCTGTATTTCAGCACCGAGAAGATAGGCTTCGCCATTTTTTATAATAACGTAGCTATCGCGTATATTGACTTTACCGGCCCGAATACTTTTGACTTCCCAACCTTGTAAGCTAACGCCAGCTTCGAATTTTTCCTCGAGGAAATATTCGTGACGCGCTTTTTTGTTGAGAGCGATGGTGCCGCTGCTTTGTTGTGATTTGTTTTTACTCATGCGCCCATTATACCCATCATTGCGTAAAAGAAAATTGCTTTAAGGACTAGAAAGGCTGGCTGATTGCGTTATTATTGCGCAAACCGAAGTTGGCGGTAGGAAAATCATGCCCAGAATCGAAAAAAGTGCACTGGTCGCGTACAGTGCCCAACAAATGTTTGAACTGGTCAACGACATCGAAACCTATCCAAAGTTTGTGCCGGGCTGCGTTGATGCGCGGGTGGTCGAGCAGGGTGACGATTATAAGGTGGCCACACTGGATATCAGTAAAGCGGGTATCCGCAAAAGTTTTACCACCAAAAATATTTTGCTGGAAGCTGAACGCATCGATATGCAACTGGTTGATGGGCCATTTAAGTCACTCAGTGGTGGCTGGCGTTTTACCCCGATTAGTGATGATGCCTGTAAAATACAGTTTGAGTTGCAATTTGAATTTGCCAACCGCTTGCTCGGTATGGCTTTTGGTAAAATCTTTAGTGAGGTTACCTCGCGCATGGTTGATGCGTTTGTGCAGCGAGCCAAACAGGTTTATGAATGAGTAAGGCGTTGATGACCATCGAGGTGGCGTATGCAACGCCTGAACAACAACTGATCTTAACGGTGCAGGTGGCTGACGACACGACACTGGAACAATGCATTGAACAGTCGGGGATACAACAGCACTTTGCGGACATTGATCTGAAACAGCAAAAAGTCGGTATTTGGAACAAAACAGCGAAACTGGACGCCATCCCCCGTGATGGTGATCGCATCGAAATTTATCGCCCCCTGATAGCGGACCCGAAGGCTGTGCGTAAGCGCCGAGCGGAGCGTGCTAAGCAAGAAGGGCGGGCCGATAAAGTGACTGGTGGAAGGCCTGATACGCAACGCAATCAGCGAAGTAAGGAGTAGGTATGCGCTTGTACATTATGCGCCATGGTCATGCAGTATTGCCGCTGTCTGCGCAGTCTGATGAACAGCGCGAGTTAACCGCTGAAGGTGAACAGGAAGTGGCTTCGACAGCACAGTGGCTGGCCGAAAAAGCCGGCTCTCTGGACCTGTGTTTAGTCAGTCCGTATCGGCGGGCGCAACAAAGTGCGGATGTGGCACTAAAGTATATTGACAGCCAGAGTCGTCAGGATATGCACGAATTGACTCCCGACATTGACCCAGTTCAAGCCCTGACGGCGGTTGCTGCCCAACTCAGTGCTATTGCTGACGACACCGATAAGCAGCAGGTATTGTTGGTATCTCATATGCCGTTGGTAAGTTACCTGGTGCACGAAATTGACCGCAGTAAGCAACCTCCTATTTTTCCGACCGGGGGCATTGCGGTGCTGGAATTTGACACAGATACCCTGCGCGGTAGCTTCAGGCAGTTAATGGCGGCAGAACGTTTAGCTGGCTAACAGATAGTCAGTCGCGGCGCTTAATTAAGAGCAAAATTGCGGCATCGCCGCCCCATTCTTTTGGTGCTTGATGAAAGGCGCGCAGACCTGGATATTGAATCAACCAGTGCGGAACTTGTTGTTTCAGCCGGCCACTGCCGTGTCCGTGCATGACCGAGCAGCACTCGATCAGCTGCTTTTCGCAGGCTTGCAGCATCGCTGTGAGTTCGAATTTGGCAGCAGCCAGCGTCATACCGTGTAAATCAAGTAACATATCCGGGCTGTAATCACCACGCCGTAGTTGCTTGGCCAGGTAATGGGATTCTCCCTCTGCCACATAGCGCACCGGGCCCTCGCCGATGTAACCCTGAAACTGATCGGAGAAAAAATCCGCGGCAGCACGATGGGTAGCAGCAACCGTGTCAGTTTGCTGGCGTAATTGTTTTTGCTTGATACGCTGTTGAGCCGACACAGGTTGTACCTTATCGCTGGTTAAGGTTTTTGCACCACGCGCAGCCTGCCGGAACAGCTTGATGTCGTCCTCAGCAACAGCCGTGTTAGGCTTGGCTTTGGCCGATTTATTGCTTTTCATGATGGATGATTCTGACGCTTGTTTGGGTTATTCTATGACACATTCATGTAGTATAAATCATTCAGCTGAGCGGAGACACCGTTGAACCCTTCAATTATGGAAAATGCCGTGCAGGATTTGCACACGATTGATGATCTGTTGCGCTGGAGCATCACGCAAATGACCGGTGAAGGGCTGTATTTTGGCCATGGTACGGTTAATGCGGTCGAAGAAGCTCGGGTGTTGTTGGGTTTTTTATTAAAACTGAGCCCCGATGAACTGTTCGATAGCCGCCATTGCCGATTAACCCGGGACGAAAAGATGGCCTATCTGGAGCTGTTGAAACAGCGCATCGAACGGCGCAAACCGGCGGCTTATCTGACTCAACAGTCCTGGTTTGCGGGCTTGCCGTTTTATGTTGATGAGCGTGTCCTGATACCGCGTTCGCCGCTGGCAGAATTGATAGAAAATGATTTTCAGCCATGGTTACAAGAGCCGCCCGCGCGGATCCTTGATTTGTGCACTGGCAGCGGTTGCATTGCCATTGCCTGTGCTTATGCGTTCAGTGAGGCTGAAATCGACGCGGTGGATTTATCCACCGATGCGCTGTTAGTGGCGGAACAAAATATTACTGAGCATGGCATGCAGAACCGTGTTTTTCCGTTGCGTTCTGATTTGTTTGAGCAATTGACAGGCGAGCGTTATGATCTGATCGTCAGTAACCCGCCTTATGTTGATCGTGACGATATGGCTGACTTGCCGGCCGAGTACCAACATGAGCCGGAAATGGGGTTGGCAGCGGGTGATGATGGGCTGGAACTGGTCGACACAATGTTATTGCAGGCTGCCGATCACCTTAACCCAGAGGGTTTGCTAATTTGTGAGGTGGGTAATTCGATGCCGGCGCTAAACGATAAATATCCAAAAACGCCGTTTTTATGGGTAGAGTTCGAGCGCGGTGGTGACGGTGTGTTCATCTTATCCTGCTCGCAGCTTGAACAGCACAGGAGTGACTATGGCCGGTAATTCATTCGGAGAACTGTTTCGGGTAACCACCTTCGGCGAAAGTCATGGCCCCGCGTTAGGGGGCGTGGTGGATGGCTGTCCACCGGGCCTGGCTTTAACAGAGAACGATTTACAGCAAGCTCTGGATCGGCGCAAACCCGGTTCCAGTCGTTACACTACCGCCCGCAGAGAAGCGGACCAGGTCGAGATTTTGTCCGGCGTGTTTGAAGGCAAGACGACAGGCACCCCGATTGGTCTGCTGATCCGCAACCAGGATCAGCGCAGCCAGGATTACGCCAATATCAAGGACAGTTTCCGGCCTGGTCACGCCGATTATGCGTATCAACAAAAATACGGTTTTCGCGATTACCGTGGTGGCGGACGCTCGTCGGCGAGAGAGACAGCCATGCGTGTTGCAGCCGGCGCTATCGCAGCGCAGTTACTGCAGCAGCAAGGTATTCAAATTCGGGCCGGATTGGTGCAAATGGGGGATATCGTCGCGCAGCAGCTGGACTGGAATACGGTTCGTGATAATCCACTGTTTTGCCCGGATGTTAACGCCATTGAACCGATGCAGGATCTGATCAAGCAATTACTCAAAGAGGGTGATTCCATTGGTGCCCGTATTCATTTGCAAGTTGACGGTTTGCCGCCGGGCTGGGGCGAACCGGTGTTTGATCGACTGGACGCGGATTTGGCCAAAGCACTGATGAGTATCAATGCAGCAAAGGCGGTATCGGTGGGTGACGGTTTTGCTGTTGTGAGCCAACGAGGCAGTGAACATCGCGATGAAATGACGCCGGCTGGGTTTTGCTCAAATCATGCCGGTGGTGTGTTGGGGGGCATCAGTTCAGGCCAGCAACTGAAGGCCGACGTTGCTTTTAAACCCACCTCCAGCATCAGTTTGTCCGGTGACAGTATTAATCGGTTTGGCGAACCCGAAGCGATTATAACTCGCGGCCGCCATGATCCCTGTGTCGGAATCCGGGCGGTACCGATTGTCGAGGCAATGGCCGCTTTAGTGCTGGTTGATCATTGGCTGCGCCATCGTGCGCAAAACGCTGATGTGCAACAATCCACTCCAGTTATTCGTTAATACGGGTGGCAAGCCGGCGTGCAACAACGACATTATCAAGAGTTAATCGAGATTTTCGCTGATTGTTTTGCAGTCAGTGAAAGCACGCAATTAGTGGCCGGCAATGATGAGCCTTTTTATCAGCCGGCGGCGCAGGGCGAGCGTTTTCACCGCATTGTTTTTGCGCATGGTTTTTATGCCTCGGCGCTGCACGAAGTCAGTCATTGGTGTATTGCCGGTAAAGTCAGGCGTTGTATTTTTGACTATGGTTACTGGTACCAACCTGATGGCCGCAACTCGTTACAGCAAGCGGCGTTTGAACAAGTTGAATGCAAACCACAGGCACTTGAATGGCTGTTTTCTTTATGTGCCGGGGTGCCGTTTAGAGTCAGTGTCGATAATCTGGGCGGTATTGAGGTTGACCGGGCGACTTTTAGTAAAGCAGTAAAAACACAATTATTGCGCTATTATGATACTGAGTTGCCGGTGCGGGCTGAACGTTTCGCGCGCGCTTTGTGTTGTTTTTATCATAATCGTTGGCCCGATCGACATCAGCTGCTTGAGCTGTCTGCGCGCTAACGTCTATTAAGGAGAAAATCTATGTTACGCCGTTTATTAATGATCAGTTTTTTGTTGGGCCTGGCCAGTTGCGCAACCATTGAAGGTGCCGGGGAAGATTTGGAAAGTGCCGGTGAGGCGATTCAGGACTCCTCCGACAATTATAACGAATAATGGCAGCGGATCGCTTATCCATTGGTTTTGTTATCAACCCGTTTGCCGGCATTGGCGGTGCGGTCGCATTAAAAGGTAGTGACGGTAAAGCGACACGTGAAAAGGCGCTGCAGTTAGGCGCAGAACCCAGGGCCGGGCATCGGGCCGGGCAGGCGCTGGCGGTATTGAACCGGTACCGTGATAAATTGCAATTTATCACGGCTGCCGGTGCCATGGGTGCCGACGTATTGCAAAGCCAGGGTTTTGATTATCGCAGCGTCTATCAGCCGGATGAGCCACAAACCTCAGCTGAAGATACCCAACAGGCAGTGCACAGCATTCAGCAGCAGGGCGTTGATATCCTGGTATTTGCCGGCGGCGACGGGACCGCCCGGGACGTTTACCAGTGCATTGACGACACGCAACTGGTGCTTGGCATTCCGGCCGGGGTAAAAATTCACTCCGGTGTTTATGCGGTCAGCCCTAAAGCAGCAGGGCGGGTGCTTGAGCGTCTGGTTAACGGGCAATTATCGTCATTGCAGCAAGCGGATGTGATGGACATTGACGAGCAATTGTTCCGTCAGGGGGTTGTTAAAGCACGGCGTTTTGGTGAAATGTTAATACCCGCCGAGTTACAGTACGTGCAAGCGGTGAAAATGGGCGGTAAAGAAAGTGATGAACTGGTGTTGGCCGATATTGCCGCCGAAGTGATTGAACGTGCCGATGACCATCATTTGATTATGGGCTCAGGGTCAACTGTGGCCGCTATCATGGAGGAAATGGGTCTGCCCAACACCCTGCTGGGTATTGACTGGGTTTATCAGCAGAATGTACTGGCCAGCGATTTAACCGAGGCGCAATTGTATCAGCGGGTTAAAGTTCTTGAACGGGGCCAGATTAAACTGGTGATCACGCTGATTGGCGGGCAGGGGCATATTATCGGGCGCGGCAATCAGCAGCTCAGCCCACGCATTTTGCGCCATGTGGGGCGCGAGAATGTTTACCTGGTTGCCAGCAAGAAAAAGCTTGAAGGCTTACAGGGCAAGTCGCTATTGATGGATTCCGGTGACGAGGCTCTGGATCAGGCCTGGTCTGGCTTGATTGCTGTCATAACCGGTTATCATGATGAGGTACTGGTGCGGCTACAGGCGGTCGAGTAGCCACACCTTACAGTAAGACGCCGCTAAAACTGTGTTTTCGGCATATGCACTACCAGCCCATCCAGCTTGTCAGTGAGCTCGATTTGACAACTCAGGCGGCTGTTATCTTTCGGGTCGACGGCCATATCCAACATGTCTTCTTCTTGCTCCGAGGCCGGTTCCAGTTTATCCAGCCATTTTTCATCGACATAACAATGGCAGGTGGCGCAGGATAAAACGCCGCCGCATTCGCCCACAATACCGTCGATAAAATTGTCAACAGCAGCTTCCATGACGTTACTGCCGTTGTCGGCCTCGGCTTCAAACTGATTGCCATCGGCATCGATAAAATAAACGGTTGGCATAGCTCTCTCTTTGATTAATAAGTTAAAGACGTAGGATAAAATAGCTGGCCATGAATGACAATGCTATCGGCGTTAACAAACCCGTTGATTTACGTGATAACATTTCAGACTGGATGTAACAGGAGGTAATCCATTATGGCATGGCATTCCAATCGAGAGTTTTTTGTTTCCTGGGAAGAACTGCACCGGGCCACTAAAGAGTTGGCACGGCGTCAGTTACCGGCAGAGCAATATAAAGGTATTATTGCAGTCAGCCGCGGTGGCTTAGTGCCAACGGCGATTATTGCCCGAGAATTGAATCTGCGAACCATCGACTGTATTGCGGTCAGCTCTTATGACCACGACCAACAGCGAGACCAGTTGCTGACCTTAAAAGATGTATCAGCAACCCCTGACGGCGAAGGTTTTTTGGTCGTTGATGATCTGGTAGACACCGGTAATACGCTGAAGCATTTACGCCAGCGTTTACCAAAAGCTAAGTTTATTACGGTTTATGCGAAACCATCCGGCATGACGCTGGTGGATGATTATGTCGCTGACTTAGAGCAGGACACCTGGATACACTTTCCGTGGGATATGCATTTGCACTACGTCGAACCATTAGCGGGCCAGCATCGCTCATAGCTCGGCCATGCAGGGATAACACAAACGGAGGCACAATCCTCCGTTTGTTAAGTTACCGGATTATGCAATCGCCTGCGTGATGTGTTCAATGACATGGTCTATTTTCAGTTTGGTTTTTTCGCCCTCACGGCGATGCTGATATTCAACATTGTCATCGTCCAGGTTGCGTTCACCGACCACGATCTGGTGCGGAATACCGATTAATTCCATGTCAGTGAACATGACGCCCGGCCGCTCTTTGCGGTCATCAAACAAGACTTCAATACCTTGGTCTTTCAGTTGCTGGTAAAGGCGTTCGGCGATTTCCTGAACCCGTGCGGATTTGTGCATGTTCATGGGAATGATGACCGCTTGAAAGGGGGCCAGATTATCAGGCCAGCGGATACCGCGCTCATCGTGGTGTTGTTCAATGGCTGCGGCAACAATTCGCGATACCCCGATGCCGTAGCAACCCATCAACAAATTTTCATGCTTTCCGGTTTCTGCCAAAACCCCGACCTTCATGGCGTCACTGTATTTTTTACCCAGCTGGAAAATGTGGCCGACTTCAATGCCGCGGGCAATTTTTACCTGTCCCTGGCCACAGGGGCTGACATCACCTTCGACTACGTTACGAATATCCACGCTGCTGCTGATTTGAGCATCACGTTGCCAGTTAACGCCTGTCAGCAGGCAACCGTTTTTATTTGCCCCGCAGGCAAAATCAGCAAGCTGCGCTGCGGCGTGATCAACCAATATTGGGCCGTCAAAATTAACCGGACCTAAAAAGGCATTATGCAGCCCGTCAGGTTGCTGATTTTTGGCCAGCGTTAGCGGGCTTGCCAGGGCTTCAAGTTTTTCTGCTTTGACACTGTTCAGTTCGTGATCCGCACGGATAACCAAAAGTACCTGGTCAGCCTCTACAGCGTCACTGGCCTGGGCCAGGAAACATTTTACAGCCTGTTTGGGAGAAACGGCCAGCGGCTGCAGTAAAGCGGCTAATTCTTCGCCCTGTACGGCATGCTCCTGCAGTGGCATTGAGGGTTGTGGGCGTTCTCCCTGGGGTGGTAAAGCCTCAGCCATTTCGACATTAGCAGCGTAATCAGAGCTGTCCGAAAAGGCAATTTCATCCTCACCCGAACTGGCCAGAACATGAAACTCATGAGACGAATGTCCGCCGATGGAGCCGGTATCGGCAATAACCGGGCGGTAGTCCAGACCGAGGCGCTTAAAAACTTGGCAATAAGCCTGATACATTTGGTCGTAAGCCTGTTGCAGCGACTGCTCTGTCAAATGAAACGAGTAAGCGTCCTTCATGACAAATTCGCGAGCCCGCATAACCCCGTAGCGCGGACGTATTTCATCACGAAATTTGGTCTGAATCTGGAATAATGTCAGAGGCAGCTGCTTATAGCTTTTAACCTCTTTTCGAACCAGTTCGCTGATGATTTCTTCGTGAGTCGGGCCTAACAGGAAGTCCCGTTGATGGCGGTCCTTGAGGCGTAATAGTTCCGGGCCGTAATCGTCCCAGCGGCCGGATTCCTGCCATAGATCAGCGGGTTGTACCATCGGCATCAGAATTTCGAGTGCGTCGATGGCTTGCATCTCTTCACGGACGACGTGTTCTACCTTGCGCAGCACTCGTAAACCCGACGGCGTCCAGGTGTATAAGCCAGAGGCGACTTTACGAATCATCCCGGCGCGAAGCATCAGTTGGTGGCTGACGATCTCGGCATCGGATGGTGTTTCTTTAAGAGTTGATAATAAATATTGGCTGCTGCGCATGATGCAATGGTCTCATGTTGGTTTACCCAAAAACAGCCAGAAGTTTACCAGCGTCTGTGTCATGTCAAAAGCCTTTTACGGCGCTAACCGACGAATTTCTTCGACCACTAATTGATCGCCCTCGACTTGCCAGTGAATATCGTAATCAAATAATTTACTCGCGTACTGTCGCGGTTGCTGTTGCGGTTTGTGATAGGCCGGCCGTGGATCCTGACTTAACACCTCGGTGATAACAGCTTTTAACTCCGGTGGTTGCTGTTCAAGCTTGAGTAGTTGCTGCTGGGCCTGCTGAGTGAAGCAGACTTTCAGTCGTTGTGGTTTGTTACGGGCAAAATCGCTGTTGGCATCCGTAATACAATCCACGTATGGAACATAAGGTTTGATATCGACAATAGGGGTTTGATCAAGCAAGTCGGTGCCACCAACAATCAGGCGGACGCTGGGGCTCGTTTCAACCGCTAATAGCTTAACCACGGATAAGCCCAGATTATTGGGCCGGAAGGGCGAACGGGTGGCAAACACACCGACGCTTTGGTTGCCACCTAAACGCGGCGGTCGAACCTGCTCCTGCCATTGTTTGTGGCTATGCTGATGAAACTGAAACAGCAGCCATAAATGACTGTGCTGTTCAATCCCCTTAATACTAGCGGCATGATCGTAGTCACCGGTTAGTTCAATACGGGCTTTTACGGACGGCGCAAGGCCGGGTTGCCGGGGAATACTGAATTTTTCGGGAAAGGGGGTGTGAATAATAGCAATGGGTTGCATTCGTGCTCCTGCATAATAATTTGCTCAAACCACTAAATGTTAAGCTAAATCACTAAAATAAGCCGCTAAGTTTTTTTATGTTAAGTCTAACTAATTGAGTTTATTGCATAAAATAAATTGGCACGGCCTTTGCAAAAGTTTTTGCAAAAGTACTAGTAGTATCCAGCGTAAAACCTAAAAAACACAACAGGACGAAACAATATGTTGAAACAAAAAGTATGGCCACTGGCATTGGGACTTATTGGTTTAGCAACGGTAGCTTCTGCGGCTTACGCAGCTGAGCAGGCAGTCAGCGAGTACCAGTTTGCGGTAACTGAGAAAACCCAACTGACCCTTGAAAACGGGGTTGGTGAAGTTGAATTTATCCGCGGTGATGCCGGCGAGCTGCGGGTTGAATTAACAGTAAAAGAAAACGACGGCAGTTTATTTTCGGATACCCCTGACATTCACAGCGTACAACTCGTGAAAGACTGGAGTGGAAATAAGCTGCGACTGTCAGTATCCCCCGATGACGATATTCAAACCCACTGGCGCATTACGTTGCCAAAGCTTGCAGGTATTGATGTTGAAGTTGGCGTAGGTGAAATCCATGGTGCCATTGAGACGACGGACACCCGTATTGACCTGGGGGTTGGTGACGTGGATCTGATGTTGTATGGAGATGATATCAGTCGCATTTCTGCCGATGTGGGTATTGGTGATTCATCAGTTAGCGGAATGAACCACGCTAACATTGAGCAAACCCGCGCCATCGTCAGTTCCGAAACGGATGCCCGGGGCGACGGACAGTATCGGATCAGCGCTGACGTTGGCGTCGGTGCTGTTGAGTTTCAGGTGCGCCAGTTAAAATAAGCCTGAATTAAGCGTTTTTGCACGGGCGCCTGATTATCGTAACTGAATTGGTCAGGCGCCCTGAGCTTGTGTTTTATTTGATGCTGCCGTTGGTTATCAGAAACTGCTCTAACGATTTACCCTGGCTAATGGCTTGCTGTAAGGCCTTGGGCATCCGTCCCTGACCGGTCCAGGTTTTTCGTTCACCGTGCTCGTCAGTGTATTCATATTTTGGTGGTTTAGGCGGACGTTTGCGCTGAGCATTTTGTTTTGGCCGCCTAATCGGTTCACCGCCGATTTCTTCTTCTAAAATATCAGAAATACCAATGCCGGCTTCATGCATGGAACGTTTTAATTCAGCAATTTTTGATTTCTTTTGCTGTCTTTGTTGTTCCCGTTCGGCCTCTTCCTGTTCACGATTGTTGATGATACGCGCCAACTTTTCCTGAATCGCTTTTAACTCACCAATACCTACTTCTTTTAGTGCAGCATTTAAACGTCGTTCATGGCGGATAATATTAATGAACTCACTCATGATTTTCCTCAGTTATATTGATAACTCACAATTCGAAAATAATTACATATTAGGGTAAGTAGGTCCACCGCCACCTTCAGGCGTTACCCAGGTAATATTTTGCGAAGGATCTTTAATATCACACGTTTTACAATGAATGCAGTTTTGCGCATTAATTTTAAATACTTGTTTGCCGTCTTCTTCAACAATTTCATAAACCCCGGCGGGGCAGTAACGTTGTGCCGGCTCAGCATATTCCGGTAAATTAACCGTTAACGGAATATCGCTGTCTTTTAATTGTAAATGACACGGCTGATCTTCTACGTGATTGGTATTCGATAAAAATACCGATGACAAACGGTCAAAGGTTACTTGATTATCCGCTTTAGGGTAATCAATTGGCTGATGTTTATCGGTTTTTTCCGTGCATTTATAATCCGCTGTCCATTCTTTAAATTTAAACGGTAGTTTGCCGGCAAAATAATTCTGGTCCAGCATATTATAAGCGCCACCCAAGGTATTGCCTAATTTATGAATTGCGCCGCCAAAGTTTCTTGAACGATACAGTTCATCAAATACCCAGGATTGTTCAAAGGCATCTTTGTAACCACTTAAATCGGTGTGTTGCTGGCCTTCTGCGAGGGCTGAAAATACCGTTTCAGCTGCAATCATGGCGGATTTCATAGCCGTGTGATTACCTTTAATTTTTGCAAAATTCAAGGTTCCTGCATTACAACCGACCATGAGGCCGCCGGGAAACGTCATTTTCGGTAATGAGTAATAGCCGCCTTTGGTGATCGCTCGAGCGCCATAGCTAACGCGTTTACCCTTTTCTAATACGCGTTTAATTGCCGGATGGGTTTTAAAGCGCTGAAACTCCTGAAAAGGATTCAGGTAGGGATTTTTATAATTTAAATCAACAATCAAACCGACGTAAACCTGGCCGTCGTCAGCATGATACAAATAGCCCCCGCCTGAGCCGTTGTCGGCCAGTGGCCAGCCCGCCGTATGCACTACCTTACCCGGTTCATGGACTTCTGCCGGAACGTCCCACACTTCTTTAAAGCCCAGGCCGTAATGTTGTGGTGTGCAGTCTTTATCCAGTTCAAACTGGTTAATCAGTTGTTTGCCTAAATGACCGCGAGAGCCCTCAGCAAACAGGGTGTATTTTGCCCGCAACTGCATGCCAGGCATGTAGCCGTCTTTTTCCGAGCCATCGGCGGCGACACCCATATCACCTGTTTGAATACCGGCCACACTGCCGTCTTCGTTATACAATAGCTCGCTGGCGGCAAAGCCGGGGAAAATCTCGATACCAAGCTGCTCTGCCTGTTCCGCCAGCCAACGGCAAATGTTACCCATACTGACAATATAATTGCCTTCATTATGAAAGGTATTGGGAACCGCCAGGCTGGGTATTTTGGAGTAGTTTTTTTGATCTTTCAAAAATAAGATGTCATCGCCACTGACAGCGGTATTCAGTGGTGCACCTTGTTCCTTCCAGTCAGGAAATAATTCAGTCAGGGCGCGAGGCTCAAATACGGCGCCAGAAAGAATGTGCGCACCAATATCTGCGCCTTTTTCAACCACGCAAATCATCAGTTCCTGCTCGGCTTGTTGCGCCAGTTGTCCTAATCGACAGGCGGCCGCCAGACCAGCTGGGCCAGCACCAACAATGACGACATCAAAATCCATGCTTTCTCGTTCCACAATAACCTCCGCTTCACTAGGCAATTTGCACCGGTATAAGCCCGTGATAATTTTCAAGTAATTGAGTAACTTCGGATGCGGGTACGGGTTTACTGAATAAGTAACCCTGACCGACACCACAGTCACGATTCATTAAGAAATCAACTTGTTGAGAGGTTTCGATGCCTTCCGCAACCAGTTGAATGTTTAAGTTTTTGGCTAAGTTAATAATGGTCTGAACAATAACGGCGTCATCGTCGTTTTCCGGAAGATCGGTAACAAAAGAACGATCAATCTTTAACGATGTTACCGGAAAGTTTTTTAAATACGATAAGGACGAATAACCGACCCCAAAATCATCAATTGCCAGACTGATTCCGTGTTCTCTAATAGCATGCATAAAGTTTGTATGGGATTGAATATTTTCAATAAATACTTGTTCGGTTAATTCTAATTCAATTCGATCGGCCGGCACCTGGGCATTATTAACCGTGTACATAATATCGTCGACTAAATCCGGTAAATGCAGTTGTTTACCGGATACATTAATAGCCATGGTTAATTCATCAAAACCCATTTTGTGCCAGCTATGCAGTTGCTTGCAGGCTTCTTTTAAAACAAACTCGGAAAGCGGAATAATTAAGCCCGTATCTTCGGCAATGGGAATAAACTGATCAGGTCCGATAACGGTGCCGTCTTCCTGAATCCAGCGCACTAACGCTTCAAATCCGACAATACGATAACTGAGCAAATCTACTTTTGGTTGATAATAAACCTGCAGGGTTTCTTTTTCTACCGCATAACGCAGTCGTTTAACCAGCTCCAGTTTATGGGCTAAATCCCGGTGTACCGCTTTGTCGTAAAGGTGAAAGGTATTTCGACCATTATCTTTAGCCTGATACAGGGCGGTATCGGCATTTCGAATTAAATACTCGGGATTAAAGTCAGCATCGTTGGCAAACGCAATACCGATGGATGCGCTGATGAATAATTCGTAGTCATCGACGAAAAAGTGCGAATCCAGTGCAGCCAAAAGTTGTTGGGTAACCTGCAACACCTGTTGCCGGTCGTCAGGCTGAAAAATGGCAAGCAAAAATTCATCGCCACCCGAGCGGGCAAGTCGACTGTTTTCCGGTGCCAATTTACTGATTCGGCGTGCAACCCGGCGCAGCAGTTCATCGCCAACGGTGTGGCCCAGTGCATCATTAACTTCTTTAAAGCGATCCAGGTCGATAAACAGCACGCCTGTGTTGGCGGCTTTAACTTTGTCGCACAGGTGCTCACCCAATAAACGCATTAACGCGTTGCGATTGATCAGGTTAGTCAGTGAATCGTGCTCAGCCAAATAGGCCATTTGTTTTTCGATCCGCTCGCGCTCATCAATTTCGCTGTAAAGCTCGATATTTGCATCAGCCAACTGCTGCGCTTTAAAGCGGCTTTGTGCGAGAATATAAATCACGAAGGTCAACATGGCGGTAATTAACAGCCCGGCGATAAGGATCGACAGCCCAATGCTACCCCGTAATTGGCTTAATTTGGCGGGTGTTAACCATAACTGTAATTGCCAACTGTTGCCGAGTAACTGCAGGTTGCGCTCGATTTGCCAGTCCGGTTGCAGGCTAATGTCACCGGCAAATTGATAAAGCGTCTGCTGGCGGTGGCTTAAAGCTAACTGAAAGCCTTCGGCAATGTTGCTGCGGATGACATTGTTCAATAAGTCCTGCAGACTGATAATGAGGCCCAGAAAGCCTGCTCCTTCGGCGCGTTCTAAACGCGCAAACATGATGATGTCACTGCTCAGTCGGCCCAGATTTCCTGCCTCACCAACCATGGCATGACGATTACCTGCCGACTCGCTGAGGGTTGGGATCAATTCCGAATCACGGAACCGGGTGCCCAGTAACTGCGGCTGTCGTACGGCAGGATAAACACGTTCAATGACCAGGTCCGGTGACAACCAGACCATTCCCTGGACACTTTGATAATATAAGGCGATGAGCTCAGCGTCATCTTGCCAGCGCTGATCGATAACTTCTCCACCTTGCTCCCATTCCCGCGCTAACAGTTCGGTGGCAAACAGATGAGAGGTTAAGTTTTGGCGAATTTCGCGTTGGATATTAAAGGCTTCAGTTTGCAGAGCCTCATGTACCGCCTGATTTTCTGTGTAACGTAAATAACTGAATGCCAGCACCGTTAGAACAGTGCCGGCAAATGCTGTTAAAAGTACGTGTTTAGCGCCAGGGAAAAGAGTCATAACCGCCTTTTGGCCCGTTAGTAAGGGTTGTTTACGAAAGGCCCGTTACTCTGCTAGCTCGGGCCGATCGCGAAACTCGTCGAGTGCCTCCGGGTTAGCCAAGGCATCGGTATTTTTAACCGGCTCATTATGTACCACGTTGCGAACCGCTAATTCAACAATTTTACCACTGATTGTGCGTGGTATGTCAGCGACTTGCAATATAACAGCCGGCACATGGCGGGGGGTCGCGTTGGCGCGCACAGTTTTGCTGATTTTTTGTCTTAACTCATCGTCCAGACTGACATCATCACGCAGTTTGACGAATAACACCACGCGTTCGTCACCCTGGTGTTGCTGGCCGATGGCGATACTTTCCAGAACCTCGTCGACTTTTTCTACTTGCCGGTAAATTTCCGCCGTACCAATGCGCACACCACCCGGATTCAGTACCGCATCAGAGCGGCCGTATATAATCACACCATCGTGAGCGGTTAGTTCCGCAAAGTCGCCATGCGCCCAGGTATTATCAAAACGAGCGAAATAGGCATCGTAATAGCGCTGGCCGTCTTCATCCTGCCAAAAGCCTAATGGCATACAGGGAAATGAATTCTCACACACCAGTTCGCCTTTTTCTTCGCTGACCGGTTCGCCGTCGTCATTGTATACGTTGACCGCCAGACCCAGCCCGCGGCATTGTAATTCGCCACGATAAACGGGCAAAATAGGGCAGCCCAGCGCAAAGCAGGAAAGAATGTCGGTACCACCGGAAATCGAGGACAGACAAACATCTTTTTTGATGTCACGGTAAACGTAATCAAAGTTTTCCGGCAGTAAAACTGAGCCGGTGGTCAGGATAGTCCGTAACTTTTCCAGATCATGAGACTGGCCCGGCTTAACCTGAGCTTTTTCCAGTGCCGCCAGATACTTGGCGCTGGTGCCAAATACGGTGATCCCTTCCTGCTCTGCTACGTCCCATAAAAACTCCGCTTGCGGTGCAAAAGGCGAACCGTCAAATAGCACCAGGGTCGCACCATGAGCCAGGCCACTGACTAACCAGTTCCACATCATCCAGCCGCAGGTCGTGAAAAAAAACAACACGTCCTCAGCCCGTAGGTCGGTATGTAAACCATGCTCTTTAAGGTGTTGCAGTAAGGTGCCGCCGGCACCATGGACAATGCACTTCGGAACCCCGGTCGTGCCTGACGAGAACATAATGTAAAGGGGGTGATTAAATTCAGTGGCAACGAAATCAATATGAGTTGCATCATTGTCAGTCAGGTTTTCCCAGCTGATAACGCGATCACCGGTTAAGCGTTCATTCTGGTCACTAAAATTAACTAATACCAGCTTTTCGACCGTGCTGAGCTGGTCCAGAATGTCGGCCACTTTATCTTTAATGTTGAGATTTTTTCCGTTGTAAAAATAGCCGTCAACCGTTAATAAAATTTTGGGTTCGATTTGTCCGAACCGGTCGACCACACCCTGCACGCCAAAATCGGGCGAGCAAGAGGACCATATAGCCCCCAGACTGGTGGTTGCCAGCATGGTTATTACAGTTTCAAGACCATTGGGCATCATCGCAGCAACGCGATCGCCTTTGCTGACACCGTATTGTTTAAGTCCCGCCGCAGTTTGCGCAACGCGCTGATACAGTTGACTGTAGGTCAGTTGTTGCCGGGTACCGTTTTCACCGCGAAAAATCAGCGCTGCTTTGTCGTCCCGATGACGCAATAAATTTTCCGCGAAATTAAGCTTGGCATCCGGAAACCACTGAGCTTCGGGAAGCTTTTCTTTATTGATAACAAGCTTATCGCCAGCATCTCCAAGCACCTGAAAGTAATCCCAGATCATTGACCAGAAAGATTCGCTATTATCCACTGACCATTCATGCAGGTCGTGGTAATTGGCCAGTGTCTGCCCATGTTTAGCATTAACTTGTTGTAAAAAATCAGTCATTTGCGCATCAGCGATGGTATCTGCTGATGGTTGCCAAAGTTGTGTTGTTGTCATGATCACTTTCCTTGTTTGGCGAGTTCAGCCTGAGCCACTTGCGAACGAGGGCTATGCCCCAAATGTTGGCAAATGCCGGCACCGGCGGCAATTAATTTTTGTAAATCAATACCGGTTTCGATCCCCATCCCCTGCAGCAGGTAAACCACGTCTTCGGTGGCGACGTTACCGTTAGCTCCTTTGGCATAGGGGCAACCGCCCAATCCCGCCACGGCACTATCAAGAGTAGCAACACCAAGCGGCAGGCAGGCCATAATATTGGCTAAGGCCTGACCGTAGGTATTATGAAAGTGCAAAGCCAGCTGTTTAACCGGTACTTCGGCGGCTACTGCCTGCAACATCGCACGTGCTTTTAAAGGTGTGCCGACACCCACCGTATCGCCTAACGACACTTCATAGCAGCCCATCTCGTAAAGTGTACGGGCAACCCGGACCACATCGCTTAACGGTACCTCGCCCTGATAAGGACAACCCAGGACACAGGAAACGTAACCCCGGACCCGAATACCCTTGTCTTTCGCTGCCGCAATAACCGGCGCAAAACGGGCCAGCGATTCGTCAATGCTGCAATTGATGTTGCGCTGGCTAAACGCCTCGGAGGCGGCTCCAAATATGGCCACCTCGTCGGTGTTGACGGCGACGGCATTATCGAAACCTTTTTGATTCGGTGTCAGACCCGCGTATGTTACGCCATCACGGCGTTGTATGCGTTGCATGACCTGCGCGCTGTCCGCCATTTGCGGAACCCATTTAGGGCTGACAAAACTGGCGGCCTCAATGTAACTTAAACCGGCCTCGCTGAGTTCATCGATTAACTGAACTTTGGCATCAGTGGAAACCGTTGTTTCGTTCTGCAAACCGTCACGCGGGCCGACTTCAACAATTTTTACGTGGGTTGGTAAACCGGCAAAGGATAAGGATTCGGTCATTCTGCCTCCTCACTCATTGTCATCAGCTCATCACCGTCGCTGACCAGGTCACCGGCGGCGTAGAAAATATCGGTCACCTCGCCGTCATAACCGGCACGGATGGTATACTCCATCTTCATGGCTTCCATGATGACCAGAGGCTGATCCTGTTCGACGCTGTCGCCCACCTGAACCAAAACCTCCATGATGGTGCCATTCATCGGCGCCACCAGACCACCGTGAGCGGCCTCATCAACCAGAGTGTCAGTGACGTTGTGGCGATGCAGAATGACAGGCCCCTGGTCTGTAAACACGGTTAATTCCTGTGCATCAGCTACAATAAAGCGCTGATACCGGTAGCCGTCCCGCTCAATGGTTATCGAATCACCGCTGACCTGTACCTGCCAGACCGACGATTGCTGATGCTGCCGGACAATAAAATCATTACCTTGCTGCTGCAGCGAAACGGCGTACCAGGTATCCTGATATTGCAGTTCAAGCTGGTGAGTCGCCGCTTCATTGATACGCAGCGCATTAGCGAGCTGCCAGGGTGAAGCGGAGGCAGTTAGTGCCTGTTGGCGACTGACGATGTCATATAAGGCGGCTTCGGTTGCGATCTGTTGTACATCGATATCCTTAGCGGGCAACAATGACTGTTCATGCTGCTGAATAAACTCAGTGGTTAAATTGATCTGCATAAACTCCGGATGACTGGCCAGCCGGTGTAAAAAATCAATGTTGCTGGTTAAGCCGGTTAAACGGAACTGGCGCAGCGCGCGCTGCAGTTTCAGTAAGGCGCGTTCACGGTCAATGTCCCAGACAATCAATTTAGCGATCATGGGATCATAAAAAGACGAAATTTCATCGCCTTCTGTGATACCGGTGTCAATGCGCACACCGGGTTCACCCGCTGGTGTGCGTAAGTGTCGAATGGTGCCGGTCGAGGGCAGAAAGTCGTTGTCGGGATCTTCGGCGTAAATGCGCGCTTCGAAGGCATGGCCATTAACTTCGATATCGTTCTGTGCCAACGGCAATGGCTGACCGGAAGCGACCAGTAACTGCCATTCAACCAAATCCTGACCTGTGATCATTTCCGTTACCGGGTGTTCGACTTGCAGCCGGGTGTTCATTTCCATGAAAAAGAACTCGCCGCTTTGGTCGTATAAAAATTCGACCGTTCCGGCACCGACATAATCAATGGCAAGGGCAGCTTTGACCGCTGCTTCTCCCATGGCTTGCCGGGTAGCCTCGGTCAGCGCCGGGGCAGGGGCTTCTTCGAGCACTTTTTGGTGGCGTCTTTGCACCGAACAGTCGCGTTCGGCCAGGTAAACGGCATTACCGTGTTCATCACAGAAAACCTGGATCTCGACATGGCGTGGATTACGAATAAAGCGTTCAAAAAGCACTTTATCGTTACCAAAAGACGATTTAGCTTCTCGTTTTGCAGAGCCCAGAGCTTCTTCAAACTGATCTAACTGTTCGACCACGCGCATGCCCTTACCACCGCCGCCGTAGGCGGCTTTCAGTAACAGCGGAAAGCCGACTCGCTGGGCATGTTGTTGCAGACTGTCATTGTCCTGGTCGGTGCCATGATAGCCGGGCACTAAGGGAACCCCGGCTTCTTCCATTATGGCTTTAGCGGCACTTTTTGAGCCCATAGCGGCTATCGAAGCAACCGGTGGACCGACAAAAATAATCTGGTTTTGTAAACACAGGTCAGCAAACTGCTCATTCTCCGATAAAAAACCGTAACCGGGGTGAATCGCCTCTGCGCCCGTTTGTTTGGCCGCATCGATAATTTTTTCGCCACACAGGTAACTGTCACTGCTGGGCGCCGCACCAATATGCACCGCTGAGTCAGCTAAAGCGACATGACGCGCGTGTCGATCGGCATCGGAAAACACCGCAATGGTGCGAATTCCCATTTTGTTGGCCGTCGCAATGATGCGACAGGCAATTTCGCCACGGTTGGCAATCAATAATGACTTAATCATGTGCAATCCTGTTGGTTAGCTGTCTTTGCGCCAGGCGGCCGGGCGTTTTTGTAAAAATGCGGCTAATCCTTCCTGGCCTTCGCTGGATACCCGAATTTTGGCAATGGCTTCGATGGTGTGGCGGCGAACCGTATCGTCGACAGGCCGGCTACCAACTTCGGCAATTAACTGCTTACTGGCGTCCAGAGCCTGCGGGCTGTTATTCAGCAACGCCTCCAGCCACTCAGTTAAAGCCGGTTCGAAATCGTCCACTACCTGGTGGATTAAGCCGAGGGTTAATGCCTGCTGGGCAAAAAAACGTTCGCCGGTCAGCATATAGCGACGGCTTTGCCGCTCACCGATGGCTTTGACCACGTAAGGGCTGATGACTGCCGGAATTAAACCAATTTTTACTTCACTCAGGCAAAAACTGCTTTTCGGTTGCGCTAACACCATGTCACAACAGGCGGCCAGGCCGACGGCACCTCCAAAAGCTGCACCCTGCACTAAGGCAATGGTCGGCTTCGGCAGTTGGTCAAGGCGTTGCATTAACAGGCTGAGCTGGCCGGCATCATCGATGTTTTGCTGAAAGTCTTTATCCGCCATCGAGCGCATCCAGTTAAGATCTGCTCCGGCAGAAAAGTTTTTGCCTTCTGATTTCAGTACCAGCACACGAACTTTGTTGTCTTGACTGGCGTTGTCTAAAGCACCAAGCAATTCGCCAATCATGACATCATCAAAGGCGTTATGTACATCGGGACGAGCCAGCGTTAGCCAGGCGACACCGCGGTCATCAACTTGATAGTGAGTGTATTGATTCATAACAACCTCCGGATTACATACGGAAAACGCCAAAACGGCTGTCTTCGATGGGCGCGTTCAGCGACGCGGCGATACTTAATCCAAGCACATCGCGGGTCTGTGCCGGATCGATGATGCCATCGTCCCATAACCGCCCTGAGGCGTAATAGGGGTGACCTTGTTGTTCGTACTGGTCGATTATCGGTTGTTTTAGTTGTTGTTCCTGCTCGGCGCTCATGCTGTCGCCTTTGCGTGCTAAATTATCTTTACTGACCTGGGCCATGACGCCCGCTGCCTGCTCGCCACCCATGACTGAAATTCGGGCGTTGGGCCACATAAACATCAGTGTTGGATCGTAGGCGCGGCCGCACATACCGTAATTGCCGGCGCCGTAACTGCCGCCGATTATCACGGTAAATTTGGGAACTTGAGCACAGGATACCGCCATCACCATTTTAGCGCCGTGTTTGGCGATGCCTTCGGCCTCGTATTTTTTACCAACCATAAAGCCGGTAATGTTTTGCAAAAACACCAGCGGAATCTTACGCTGCGCGCACAGTTCGATAAAGTGCGCACCTTTTTGGGCGCTTTCGGAAAATAAGATGCCGTTATTGGCAACGATACCAACCGGGTAGCCATGGATGCGGGCAAATCCGGTGACCAGCGTATTACCGTAATTGGCTTTAAATTCATCAAAGTCGGAATCATCGACAACTCGCGCAATCACTTCACGGACATCATAGGGTTTACGCAGATCGGTTCCGACAATGCCGTACAATTCGTCAGCAGAAAACCTTGGCGGCTGGTTTGGCGCGCGCTCAATCGGTGTTGGCTGAGGGCGGTTTAAGCGGGCTACTGAGCGTCGCGCGAGCGCCAGCGCATGCTCGTCATTGTGAGCAAAGTGATCGGCCACGCCGGAGATGCGGGTGTGCACGTCGGCACCGCCTAATTCCTCGGCGCTGACTTCTTCGCCGGTGGCCGCTTTAACTAACGGTGGGCCGGCTAAAAAAATGGTGCCCTGTTCTTTAACAATCACACTTTCATCAGCCATGGCCGGCACATAAGCGCCGCCGGCAGTGCATAAGCCCATTACCACAGCGATTTGGGGAATGCCTTTAGCTGACATGTTGGCTTGATTAAAGAAGATCCGGCCAAAATGCTCCTTATCGGGGAACACCTCGTCCTGACGGGGCAGGTTAGCGCCGCCGGAATCCACCAGATACAAACAGGGCAGGTGACAGCGCTCGGCAATTTCCTGGGCGCGCAAATGTTTTTTCACGGTTAATGGGTAGTAAGTGCCGCCCTTAACCGTGGCGTCATTGGCGATGATCATACACTCGACGCCTTCAACCTGGCCGATACCAGCCACTACGCCGGCAGCCGGTACGTAATCGTGATAGCAGTCCCAGGCGGCAAACTGGCCAATTTCCAGAAACGGTGAACCGGCATCCAACAGTTTGTTGATGCGATCACGGGGTAACAGCTTACCGCGTGATAAATGGCGCTCCTGATACTTTGGACCACCGCCTTGTTTGATCTGTGCGACTTTAGCGTGTAAGTCATCGACCACACCTTGCATGGCCTCTTTATTGGCTACGAATTGCTGGTCGCGGGTATTCACTTTGCTGGTTAAAATCGCCACGGTGACTCCTTATTTGGATTCGCTGAAAATTTCACGACCAATCAGCATACGGCGAATTTCTGATGTACCGGCACCGATTTCATACAGTTTGGCGTCGCGCAACAAACGTCCGGTTGGGTATTCATTAATATAACCGTTACCGCCCAGCAACTGAATTGCATCCAACGCCAGCTGAGTGGCCAGCTCGGCAGTGTATAAAATGGCACCGGCTGCATCTTTACGGGTGGTCTCGCCGCGGTCGCAGGATTGGGCCACAGCATAAACATAGGCACGGGCGGCGTTGGTTCGGGTATACATATCCGCAACCTTACCCTGCACCAGCTGAAATTCACCAATGGCTTTGCCAAACTGTTTGCGGTCATGCAAATACGGGACAACGGTGTCCAGGCAGCTTTGCATAATACCCAGCGGGCCGGCAGCCAATACCGCACGCTCGTAATCGAGGCCGCTCATTAAGACCTCGACACCGCCGTTGTAGTCACCGAGAATATTTTCGGCTGGAACTTCGGCATCTTCAAACACCAGTTCACAGGTGTTAGAACCGCGCATACCCAGTTTATCCAGCTTTTGTGCCTGCGAGAATCCGGGCGTATCTTTTTCGACGATAAAGGCAGTGATACCACGCGAGTTTTTGTCGGGATCGGTTTTTGCGTAAATGACAAAAACATTGGCCTCGGGGCCGTTGGTAATCCACATTTTGTTGCCGTTTAAGATGTATTTGTCACCTTTTTTCTCGGCCCGTAATTTCATGCTGACCACGTCAGAGCCAGCGTTGGGTTCGCTCATGGCCAGCGCACCAACGTGCTCACCGCTGCACAATTTAGGTAAATATTGTTGCTTTTGCTGTTCGTTACCGTTGCGAGCTATTTGATTAACGCACAAGTTAGAGTGAGCCCCGTAACTTAAGCCGACAGAGGCTGACGCCCGGCTGATTTCTTCCATGGCGATAACGTGCTCCAGGTAGCCCATACCTGAGCCGCCGTATTGCTCATCGACCGTTAAACCTAATAAACCCATGTCGCCGAACTTACCCCATAAGTCGCTGGGGAATTCATTGTTTTCGTCAATTTCTGCGGCACGCGGGGCAATTTGGTCGCGTGCAAAGGCATTGACTTGTTCGCGCAACATGTCGGCGGTTTCGCCTAATCCAAAATTAAACGTGGTGTACTGGCTGATCATAGTGACTCCTGAGATTAAACATCTGAAACTGCAGGCTTAATGTGGGTTAACTCGTCCTGGCAACGTTGTTCCAGCCCACTAAGCTCTGTCAGCAACACGTTAATGTCTTCCATTTGTTGACGCAGAGATATTTTTTTCTCGGCGATAAGTTCTAATACTTTTTCAAGTTGCGCTGCTGAGCTGTTATCGGCGTCGTAAAGCTCGAATAAGCTGCGGGTCTCGGCGAGCGAAAAGCCCAGTCTTTTACCCCGCAGGACCAGCTTTAGCCGAACCTGATCTTTATTGGTGTAGATGCGATGCTGGCCCTGGCGTTTGGGCGACAGTAACCCCTCATCCTCGTAAAAACGGATGCTGCGGGTGGTAATGTCAAATTGTTTTGCCAGTTCGCCGATACTGTAAGTGATTTTATTGCTCATCAGACTTGCTTTTTAGTGACTCTAAGATCTAAGCTTAGAGGAAGTTTACGTTAACGTAAAGTGTAATTGGAGGAAAGATGTCGAGCGATTCCATCGTGATAGTCGCTGCAAACCGCACGCCAATGGGTGGTTTTCAGGGTAATTTAAGTGAAGTCAGCGCGCCAAATTTGGGTGCTGCGGCAATAAAAGCAGCGCTGGCCAACAGTGGCTTATCGGCTGAGCAGGTGTCTGAAGTAATTATGGGTAATGTGTTGCCCGCAGGCCTGGGCCAGGCGCCCGCACGGCAGGCCATGCTGCATGCCGGGTTGCTGCGCTCGACAGGCGCAACCACCATTAACAAAGTCTGTGGTTCTGGCCTGAAAGCAGCGATGTTTGCTCACGATATCATCAAAGCTGGTTCGGCAGACGTGGTTGTTGCTGGCGGCATGGAGAGCATGTCAAACGCGCCATACCTGTTAGCAAAAGGCCGTAACGGTTATCGCATGGGTCACGGCCAGGTGTTGGATCATATGATGCTGGATGGGCTGGAAGATGCCTACGAGCATCAGCCAATGGGCGGCTATGCGCAGTCAACAGCCGATCAATACGGGTTGAACCGGGATGCCATGGATGAGTTTGCTATTAACTCACTGAAAAAAGCACAAACGGCCATTGACGAGGGTCTTTTTGCTAACGAAATAACCCCGGTCAGTTACTCCACCCGTAAAGGAGAGATGACAATTGATACCGACGAGCAACCGGGCAAAGCGCGGCTTGATAAGATACCGCAATTGCGGCCGGCGTTTAAGAAAGACGGTACCATCACAGCGGCTAACTCCAGCTCCATATCCGATGGCGCTGCGGCATTAGTTTTGATGCGTGAGAGTGAGGCAAAGGCACAGGGTCTGACAGCCATTGCCCGAGTCGCGGGTCACACCACTCACTCGCAGGCGCCGGCAGAGTTTACCGTTGCGCCAATAGGTGCGATGAATGCGCTATTGAATAAGCTGGACTGGCACAAAGACGACGTCGATTTGTGGGAAATTAATGAAGCGTTCGCGATGGTCACGATGCTGGCAATCCAGGAAATGAAACTGGATGCGGAAAAAGTGAACGTGCATGGCGGGGCTTGCGCGCTGGGGCATCCAATTGGAGCCAGTGGCGCACGCCTGATGGTGACTCTGTTGCACGCACTGCAGCAAAAAGGCCAACAGCGGGGCATTACCTCGCTCTGTATTGGTGGTGGTGAAGCGGTAGCGATGGCTGTCGAACTGCTTTAATGATGCCGCTGTTAGCCGGCCTTGCGCGGCCGTTTAGCGCGGCCGGCTAACCAGACAGCAAAGACAATGATGACGGCGCCGCTGAACAATCGCAGCAAGTCAAAAGATTGCTGCCAGAAGACAACATTTACCGCAATGCCGGCCGGTATCAGCGCATTGTTCATGGTTGCCAGCTGACCTGTGTTAACTTGCTTGGTGGCAAGATTCCAGCCCAGATAGCCAAGGCCGGAGGCAGCCACGCCAAGCCAAACCAGAATACTCCATTGTAATGGAGTGCTGGGCAGCAGAGCCAGATCAGCAAACAACAGAACGCCGATGCCAGCAATTACCGCGGCACCGAAAAAGAAGGCCGCAAAGTGTTGTGTCTGAGCCAGCATGGAGCCGGTTGGTAAACGTTTATAAGCAACCTGGCCAATGGCAAAACAGACATTAGCGGCCTGAATTAACAAGAAGCCCGTAATAAAATCGTCAGATAACGGTTGATAACGAATTACCGCAGCACCGGCTACTGATATGGCTGCTGCCAGCCACCATAACCAGGGCAGGTGCCGGCGGTTAAGCACCAACTCGTCGATCAGGGTGATGTACAATGGGGTAAATATGGTGAATAACAACACCTCGGCAACACGTAAATATAAGAAAGCGTGGTAAAGGAACAGATACATCAGGCCAATTTGTACCGCGCCGATTAAGGCAAGCTTGACTAACTGAGCGGGTTGCTGAAAGGATCGCCAGGTAAATAATGGCATTACCGTCAGCAACGCCAGCAACATACGAATAAAGACAACGATATAGCCGTCAACCTGGCCGGCAAGATAAACGCCAATCAGGGAAAAACTGGCGGCCCAGAGTATCGTGATCAGAATTAACAGGGTCATTAAAGGCTCTCAATTTTACATTTATGTCATTAACTGATGACAAAATAACACAATAAGAAGGTGATTTATGTCTAACAAAGTGCCTCTGTATATCGACGGTGAATTTGTTGCGTCGAAGTCTGAGCAGTGGATACCGGTAACAAATCCGGCAACTCAAGAAGTGATTGCCGAAGCACCAGTAGCAACGCAAAGCGAAATGGAAGCAGCGGTTAACAGTGCACGAGAAGCCTTTAAAACCTGGAAGGAAGTGCCTGTTTCTGAACGCGCTCGTGTGATGATGCGTTATCAGGCGCTGCTAAAAGAACATCAGGAAGAAATTGCTGAGATTTTGGCGCAGGAAACCGGCAAAACCTTTGACGATGCGAAAGGCGATGTCTGGCGTGGCATTGAAGTGGTTGAACACGCGGCCAACATTCCCTCGTTATTAATGGGTGAGACGGTTGAAAACGTCGCGCGCTCGATTGACTCGTACAGTTACACGCAGCCATTGGGTATTTGTGCAGGTATTACACCGTTTAACTTTCCGGCCATGATCCCGTTATGGATGTTCCCGCTGGCCATTGCCTGCGGTAACACCTTTATTCTTAAGCCGTCTGAGCAAGATCCGTTAACGCCGACGCGGTTGGCGGAACTGTTTGAGCAAGCCGGCGCGCCAAAGGGTGTGTTACAGGTATTGCACGGTAACAAAGAGCAGGTCGATTTCTTGTTAGATCACCCCGATGTCCGTGCCCTGTCGTTTGTTGGCTCAGTGCCAGTAGCTGAATACATTTACCGTCGTGGTACAGAAAATGGTAAGCGTGTACAAGCCTTTGCTGGTGCTAAGAACCACTGCGTTATTATGCCGGATGCCAATAAACAGCAAGTGATCAACAACATGGTGGGTTCTTCGGTTGGTGCTGCGGGGCAACGTTGTATGGCCATTTCTGTCGCGGTATTTGTAGGTGCTGCAAAAGAATGGATCCCTGAAATAGCCGAGGCTATTGCTAAAGTTCGTCCGGGCGCATGGAATGATGAACATGCCGCTTACGGCCCGGTCATTAGCCCCCAAGCCAAGGACCGCGTTGAAGCGCTGATCACTCAGGGCGAACAAGAGGGTGCGAAGCTGCTGGTTGACGGCCGTAACTGTAAGGTTGATGGTCTGCCAAACGGTAACTGGGTTGGCCCAACCGTATTCTCAAACGTAACCCCTGAGATGGAAATATATAAAACGGAAATCTTTGGTCCGGTATTGTGCGCTACCGAAGTGGATAGCTTAGAAGATGCGCTAGAGTTGGTTAACAATAACCCTTACGGTAATGGCACCTCCATCTTTACCGCAAGTGGCGCAGCGGCACGTAAGTACCAGCACCAGGTTGAAGTGGGTCAGGTAGGTATTAATATTCCCATTCCGGTACCACTGCCGTTCTTCTCATTCACCGGCTGGAAGCGCTCATTCTTTGGTGACCTGCATGCGTATGGTAAGCAGGGCGTTCGTTTTTACAGTGAAACGAAAACCGTGACGGCGCGTTGGTTTGAAAGCGACCTGGAAGATCCGGCGGGTCCGAACATGTCAATTAACCTAAGGTAGTAGGGGATTACGATGAATTTCGAATTGACCGAAGATCAACAGGCTTTTGTCGACACGGCTAAAGCATTTGCCGACAAAGAGTTGGCACCCTATGCAGCGCAATGGGATGAGGAAGCGTATTTTCCGGTTGAGGTGTTCAAAAAAGCCGGCGAAATGGGCTTTATGGGCATGTATACCCCAGAAGAAGCCGGTGGCTTTGGCATGAGCCGGCTTGATTCTGCGCTTATTTTCGAGCAATTGGCGGGTGGCTGCACGGCGACCACCGCGATGATGACCATTCATAATATGGTCAGCTGGATGATCGGCAGTTTTGGTCAGCAGGATGTTATTGATGAATGGGTGCCAGAATTGGTGAGCGGCGATAAGCTTGGCTCTTACTGTCTGACCGAACCCGGTTCAGGTTCTGACGCAGCCGGCTTGCGCACCAGTGCCCGTAAAGACGGTGACGACTATGTGATTAATGGGTCAAAAATGTTCATTTCCGGCGCCGGCGCTACCGACGTGATGGTGGTCATGGCACGCACCGGAGAAGCGGGGCCTAAGGGCATTTCTGCGTTTGTGGTGCCAGCTGATGCTGAAGGGATAAGCTACGGTAAAAAAGAAGCGAAAATGGGCTGGAACGCTCAACCGACCCGCCTGGTAACCTTTGAAAATGTCCGTATACCGGGCAAAAATTTGTTGGGACAGGAAGGCGAAGGTTTTAAGTTTGCTATGATGGGACTTGACGGCGGTCGTATTAATATCGCTGTGTGTTCCGTTGGCACCGCTCAGGCGGCGCTGAATACAGCCACTGCCTATATGCAGGAACGTACCCAGTTTGATAAGCCGTTAGCGGCATTTCAGGCATTACAGTTCAAAGTCGCCGATATGGCAACGGAATTAGTCGCAGCGCGACAAATGGTGCGCTTAGCGGCGGCTAAAGTCGATAATAATGATGCTGACAAAACCACCTATTGCGCAATGGCCAAGCAGTTTGCCACCGATGTCGGTTTTAAAGTGTGTAACGACGCACTGCAATTGCACGGCGGTTATGGCTACATAAAAGAGTACCCACTGGAACGTCATGTGCGTGACGTACGGGTGCATCAAATTCTCGAGGGTACCAACGAAGTCATGCGGCTTATCATCGGGCGTCGCTTGTTAGCTGACATTGACCGCGAAATTTTGTAAGGAGCAACCATGCAAGAGGTGGTATTAATCGAAGAAATCAACGCCGGTGACAAAGTCATCGGCGTTGCTACATTAAATTCTGAAAAGTCATTAAACGCCTTGAGTCTGGCGATGGCCGAAAAACTGTTGCCGCAACTGCAGCAATGGGCCAACGACGAACGGGTTGTTTGTGTCTGGCTTCAAGGTGCCGGCGACAAAGCCTTTTGTGCCGGTGGCGATATTGTTGCTATGTACAAAGCCATGCAGGCAGAGCCGGGTAAACTGGTACCTGAAGTGGAAAACTTTTTCACCCACGAATATCAACTCGACTATGCCATTCAAAGCTTTCCCAAACCCCTGATCTGCTGGGCCGACGGCATTGTTATGGGCGGCGGCATGGGGCTGATGAATGGCGCCAGTCATCGGATAGTGACGGATCGCTCGTTGTTGGCCATGCCAGAGGTCAGTATTGGCTTGTATCCGGATGTTGGCGCAACTCACTTTCTCAACCGCATGCCAGCGGGCTGTGGCTTGTTTTTGGGCATTACCGGGGCGCCGATGAATGCCAATGATGCGTTGTTTTTAAAGCTGGCTGATCATTACTTGGGTCATCAGCTTAAAGCCGCCACAATGGAAAACCTGCAACAGCTGGCCTGGGGTGATACGGGTGCGCTGAATAAAGAAAAGGTGACCGACTTGTTGAATCAAATGGCGGTGCAGGATCTGACTGAGCTGCCAACGCCACAGGTTGAGCCGCTGCATCCGCACATTGAGTCACTGACCCGGGGTAACGAGGTCAGCGACGTCGTTAGTGCGATTGTGGATGACGATTTAGACGATAAATGGCTCAGTCGGGCACGCCGCAATTTAAGCAACGGCTGCCCGATGACCGCCCATATTGTCTGGAATCAATTACAACAAGGCCGTGACTTAGCGCTGGCAGACTGCTTTCGGCTGGAACTGACGTTATCCTGCAACTGTGCGGTGCGCGGCGATTTTGCTGAAGGCATTCGCGCTTTACTGATTGATAAGGATAAAACCCCACAATGGCAACACAGCTCAGTGGACCAGGTATCAGCAGAAGATGTGGACGCATTTTTTATTCCGCCGTGGGGTGATAGAAGACATCCGCTGGCAGATCTTGAAGCTGTGCTATCGCATTCATAATCAAATAATAAGAAGGAATGGTGAACCGTATGGTGACCGTAGGTTTTATAGGTTTAGGTAATATGGGCGGCCCAATGGCCGCTAACTTGGCCAAAGCAGGGCATCAGGTGAAAGCCTTTGATCTTTCACAAGAAGCCATGGCAACAGTAACCGAGGCCGGTGCGACAGCCGCAGAGAGTGCCCAACAAGCGATTGAAGGGGTGCAGTTTGTAGTCTCCATGCTGCCTGCCGATCATCACGTTAAAGCGCTGTACTTAGGCGCCGAAGGGCTCATCAGTCAGCTTACCGATAAGCAGCTGGTGATCGATTGCAGCACGATCTCCTCAGAGGCTGCTATTGAGGTTGGCGGTGAGCTGGAAAAAGCCGGCATTGGATTTATTGACGCACCCGTTTCCGGTGGTGTCGCTGGTGCCAAAGCCGGCACGCTGACCTTTATCTGTGGTGGTCAGGAAACTAACGTGGATAAGGCCCGTGAGGTGTTGAACGACATGGGCAAAAACGTGTTTCGGGCAGGCGATATCGGTGCCGGCCAAATTGCCAAGATCTGCAACAATATGCTGTTGTCGGTACTTATGGTAGGTACCTCAGAAGCGTTGCAGCTGGGTAAAGCGAATGGCCTTGATCCGGAGGTCTTGTCGCAGATTATGCTGCAAAGCTCCGGCCGCAACTGGACCCTGGAAGTTTATAACCCGTGTCCCGGTGTGATTGATAACGTGCCCTCCAGCAATGATTACCAGGGTGGCTTTTTGGTCGACCTGATGGCTAAGGATCTGGGTCTGGCGCAAGCAACGGCACTAAAAGCCGGTGCAGCGACACCGATGGGAGCGTTAACCCGTAATCTCTACCTTGGCTGGTCACAACAAGGTCATGGGCAACAGGATTTTTCCAGTATTTTTAACTATCTACAGCCAGCAAACAGCAAATAACAGAGGCAGGTTATGCAAATAAAAGACAGTGTTATTGTCATCACTGGCGGAGCGCAGGGGCTGGGTCTGGCGATGGCAGAAGATTTTGCTCAACAAGGCGCTAAACTGGCCTTAATCGATATTAATGGCGATGCGTTGGGCGAAGCTCAGGAACAATGTGAAAAACAGGGTTCCACAAAAGTGGTCGCTTACGAGGCCGACATTACCGACGAACAATCGGTGGAAACCTTATTTGAACAAATCCAGCAGGAATTTAGCGGCATTGATGTGTTGGTCAACAACGCAGGTCTGTTGCGTGATGGGCTGTTGATTAAGTACAAAGACGGTGAATTAAAGCAAAAAATGCCATTGCAGCAGTTTCAGTCGGTATTAGACGTTAATCTGACCGGCACGTTTTTATGTGGTCGGGAAGCAGCTGCACAGATGGTTAAGGCCGATAAAAAAGGCGTTATCATCAACATATCCAGTGTTGCCCGGGCCGGCAACATGGGACAGACCAATTATTCCGCGACCAAGGCGGGCGTTGTTGCGATGACCGTAACCTGGGCGCGCGAACTGGGTCGTTACGGCATTCGTTGTGGTGCTATAGCGCCAGGCTTTATCGAGACGCCAATGACAGCGCAGATGAAACCCGAAGCGGTTGATCGCGCTTTGTCTATGGTGCCGTTAAAACGCTGGGGTCAGCCGAACGAGATTGCTCACAGCGCGCGCTACATTATCGAAAATGATTTCTTCAGCGGCCGGGTAGTCGAAATTGACGGTGGTGTCAGACTCTGATCAGGATGTAAATCTACCTCGTCTTTAAACTAACGTCTCTGTTATAGTGGTGCCCGAATACACCACGATGACAGAGACGTTTTTGTTTTGCTTACCATGAGGTCAGGCTCCAATGCGCAAACTACCGCCACTTAATGCGCTAAAATCTTTTGCGGTGGCGGCTCGCCACTTAAGCTTTACTAAAGCAGCTGAAGAGCTTTTTGTTACTCAGGCGGCGGTTAGCCATCAGGTAAAAGCGCTGGAAGATTTTTTACAACTAAAGCTGTTTATTCGACGCAATCGTTCCTTGTTGTTAACCGAGGAAGGCCAGGCTTATTATTTGCAACTGCGTGATATTTTTGAACAGCTGGCGCAGGCCACAGATAAATTGCGTCTGGTTTCTGAGCGCGGTGCGCTGACTGTCTCGGTGCCGCCAAGTTTTGCCATACTGTGGTTTGTGCCGCGCTTGAGTAGCTTTCGCGAGGCGCATCCTGAAATGGATATTCGCATCAAAGCCGTAGATGAAATTTCAGGTTCGTTAACCGACGACGTTGATGTGGCCATTTATTACGGTGACGGCCAGTGGCCGCACGTTAAAAGTTACCGCTTACATAAAGAGTACTTGTGGCCCGTTTGCTCGCCGTTGCTGGTTGCCCGACACAATATTCAGCAACCCGCTGATCTACTGCACCTGCCTTTATTGCACGACGAAACCCGAAATGCCTGGAAAGACTGGTTTAAACTGGTGGGGATTGAACCGTTTTCGGTGACCAATGGGCCGGTATTCAGTCATTCCAGCCTAGCGCTTCAGGCCGCTGTACACGGCCAGGGCGTTGCGTTGGCAAACCATGTTCTGGCCAAGCCGGAAATTGATAGTGGTCATCTAGTCAGGGTTTTCCCGCAAGCCCTGCAGCGTAATAAAGCCTTTTATTTAGTATGCCGTGACAATCAGGCGGAAGTCGGTAAAATCGCTACCTTCCGGCAGTGGTTGCTGCAGCTGGTTGAACAGGAAGAGCGTGAGTTTAGCGAATGATAACTTACCAACAACAAAATCCGGACGGTTGTTTCCGCATTGTGTTTCTGCACGGCTCCGGTGGCGGACCGGACACTGAATTTATGTCGTTTTTCAGTCAGCAGTGTGTAGCGCTGGGGGCTGAGGTGGTGCGTCCGGATTTTCCCTACTGGCAACAGGTGAGGGTAACGGGTAAACCGCGGCCACCAAATAATATGCCGACATTGGTCGAGGCGACGGTAGAACTGCTGCACTATCTGCAGCAGGATGACAAGCCGCTGGTGTTGATGGGTAAATCGCTGGGCAGTCGGGTGATGCTGCGCCTGGCCGATGACTTTCCAGCGCAGGTAAAGGCGCAGATTGCGCTCGGCTTTCCTTTTTTCCCGCCCCGGCAAGCGCACAAGTCGCGTCTGCCTGAGCTATCGCTTAGCCAGATCCCCGGGCTTATTCTGCAGGGAACCCGCGACCCTTTTAGTAAGCCCTTGTTAGCGGAATCCGTGCAACTGCCTGACAATTGGCAATTGCAATGGCTAACCGGTGCCGATCACGGTTTCAGTGCAACCCGTGCCAAAGCGGCACATACACCGCAGTTGTGGCAACAGGCCGCAACTGCGATAGAGGAATTTTTACAATGAGTCAGCTATTTTTAATTGTTGCCGCGGTGTTGGGCGGTTTTGCTGTCGTACTGGGCGCTTTTGCTGCCCACGGTCTAAAATCCAGGCTAACAGTTGACCTGTTAAATGCTTTTGAAACCGGTGTTACCTACCAGTTTTACCATGCCCTGGCGTTATTCGTATTGGCCTTGTGGTTACAGCAGAGCCAGTCGGTATGGTTGGTAGCCAGTGGCTATCTTTGGCTAGCAGGGGTGGTACTGTTTTCAGGCAGCTTGTATCTGCTGGCATTAACAGGCATTAAGTGGCTAGGGCCGATCACCCCGTTGGGCGGCTTATTTTTCATTGCCGGATGGGTCAGTTTGTTGGTCGGTGCAATAAAATTAGGAGCGGTAAATTAATGAGTGATGCTAACAAAGGTCATAACAGCGGCATCATTTTATTATGTCGGGCAGGTTTTGAGGGCGATTGCGCTGCCGAAATTCAAGATAAAGCAGGCGAGCTTGGGGTTTATGGGTACTGCCAGACGCAGCCGGAACAGGCTTATGTCACGTATCATTGCCAGGCGGAAGAGGCCGATCACATCGCCCGCAAACTGGAATTGAAAGAGCTGGTATTTGCCCGTGAAATGTTCGTGTTATTAGCTGCGATTAAACTGGCGGGTGTAAAAGATCGTGCCAGTGAGGTGGTCACCGCGTTGAAACCTCATCAGGAGGCGTTTGGTTTAGCCGGCGAATTGCGTGTTGAGACGCCAGACAATAACGACGCTAACCAACTGTCCAAATTTTGCCGGAAATTCAGCGTGCCGTTAAGGCAGGTATTGCGAAAAGAAGAGCTGCTGAGTAACAAACCGCTGGCCAAACGACCCTTACTGAACATTTTATTCGTTAATGCAGCGCATGCACTGGCGGGTTACTCGTTCAGTTACAATCAAACCACCCACGCTGGCGGAATTGTGCGATTACGCATGCCGGGTGATGCGCCAAGTCGTTCAACCTTAAAGCTGGATGAAGCGTTTCAGGTGTTTGTGCCGCAACACGAACACGAAAAACGATTGCAGCCGGGTATGAAAGCCGTTGATCTGGGCGCTGCTCCGGGTGGCTGGACTTACCAACTGGTGCGCAGGGGCATGATGGTGCAGGCTATTGATAACGGGCCCATGGCTGATAGCTTAATGGATACGGGGCAAGTTAAGCACATTAAAGAGGATGGTTTTAAGTTTCGGCCCAAGCGTCGCAACGTTCACTGGTTGGTTTGTGACATGGTGGAAAAACCAGCCCGGGTCGGTGAATTGATGACCGCCTGGCTGCTCGAAGATTATTGTCAGGAAGCCATTTTTAATTTGAAATTACCCATGCGGCAGCGTTATGCAGCGGTAAAAGAATACCTTGAGCAAATCAAAGAGCAGTTACAAACTAAAGGAACAAAGCCGTTCGAAATGCAGGCCAAACATCTGTATCACGACCGCGAAGAAATAACGGTTCACTTGCGTTGGTTACCCCGCTAAGGGCGGAGCAAAAAAGAGCAGGTCATCGAAATGGTTGACCTGCTCTGTTAACGGCGTTTTGGTCTTACAGACGATCGATTACTGCCTGGGTAAAATCAGTGGTACCGTGGCTGCCACCTAAATCACGGGTGGTACGGTCACCTGATTCGATCACATCAGCTAAAGCCTGGGTGATTTGTTTCGCTTTGTCGTGCATATTCAGGTATTCCAGCATCTGGATTGAGGCCAAAATGACTGAGCTCGGATTAGCCAGGTTTTTACCGGCAATATCCGGTGCTGAACCGTGAACGGCTTCAAAAATTGCACAGTCTTTGCCGATATTGGCACCGGGAGCCATCCCTAGACCACCCACTAAACCGGCGCACAGGTCGGATAAGATATCGCCAAATAAGTTGGTGGTGACGATAACGTCAAAGTCTTCAGGGTTCATCACCAAACGCATGCAGGCAGCATCAACAATCATTTCAGCCGATTCAATATCTGGATATTCTTCCGCGATTTCGCGGGCAACTTTCAGAAACAAGCCGGAAGTTGATTTTAAAATGTTAGCTTTGTGCACTGCCGTAACTTTTTTTCGGCCTTCCCGCTGAGCCATCTCGTAGGCAAAACGAACAATACGTTCAGCGCCTTCGCGGGTAATTTTGCTCAATGCTTCAGCTTCTGAGCCATCTTCAGAGACCTTTTGGCCAAGGCCCGAATACATGCCCTCGGTGTTTTCCCGCACGGTAATGATATCGACATTTTCATAACGCGCCTGAGTCCCCTTAAACGATTTTACCGGGCGCAAGTTGGCGTACAGTCCAAAATGCTTACGCAGACTCACATTAATGGAAGAAAATCCCTCACCGACAGGTGTCGTCAAAGGCCCCTTCAGGGTAATGCCATTGCGGGCAATGGTGTCCAGAGTTTCCTGTGGCAGCAACTCGCCGGTTTTCTCCAGGGCTGTCAGGCCGGCATCAACGTATTCGTATTCGAAATCACATCCAACTTTCTCAAGAATGGCCAGTGCGGATTTAACAATATCGGGGCCGATACCGTCACCGGGAATGACTGTAATTTTAGTACTCATAAACTTTTCCTTTTACCGAATTACGACTCTGTCGACAGAGGGGGGAGGGTCTCTCTATTATTGCGCTAAGCTTAGCATCTAAGGTGTTTTCAGACCAGTTGACAAAGCTATTGGCAAATTAATTGCAGGTATTAATTTGCTGAATAGCTTAATTCCAGCAGTGGGCTGAAGGGGTGACTGCTGGCAATGCTGCGTTGCACAATTTTTCTGAAATCAGTTTCCGTTAAACCGAGCTGTTGCAATGCCAGAGTCATCTCTTGCCGGGCGTCGGCAGTCAGTTTAGTGTGCGGCTGAAAAATGCGCGCTACGGCCAGATTAGCAAGTGTCATGATAGAGGGCAGCGGATGTTCTGGGTAGGCTTCTGGCTTTAACAACGGCTCCAGTTGCTTCCCCAATTGCCAGCGTTGTATCAGTTGTCGCGCCAGGCGTTGGTCAGAAGGCACTGCCGTTCGCGGTTTCGCGCTGACCCAGCTTTGCTTGCTTGCCGATTGCAGCTGTTTAATGCGGGGCCAGTGTGTTGACTGTAACAGGCGTGGGTCTCGGAACAAGTCTGCAGCACTCAGTAAGGCCAGTAAAGCTGCGGGTGCGGGTAGCTTATGCTCTGAATAAAAAGCAAACTTTCGCAATAACACAGTCAGAACCGATAACCGCTGCATTAAGGATTGCTGTAGCGGAACCCGTTGCTGCATAAATTGTTGCTGTAGCGACGCTGTTGCCAGCGTTACGCCCGCGCGTTGTCCGCCCAGCCATAAATAAACATGTTTCAGATCCATGCGCTGTGGGCTGTTGGCGTTTATGGATTGCTGACTCGCAGCTTGTCGCAAACTGTCGGCCAGTAGCGGATGCTGATCAATATGGCGGATCAGCGGCGTTAATGCACCACTGCCGGCAGAAAATTTACGGATAGCAGCCAGCAAAGCTTTTGGCGCCTTATAGCTGAGTGTGGCGACGCTGTTATTCAGGCTCTGCACGTAATCCAGCTGTTGCAGCGCCTTGCTGGCCGGGGCCGCTGGCTTAACCCGATGCCATTGGTGTAACTCGGATAGGTCAATTTTTTGTACTTGCTGAAAGTCGAACTGCAGCGCGAGCAGATATTGCTGTTGCGCTTCGATGAGATACAACTGATGACCACTGTCCTGGTGCTGCAATACACTGCCGGTCACCCAATCGGCCGGCGCATAAAGATATTCTGCATAAATCCAGTAGCGGCTGCGTTTATCGCCTGATAATAAACGCCTCAAAGCGCTGTTGTCCGCGGATTGAGCCAGTTGTACCTGACTAAGGGTTAAACACCACTGAGTAAAGTAATAACTGTCTGCCTGAATTAATGAATCTTGAAAAGCAGCCGACCAAACAGCGTGCTTAAGGCCTTTCTCGCGCCAAAAACTGAGCTCATCATGCAGCGCCCGGGTAACGCAGGCGGCAGCCAGAACGCGCCGGTAATGCGTATGCAGCTGCAGCTGAGAGGCCAGTTTGAGGGCGTTGACAGCGCTGGCACAAGCCTGCCTGAAAGGTTGCGACAGCTGATCCTGCTGAAGCAAATGATGAGGTAACAGTTCAGCATAGCGATGCCGGCTGTATTCATCATCCAGATGTTGTATCCATTGATAAACCGAAGCCGGTGTCGGCTCCGCCAGCGCTTCTTGAGCCGAGCGCATTAATGCGTGCGAACGGTTCATTCCAGCGCCTGGTAGTCTTCGTAAGCATCATTGCCCCAGGCAACCAGTTGATTATCGCGGAACAACAACGGGGTGCATTCGTCTTTGCTGGTAATACCATCGGAGGTGACATGATGAGTGCGATAAAAGAGTACCTGGTGAGCACCGCTTTCGGTTTCTTTCGCTTCATTAATGTCCGGTGAGCCGAGCTCGCGGATAACGGCATCTTTGCTCATGCCAAATTCCAGCTGACCGATTTGCTTGGCATTATAAGTTTCCCGTTCCTCCCATTTCATGTCGGCGGGATCGGCCTGGTATAAACTTAATACCAGGCCGACGATAGCCACGTAGGACATAACACCGGCAATCAGAATGAGGGCAATTTTACGCATACTCGTTGCTTATCGCTTATTATCGTTATTCGGTAACCACTTTATAGCACGGATGATAGACCGAGCCCGGAAGTTTCATCCGACCCTGTACAACAAAGGCGCGCAGTAAGTCATCAAGTTGTTTCATCAGTCGATTTTCACCATGAATCGTAAAGACACCATATTGACGTATTTGACGAATGCCTTCATCCTTCACGTTACCGGCTACAACGGCTGAGAAAGCTCGGCGTAAATCGGCCGCCAATTGCTCTGTCGGCTGTTCCGGATGCAGGTTTAAAGCCGCAACATTTTCGTGGGTCGGTCTGAAGGGCCGTTGAAACTGTTCATCGATTTTTAGCGTCCAATTAAAATAATAAGCGTCACCGGAGTCGCGCCGATATTGCTTAACGGTACCCATACCAGCGTGCATACGCTGAGCAACAGCGGCGGGGTCGTCAATGATAATACGATAAAGGTCTCTGGCCTGGTCGCCTAAAGTTGCACCAATAAACTGGTCCAGTGCATCAAAATACGCGCGCGCTGATTCGGGTCCCGTAAGAATGACCGGCAAGTTTTGCTGAGCGTTAGCCGGGTGCATCAATATGCCCAGCAGATAAAGTAATTCTTCAGCGGTACCAGCGCCACCGGGGAAAATAACAACTCCGTGCGAGCAGCGAACGAAGGCTTCCAGACGTTTTTCAATGTCCGGCAGTATAACCAGTTCGTTGACTATCGGGTTAGGGGGCTCGGCTGCGATGATGCCGGGTTCGGTCAGTCCCAGGTAACGGCCGCCACTGATACGCTGCTTGGCATGACCTATGGTGGCCCCTTTCATCGGGCCTTTCATCGCGCCCGGGCCACAGCCCGTGCAAATGTTTAAACCGCGCAGCCCCAGGTGGTAGCCGACTTGTTTGGTGTATTTATACTCGGTCTCATTAATCGAGTGCCCACCCCAGCAGACCACCATGCTGGGTTCTTCCATTGGTTTTAAGGTGCGCGCATTACGCAAGATATCAAACACAACATGGGTGAGGGTGGAGGTGTCAGCAGCCTGCAATTCCGCCTCGGAATATCGCTCTCCAGTAAACAAAATATCGCGCAGAACCGACTCCAGCAGCTCACGGATACCAACGATAACCTCGCCATCAACAAAGGCCTCTTCTGGCGGCTCGATAAGCTCAAGCTTAATCCCCCGCTCTTTGCGGATAATATTAACCTGAAAGTCTTTATAGGCATCATAAATATCGGCACTGCTATCGGTACGACTACCCGAGTTGAGCACCGCCAGGCAGCAGTTGCGGAACAGTTTGTACAAGTGACTGTTGGATGACTGTTTTAAGCGTTCTATTTCGAGTTGTGACAGCAGGGACATGCTGCCCTGCGGTGAAATACTGGCTCTCATGCTATTCAAATACTCCTTTATATGCGCGACAACGGGGTTGCACCTGCGCTTGTTATTGTGCGCTGACCACTTGATCACGGCCCCGTTTTTTGGCCTCGTACAGCGCTTTGTCAGCGGCTTCAAACACCGAGGTCAGGGTGTCATTATCGTGTTTAAACTGCGCAATACCAATCGAAACCGTAATGCGGATATCGTCGTTTTTAAACTTAAACGGAATGTTGCAAATTTTGTCACGTACGTTTTCCAAACGCTGCAAAGCTTGCTCGAGCTCCGTTTGTGGAAAAATAATAACAAACTCTTCGCCCCCGTAACGGCAGACGAAATCTGACTGTTTCACCGATTTGCGCAGCATACTGGCAAGCACCTGCAAGGTCTTGTCACCGGCAGTATGGCCAAAATTATCATTAATGCGTTTAAAATAATCAATATCAGCAACGGCAATGCACAAGGGTTCTTTATAGCGCTTCCAACGACCAAATTCTAGTTCTAAACGTTCTTCAAAAGCGGCCCGGTTCGGTAGTTTCGTCAGGGCATCCTGTAAGCTCTTGAATTTTTGCTCAGCTAATTCTGTTTTATAAAAGTGTACCTGTCGTTCCAATTGCTGCAATCGTTTAGATACTTTATCAAACTGCTGATCAAAACCTCGCCGTTCGTCGGATTCCAGGCTCATTTTTTGCCGCAAAGCGGTGTTAATGGACTGCATATGAGAATTAACTAATTGTTTGAGTTCTGTTAACTGCGTGGCGTCACTAACGGATTCACTCAGCTGTTTGATGTTGACCTGTAATTGTTGATTGATGGCCCCACTGCGCTGCTGGTATTCACCCCGCTGCGAAACCGTTTGATTCAACGCCCCCTGCACCAAACTCAGTGTTTGGTTAAGCTCCAGAAGAAAGTTTTGCGCGGATTGACGCTCATCGTTAATGCTGGAAAAAATCTGTTTGATCAACTCCAGTACTAACTGCATAAACTGTTCGGCCGATACCGGCTGTGCCAGTTTTAAGCGCACATGTTGTACGGTTTGCCCGGTTAAACCATCAAAGTCAATATGATTGAGTAATTCCAGCAGTTCATCGCTGGGTATTCGCTGCGGCTTATCGGCTGCGCCGATAGACTCGGAAGCGTTTATCAGCAGCTGTAAAAACTGAACCAAAATGGGTGTGTAATGGTTAAGTGAGATATGCGGCAACTCTAACTGTTCAGCCAGGCTTTTCAGTTGTGGTTGCAGGTTTTTTGGCAGCGGCTGCTTTTGCAGGTAGGTCATGGTCAGCCGCGCTTGTTCCGAGCTTTGTTTCAAGTTGCGCTGGGTTACTAACGTATGAGATTCAATAAGTGTTTTAGTTTCATCAATCAAGGGTTGCAGGTTGTCGAGGCTGCGATTGCGGTTTAATTGGCTACGCAACTTACTCAGCTTAGTGTCCAGCTGATGATCCATACCCTGACAAGCGTAAGTCAGCTTAACGATAAATTCGACAAACTCGTTAAGATCACGATTGTATTCATGCTCAAGCTGCTGGCGGGTTTGAATACTCTGTTCAAGTCGCTTTGATAACTGCTTAATTTTTGCTTCTGAACTACTGCTTATACTCAAAATGGGGCCTTACTTGTGTTTGCTCGGCGACGGCTACCTAAAAAGGCACGACAATGCCTAACTATTGTACGGTTTTGGGTCGCCAAGAACCACAACAGTTTTATAATTCTTTACAGCCTCGCTGGTAACAGCCGTCTGTCAGATGACTACTGATGGCGCCGGATTTTATGCTAGTCTTGCAAAACGTGTATAAGGCAATAAAAAAATCGAGGGATAACTGTGCTGAAAAAAACCTTACTAAGCCTGACGATAGCGGCAGCAATGCCGGCTGTAGCGGATGTTGATTACCATATTGATCTTACTGAACCAACGCACCATACAGGGCAGGTGACCATCACTTTTCCTGAAACAGATCAAGCATACCTTGATATCAAAATGCCGGCCTGGCGGACAGGATATTACCGCATTATGAATCTGGCTAACGGCGTGCGTGATATGCGGGTGGAAACGGAGTCCGGGGAGTCGCTTAAATGGCATAAAACCGATAAAAGCACCTGGCGAATTGAACTGCCTGCGGCAGCCCAGAATCAGGATATCGTCGTCAATTATCAAATCTACGCTGATTTATTGGGGCGGCGGGCACGTCACATAGACGATTCCCATGCTTATCTGGATGCATCGGCGGTATTTATGTATGCCGATGAATACCGGCAGGAGCCGGTGTCGGTGGCGCTGGATGTGCAGGATTCCTGGCGCAGCGTCTCGGGAATGGAAGATACCGGTAAACACCAGTTTGTTGCCGATAACTGGGATATCCTGGTGGACAGTCCGATTGAAACCGGCATCAACAAGCTGTTTAAATTTGCTGTTGATGGACGCGATTACGAAGTGGTTTTTTGGGGCGAGGGTAACTACGACGCCGAGCAAACGGTTGCTGATTTAAAAAAACTGGTGACCACTGGTCCGGAAATCTGGCAGGGATATCCCTATGAGCGCTATGTGTTTATGATACACGCCACTTCAGGCGCGGGCGGTGCTACCGAACATCGAAACTCGACCATCATACAACGTCCCCGTTACAGCTATGCCAGCCGCGACGACTATTTATCCTTTATGTCGACCGCATCACATGAATTTGTGCACACCTGGAACGTGAAAGCCTATCGCCCGGGGCCGCTGGTGCCTTATGATTATCAAAAAGAAAACTACACCGAATTGTTCTGGCTGGCTGAAGGTTCGACCAGCTATTTTCAGGACCATCTGTTACTGGCTGCGGACATCATGCAGGCTGACGAGTATTTTGAACGGCTGGCGGAAGACGTAGAAAAACATTACCGCAAACCGGGCACCGAAGTGATGTCAGTGGCGCAAGCATCGTTTGAAGCCTGGAGTGATCAGTACGGTGACCGGGCGCAGAACTTTTCGGTCAATATCTACTCACAAGGCGCGACCATTTCCTGGATGCTGGATATGGCGCTTATCGAAGCGACCGACGGCGAAGTCAGTTACCGCGATGTGCACAACGAGCTGTATCAACGATTTGACGCTGATGAGGTTGGCTTTACCAGCGCTGACGTGCTGACCATTCTGCAGGACTTGACCGGTGAGTCATGGCAGGACTGGTGGCAACAACACGTTAAGTCGCCGGTCGCCGAGGTGCCTTTTGCCGATATGTTGCAGACCGTTGGACTGACGCTGAGCTTTGAGTCTGATGATGAGCAGTCAGCCTGGGTTGGCTGGCAGGGCAGTGCAACCGCGGAAGGTGTTGAACTGACGCGGGTAGAACGTGATAGCCCGGCCTGGGATGCTGGCTTTACACCAGACGACGTGATTGTCGCTTTTGATGATCATCGTGCTGCGGGTGGCCGCTTTGAAGAAGCCATCAGCGAATACCAGGTAGGTGACGAAGTGGAGGTGACCTTTTTCCGGCGCGACCAGCTGCATAAAGCCACCTTAGTGATCGGCGAAGAGCAACATAGCGGTGCCAAAATCACGCCGGTGGAAGAGCCGACTGCACAACAGCAAGCACGCTTTTTACAGTGGCTTAAAGTCCCTCACCCGAATGCCTGATATTACTGTCGCGCCAGTCGTTGATCGGCTGGCGCAGTCTCAAAGTTCGAGCGAAATGGGTTAATATCCAGACCACCACGGCGGGTATAGCGGGCATAAACGCTTAACTTACTGAAGCCCAGCTTAGCTAAATCCTGAAAAATGCGCTCTACACACTGCTCGTGAAACTCATTATGGCGACGAAAACTGATCAAATAACGCAGCAATGAGGCTTTGTCTAACCGCGGTCCAACGCCGTGGATGTAAACAGAGCCCCAGTCGGGTTGATCGGTGATAAGGCAGTTGGATTTAAGTAAATGACTTTTCACCGTCAGTTCGTGATTCTCCCCAGTGTCGACAATTTTCAGTAAGGCCGGATTATAATCATAGCAATCAATACGGATGTCCTGTGCTTCGAGCAATTCGCCGGGCAGTTCGGCGATTGCTTGTTGCGCAGCATCAGCCAGAGGTTTCAGTTGTACAGTCACGGAACTTTCTGCACAGTCGGAGAGATCCCGTTGCAGGCAGTCGTGTACCTGTTGCCAGCTGCTAAAGCGGCTTTCATTAAAACTGTTTAAATACAGCTTAAATGATTTGGATTCGATCAGATTGGGGCTGCTGGCCGGTACGGTAAAGTAACCAATCGCCACTTGTGGTAAGCCGTTATCGTTAAGCCAGGACAGCTCATAAGCGGTCCAAAAGTCGATGCCGGAAAACGGCAGGCTGTCAGCGTCATTAATCCCGATGGGGTGACGATTTAAAGATCGTGCAACAGCGCGTAATTGGCCCGCATCGTAATGATGAGGGTATTCGGCTGTCTGACCAAGGTTCAGGTGATCCAGTGCGGTGTTCTTTGGCATTCATGAGCTCCACAAGTACAATGGTGATTATTCTAATGATATTTAAAGGTAAGTACCAGATGAACACAGCTTTCGATGATTTGATGGAGCGTTATCAGCAACAAGTACAACCGTTGCTGACAGATTATGTTGAGGACTGGAAAAGTCCGATTTATCAGCAGATAACTGATAGCGGAGAAGCGCACTGGCTGCCTTGCCGGCAACAGCCAGAGTTGAATTTTGACGACCTGGAAGCGGCTCTGGAAATAAATTTTCACCCCTCATTAAAAACATTTTACGGTAGCTGGTATGCGGGTGATCTCAGTGTCACATTCCAGCCTCAGCAAGACACTGATTCGATACCTGAAGCGCATCCCATCTCGCTGTTGCAAATACAGGGCCCTGAGGATGGCGAACGTTTGCTGGAAAACTTGACCGGGCATATTTTAATGAAGCGTAATCTTAAACAACCGGAAACCCTGTTTATTGGCTTAGCGGACGAAGCGGATGACTTACTGATTTCCATTGATAATGAAACCGGCAAGGTAGGGCTCGAGTGGATTGGAAAAGAGCAGCATCAGGTATTGGCTGACAGTTTGGAAGCGTTTTTGGTGTGCTGTTCCCCAAATAATAGTAAAACTGACTAATATTTTGCTACCTAACGTTAGGCGAAAAAATAAAATAATTAAAAAACAATAAGTTAACTCCTGGCTTATTATTTGCAGCGTATTGTCGCCTACTTAAACCAAGGAGAAAAAAATGAAAAAATTACTGCTCGTGACCACTCTGGTTGTTGCTTCTGTCAGTTTGTCGGGTTGTGTTGTTGTCACTGAAAGCAGTTTGCAACGGGATGAGGCTCAGTACGACGGTAAACAGCGTGAACAGGATAATCGCAGTACCATTGGCGGGCTGCCCATGGCGGCGCCGGTAACGGATGTGAAACAGCAGCTGGGCACGCCGGACTTTACCGACCGCTGGCAGCATCAGCAAGAAAATATCGAGGTTTTGTACTACCGCACCCGTTGGGTGCATGGCGATGGCAAAACAACCCGTGATGAATGTACGCCACTGGTCTTTGTCGACGGTAAATTGGCCGGTAGTGGGCAATTGGCTCTCGACAGAGTGAAAAAATCTCGCTAGCTTGATACAGGCAAAAAATAATAAGACAGCGAGGAAAATTTATGGTTGAAGCAACACCGACAGCAGTAGAGCCGACATCCAGCGGCGAACTGGTGTATTTAGCGGCAGAAGATTTAAAGCTAGCTGCGTCATTGCTCTATCAGACCTACAAAGATGATGAATTATTTCGACGTATTTTCCGTGCCGATAAAAGTGATTACGAAAAACGGTTAAGGGCTGCGATTCGTGAAGATTTAAACGCTTTTTGGGAAAATGACCAACCGATGGTCGGTTTACGCGACGGTGATACGCTGCTCGGTGTTGCTTGTCTGACACGCCCTGGTAACAGTTTTGGCCCCAATAAATTTTGGCATTGGCGCATTTCTATGCTGCTAACCGCAGGCTTTTTAAGTACTCAGCAGGTGCTTGAAAAAGAGCGCCGCATCCAGCAGGCGATGCCGGACGTGCCTTATCATATGCTGGCCTTTATTGCGGTGTCGCCGCAATATCAACGGCGCGGATTCGGCCAGCTGCTGGTTAAAGCGGTGAATACTATGCTGGCAGAAGATAGCGAATCAGAAGGGGTCGGCGTTTATGTTACTGACAAAGGACAACGCGATTTCTTTACGCAACGCGGCTATCACTCCGTGGCAGAAATCGAGGTTGCTGATTTGCACGGAGAGCTATTGTTCTGTCAGCGCCAGGAACACCCTAAAGATTAGGGTCCCGGAATGGCGGCAACTGGACGCCTATTAGTTGCTGATTATGCAACTCCAGGTCACCTTCATAGCGCGTTTCCCCATCGCTGCTAAAACCCATTTTAAAAGTCGCCCGCCAGCCCGGCTGGCGGCCTTTAAAAGACCAGCGGGTGGTATCGCGCCTAACATCCAGCAATTGCAGTCGCTGTTGTTTACAGTAACGGGCAGCATGCCGGTAGGCACTTTCCGATTGTTGTCGGTGCTGCCAAAAAACCCACACAAACAGAGCAATTAAGAGTAATAAAAGAACATCAAATAACATCATGGCATTAACCCTGTATCTGTTCGCGTAAGCGGTTTAAGGCTGCCAGGCTGGCATCAGTCAATTGGCCCTGAGCCAGAGCGCTCAACAGCAGCGGCCGCAATCCTGGTAGCGCAATAATATCCTGAAACAGAGCGTCAAACAGTGTTTGCGGTAGTTGGCTAATGTGGTCGACGTACAGTTTTAACGTGTCGCTGTCCTGTAACGCGGGCCATAGGCGCGCTGCGATAATAGTTGCAGAATCAGCATCGAGAACATGCTGACGCTCAGACAAGCGTTGTTTAAGCCAACGCTGCAGTTGTTCATTATCGGCATGACCGGCCAGTGAGCGTAAAGCATCGCGCTTTAACTCAAGTTGTTCGCGGGTAAGTAGTTTGAGCAGCCGATCCCGCAGCGGTGCAGGGACAAACTGGTGTTCTAACGCCACAGCCAGCTGCTGCCGTAATGGGATAGGGTAGTCGATAAAACGTTCGGCGATAGCCGCAGTGACTTGTGGCAAATTCTCCAGTCGCGCAGCGCAATCGTGTAACCCCTGCATACCCAGTTGCTGCCAGTCGCCCTGTTGATGCTGCAGGTAGTTAACTGCATCATCAAAATACTGACTTGGATGGCGGCGGTACTGAACTGCTATGCGGGCGTGTAAAGCAGCACGTTGTGTTTCGCTGGGCGTAAATAAATAGGGGTTTTGTTGTAACTGTTGCTGCTGTTGCTGGCTGAGCTCACCCGTCAGTTCGTGACCCAGTGCGCCAAGTACAAACTCCAGATAATGGTCGCGGGCAGCGCTACTTAATAAGCCACGCTCGTCGAGGGGAAATTGCAAGAACCACAGAAAATCGTTATTCGGTTGTTGGCGGTGATGGAAAATAACCGCTATTTGTGCTTGCTGCCGAATAGGAAAAGGGTAGGGCTGTTGCTGACGCTCGATGGCATCAAATTGCTGATTGTCGACTCGCGTTAAGCGCCGGCCTAAATCGTAAATTTGATAGTCTGCCTGACCGGCTTGCAGAAACTCACCTAGTGTAGCGATGGTTTGCGTCACAACATCTCCTCAAAAACTTGAATTTTAGCATTAATTAACTCACTATTGCCGCCATTATAACGGTTTTGTCGCATTAAGTGGTAACGGAGTCTGCCATGGAGCAGTATCAGAAAGCTGCGCGTTTACTGGACAGGATAGAACGCGAGCTCAACAGTTTGGGTTTGTGGCAGGCGCATCAGCCACCTGTGCAAGCGCTGGAGAGTCAGCAACCCTTTGCGGTTGATACATTAGAATTTCATCAATGGTTGCAGTTTGTCATGATCCCGCGGATGTGGGCATTGATTGACGACCAACACCCTTTACCCGAATCCATTGCCGTCAGCCCGATGGCGGCGCAAACGTATCGTAATGAACTGGAACAACACGAGCAGTTAATTGCCCTGATTCGTGAGTTTGATGTGTTGCTCAGTGGCACCGACCCATTTCAGGATGATGTTTAGTGATTCAGACGCCATTGCCTATTGTCTATCAGGACGATCATCTGGTTGTTATTGATAAACCGTCGGGGTTGCTTGTACATCGTAGCCGGATGGCAAGCGATGCCAAAGTCTTTGCCATGCAGCTGTTGCGCGATCAGCTGGGTCAGCACGTTTATCCTTTGCACCGGTTAGACCGGCCAACGTCAGGGTTGTTGGTGTTTGCACTTGATAGCGATACGGCGCGTCGGGTTAATGAGCAGTGGACTGAGCGTCTGGTTGAAAAAACCTATCACGCTGTCGTCCGTGGTTACGTTGATGACAGCGGCGTTATTGATTACTCGTTAAAAGAAGAGCTGGACAAAATTGCTGACAAAGAGGCGCGGGACGATAAAGATGCACAGCAAGCGGTTACTGAGTACCGCTGCCTTAAGCGCATTGAGTTACCATTTAAAGTCAGTAAAAGGCACAACAGCAGCCGTTATTCGTTAGTTGAGTTAAATCCGAAAACCGGTCGTAAGCACCAGTTGCGGCGCCATATGTCTCATATTCGCCACCCGATTATTGGTGATAGCCGTCACGGCGAGGGCCGGCATAACCGGTTTTTCCAGAACCACTTTGGCAGTCACCGGTTGCTGCTCGCAGCCACTAACATCCGTTTTCAACACCCTCATACCGGCGAATTACTGGACCTGTCCGTAGAACTGCCTGATGAATTGAGGAGGGCGTTTAGGCCGGACCCGCTTGCGTGAGTTGTTCACACGTACCGCCATTCGCAGTCAGACGAAATTTGATATCCGTCAGTATATTGCGCGAATTACTGTCGCTTTTTTGGGCGCAACAAGCCAAACCAGAATAGCCCCTCAAAAATAACGCCCAGAGCCAGAAATATAACCCCTCCGCCAGGAACGCCGATGATATAACAGGCGATGGCGGCAACCAGGCATGATAACGCGAGCAAAACTCTAATCATTGCTGTCAACCTTAAGAAAAGGGCGCTAGTCTGCGCCCTAATTAAGCGGCGTTGTTATTCAGCACTGCGCAGTAAGGCGTTAATGCCCACTTTAGCGCGAGTTTTTGCATCCACACGCTTAACAATAATGGCCGCATACAGGCTATGCGAACCATCGGCAGCAGGTAATGAACCGGGTACGACAACCGCTCCGGCAGGCACTCGGCCGTGCAGAATCGTGTCATTTTCCCGATCGTAAATGCGTGTGCTTTGTCCGAGATAAACGCCCATCGAGATAACTGCGCCTTCTTCAACAATAACACCTTCGACCACTTCCGAGCGTGCGCCGATAAAGCAATTGTCTTCGATAATGGTTGGATTGGCCTGTAATGGCTCCAGTACTCCACCAATGCCTACACCACCGGATAAATGGACATTGCGGCCAATTTGCGCACACGAACCAACCGTAGCCCAGGTATCTATCATGCTGCCGTCGCCAACGTACGCGCCGATGTTAACGTAGGAGGGCATAACCACCACGTTATGGCCAATAAAGGCGCCTTTGCGGACCATTGCCGGGGGCACAACGCGCATTCCCTCGGCGCGAAAACGGGCACTGTCGTAATCGGCAAATTTGGCCGGTACTTTGTCCCAGAAGCGGGTTTCACCGCCATCAATGAGCTCGTTGTCGTTAAGCCGAAACGACAGCAGAACGGCTTTTTTCAACCATTGATGAACAACCCACTCGCCGGATAATTTTTCCGCAACCCGCAATTCACCGCGATCGATTTCATCTATAATGTAGCGAACCGCATTGCGTAAATCGTCGTCGGTGGTCTGCGCATTAATGTTGTCACGGTGTTCAAAGGCATCGATGATTTTTTGTTTGTAAGAATCTATCGCCATTAGTACTCCTGAGTCATGGTGTTGGCCTAAAAATCTAATTGTTCAATAATTTGTTCTTTCAATGTTTGCTTTTCAGCTTCTGACAGGGCTTCATTCTTTGTTGATGCAACAATGAACAGATCATCGGCCTGCTCACCAATGGTGGTGATTTTTGCGGCCAGCAGAATAACGTCCAGGCGTTGTAAAATGGCTGCAAACTTGGCAATCAGACCGGGCCTGTCAAGGGTTGTTAATTCAAAGGTGGTACGGCCTTGATGTTTGCTGGGGATGAATTTTATTCGCGTTTTTACATTAAAATTTTTCATCCGCCGCGACAAAGGACGGTGGTTTTCCGGCACGGACTTGCGTTTATGTAAAACATCTAAGATTTGTTGTTTTACATCCTCGATGCGGCGCGGATCAGTTAATGGCTTACCATCGCGTTGTAACAGCACAAAGGTATCCATAACAAAGCCGTCCCGGGTGGCCAGAATTTGCGCATCGAGGATACTCAGCTGTTCGCTGTCGAGCACGCCGGCGACTGACGCAAAGAGATGGCTTTCTTCGTGGTGATAAATAAATAACTCGGTGGTGCCGTAATTATTTTCGTCACCAATCAGAATGAGTGGCAGCTGGTCGGTATTTAGGTTGAGAATGTGTTGCGAGTGCCAGCTAATTTGCTCTGCTGTATGACGGAAAAAATAATCAGCGGTAAAGCGGCCCCATAAGGCTAAAATGACTTTTTCGTCAAAGCCTGCACTCAATAACAGGGCCATGGCACTGGCTTTGTTGTGTTGAATTTTTTGCCGCACGTCCAGAGTGGGTGTATTGCTGTCTTGATCAAGCAAGTAACGGGTGGCGTTATACAGTTCTTCCAGCAGGGTCGCCTTCCAGTTGTTCCATAGCGAGTGATTGGTGGCACGAATGTCAGCAACGGTCAGACAATACAAATAGTCCATTCGCTCACAATCCTGCATTTGGTTGGCAAAGTTCTGAATCACCTCGGGGTCGTGAATATCACGTTTCTGTGCAGTTACTGACATGGTCAGGTGGTGCTTCACTAACCAGGCTACCAACTCGGCATCTGCGTCGGGATAGCCGTGTTGATGACAAAAGTTGCGGGCATCCATGGCACCAAGTTCTGAATGGTCACCGCCCCGGCCTTTGGCAATATCGTGAAAGATACCGGCCAAAAATAAGCAATGCCGGCGCTGCATGGTTTCAACTAACTGTTCGGACAGCGGGAACTCACCCTGATGAGCCGGATCAGTGAAACGATACAGATTACGCACCAGTCGGTAGGTGTGTTCATCCACTGTATAAGCATGGAATAAATCAAATTGCATTTGCCCGACAATCTGTTGCCACTGGGGTAAGTAACTGGCAACTACACTGTGATGATGCATCAGTGCAAAGGCACGACCGCAGCCGCGCGGATGTTCAATTAACTGACAGAACAGCAGCCGGCAATCGGCATGGTAACTGAGCGGTTCATTTAACTGGGCGCGGGCGTTACGCAGCAGCCGAATGGTGTGCGACTGGATACCGGTAATTTGCGGGTTCTCTGCAATCAGCACAAAGGCTTTGATCATGTTCTCACGCTGGTCAAAAACCGGGTCATGGCGAGCCGTCAACATTTCGCCGCTGATGGCAAAATCATCGTCCAGGTTTTTTGAATCAAGCAGATCCTGGGCCCCGAGAATGGCTTGCTGGAAAAACTGCAACAACATCTGATTCAGTTCGCTGACCCGCAGAACGACTTTAAAATAATCTTTCATCATCAGTTCAACGGATGATTTACCTTCATTGCCATAACCCAGCCGCACCGCAACACCCGGTTGAAAGTCAAACAGCAGTCGGTCCTCACGCTTACCGACTTCCAGATGCAGGGCAAAGCGAATACGCCACAGCCAATTCATGCACTCTCGTAATTCGACGAATTCATCGGCGGTCATATAGCCGTATTCAACCAGGCTCTCATCAGAGTGGGTCTGAAAGTGACGTTTTGCGATCCAGCCAATGGTCTGAATATCGCGCAGGCCACCGGGGCTGGATTTTATATTCGGTTCAAGGTTGTAGGACGTACCGTGGTACTGGTGATGTCGGCGCTGCTGCTCTTCGTGTTTCGCCTGGTAAAACTCGCGGCTGGACCAGGGGAAATCTCTGACCAGCTGCTGCTGAAACCGTTGAAAAGTGGACTCATCACCGCACAGATAGCGTGCTTCAATCAGATTGGTGGCAATGGTAATGTCGTTAGCTGCCTGGGTAAAACAGTCGTTGACCGTGCGCACGGCATGGCCAATGTCTAAATGCAGATCCCACAAAAAGGTCAAAAAATCCGTTAATTTAGCCGCCGCCGATGCCTGCTGGGTATCATCTAATATCAATAAATCAATGTCAGAACCGGGATGCAGTGTTTCCCGACCGTAGCCGCCGACGGCGATTAAGGACACTTTTTCATGGTTCAACTGCAATTGTTGCCATAAGTGCTTTAACAGATGATCGAAAAAGGCTGAGCGGTGATGAATTAATTCATCAATGTCGGCTGTAATAAATTGTTGCTCTGACCACTGCCGGTATTGTTCCAGCAGATTGCGATAGGCATCCCGGCAAGGGGCTTCGGACAGCGCTGGCCACTGTCCGAAAAAATCCGTTTGCGATAAAGATTCCGAGGTCATCGTTAGGGCCATAATCGTCGTCGCTTATTGATGGTGAATAACACGGGCCAGCTGCGGCTCTTCCTCAGCACGTAAGGTAAGTACCTCGACACCGTCGTCGGTGACCAGCAGTGTGTGTTCCCACTGAGCACTAAGGCTGCGATCTTTGGTTAACACCGTCCAGCCGTCTTTCATCAGCTTTGTATGACGTTTTCCGGCATTGACCATAGGTTCGATGGTAAAACACATACCGGCTTGCAGTTCTACTCCCGTTCCGGCCGTGCCGTAATGCACAATTTGTGGGTCTTCATGAAAACCGGCACCAATTCCGTGTCCACAATACTCACGGACTATTGAATAGCCATGACCCTCTGCATGTTGTTGAATGGCTTCGGCAAAGTCACCAAGCTGGATGCCTGGCTTGACCATTTCGATGGCCTTATAGAGTGATTGTTGGGTCACCCCAATTAAACGTTCGGCGAGAATTGACGGCTTGCCAGCGACAAACATTTTCGACGTATCGCCATGGTAGCCGTCCAGAATGACGGTAACATCAATGTTCATGATGTCGCCGTTTTTGAGTTTCTTAGGGCCAGGAATACCGTGACAGACGCAGTGGTTTACCGAAGTGCAAATGGATTTGGGGAAACCATGATAATTTAATGGCGCCGGTGTAGCACCGTGTTTGATGATGTAGTCGTGGCAAATGGAATCAAGCTCTTCGGTGGTTACGCCGGGCTTTACATAATCACCGATCATTTCCAGTACACTTGCCGCCAGCCGACCGGCGGCCCGCATTTTTTCGATTTCTGCGGGGGTTTTTATCGAAATATCCATTAACACAGCTCTCTTTAAATCGAACGAAATGAAATAAACTAAGGGGCACAGTTTATCAGCCGTCAGTAATTTTCGCTATCTTCTTTATATTGTGTTGCTGCGGGATTTATGGTATAACTTGCGCGCCAATTTTGATGGCATCTTAATTTAAACTCTAAACCACACATGTACCGACACATGACACGGGGTGCTCACTAGAATGAGTCGTGCCATGGGGTACGTGGAGGCTTAACCCCCAAAAAAGGAAATAGATATTATGGCAAACGTGTCAATGCGTGACATGCTGAAAGCTGGTGTCCACTTCGGTCACCAAACTCGTTTCTGGAACCCAAAAATGAAACCGTTCATTTTTGGCGCTCGCAACAAGATTCATATCATTAATCTTGAAAAAACTGTGCCAATGTTCAACGATGCGTTGGGCTACATTCAGCACGTATCATCAAATAAAGGTAAAGTTTTGTTTGTTGGTACCAAACGTGCTGCGGCAGAGCCAATCAAAGAAGCTGCAAAAGCCTGTGGACAGTATTACGTTAACCACCGTTGGTTAGGCGGAATGTTGACCAACTGGAAAACCGTGCGCCAGTCAATCAAACGTCTGAAAGACCTTGAGACCATGAGCGAAGACGGAACCTTTGAAAAGTTGACTAAAAAAGAAGCTTTGGTTAACACTCGCGAAATGGAAAAACTTGAGAAAAGTCTCGGCGGTATCAAAAACATGGGCGGCTTACCCGATGCCTTATTCGTTATCGATGCGGACCATGAGCACATTGCGGTTAAAGAAGCGAATAACTTGGGTATCCCAGTCGTTTCTGTTGTCGATACGAACTCAGATCCGGACAATATTGACTACATTATCCCAGGTAATGACGATGCAATTCGTGCGGTACAGTTATACTTAAATACAACAGCAGATGCGATAAAAGAAGCAAGTTCTGCGCCTGCAGGTAAAGAAGACAGCGACGAATTTGTTGAAGCAACTGAAGAATAATTGAGGACAAAATCATGGCAATTACAGCAGCTCTGGTAAAAGAACTGCGCGAGCGCACTGGCGCTGGCATGATGGACTGCAAAAAAGCTTTGCAGGAAGTTGACGGTGATATGGAAGCGGCAATTGAACTGATGCGTAAAAGCGGTCAGGCAAAAGCAGCGAAAAAAGCCGGTCGTACGGCCGCTGAAGGTGTCATTTTAGTCAAGTCCGAAGGCAATCAGGCAACTCTGGTCGAGCTTAACTGCGAAACCGATTTTGTTGCTCGTGATGACAGCTTTCAGGCGTTTGGCGAAAAAGTGATCAACACTGCGTTTGCTAACAAAGAATCCGACGTTGAGAAATTGCGTGCGACAGAAGTCGATGGCGAGTCCGTTGAAAAAATGCGTGAAGACCTGGTTGCTAAAATTGGTGAAAACATGGCGGTCCGTCGTGTTTCAACTATTGAGCAGGGCGATGCGGTTGCCACTTATACTCACGGTGCACGTATCGGTGTAGCGGTTGCGTTAACCGGTGGTGATGAAGACCTGGCGCGTGATTTGTGCATGCACGTTGCGGCCAGCAACCCGCAGTTTGTCAAACCGGAAGACGTTGATTCAGAAGTCGTTGAAAAAGAACGTGCAATCCAAATTGACATTGCTATGCAAAGCGGCAAGCCAAAAGAAATTGCTGAAAAAATGGTTGAAGGCCGGATGCGTAAGTTTACCGGCGAAATCAGCCTGACCGGTCAGCCGTTTGTTAAGGACCCGTCGATTACTGTTGGTGATTTGCTGAAGCAACATGGCGCGGATGTCGAAACATTTGTTCGGTTTGAAGTCGGCGAAGGCATTGAGCGTAAAGAAGAAGACTTTGCGTCTGAAGTTCAAGCTCAAGTGGCGGCAGCGAGCAAAGGTTAAACTTTGGTGGCTGGGTCACAACCCGATAAGTAATGATCAAAAAACCGCGTCTTGAAGGTTCAGGACGCGGTTTTTTTTAAATAGAATTTTTGTTACCCCATGTAAGCTTAAGCGAGGCGATGATGAGCACCCACCCGAAACCCAGTTACCGACGTATATTATTAAAATTAAGTGGCGAAGCCTTAATGGGCGATGAGCCATTTGGTATTGATGCCAAAGTCCTTGACCGCATGGCTCAGGAAATTAAGGAGCTGGTAGAGCTTGGTGTCCAGGTTGGTCTGGTCATCGGGGGCGGTAATTTATTTCGCGGCGAGGGGCTGGCGAAAGCCGGTATGAATCGTGTTGTCGGCGATCACATGGGTATGTTGGCTACGGTAATGAACGGGCTGGCATTACGGGATGCGCTGCATCGGGCTTTTGTTAACGCTCGTTTGATGTCAGCAATCGAACTCACAGGTGTTTGCGACAGCTACAACTGGGCTGATGCGATCAGTCTGCTGAAATCCGGTCGGGTGGTCATTTTTTCCGCCGGAACCGGTAATCCTTTCTTCACAACCGATTCCGCTGCTTGCTTACGCGGTATTGAAATCGAAGCCGAGCTGGTGCTAAAAGGAACTAAAGTCGATGGTGTTTACTCGTCGGATCCAGCACAGGATCCCGAAGCGAAGTTATACCAGCATATTAATTACGACGATGTTTTGCAGCAACAGCTTAAAGTCATGGATTTGGCGGCCTTTACCTTAGCTCGCGACCATGGTTTACCGATCAGGGTGTTTAATATGAATAAACCCGGGGCATTGCGGTCAGTGATTCTTGGTGAAGAAGAAGGTACACTGATCAGCAGTGGTGCAAACATTTAATAACGAATCAAGAAAAAAGGTAACAACGTGATTAATGAAATTATAAAAGACGCCGAAGAGCGCATGCAAAAAAGCGTAGACTCACTGCGCAATCAAATGTCCAAAGTACGCACGGGCCGTGCGCACCCGAGTTTACTCGATGGCGTTATGGTTAAGTATTACGGCTCGGATACGCCGTTAAGACAGCTGGCCAACATTACCACTGAAGATTCGCGGACGCTGGCATTAACGGTGTTCGACCGGTCTGCAAGCCAGGCAGTAGAAAAAGCGATTATGGATTCGGACTTAGGTCTTAATCCGGCGTCGGCGGGTGCGGTTATTCGTGTTCCGCTACCGATATTAACCGAGGAACGGCGCCGCGATTTGGTTAAAATAGTGCGAAATGAAGCTGAGCAAGGTCGGGTTGCAGTGCGCAATATTCGACGTGATGCTAACGGCGATTTGAAAGAAGCACTAAAAGAAAAAGAAATTACCGAAGACGAAGAACGCAATGCCGAGGAACAAATCCAAAAGATCACTGACAAATACGTTAAGCAGATCGATGATGCGGTAAAAGCAAAAGAAGACGACCTGATGGAAGTCTGAACCACATCGCATCCAACTTTGGTGTTAAACGCCGTGTTAGCAGTATTTACGCGGCGTTTTTATTATTTATGGCAGCAGCATGACAGATCTTCCAACGCTACAGCAGTTAGTTCCTAAGCATGTAGCAATTATCATGGATGGTAATGGCCGTTGGGCAAAACAGCGCGGTAAGCTGCGTACTTTTGGTCATAAGGCGGGTGCTGAGGCAGTCCGCCGTGCGGTTGCTTTTGCCCGGCGCAACGGTATCGGTTCATTGACCTTGTTTGCTTTTAGCAGTGAAAACTGGCGTCGTCCCGAAAAAGAAGTATCCGTGTTGATGGATTTATTCATGACGGTGCTGAAGCGGGAGATGAAAAAGTTAGATGAAAACGATATTAAGTTGACGATTATAGGCGATAAGAGTCGTTTTTCAGAGCGGCTTCAGCAGCGCATTGCAGAAGCTGAAGGAAAAACTGCTAAAAACACGTCATTAACTCTTAATGTTGCCGCTAATTATGGTGGCCAATGGGATATAACCCAGGCAGCACAGGCCTTGGCAAAACAAGTCGAGGAAGGTCAGCTGACCAGCGAGCAGATAACGCCCGAGCGTTTAGCTGGGCAACTGCAACTGGCTGACCAGGCAGTACCGGATTTGTTAATTCGAACAGGCGGTGAATGCCGCATCAGCAATTTTTTATTGTGGCAGGCAGCTTATGCCGAATTGTATTTTACCCCGGTATTGTGGCCGGACTTCGACGATGACGTTTTTGTACAAGCGATCTCTGAATTTGCTCAGCGAGAACGCCGGTTTGGTTTAACCAGTGAACAGCTGGAAAGTGTGATACAAAAAATTGAAACCCGGGTAGAGGAATAAATTTTTGTTAAAACAACGAATACTCACGGCTTTACTGTTAATACCGGTAGCTTTGTATGCGGTCTTTTTATTACCGCTCTGGGGCTTTTCTCTGTTCATTCAGCTGGTACTGATGTTGGGGGCCTGGGAGTGGTCACCTTTGATGGGCGTCAAACGCAAAAGTGGCCGCATCGCTTACACCCTGGTGGTGGGCGCTATCATTGGCATACTCAGCTTAATGGCGCCATACCAGCACCTGTGGACAGACAACAGCCTGGACTCTGTTATTTACTATACCATCCTGGTGGGTGGCGTATGGTGGGTAGCCGCTCTGGCGCTGATTGTTAATTATCCCTCCAGCCGTCGGTTGTGGGCGCGCACCCGGTCCATCGTTGGCTGTTTTGGACTGGCCATTTTTGTTCCCTGTTGGGCGGCCCTGGTAACGGTCAGGTCGATTAATATCGATGAACAACCGTATTTCGGTGGTTGGGTGGTATTATTTATTCTGCTGCTGGTGTGGGCCGCCGACGTAGGAGCCTACTTTGCCGGCGTTCGTTATGGGCGCAACAAGATGATGCCAGCAGTCAGTCCGGGTAAAACCATGGAAGGATTGTGTGGCGGTATCAGTTTAGCCTTTGTGGTGATGATGGTGGTGTCGCACTGGACCAAGATACCGGCTGATCAGTTTACCGGCTACTATTTAACGGGTTTATTCACTGTGGTGGCTTCGGTGTTTGGCGATCTTAATGAAAGCATGTTTAAACGCGCCGCCGGAGTAAAAGACAGTGGTTCAATTCTACCGGGACATGGTGGAATTCTGGATCGTATTGACAGCCTGACGGCAGCCGTACCCATTTTCACGTTAGCTTATCTGGAGTTTTTGCACTAACCCATGCGCAAAATTACGATATTAGGGGCGACGGGCTCGATTGGTGAAAATAGCCTGGATGTTATCCGTCGCCATCCTCAGCATTTTCAGGTGTTTGCGCTGACCGCGTTGACTCAGGTAGAAAAACTGGCGACCTTATGTCGCGAGTTTAAACCTCAAGTCGCGGTAGTCGGAGATCAGCACAGCGCCCGGCAACTGGAACAACTACTGGTCGGCCAGACGATTGACGTTTTGTATGGCGATGACGCCTTAGTCGAGGTCAGTGCAGCGCCACAGGCTGATGTGGTCATGGCGGCGATTGTTGGTGCTGCCGGGTTACGACCCACCTTAGCGGCCATCGATGCCGGTAAAACTCTGTTGTTAGCGAATAAAGAGGCGCTGGTGGTCAGCGGACAATTGTTCATTGAACACGCGACTCAAAGCGGCGCCAAAATTTTACCGGTAGACAGTGAGCATAACGCAATCTTTCAGTGTTTACCGAGCTTGGCGCAGCAACAAGTCGGCACCATGGGGCTTGCTGAACACGGCATCGATTATATTTTATTAACCGGGTCGGGTGGGCCGTTTCGCGACACGCCGGTTGAGCAATTAGCCGGGCAAACTCCTGCGGCCGCATGCAAGCATCCGAATTGGTCAATGGGGCGCAAAATATCCGTTGATTCGGCAACCATGCTCAACAAAGGTCTTGAATACATAGAAGCGCGTTGGTTATTCAATTGCCAGCCGGAGCAGTTAAAAATTGTTATTCATCCGCAAAGTGTCATTCATTCGATGGTGCAGTACATTGATGGTTCGGTGCTGGCGCAAATGGGTCAGCCCGATATGCGCACACCGATTGCCCACAGTCTCGGTTTTCCAGAACGCCTACCCAGTGGGGTTGGTGCTTTGAATTTTAGTGAGGCCGGGCCACTAACATTTTGCCCGCCTGATTTTGTCCGGTATCCTTGTCTGCAGCTGGCCATTGACAGTTGCTGGCATGGACAAAGTGCCACCACCTGCCTTAATGCGGCAAATGAAATTGCGGTCGATGCTTTTTTAAACAAACAGATTGGTTTTACCCACATTGCTCAAGTCTGCGCTCGCGTGCTAGAGCACGAATTGCCCTCGCGAATTGACTCGATTGAGGATTTATTAGCATTGGATAGTCAGGCGCGGCAGTGGGCCCGTCAGGCGCTCAAGCAGGTGAATAATGTTTGATTTTTTATGGTACGTCGCCTCGTTTGCTGTGACGTTGGGGATCCTGGTGGCGTTTCATGAGTTTGGCCACTTTTGGGTTGCGCGCCGATGCGGGGTAAAAGTACTCACCTATTCGATTGGTTTTGGCCGACCTATTTGGTCACGTGTGGCGCGGGACGGCACTCAGTATCAGGTAGGCATAATCCCGCTGGGTGGCTATGTACGAATGCTGGACGAGCGCATTGACGAGGTACCGGAAGAACAACGCCCTGTGTCCTTTAACGCGCAATCCGTATACCAACGATTTGCTATCGTCGCCGCAGGTCCGATTGCTAACTTTATCCTTGCGGTGGCGGTATTATGGTTGATGTTTGGTATTGGAGTACCCACTGTTAAACCGGTTATTGGCGATATAAAAGCAGACTCTATTGCCGCTCAGGCTGAACTGCAACGGGGTAGTGAAATTGTGCAAGTGGGTAGCATTCAGGCCTACGACTGGCAACAAGTGCAACTGGGGCTGATGTCATCGATTGGAGATCCCCATGTTGATGTTAAGCTGCAAACACCGGACGGCGGGATTCAGACGCAGCGACTGGATATCAGTGACTGGCAATTTGATCCGGAAACAGAGTCAACCTTTGGTAGCTTGGGCATTGAGGTGTATCAGCCAACGGTTTACAACCAGTTAGCTCAGGTGATGGACGGCTCGCCGGCGGCCAACGCTGGTCTGCAGGTCGATGATAAAATTGTGCAGGCTAATGGTGAAAAAGTCGACAGCTGGCAGCAACTGACGGAGAAAATTCGGCAGCGGCCCGGGCAGATGCTCGACCTGACCATTAACCGACAGGGACAAACACAGCAAATTTCTGTTTTAGTTGGGGAACGAGAGGGTGCTGAAGGTGTCATAGGTTACCTTGGCGTGGTGCCAAAAACTGAGCCGCTGCCTGAGGGTTATGTATTCAACCACCAATATGGTATCGTCGGCGGTTTGGTACAAGGGGCCCAGCAGACGTGGGACCTGATGGTTATCAGTGTACAAATGATCGGTAAACTTTTGACCGGTGACGTGTCGGTTAAAAATCTGGCCGGGCCGTTGAGTATTGCCGAAGGAGCCGGTGTAAGTGCCGGCAACGGGTTTGTTTATTTTTTAAGTTTTCTGGCGTTGTTGAGTGTCAATTTGGGCATCATCAATTTATTACCTCTGCCTGTCCTTGACGGTGGCCACCTGGCGTTTTTTGTTGTCGAGTGGGCGCGGGGTAAACCTTTGTCAGAGAAAGTTCAAGATGTTTGCTACCGGATAGGTGCAGCTTTGGTGTTTGCATTGATGTTCGTTGCCATCAGCAACGATATTGTCCGCTATGCATTCTGATTTAGAATCAACAATAAGTAGCTATTAATAATGACGTTTAAAAAGCTGTTAGTGAGTGCCATGGTCGCAGCGGCGATAGCGCCGGTGCACGCACAAGATGAATTTGTCGTCGAAGATATCGAAGTAAAAGGGTTACAGCGTGTTGCGTTAGGGGCCGCGCTGACTTATATCCCGGTGCGCGTTGGCGATGATGTCAGTCAGCTGCAAATTCGCAGTGCGATAAAGTCATTGTATGCTTCTACTCACTTCGATTACATCGAGGTGAAGCGCGATGATAATACCCTGATTTTTCAGGTCAGCGAGCGGCCGACCATCGCTGAAATCACCTTCGAAGGCAATAAAGACATCAAGGATGAACAACTTGAGCAAAGCCTTCAGGACAACAATATTATCACCGGTGAGCCACTCGACAGAACGACTATTGCCGGTATCGAGAAAGGTTTAGAGGACTTTTTTCACAGTGTCGGTAAATACAACGCCCAGGTTGATATCGAGGTTGTTGAGTTACCGCGCAATCGGGTCGAGTTGCAGATGACTTTTGACGAGGGTGATGCGGCTGAAATTGCGCAAATTAATATCGTCGGTAATACGGCGTTTCCCGATGAATTGTTAATCGATAACTTTGAGCTGACGGACCGTTTGCCCTGGTGGAATTTTATCGGTGAAAAGCGCTATCAAAAAGAACAGCTGAGTGGCGACCTTGAAACGCTCGAGTCGTTTTACCGCGACCGCGGCTATCTGCAATTCACCGTAAACTCCGTCCAGGTATCGATGACGCCCGATCGTGAGGGTATTTATATCACCTTGAACATTGACGAAGGTGAAAAATACCGAGTCAGCGGTACCGATGTGATCGGTGAACTAAAAGGTCACGATGACTTGGTCAACCGAATTGCCACGATTAAAGAGGATAGCCTGTATAACGCGGCCCAGGTGACTTATATCGAAGATATGATCAGTCGCTTTTTCGGTCGCTTCGGCTACGCTTATCCCGAGGTTCGGGCAATACCGGAACGTGACGATGAGGCTAAAACAGTCAAGCTGACGTTTTCGGTTGACCCGGGCAATCGGGTCTACGTTCGACGGATTAATTTTGAAGGCAATAGCCTGACTCAGGACAGAGTTCTGAGACGTGAGATGCGTCAATTAGAAGGCGCCTGGTTGTCGGATGATAAAATTGAGCAAGGTAAAGTTCGGCTTCAGCGGCTCGGTTTCTTTGAAACCGTAGAAACCGCCACTCAGAAAGTGGACGGCAGTAACGATGAAGTGGATATTACCTATAAAGTAAAAGAACAGCCGTCGGGTTCATTCAATGCCGGTATTGGTTATGGTGATTACTCAGGCTTGCAATTAAATGCCGGTATTGAGCAAAATAACTTTCTCGGAACCGGTAATCGTGCCGGTGTTAACGTGTCCACCAGTCGTTTTAATAAAAACTTTAGCTTGTCTTATACAGACCCTTATTTCACCATTAACGGTGTCAGCTTATCGGGTCAACTGTACATGAGTGAATTTGACGCTGGCCAGGCGGAAAACTTAATTCGTTACAATCAGAAAACCTACGGGCTTGCTTCAAGCATTGGTTTTCCGGTTGATGAAATCAACAGCTTTAATTTTGGGGTTGGTTTTAAACAGCAGGAAGTTAGTAACGTTGATGGCTACGAGCAGATTCGGAAGTTTTACTCGGCGTACCTGGATCGCGATAACCCGGATAAAGGCGTTGCTTTTGATATTTATGAGTTAAACGCAGGCTGGAGCCGGGTCACCTTAAACCGGGGTAGATTTCCCACCTCGGGCTCGTCGCAACGCGCAACGGTAGAATTTTCGGCGCCCTTTAGTGACATTCAGTACTTTCGGGCCAATTATGACTTTAAATGGTATCTGCCGTTGTCCGATAATCAACAGTGGTCGTTGTTAACCCGATTTAACATGGGATACGGCAATGGTTACGGAGAGGACAGTGTGGGTAATGATTACCTGCTGCCTTTCTGGGAGTCGTTCCGGGTTGGTGGTAAAGGCGACTTGCGTGGTTTTGAACCGAATACCGTTGGCCCCCGGGCGATCTACAGTTATGCCGATCAAATTACGGGCCCACCAGACCTTACCGGTCGGCCTTCTGGTTATCCCGAGGGCGCCAGTAGTGAGAGCGTTCAGGTGAGTCGTTTTGCGGTCGGCGGCAATGCCAAAATGGTTGGTGGAGTTGAACTGATTGTGCCCACACCCTTCATCGATGAAGGCATGCGCAACAGTGTGCGCACCAGCTTATTTGTGGATGTTGGCACAGTGTGGGATACTGAATTTGCTTATGATCAATACAAAACCGCTGAGCTGATTGGTAACAGCCAGCCGTTAGCGGATTACAGCGATCCCGGTGAATTTCGTGTTTCAGCTGGGGTTTCAGTGCAATGGATTTCACCGATGGGGCCATTAACCTTCTCGTTGGGTCGTGCACTGAAAGAAAGTGAAGGGGACGAGACCCAAATATTCTCGTTTAATATCGGCACCACTTTTTAATGCATCGGTTAAAAACCGACTTAGAACAACGTAAGATTTGAGGAGTTAACAGTGAAAACATTAATAAAAACGACTGCGGTTACCGCTGCTTTAGCAACAACCGTATTTGCCGGAGCTGCACAGGCGCAACAGAAAATTGGTGTTGTGGATATGATGTCCATTTTCCAACAGCTACCCCAGCGTGAGCAGATTTCCCAGGAACTGCAGGCAGAATTCCAGGACCGTTTTGAGGAAATGCGCCAGCTTGAGCAAAAGGTTAAGGAGTTACGTCAGAAGCAGGAACGTGACGCGTCGATCATGTCAGAAGCTGAAATGACGCAGCTAAGCCGTGAACTGGAACAGGTTGTTTCTGAGGCTCAGCTTAAACAAAAAGCATTACAGGAAGATACTCGTCGACGTCAGCAGCAAGAACGCAACGAACTGATGGGTAAAGTACAACAAGCCATCACTGTGGTTGCCGGCGAAAGCGGTTATGACTTAGTGCTGGAAAGCAGTGCGGTTGCCTTTATGAAAGCAGACAATGATCTGTCTGAAGAAGTTGTAACTGAGATGTCTTCAGGTAACTAATGCATGGCTGAGTATACCCTGCAACAATTAGCCGAACACGTCGGTGGCGAGGTTCGCGGTAATGCGAACCTGCTGATTAACGGGGTTGGTACTCTGCAATCGGCAACTGCTCAGCAAATTGCGTTTTTGGCGAACAGCCGCTACAAGCAGCAGCTTAGCAGTACCCAGGCAGGGGCTATTTTATTGGCCCCTAAAGACGCTGACGATAATTCCCTTGCCGAGGCCATTGTGGTGACTAATCCCTACGCGGCGTTCGCTAAGGTCGCTCAGTTACTGGATACCACACCACTGCCGGCGACAGGCTTTGCCGACACGGCTAAAGTAGCCACCGACGCGCAGTTGGGTGACAACGTCAGCTTGGGTGAATATGTGGTGATTGAAAGCGGCGCTGTTATTGGCGACAACGTCAGTATTGGCTCACACAGCCATATCGGGCCGCAAACCACTATCGGTAACAACACTCGGCTTTGGTCAGGGGTACACATTTATCATCGCTGTAAAATTGGCGCTGACTGTATCATTCATTCCGGTGCAGTGATTGGCGCTGACGGTTTTGGCTGGGCACCTGAAAATGGCAAATGGTTAAAGATCCCTCAGATTGGCTGCGTCATTATTGCTGATAATGTCGAAATTGGTGCCAGCACCACGGTTGATCGGGGGGCTTTAGATGACACCATCATCAGTTCTGGCTGCATCATCGATAATCAATGCCAAATTGCCCATAATGTGTTTATTGATGAAGACACGGCTATTGCTGGCTGTACCGTCCTGGCAGGTAGCTGCCGCATTGGTAAGCGCTGTATGATTGGCGGCGCGTCTGCGATTAACGGCCACATCAGTATTTGTGACGATGTACAGATTATGGGCTTTGCTATGGTGATTAAAGAAATCACCGAACCGGGTGTTTATGCGTCTGGAGTTCCGGCCACCAGTCATCGGGAATGGCGTCGCAATGGTGCCAGATATCGGCAGCTGGATGATTTATTTAAACGGGTCAAATCACTTGAAAAACAAGTGGACGATAATAACCAATAATTTGGAGTCACTGTGAAGGCCACAGAGTCTGGTTTTGATATTCAAGGGGTGCTGGACTTACTGCCGCACCGCTACCCATTTTTGTTGATTGATCGTGTCATTGAATGTGATGCGAAAGAATATTTGCACGCCATAAAAAATGTCAGTTTCAACGAACCCATGTTTAATGGGCATTTTCCGGGCAAACCTATTTTTCCCGGCGTGATGTTGTTGGAAGGTCTGGCACAGGCCGCTGGCCTATTAGGTTTTAAAATTACCGAACAAACCCCCGGTGTGGATGATCTTTACTTATTTGCCGGTATCGACAAAGCGCGTTTTAAACGCCAGGTGGTACCGGGTGATACGGTACATTTTCACGTGACCTTTGAAAAAGAGCGGCGCGGCGTCTGGAAGTTTTCTGGTAAAGCCGAGGTGGACGGGGAAATTGCGGCCAGCGCGGATATCATCTGCGCAAGAAGGGAAGTGTAGTGATTCACGAAACCGCCATCATTGATCCAACAGCTACGCTGGGTCGCAATGTGCGCGTGGGCCCATGGACACTTATTGGGCCGGACGTCATTATTGGTGATAACTGCGATATCCGCTCGCATGTGGTCATTAAAGGACCCACCGAATTAGGTGAAAATAATACCCTGTACCAATTTTCGTCGGTCGGTGAGGACTGTCAGGATAAGAAATACGCCGGTGAACCAACACGATTAGTGATTGGCAATAACAATGTTATCCGCGAGTCGGTGACCATTCACCGGGGTACGGTGCAGGACAACAGCCTGACGCAAATTGGCGATAACAATTTGCTGATGGCTTATGTGCACGTTGCCCACGATTGTGTCATTGGCGACAATAACATCCTGGCCAATCAAACCACCCTGGCGGGTCATGTACATGTCGGTGATTGGGTGATTTTGGGGGGCATGACCGGGGTGCACCAATTTTGTCACATTGGCTCCCATGCGTTTACCGCAGTTAATTCCATCGTGGTGCAGGACATTCCGCCCTTTGTCATGGCTCAGGGACATAATGCACGACCGCGGACCATCAACGCGGAAGGGCTTAAGAGGCGAGGGTACGAAGCTAC
>JBNJEJ010000005.1:0-82149 GCA_051745735.1 Pseudomonadota bacterium
CTCATAATCGGTAGGTCCCCAGTTCAAATCTGGGAGGGGCCACCACTTTTTTACTAGTAAATACAAAAAAGCAAAAATTATGGCTGTGCCTCTTTCCAGAAATTTAAATATGACTTGGCAAGCTGAACAGCCATATAATCAGTTACCGCTACTGCCATCAGCTTAAGACATTTTGGAGACAAGGATTGTGCTAAAAGCGTGTATTTCTGCGCGTGCTGCTAATTAACAAATCCACTATGCGTGGACCAATCACTCCTTAAAAAATTTAACGCCAGGAAAGCGGTCAGATACGTACTTACTGTGACATTGAATGCATTTGCCTGTCATTTTGCTGAATAGCTTGTGTTGTGCCTTGGTGTCTTTGTTTCTGCCCGCTTCTGCCAGCGAAGCCGCAAATTCGTGAAACTTTTTGTCCAGCTTGATAAAACCTTTCGGGACCGCCGACATCAGATCTTTTCGGTCCTGCTTGGTCAGTTGCTGTTGCAGGATGAAGCTGTCATGAATCTGTTGGGCACTCTCTGCAACACTCTCGTGTTGGCCCATTATCATGGCGGAATGAATAGAGGCCATGCCGCCCTGCACCGCTCTCATTTCTTCCTTCAGCAGCCTGCTCAGTTTGTCGGTGAGTTTTGGGGTCACAGGTTCCGCCGCCAGTAAGCTGGTTGGCACTGTCAGGCCCAACAAGGCGGTTGCCAGAAATTTTCCGATTCTAGCCTTCATTTAAATGATTCCTTTTATAGGCACATTTCAAATACCATAGCAGTGAAGCTACCCTATGTCAGGGTCGGGTGCTTTCTCATGCTTTTTGCCCAGACCATTTTTGAGATGATGGGGCAGTATCCAGAAAGCTTTGATCAGTGAGGCGGCCAGGGCGGCAATCAGTACCACCGGCAGAACGTGCTGTGTTCCTTTGACGGCAGCCTTACCCTAGTTAGGGGCTGGTCATTGTGCAAGGTAGAAACTCAGACAATGTTTAAAAAAACAGGCGAGGTGCTGACATCTGTCCTACGATTGAAGGGTATCTTTTAAACCGAGTGAGTATGGAAATGAAAATTTTAGGGCTTGTTGTGTCAGTCACTCTGATGGTCGACTAGAGGAATAAACGGGTTATGGACAGCAATGAAGAGATGCTGGAGCGTCACTTAAAAGCACGGGATATCCACGATCAAAATGTTCTTGCGGCAATGAGCAAGGTAGACCGAACTCTGTTTGTACCTGACGAACTGAAGCACAGGGCTTATGACGATCGGCCGTTGCCAATTGGTAAATCTCAGACCATTAGCCAGCCTTACATTGTTGCCTACATGGCGCAGGCGTTAAAACTGAATAAAGACGATAAGGTGCTTGAGATTGGCACCGGCTGTGGTTACAACGCAGCCGTTTTAGCGCATCTGAGTCAGCAGGTTTATTCTATTGAAATTGTCGAATGGCTAGCGCAGTTGGCGCACAAAAACTTGGCTAATACGGCCATCAATAATGTTGAAACCCGCTTTGGTGATGGCTATGAGGGTTGGCCTGAACAGGCTCCCTTCGATGCGATTGAGCTAACGGCGGCCCCTGCCGAAGTTCCGGAAAGCTTAAAACGGCAGCTTAAAATAGGCGGTCGCTTGCTGGCACCGGTCGGCAGTGAAAAGCAGGAACTGAAACTGATCGAACGACTGGCCGAGGACGAATTTAGCGAACAAATACTTCTGTTAGTGCGCTTTGTGCCGATGACGGGGCAGGCGCAAACGACATGATGCAGGTGATATGATGAGTAAATCAGTTATTAAAACGTTGCAGCAGCAGAAAACCGAGTTCAGCAGTATGGAAGACCTGCAGCCGTTGCTGGACGCCCTTAAAGATAAAAAAGTAGTCATGCTAGGTGAGGCATCCCACGGCACCCACGAGTATTATCACTGGCGGGCCGAGATCTCAAAAAAGCTGTTGCAGGACTACGATTTTGATTTTGTTGCGGTGGAGGGTGATTGGCCCCCTTGCTATGAGCTTAACCGGCACGTCAAACATTATGACGATGCCATTAAAGACCTCAATAAGGTGATGCAGGAGTTTCAGCGCTGGCCCGCCTGGATGTGGGCTAACCACGAGGTCCGTGACTGGACGCAATGGCTCGCCAGTCTCAACCACGGTCTGCCAGAGGACGAACGTAAAGGCTTTTACGGTTTAGACGTATACAGCCTGTGGGAGTCTCTTGATGCGGTAATGGATTATTTAAAAGACGAAGATCCGCAAAGCTTTGAGGTGGCAAAAACTGCGATGCGCTGCTTCGAACCGCATCGGGATAAAGGCGGTCAGCGTTATGCGTTATCAACACGACTGGTTCCTGCGGGCTGCAGTGTGGAAGTGGCTGAATTATTAAAAAAAGTCCTGAGCAGAACGGACCACTACGATGGCGACCGTGAGCATCCGCTCAGTATCGAGCAGAATGCTATGGTGAGTCATAACGCCGAGCAGTATTATCGAATAATGATGTCGGGTGATGAATCCACCTGGAACCTGCGTGATCAGCATATGATGGACACCCTTAAGCGCTTAATGGCGTTTCATGGTCCGGACGCGAAAGGGATTATCTGGGCTCATAACACGCACATCGGGGATGCGTCTTACACGGATATGGGCGATGCCGGAATGTACAATATTGGCGAGCTGGGCCGGCAAGAATACGGCCGCGATAAGGTTGCACTGATTGGTTTGGGCGGCTATCGAGGACAAGTCTTAGCAGGCACTTCGTGGGGCTCCCCGGTGCAGGAGATGGAGTTGCCTGCGGCGCGTTTAAACAGCTGGGAAGATTGGTGTCACGAAGCCGGAATTCAATTTTATGTAGCTTGTAGTGATCTCATCGATGTACCGGAACTACAGCAACGTATAGGGCACCGGGCGGTGGGTGTGGTTTATGACCCACAACGTGAACGTTTAGGTAACTACGCACCGAGTATTGTGCCGCAGCGCTATGATTATTTTATCTTTTTTGAGGAAACGCGGGCTCTGAATTCGCTCAATGTGCACGAGCAGGGAGCCAGAATACCGGATACTTATCCTTACGGAACCTGATCATCATGTTCTTAATGCATGTTTTAATTGTTTAATGTCGGGAGTACCGCTGCCCCAGCAGGCAATGCTTAGCTCAAATTTAAGTTGTTCTATGGTGGTTATGCAGTCTTCAGTTGAACACCGTGCCGCACTCAGTATGCGGCCGGCGACTGATGTCAGCGAGGCTCCCAGAGCCAGTGACTTGGCGATATCCAATCCATTGCGAATGCCCCCGGAGGCGATCAGGGGCAGGTCGATGGGGGTCTGCCGGTATTGCTGCAACAAATCGACCGTTGACTGGCCCCAGTCAGCGAAGCTTTGCGCGGCTTGTTGGCGCTGCGACTGGGCCGCCATTGTTCCCTCAATATCGATAAAACGTGTACCGCCTTTACCGGCGACGTCGATAGCAGCCGCCCCGGCGCGCTGGCATTGCATCGCCACCGCGGGGCTTAACCCCATACCCACTTCTTTTACAATGACCGGTAGCTGACACGATTCTATGCTTTGCTCAAGGCAGCCGATGCTGCCTTGCCAGTCGGTATCGCCGTTGTCCTGAAAGATTTCCTGCATTGGGTTAAGGTGAATGATCATGGCGTCAGCATCGACCTGTTCGGCCAGTTTGTTGAGACAGTCAGGTTGTTGCCATTTAATTAAGTTGGCCAGTCCGACGTTACCAAAAAGGGGGGCGTTCCCGGCCCACTGACGCAATTGCTGAGTCAGTCCCTGGTTACTCTTACCTTCAAAACTGACCCGTTGCGAGCCGATGCCCAGCGCGATGCCAGTTTCCCGGGCCGCCTCTGCAAGATGTTGGTTAATGCGATTAGCTTCGTCTGTGCCGCCGGTCATTGAGCTGATCATAATAGGTGCCGACAAAGTAAACTGTAAAAATTGGCAGCTCAGATCAATATCGGAGAAATTAAAATCAGGCAAAGCGCAATGTTGCAAATTGATCCGGTCAAAGTCCGAGTCATAGCTCTGTTGCCGATTGGCTAATTCAATGTGTGACTTTTTCCGATCCATCAGGCTTCCTGTTTTGCCGAACGATAATCAAGTTCCAATAACAACATATGTGGAACAGTTAATGCCGCAATACCGATAAAAATAACACTCAGCAGCGTTGAGTCCCATGCCAGTGGGGAATAAAAAATCACACCGATAGCGACCAAAATCGGTGCCACCGTTAGTGCCAGAATAACCCACGGCGCCTGTTGTTTTTGCTGCGCGCTAAGATAGTGCCATTGTTCACGTAAATGACTGGGGCTATGGGACAGGGCAAAAAACAAAGCAAAATACACCAACGGGTGGAACACGGCCGCCGACAGGCACAACACCAGCAGCAAAGCGAATAAGTGTTTTCTCTCATTAAAGTGCAACACCAGTTCACGCAGCACGACCAGACTGCCGGCAATCGCCAGCGCCTGAAATAATAGGGTGATGGTCTCAGCCTGGCTTGCCGGAACTAAAATATGGGTGAAAATGGATTCCACCAAACGGGGATGAAAAAGCAATGGTAAGCCCAGGATAATAAAGCCCAATGACACGGCAAATACAGACTGGCGCGGGTACTGGTCACGACCAAAATGTAAAGCGGACATCAACAAAAATAAGGCCAGACTGATACCGGGGGCAAACAGCCAGACAACGACAATAGCAACCGACAGGGCGGTATAACGTAACAGCCAGCCTATCAGTTGCCGCTGCGTCTGCCACAACCCAAGACGATTGGCGATGTACACATCAAAGGCGCCATGAGGTAAGCCGGCGATGACGGCCATGACAAGAATAAGCATGACCAGTGACGATAATTCAGTCATACAAAGTCCGTAAAAAGGGCCGTTTAGGGACAGCGGCCATAACTTTCAATAAACAGCCAAACGACGGCGACGACATGAAACGGGCAAAGTCGTCGCCTGACAATTGGTGTGCCATGCGCATAAAAATTTCGGGTAATTGTTCAGGCCGGCGTTCAATGATATGCAACAATCGGGCGTCAAACCAGCGCAGCAAGGTTGACTGTGGATTATATGTTGGCTGGCGCTGGTGAGCAATGTCATTGGCACAACGTTTCGCCCAGCGCTTGGTCTCTTGGTACCCGTAACCGGTTGCGGTTCTTATCTGCTGTGAAAAGAGCCGTTCGTTGGAACGTCTTAAAACCCCCATCGGCAATACGGCTGATTCCTGCCGTGCCGGCTTCTCTGTTGCACCTAATGAATTCAGTGTTTGTTGTAAATAACCCTGCAGCTGTTGCTGGTCGGGAATATCGGCTGTGAATTGGGTTACTTCTACCAGCGCCCGATTGGCCGTAAGCGGCAGAATGTAATCAAAGGTAAAGCGGCCGGATTCCAGCCGCATGTTGCTCATCAATTGGGCCGCTGAGGTGTCCCAATTTTTTTCAGTTTCGATTTCGACCCCGGCGAAGCATTGTTTAATCCACATATCGGAACGCTTGCAAGGTCGGGTATCAACGACTTGGCCGCCCGTAAGAGTTTGACTTTCTGCCGATATGCCCAACATCAGTTGCACCTGCTGATGGTGCTCAATGCGGGCAACCAGGTGGGCGAACACATCGCTGGCTGCTAACCGAAAGTACTGGTATCGACGCCCTTTCTGTTGGTAGTGGCGATCATCCTCGGCCAGGCTAAACGACCAATGAGAGTATTTCTGATAGGTGATATGTTGCGGTGGTTGTTCAGCAAAAAAACAAAATGTTCGGTCGTTAAGGTAACGCTCGCGCTGCTCGAGAATCATAATATCGCCTGGTAAGCGTTCGCCGCGAGCTGCATAAAGTGACAACAGCTCGTCACATAAGGAGAGCCCTGCTAAACCGCCGCCGATAATTGTTAGCCAGGGTTGCGACATGGCATCCTCACTTTTCGACCAGCACATCAAGAGACTTTTCTGGCTTACCCAGGCCGGGTTTCTCGGCATAGCGCCAGTAGCGAGAGCAGGTCAGCCATTCCACCAGGCTTTTTACAGTGATCTGAGTCTTGCTCAAGGCGGACAGACGGCTTCGGTCATGCCAGTTAGCAGCCTGCTGCTTTTGTATCTTTAAACCAATGCTTTCGTACAGGCGGCTGGCAGCAAGTATGGCCAGGCGCGAGCGCACCGGTAATAGGGTAATGCCCTGACGCGCGCGCCGATAGCGGGCACCGGCTCGCTTGATCAGCCGTAAAATGGCTTGTTTAATGGTTTCCTCAAGTTGCCCCGAGGCCTGCAAGACTTCCCGGGGTTGCAGGTTTCCAACCCAATCTGCCGGCAGGTAGCGACGGCTCATTTCGGCATCCTCGTATACGTCCCGGGCGATATTTGTCATTTGCATCGCAACACCTAAGTCTATGGCGTGATTGATGGCTCTCTGATCCTGGCAATTAAGTGCTTCACACATCATTTCACCGACGGTGCCAGCAACACAGTAGCAATAGTCCTCCAGCTCGGCGATGGAATTAATGGCCACCGTGTTAATGTCATATTTCATACCACGAAAAAATTCGTTGAGGGTTTCAGAGCTAATTTCTAAAGACTGAGCCGAAGTTGCTGTATTCAGACTGCCGTGCTGAGTTAGTGAGTTTTGTAATTGCTCAAGTCGCTGTGCTGCAATGATTTGATCAGGTGCTTCGTCGATTTGATCGTCAATGTCGCGTAAAAACGCATACAATGCAGTTGCCCGCTGCGAGTCCTGGCGATTTAAAAATGTACGCGCTAAATAAAACGATTTGCCGTGATGCTTCAGAATTTCGGCTTGTTCCGAGGGCTTTATTGGCAGTTTCACGAGGCCTCCGTAACTGCCGCCGGTAACAGTTTTTCGACTACCTTTGCAGAGCTTAGCACGCCCGGCATGCCTGCGCCCGGATGAGTTCCGGCACCGGATAACAACAAATTATTGTACGACTCCGACTGATTATGAAACCGGAACCAGGCCGATTGTGTAAATTTCGGCGCAATCGAAAAGCCTGCGCCATCGACACTCAGATAGTCATCCTTAAAATCTTCGGGGGTCATTGCAAAAACCTGGGTGATGGTATTTTCCAGGTCGGGTAACAAGGTCTCACTCAGGGCTTTGATGATGCGTTGACGCAGCTTAGGTTCTTCTGTCTGCCAGTCGATGCAAGCGCGGAGATTGGGTACCGGAGCGAGTACATAAAAACTGTCACAGCCATCAGGCGCAAACGAACTATCCGTTGCTGTCGGGCGGTGTAAATACAACGAAAAATCATCCGGTAATTGCTTTTCTGCAAAAATCTCATTCAGCAGTTCTTTGTAACGCTTACCCAGCCATATCGTATGGTGTTCGACATCCGGGTACTGAACGCTGGTGCCAAAGAATAATACGTACAGGCCCATTGAGCGTTTGCTCTTTTCAACTTTAAGGCGTAGCGCGGGATTTGAGCGGCTTTGCGGTAACAGTTTGCTGTATAAATACAGCGGGTCGCCGTTAAAAACAAAGTTGTCGGCTTGCAGCTGTTGAGTTTCATTAATTACGGCATGGTTAATTGTCCGGCCGGAGGTTTCAAAAGACGTTACGGTAGCGTTAGTCATTACCTCGATGCCTTGTTCTTGCATCAATGTGTACAGAGCGTCGACAATGGCACCGGTACCCCCTTTGGCAAAAAAAATCCCGTATTCTCGCTCGAGATAGTGGATCAAACCGTAAATGCTGGTGGTGCTAAAAGGGTTACCACCGACCAGTAACGGCTGAATAGAAAAAGCCTGACGCAGTTTGTCATTTTTTAAATAACGGCTGACCATACCCCAGACACTTCGGTCTGAGCGAAGACGAGCCAGTTGCGGTATCTGCTTAATCATGGTGGTTATTTTATGAAAAGGCTGGTCAGCGAGTTGTTCAAACCCCACGTGATAGATTTTTTTACTGTGTGCAATCAGTCGCTGGTAGTTAACCTGATCGGCAGGTTCAATTTTGGCAATCTCGGCCAAGGTGTCGGCTACCGTTCCGCCATAATTAAAGCGTGTATTGTCATCGCTAAAATAAAACTGATACCAGGGATTCAGCGGAATAAATTCCACGTAATCAGCGCGATCTTTGCCGAACAATTCGAACAGCTCATCAAATAAAAAAGGTGCTGTAATAACTGTTGGGCCGGCGTCAAATTTAAAGCCTTGGCGTTCAAACACCTGCGCCCGGCCACCGATTTGGTCATTTTTTTCGATCAGTGTGACATCATGGCCCTTGGCTTTAGCTCTTAACGCCGATGCGATGCCACCAAAGCCACCGCCAATAATGATTGTCCGCATTAGCTTGCAACCGCCCAATGGTTTTGTTTCGTTAACATGGCATCGCGAATGTACATAAAGCTTAAATAGATCGGTTCGCAATGGTCGCTAATCAGTTGTTCAGCTAGTTTTAGCTGCTTTTGTACTGCATCGTTGAGTGCAGCTTCAGGGTTTTGGTCAGTAACCCGTGCCAGGATCCAATAGCCGTTAAGGCGCTTACCCTGATCGTGTTCTTTATCGTTAAGGTCATCGAGTAATTGATAAACAATACCGAGTTGCAAAAAGGCATCGTTAACCGATAACACGTCGTCACTGGAATAATCATTAACTACCATGGCTGCTAGTACAGGCAAGCCCAGCAAGGCGCCGGATTTTTGCTTTACTGCAGCACAGTAGTCGGAATAAGAAAGACGCTTAAGTTGATGCGTATCGCAGTCAGCAATTTGTCCTTCTGCTGCGGTTTGTATCGCATTCCGGAAAAGCGTTGATAACAAGCGCATCTGCGCGTTAGTTATTTGTGGTATGCAACTGGTCTGAAACATTGCTTCTACAATTAACGCGTCACCCAGACAGATGGCAGTTTCAGCACCAAACTGGTCCCAAATTGTGGGTTGTCCGTTGCGTTCGGTGTCTTTATCCATTAGGTCGTCATGAACTAATGAGGCCTGATGTACTAGCTCACAAGCGCAGGCAAGATGCTTACACTGTTCTTCACTAGCACCCAAAGCGAGCGATGTGTGCAAGGCAAGCCGAAGTCGCAGGCGTTTACCCTTAGCAGAAAGTTGGTGTCGCCAGGCCGCTTGCAAAGCGGGTTTGTCTGACGAGATACAGTCAGTAAGCCATTGCTCACAGGCATCAGCAAGTCGATTAACCGTCTTTTCGACAACAGATAGTGGGCTCATCATAAAGCCTCCATGTGGCCATAACCGAGTCGGAAAACTCGCGCTGAGTTTCCCGACCGTAGGTTTTGGTTTAACTTTCTTGCTGATTGCTTTCGCTGGTCGCTGCGTACCAAATTAAGATACCAAAGGCGATCTTATTCACAACGTCCGCTAGGTTATAGACAATGTTTAATGTGTCTTGGTCTGCGCTTCCGGTCATGTATCCCAGCAGGTAACCGAGTGGGTAGATGGCCCAACCGACGGTTACGATCCAGCGCATGGCTGAGTAAGCAAATTTAACCGCTGGTGAACCATTTGCTGCAGCGGCTTTGCCTGCTTCACCGGCAAAGATTTCGTACAGAATGTAAAGCCAACCGATCATTCCGATGACAAAACCAACGGTAATGTTGATGTAGCCTGCTTCACCCAGGTATCCGGGTATCAGCATCACCAGGGTACCAATCAGCAGACGCCAGAAAATTCCGGCACTGGCTGCACCTATGGCGCGCAAGATTAAGTAGAACTCGATCATCAGCAGGGGTACGGTTAACAACCAGTCAATGTAGCGGTATACCGTTGGTGTTTCGCCCGTAGCCACCCAGACGTCGCGCATGTAGAAGTAGTGGAAGGCAGCGATAAAGGTAACCAGTGCAGAAACCGTTAACGATGTTTTCCATTTGCCGGATACGCATTGTGTTTCCCATAAGAAAAACACGGTCGCAGCGGCAAGAGCCATAGAAATTAACCAAAATGAAATACCGACAAAATCGTCGGGTTGCAGGTTTGCAGCATTGGCAGAACCGGGCATCAGCAACAAAAATGCCGGCGCTAATGCAGCTTGCCATTTCTTAAATATTGCGCTCATAAAGCACCTCAAATGAATGAAGAAGTTGCACCCCGGCATCGACTGCTGGCTTGCCTAAAGGGTGTTTTAATTCACAAATGCAGTTCGACTTTTTTTTAACATTTGTGCATTTTGAAATAGTAAGTTGTTGACGCAAAGGATCATAAAAAGCAAAAAAAACTTTGTTACCGACAGTAAAATCAGTACGGGAAAATCATCATTCGCTATCTTCGGTTAACTATTGTAGGTTAAAGAGTCACTTTCATTTTTGTCCACCTGGAGCGCACCGATGATTTTTCGAAACTCTGCCAAATTGTTAGCTTTAACTCTGCTGGCTTCGGCTTCGCAAGCCAGTGAAACAGAGACCACGTTAAATGCCTATGCCGCGGGCTATATGGCCAACTTTACCTGCAGTGCCACATTTAACGGCGGCAAATCCGCGCAACAAATTAACGAGGACGAATTGACCGGCATTTACCCGTTAATTGCCGAGCGGGTTGCCCAGCTAACCGCTCAGGTTGATACTGACAATCGCTGGGTGCGTGTTGCCTACGACAATGGAAAACGAGAACGATTTTCGGTGTGGCGGCCGCGGCTGGGCTGTGTTGATTTACCGGTCGGGGCATCGGCCGACGATATTGACAACGTGTTGCGGCCATTTAGCGAAAATTCGGCGCAACAACCGGATGATGGGGCGCCCTGGCAACAGCGCAGCGCAGTTAACGGGGCAACCGGCAACGAGCAACTGGATCAGGTAGTGCAACAGGCGTTCAGTAAACATTACGGTTCGGGGGCGCGGACTTCGGCCATTTTAGTGGCGACGCCAGACGAAATCATTACCGAGCATTATAAGGATGGCTTTACCCCTGAAACCGCGCAACGCACCTGGTCGGTGGCAAAAAGTATTGGCGCCAGTGTGTTGGGTGCAGCGGTGCAGCAGGACATTATCGAGGTTAATCAAAAGGCGCAGCTGGCTAACTGGTCCCACCCCCTCGATCCGCGTCAGCAAATCACCTTAGCCAACCTACTGCACATGGCATCGGGGCTGGACAGTAACCGAGCCGGTAATCGCACCGACCGCGTTTATATGGGCGGCGGCTTAGTCAGTGATACGGCAACCGAAACAGCTCTTGAGGTCGCCCCCGGCTCGCGCTGGAAATACGCCAACAATGACACCATGCTGGCGCTGCGGGTGTTACGCGAGGCGATAGGCGATGAGCAGCGTTACGTGAAGTTTCCTTATCAGGCATTACTCAATAAAATAGGCATGCAGCACACGTTTTTAGAAACTGACTGGCAAAGCGATTTTATTTTGTCTTCGCAGGTGTGGACAACAGCCCGGGATTTGGCGCGCCTCGGCGTATTGCATTTACAAAATGGACAGTGGCATGGCGAGCAAATTTTGCCCGAAGACTGGGTGCCCTACATTAGTGAACCGGCACCGGCTCAACCATCAGCCAGTTCGCCGGGTTACGGGGCACAATGGTGGCTATACAACGAGCGCTTTCCGGAGTTGCCGAACGATACCATTGCTGCGCGGGGCAACCGTGGGCAATTTTTACTGGTGATACCCAGTGAAAATTTGGTTATTGTCCGGCGCGGCTATGACCTGGCCGGACAATCGGGTTTCAGTGAGCACGACTTTGCCCGCGATGTTATTAGCGCATTAAAATAGCGCTTATTTTCGTGCGGCGGCAGCCCGCGCCTGATGCAGTTTATGATAGCTGTCCACCAGGCGCTGGTGCCGTTCCAGGCCCTGCAGCTGCATATTGGTGGGGGTTAAGCCATAAAAACGGGCGCTGCCCTCAACCGAGCCAATGACCGCTGCCAGGGTTTCCTGGCCGTACATACGACCCAGATTGTGGCGATAATCGGCCAGTTGTAAGTCGTCATCAAGGACGATTTCTAATACCGCCTCTAACGCTCGGTAAAACAGGATCCTGTCCACCGTGTTGTCGTTATACTGAAGGAACATTTCGACGTACTCACGGGCGTCGTCATGGCGCTGCAAAGCAAGGTAAATGAGCAGCTTCAGTTCCAGCAGGGTTAGCTGACCCCAGACGGTATTTTCATCAAACTCGATGCCAATCAGGGTCACAATATCCATATAATTATCGAGTTGACTGTCCTCGAGTCGTTCCACTAACTGTTCTAACTCAGGGTCCGTTAAGCGGTGCAAATTAAGAATGTCTTTGCGGTATTGCAGGGCCACGTTGGTGTTATCCCAAATCAAGTCTTCCACCGGATAGACTTCGGAATAGTCGGGCACCAAAATACGACAGACCGGTGCCCCCAAATCTTCATGCACAGCCACATAGGCTTCTTTGCCCAATTCATCAAGAATAGCAAACAGCGTTTCGGCTTCTTGTTCGTTGCTGTCACTGGTAAAGTCCCAGGGCACAAAGTCGATGTCAGCTTTAGAACTAAAGAAACGCCACGAAACCACGCCTGATGAATCAATAAAGTGTTCAACAAAGTTATTGGGCTCGGTTACCGCCATTGAGTTAAAGGTTGGCGCGGGTAAGTCATTGAGGCCCTCAAAGCTTCGCCCCTGCAGCAGTTCCGTCAAACTGCGTTCTAATGCCACCGGAAAACTGGGGTGCGCACCAAAAGAGGCAAATACGCCGCCCGTTCGTGGGTTCATTAAGGTAACGCAGGCGACCGGGAACTGCCCGCCAAGCGAAGCATCTTTGACTAACACCGGGTAACCCTGTTGCTCAAGTGCATCAATACCGGCAACTATGTCGGGGTACTGACTGATGACTGAAGCAGGTACGTCAGGAAGGCTGAGTTCCTGTTCAATGATTTGTTTTTTTACGGCACGTTCAAAGATTTCTGACAAGCATTGCACCTGAGCTTCGGCCAGTGTATTGCCGGCGCTCATGCCATTGCTCAGATACAGGTTCTCGATCAGATTAGAGGGAAAGTAAACGGTTACTTGGTCTGACCGTCTTGTAAATGGCAGAGAAACGACCCCGCGGTCGTGGCGGCCAGAGTTGGTATCAATTAAATGTGAAGCCAGCAATTCGCCTTCAGGATCGTAAATGGCGCGGCAATAATCATCCAGGATCTCTTGCGGTAGCTCATCGTCAGGGCCGGGTTTAAACCATTCCTCATTGGGGTAATGGACAAAGTCGGCGTTAGCGATTTGCTCGCCGAAGTACTGGTCATTATAAAAAAAGTTACAGCCCAGCCGTTCAATAAATTCACCCAGCGCAGAACACAAAGCACTTTCTTTGCTGGCGCCTTTGCCGTTAGTAAAACACATGGGCGAAGCAGCATCGCGTATGTGCAACGACCAGACATTAGGAACAATATTGCGCCACGATGAGATTTCGATTTTGATGCCCAAGTCGGCAAGCCGTTGGGTCATGTTAGTTATGGTCTGCTCAAGAGGCAGATCTTTGCCCTCAATAAAAGTTTGGGTGTCGCTGTCCGGGGTAATCGTCAGCAGAGCCTGAGCATTTTCACTGATGTTTTCAACGGCTTCGACATCAAAGGTTAGGTCGTTTTCAATGACACGCTTGACAGCGCAGCGCTCGGCCGCGCGAATAATGCCCTTGCGATCTTTTTCAGAGATCTCGGCGGGTAATTCAACCTCAATCTTAAAGCGCTGCTTGTAGCGATCATCGGGGTCGACTAGATTGTTCTGGGCAACGCGGATGTTGTCGGTTGAAATATCCCGCGCCTGACAATACAAACGGATAAAATGAGCCGCACACATGACTGAGGAGGCAAGAAAATAATCGAATGGTCCGGGCGCTGACCCATCACCTTTGTAGCGGATGGGCTGATCTGAAATGACCGTAAAGTCATCGAACTTCGCCTCAAGGCGCATATTGTCCAGAAAGTTTACATTGATTTCCATGGGGGGCGATTTACTCAGTCATTGCGGAAGTTAAACGCGCTATTATCCCACATTTTGAGTTAATGTTCATTATCAGCGTAACCACTGCCAATAGCGCTGAAGGGCAATTTCAGGCCCAGCTCGGGAATTTGCAACGCAATCCAGGCGGGAAAGGTATTGCTGTTGGGGCCAGGCAATACGTCGTATTCATTAGCCCAGGGATAGCGTTCAGCGGCTTGCTGAATACGCGGGATAAGCTGTTTTGCCTGAGTACCGCTTATTGACAACAGCTTTTCTGGTTTGGCCCCATACCAGAAGCGGTCGGGTGTTTTGGTTTGGTAAACTCGCAGTGCCGGGCGTCCCTCATCAACACCCCAACCGACCACTTCGTATACCCTGTACTCGCTGGCGTTGCTGGGCTTAACAGCAAGCCATGTGTGGACAGCGAACCAGCCGCGCCAACCAAAGGCATCCGCTGCGTAAGCCTCGATCACAGCCGCAGATTGCTCGGCCGGATCCGGCGCAATGCCGGCAGGAGCGCGTGATGCCGTGCGCCAGTCGCCTGAAGAACAGGCACTGACGGTGAGTAAGGCTACACCGATCAATAGTGTTTTCATTAGCTACACAACGCCTTGTTCTATCATGGCGTCTGCCACCCGGCGAAAGCCGGCGATGTTGGCGCCCAGCACCAAGTTTGAAGGGTGATTAAACTCTTCTGCTGTTTGTTTGGCGTCACTGTGTATGTTGCGCATGATGCGCTGCAGTTTGGTGTCGACTTCCTCAAAGGACCAGCGCTGCATACTGGCATTTTGTGCCATTTCGAGTTGACTGGTGGCCACTCCGCCGGCGTTGGCTGCTTTACCTGGGCCATAGTGAACGTTGTTTTCGATGAACAAATCGACAGCACTTTGAGTGCAGGGCATATTGGCGCCTTCGACAATGTAACGGCAGCCGTTTTCGAGTAATGCCTGAGCGTCTTTTTCTGTTAGCTCGTTTTGCGTTGCGCAGGGGAATGCAATGTCCGCCTGGTAACGCCAAACACAATGGCCGTCCTGCGGGTAGTCCTCGCGTGGGGTATATTCTGCATCACTATGCGTTTCCAGGTACTCGTACAAACGACCGTTGTTTTGTTCTTTGATCTGTTTTAATAAGTCCAGGTCGATGCCTTGTTCATGGTAAATGGTACCGCCTGAGTCCGAACAAGTAACGGGTTTGGCACCCAGTTCGTAAAGCTTTTCAATGGCATAGATAGCAACGTTACCGGCCCCTGATATTAAACAGCGTTTGCCGCTGATGCTGTCGTCATTATCGTCTAACAGACATTGGGCAAAATAGACAGCGCCATAACCGGTTGCCTGAGTGCGCACGAAGGACCCGCCCCATAGCGCGCTTTTACCGGTCAGTACGCCGTCAAAGCGGTTAACCAAGCGTTTATACTGACCGAATAAATAGCCGATTTCTCGTCCACCAACGCCAATATCTCCTGCAGGAACATCGGTGGTTGGCCCAATATGGCGATACAATTCACTCATAAATGATTGGCAAAACCGCATAATTTCAGCGTCTGACTTGCCTTTTGGATCAAAATTAGAGCCGCCCTTACCGCCACCGATAGGCAGCCCGGTTAACGCATTCTTAAATATCTGCTCAAAGCCGAGAAACTTTATGATACCGGCATTAACGCTGGGGTGAAAACGTAAGCCGCCTTTATACGGCCCGAGTGCTGAGTTAAATTCAACCCGATAGCCCTTATTGACATGAACTTGACCGTTGTCATCAATCCAGGGGACACGAAACATAATTTGCCGTTCCGGTTCGACAAGTCGCTCGATAATTGCTTGTTCGCGATATTTTGGGCATTCCTCGATGATCGGTTCAATCGATTCTAAGACGTCCTCAACGGCCTGGTAAAATTCGCTTTGCGCCGGGCTGGTGAACTTTAACTTTTCGATAGTATCTTTAATAAACGCCATAGATATCCTATTATCTCTTAAAAGTGACATGTAATAAGCGGTAAACTGCGATCAAGATCAGTCAGAGGCCAGCTTGATACTAATTGACTCCAAAGGTTTCCAGTACATCGTCGATGCGCTTAAGCACGGGGTTAAATTCGTAACATAGGCGATTAAAGGCGACCAGCTCGGTATCAATATGCTCGCTCAAAATAGTGTCTTGCAGGTATTGCTTAAGCTCTTTGGGTGGTAAATGACGATGGTTGTCGTCATCGTTGATAAAAAAGCTCAGGTCATCGGCGATCATGATAGCGGTCAGCAGTTGTCGGTTTTCATCGGATAAGCTGGGGCTTTCCAGAACCTCGGGTTGGTGATGATACTGCACAGCAAGCGAGATAAGTCGGGGTAAGTGAAGCCTCTTACATGTCATCAGGCCAACGTCAGCATGAGTGTGGCCGGTAACTTGTTTTTCGACTTCGACCAGCTCAACGGCGGTATGCCAGCCCTCAGCGTCGGTTTTATCCAGGGCATGAGGGGCGAGTTGCAGCATGACAAAGCGGCCAATATCATGCAGTAGACCAGCCATGTAAGCTTGCTGCGAATCAACAAAGGCATGCTTCTGATATTCTATTAGGTAGGTCGCAAGGTGCGCTACTTGCAGAGAGTGTCGCCACAGTTGCCGGTGTTCATTTTTATGAGGTAAAAAAACGCGCGTTACCGTGCCGGTGAATAACAGTTCAAATAACCGCTTAGCCCCAACCCGGGAAAGAGCCGATTTAACGCTTGAAATACGAGTTGCCTGGTGCTGTGCGAAGGCTGCGGAATTAGCGTAACCCAGTAAAGCCGTTGCCAGTGGCGGGTCCGATTGAGCCATCTTTAGCACCACATCGTAAAAATTTTTACTGTTGGGGTCGTACTTCATCAATTCGTAAACAACGACGGGCAACATCGGCAATTTAGCAATGTTTTTGCGGATTTCGTCAATGTCGATATTAGCAAAATCCTGATCGTGTATTGTGCTATTCACGGTGATGTTAAATCCCTTTCTTGGTTGCGACAATTTGTCCCAGCTGAGGCCTATAGAACTTTATGTGATAAGCATATAGCATATACTTGTGAATCACAGAAGGAGCTCGATATGTGTATGAGTAAGCTTATGATTAATCTATCACTGGCGTCAATATTCGCCGTTTCAGGAGCGGCCTTCGCTGCTGAAAAAAATTATCCGCAGGCAGCCCAGCAGCTGCAGCAACGGCTGGGCAAAGTATTGATGACAACTATTAAAAAAGAAGGCCATGTGGCTGCTATCAGGGTCTGTAACGAACAGGCTCCGGAAATAGCCCGTGCGGTCAGTCAGCAACTTGGTGTTAGCGTTAGCCGGACCGCACTTAAAGTCCGTAACCCCGACAACAGCCCAACCGAACGCCAGCAGCAAGTCCTCAAGCAGTTTGAACAACAATGGCAGCAGAGCCAGCGCAATGACAATAATGATGTGCCGGCGACAACTTACACCAACGGCCAGGGCGACGAAGTTTGGATGAAAGCCATTGTTATGCAACCGCAATGTTCAGCTTGTCATGGTTCAGCCATAAAACCCGAACTCAAGCAGGCGATCAAGCAACGCTATCCTGATGATCAGGCGACCGGGTTTGAAGTCGGTGATGTGCGCGGAGCTTTTGTTGTAACGTCTCACCAATCAACTGAATAACCAGGAGATCACGCCATGGAGCTTGACCCACTTGTGCTATCGCGAATTCAGTTTGCATTCGTTGTTTCTTTTCATGCCATCTTTCCCGTGTTCACCATCGGATTGGCCTCTTATATTGCACTGATTTACGGGCTGGCGTTCAAAACCAACAATCCTAAGTGGGAACGTCTGGGAGCGTTTTGGACTCAGGTTTTTGCCGTCGTCTTTGGTATGGGAGTAGTGTCCGGTATTGTGATGTCTTTTCAGTTTGGCACCAACTGGAGTAACTTTTCGCTGGCCACGGCTAATTTCCTGGGCCCGGTGCTAAGTTACGAGGTCATCACAGCTTTTTTCCTGGAAGCGGCTTTTCTGGGTGTGTTGTTGTTCGGGCGTGGCAAAGTACCTAACGGAGTACACTTTTTTGCAGCATTAATGGTGTCCATCGGCACCTTTATTTCGTCATTTTGGATCCTGTCAGCGAACAGCTGGATGCAAACGCCAGCCGGTGTCGAAGTGAACAATGGTATCTACCATGTGGTCGACTGGGCTGCAGCGATATTCAATGAGTCATTTTGGTATCGGTTTGCGCACATGGGCCTGGCCTCTTTCTTAACCGGCGGTTTTGTGGTTGCCGGTGTGAGTGCGTGGTTCTTGCTGCAAAAACGAGATACTGAATTGCATCGCAAAGCACTGTCGATGACCTTATGGTTATTGCTCTTTTTAACTCCGTTGCAAGTGTTTATCGGTGACTTACATGGCTTGAACACACTTAAGCATCAACCGACGAAAGTGGCTGCCATGGAAGGTAATTGGGAAACCCAGGCAGGAGCTCCACTGTTATTATTTGCCATTCCGGACCAGGAAGCCCAGACCAATCATTTTGAAGTGGGCGTTCCCAAATTGGCGAGTTTTGTATTGACTCACGACTGGAATGGAGTCATCCCCGGAGTGAAAGAGCAACCGCCTGAATTGCAACCGAACGTGGCTATTGTTTTCTGGTCTTTCCGGATCATGGTAGCGATGGGGCTGTTGATGGTGTTGGTTGCCGTTGCCGGCCTCTTCCTGCGCCGCAATCGTGCCTACATGCACTCTCGCTGGTTCTTGCAGACATTGCGTTTGATGACCTTGAGCCCTTTTATCGCAGTACTTGCGGGCTGGTTTGTTACTGAAGTTGGTCGTGCTCCTTACTTAGTCTATGGACAAATGACACATGCTGAAGGCTTAACGCCCTCTCTGACTGGCGGTATGGCGTTATTCACATTAGTTGGGTACTTCCTGGTTTATGCCTGTGTGTTTGCCTCAGGTGCTTATTACCTGACCCGGGTTATTAGAACGGGAACCGAAGGTACTGAGCAGCACGAAGATGAAAACCATCGGCCGAAACGTCCGTTATCTGCCGCAGATGCAAGCTTTGATTAAGGATAATTGTCATGACTGAACCCGTTTTTGATTTAACCTATATTTGGGCCGCAATCATTGCTTTTGGCGTCATCATGTATGTATTGATGGATGGTTTTGATTTAGGCCAAGGCATTCTGTTCATGTTTGCTCCCAGTGAACACGACCGCGATATCATGATGAACTCAGTGGCGCCGGTATGGGACGGTAACGAAACCTGGCTGGTATTAGGTGGGGCGGGATTGCTGGCAGCCTTTCCACTGGTTTACACCATCTTTTTACCGGCACTTTATATTGGTGTGTTTTTGCTGCTGGCGGGACTTATTTTCCGAGGTGTAGCGTTTGAGTTTCGGTTTAAGGCTCATTCCTCCCGCTACTTGTGGAACTGGTCGTTTGCGATTGGTTCTACGGTCGCCTCGTTTGCCCAGGGGGCCGTAGTGGGTGCCTACATTCAGGGTTTCGAAACCGACAATATGCGTTACGTTGGAGGAGCGCTGGATTGGCTGACGCCATTCACCGTATTAACCGGCGTCGGTTTGGTTGCAGGCTATGCTCTGTTGGGGGCAACCTGGTTGATCATGAAGTCTGAAGGATCGACTCAAGAATGGGCTTACAAATTAGTGAATCCATTATTGGCTGTGGTACTGGTTATTTTTGCCATCATCAGTATCTGGACGCCTTTTGTTGATGAGTTTGTTGCTACCCGCTGGTTTGGTAATGGTTTATCATTCATCTGGTTGCTGCCTTTACTGGGGCTGGCCTGTGCGTACTGGATTTACGCTTCGGTACGGGACAGACGCGAGGGAACTCCCTTCGTCGCAACCATGGGCTTGTTTCTTTTCACCTATCTGGGCCTGCTGGCCAGTAAGTGGCCCTACGTTGTGCCACCAGACTACACGTTAGCCGATGCTGCATCCGCTCATGAGTCACAGTTGTTTTTACTGATTGGACTGCTGTTTGTTATACCCATTGTGTTGGTTTACACCGCTTGGACCTACTGGATTTTCCGCGGTAAAGTTACTGCAGACCAGGGCTATCACTAAGTACCGACAGTGGGAAGTACTGCATGAAGGCTGAGCAAAATGTTGATTTACAACAGGCATCGCTGTACTTAAAACAATTGGCTGCCAAAGTAAAACGCCCGGTACAGCGGGCGTTTTTATTAGGCTTATTGAGAACGTTAGCGATTATTCTACAACTGGCCTGCATTGCTGCCATTGCGCAGGGAATATTAACCGACGGTGAGACGTTAATTGCGCAATCTGAGTTGCTTATTGGGCTTATTGCGGCCAGTGCCCTGCGAGTTTATTTGCCTTATTGGCAACAGCAAACGTTGCAACAGGCTACCATGCAGGCAACTCAGTTTGCCCGCGCCAAACTGTTAAAACGCTGGCAGAGGGAGCAATTATCGGGTCAGCAGCTGAGCGCCGAAGACGGAGCGTTACTGCTTGAGCCGATTGAGGCGTTGAAAGGCTACTTTAGCCGTTATCTGGTACAACAGTACTTGGTGGTGTTTTCCCCTCTTTTGGTGCTATTAACGTGTTTTTATATCAATCCGGTGGTCGGCCTTTTATTGTTGGTCAGTGGGCCGGTGATTCCGGCTTTTATGGCATTAGTAGGCATTGGAGCCGAGCGCTTAAGTCAGCAGCATGCAGAACAAACGCATGCGCTAAGCCAAGTATTTACGGATAAATTGCGTAATTTAACAAGTATCCAGTTATTTGCAGCGGGTGATGCAGCCCGAAATGACGTCGCGATAGCAGGCGAGCGTTACCGAAAAGCCACTATGTCGACCTTAAAGGTGGCTTTTCTATCATCTGCCGTGCTGGAGTTTTTTGCCAGTGTGGCCATTGCTGCGGTAGCGCTCTATGTAGGGTTTGGACTACTGGGTTACATTGACTGGTTAGCTGCGGATCAGCTGACTTTGTTCAGTGGCCTGTTAGTGCTGTTGCTGGCGCCTGAGTATTTTGCTCCGCTGCGGCAATTTGCCCAGAGTTATCATGACCGGGCCGCTGCCGTTGGTGCTGCAGCCTTATTATGTGAAAGCCATCGTCAGGGTTCGCAAGTACAGTCAAAAACGCCGATCGACAATGCTGGTTTTGCAATGCGTTGGCAGAACTTGCGTGTCCAGCTAGCTGCCAATGTCCACTTGAACTATCCGGATACCTGTCTGAACCGAGCTGAGCTGACGGTCATTAGTGGCCCTTCGGGCAGCGGTAAAACCACATTGTTACGTATTTTACTCGGGCAGAGTGGTTTTCAGGGCCTGATGGAGGTTAACGAGCGCCTATTTCCAGGTTGCCGTTTGGATAACCAGCAGATCGCTTATTTTGCGCAGCAGCCGTTTTTAACGGCGCAATCGTTGCGCGCTAACGTTAATCTTTTTCAACACAATACAGATGCCGAGATCGTTGCGGTCTGCAAACGCCTAAAGCTGGATGTCATGTTAGCAGAGCTAAATCAAGGGCTCGATACTCGTTTGGGTGAGCAGGGCCGGGGCTTGTCGGGCGGTGAGCGAAGACGGCTGGCGTTAGCTCGCTGTATGTTAGCCGATCGACCCGTGGTGATTGCCGACGAGCCCACTGAGAATCTTGATCCTGTTTCGGCTGCAGCGATTTGTAACAATTTACTGCAGCTGGCACAGCAGGGTCGTACGGTAATTGTCGCCAGCCATGACCCCGGCTTGATGGCGGTTGCTGATCAACATGTGGAGTTATCTTAATGCGGCAACCCAGTTGGCAACGGGATTGGCGAAGCCTGGCTCCCTGGTTAAAACAGTTAAGCAGTTACCGATTGCAGTTGACTGTTGGTATCGGTTTTGCCGCAGCAACGGCTTTGTTTGCTGTCGGATTACTGTCGTTATCGGGTTGGTTCATTACGGCAGCCGCTCTGTATGTGGGCTTTGATATTTATACGCCCGGTGCTGGCATCCGTTTTTTTGCAATTGCCAGAACGCTAAGCCGTTATCTGGAGCGTCTGGTTAACCACGATTTGGTGTTAAAACTACAGGCACGCTGGCGTGTCGCCTTGTTCCGCTATATGCAGAATGTTCCGCTACAACGCACGTTACGGTTTCGCGTTGCCGATGCAGTTCAGCAATTAACCCGTAATTTGGACACCATGGACAATTTGTTATTACGCCTGGTCATGCCATTACTGGTTTATGTGTTGGCTACCTTAGCGTTGGCTTTTTTTTGGTGGTTATATAACCCTCTGCTCAGTTCCGTTTTATTAATTTTCGCCTTAGCCATTCTGGGTCTGACAATGCAAACCGCTTTGCGCAGCCGGCGCCTTGCTGTTTCATCGCTTCAGCACCAGCAGCGGGCGCGACAGCGGGCAATGAACTTTACTGAATCGATGTCTGAATTAATGGCGTGGGGGCAGTTTGATCCCCAGTCAAATGCGGTGATGAGGCAGACTGAAAAGTTTGAACAACTGGAAGTAAACTACCTGGAATTGCAACAAAAGCGTCAGGTCTTTGTTGAGGGTATTGCCCAGCTTGTTGTCCTGCTCACGTTGTTTGTGGTTCTGGAGGATTTTCAGCAGCAGCGGACCGGATCCGCAGAGGTGATTATGCTGGCACTTTCGGCATTGGCCTGGCAAGAGCTGGCCACTGAGTTGTCGACTCAATGGGCTGGTTACGGTAAGACCCTGGCGGCAGCAAGAAGTTTGTTAAATGCAGAGTCCGAACAAGATTCAGTTAAAGGAACTGAAAAGGACTCGGCCGATTCAGCTCCTGGCGGGGTAACGATCCAGCTGCACCAATTGTCAGTTAACCGGCAGCAGCGGACTCTGATAAAAGCGCTTAACGCGACCTTTAAGCCGGGCTGTCTGCATTGGCTCAAAGGGCCTTCTGGGGTTGGTAAAAGTACACTTGCCGAGGTATTAATGGGGCTTTACCCCGGGCAACAGGTGAGTGGCTCGATCAGCACCGAACCGCCGCGAAGTCTACCAGCGATAACAGGCTACTTAACGCAACAAACCGAGATATTTAGTGCCTCGATACAGGAAAACTTGAACCCGGCTCGCCAGCCGATTGCGCAACAAGCCTACTGGCAAGTGCTTGACGTTGTTGGGTTAACGGCAATTGTTAACCAACTACCGCACCAGCTCGAAACGGCTGTCGGGCCTCGGGGCGTGCAGCTTTCCGGTGGTCAGCTAAGACGTTTAGCGCTGGCCAGGGTGTTGTTGCAGGATAAGCCTGTGATGTTGCTGGATGAACCCTTTGCTGGTGTCGAACGAGAACTGATGGTCAGCATCGCAAGCCGAATGCTTGAAGTGTACACAGACCGGACCTGGCTGATCATCAGTCACGTTAGTCCAATGGAGCTACCCGGTTTAAACACTCAATTAGGACAGGTTATTCGTTTGCCATAAAAAAGTGACAGCCACACAAGAGAATCGTGACTGCCACCCGTTGGGAACAGGGGAAGTTGTCTGTGCGACTATTTGTTTTTATCCTCAAAGTTGCATGCTTCCGGGGCTGCCTGGGGTTCCGGTTTATGGGTCAGGTACTTAGGCTTTGCCAGCCATTCTTTGCCTTTCAACATGAGGTCCCAATAAAGCCAGGGCAACATTTTTTCTTTTAAAAGCCAGGATAAACGCGACGGTTTGGTGCCATTAACCAGCCAGCTTGGAAAAGTTGGTTGCAATTTGCCACCGTAACCGAACTCGGCTAACACAATTTTACCGCGCTCTACGGTCAACGGACAGGAGCCGTAGCCATCGTATACCGCCATCGCCGCTTTTCCAGTCAAGGCGGAAAGCACGTTTTCGGCGACAACAGGGGCTTGTTTGCGCACGGCCGCAGCGGTTTTTGCATTCGGGGAGTTACTAACGTCACCAACCGCAAAAATACTGCCATACTGCTTGTGTTGCAACGTTTCAGGGCTGACATCGACCCAACCGGCAGCATCTGCAAGGGCGCTTTTTGCTATTACTTCCGGTGCCACCTGAGGCGGGCAAACGTGTAACATGTCAAAAGACTTAGTGACTTGCTCGCTATTACCATCCGCGTCGGTGACTGAGAATGTGGCTTTTTGATTAGGACCGTCGACGCTGACTAAGTTATGCTGAAACTGCAACCCGATGGCGTATTTTTCGACGTACTCCTGCAATGCCGGGACATAATCTTTGACGCCAAACAATGCCGCCCCGGCGGTACAAAACTCGATCCTAATATTGTTAAGTGTACCTTCTCGCAGCCACTCATCACAGGATAAATACATGGCTTTTTGTGGCGCTCCGGCGCATTTAATGGGCATGGCAGGCTGAGTAAATAATGCCGTTCCCGATTGCAGTGACTGCACTAACTTCCAGGTGTAAGGAGCCAAATCAAACCGATAATTGGAGGTTACACCGTGCTGGCCCAGTGTGTCTTTTAAGCCGGGTATGGCGTCCCAGTCCAGTTTAAGACCGGTTGCTACAACCAGGGTTTGATAGGCAAGGGTGTCGCCATTCTCTAATCTTACCTGTTGTTGCTCCGGCATAAATTGACTGACCGTCGTCTGGTACCATTGGGCCTGCTTTGGCATAATCGAGGCCATGCTGCGCTTAGTTTGGTCGCGGTCAAACACTCCACCGCCAACCAGTGTCCACCCGGGCTGGTAATAATGGGTCTGCTGCGGCTCAATAATAGCAATATCCAGCTCGGGTTGGCGTTTTAACAAACTGGCAGCAACCGACTGCCCACCGGCTCCGCCGCCAACAATAACGACGCTGTGGTGAGTGCTGGCGGGGTTTTTGGATTCGCCTGTTTGGCTTTCGCTGCCTTGTTGTAAGCGGGGCTTTTGGCCGCTTAGGTCGTAGCCTGCCTGCTTAGCCGTATCGAGTATGGCATCACTGCTTAAATGGTCAGATTCGGCTAATGCCCACAGGGTGCATGAACGCGTACCGGTTCTGCAGTAAGCCAGAACCGGCCCCTGCGCTTTGTTCATTAAGGCTTTGAATTGTTCGACATCGTTATCGGTTATTCGCCCGGACACGACAGGTAAGTGTTCGAATTGCATGCCGTTTTGTTGAGCGGCGGAGGCAATAGCCTCGGCGTTAACTTGGTCTTCCCCTTCATTATCAGGACGATTGCAGACAAGCGTTTTAAAGCCCATGGCTGCAGCAACACCAACATCTTCCACACTGAGCTGCGGAGACACGCTTAAAAACGGACTTAATTTACGAATTTCCATCATCAGTGCTCACAATTAAAATAGGTTCAGTGGGATTTTAAGATAGCGTTGCTGGTTGTCTTCTGCCGGAGGCATTTGTCCTGCCCGCATATTAATTTGCACTGAAGGTAAAATTAAGCGTGGCATATTCAATGTGGCATCCCGCTCGGTCCGCATTTTAACGAAGTCTTCTTCAGTTTTGCCGTCTCCGACGTGAATATTGGTCTGTTTTTCTTCAGCGACAGTGGTTTCGAAAGCATAGTCATCGCGGTCGGGTGCCTTGTAATCATGGCACATAAATAATCGGGTCGAGTCCGGCAGGGAAAATACCTTTTGAATCGATTGATAGAGCACGCGAGCATCGCCCCCCGGGAAGTCACAGCGCGCAGTTCCATAGTCTGGCATAAACAGGGTATCGCCGACAAAAGCAGCGTCGCCAATCACGTAAGTCAGGCAAGCGGGAGTATGACCCGGTGTATGCAGTACGTCGGCCTGTAGTTCACCAATGTTGAACTGGTCACCATCGCTCAACAAGCGGTCAAACTGACTGCCGTCGCGGGCAAATTCGGTGCCCGCATTAAATGCTTTACCAAAGGTGTCCTGTACGGTTTTGATGTGCTCACCTATCGCCAGTTTGGCAGCGGTTTTTTCTTGTAAATAAGGTGCTGCAGACAGGTGGTCGGCATGCACGTGCGTTTCTAGAATCCAGTCAACAGTCAACTGATGTTGAGCGATAAACTCAAGAATTAGGTCAGCGGAAGCAGTATCTGTACGCCCGGCTGCGTAATCAAAATCCAAGACTGAATCAATGATGGCGCAATGTTTTGAACTGGGATCCTGAACCACATAGCTGTAGGTATTGGTCGGTTCGTCAAAAAAGTGTGTAACGATGGGTTGCTGTGTCATAGTTTAAACCTCAATCTATTTCTCTTTTATATATCTAAATGCGATAAGCATATAACTCTCACCTAACAATACGCCCGATACCGATAATGATCAAATAGCAATAAGCTATAACTAAACCTTCTGTTAGAACCTAAAAATACATTGAAAAAGACGATTATCCTAATCGTTACCGAAAGATGTCCATTGACTTGCGTTTAACACGTTTTGTTATATAGTTATAACCAAGTTTAAGGAGGTGTTTTATGACAAGCATAATTCGCAAAAGCCCATCGACAGGCAGCAAGTCGCCGACTGTCTGGGGTATTTACGAACCGGATACGGGTTCAATTCAATACGTTGTTGCTGATCCAGTAACAAAAAAAGCGGCTTTGGTAGACGTTGTACAAAATTTCGACCCGCGCAGCGCTCGAACCTCATTTGAAAGCGCTGACGAGGTGCTACAATTGGTGCAAGACAATGGACTGACTGTTGAGTGGGTGCTGGATACACATCCGCACGCAGATCACTTGATGGCGTCCCGGTATCTGAAAGAAAAAACCGCTGCCCCTAATGCCATTGGCGAGAAAACCTGCGAGATTGCCGAATTATGGAGCGATTACTACAACCTGCCAGGCGCCTTTAATCCGCAAGCCGATTTTGACCGGCTATTTAAAGAGGGAGATGCTTTTAACATTGGCGACCTAGAAGTCGAAGTCTGGTTGTCTCCCGGACATACTCTGGGTTCGATTACTTATGTTGTCGGCGACGCAGCTTTTGTGCACGATACCTTTATGTATCCGGATAGCGGAACTTCCCGCGCTGATTTCCCCGGCGGCTCGTCAAAAGAGCTTTGGGACACCTTACAGCGTATTCTTAATTTGCCGGATGAAACCCGGCTATTTGTTGGCCATGATTACGGCAAAGGTGGACGAGAAGCCCAGTGGGAAGCGACTGTAGCGCAGCATAAAGAAACAAACGTTCATTTATCAGGACCGGTAGACCAGTCCCAGTACCGCAAAGTTCGTGATGAGCGTGATGCGACGCTGGCACTTCCGGACCGAATGCTACACGCTCTGCAGGTTAACTTGAGAGCAGGGCAGCTACCACCGGCTGAGAATGACGGAGAACACTACTTCAAAATTCCAGCCAACAAATTTTAATGCTCAATAATTAATAGCTAAGCTAAAGAGGACATAACGATGAGTTTACGTATTGGAACCACCGCACCCAATTTTAAAATTGAAACGACCAACGGACCCATAGATTTTCATGAGTGGGCAAAAGGCTCCTGGACGTTCTTCTTCAGTCACCCGGCCGATTACACTCCGGTCTGCACCACTGAGATGGGTCGTACGGCGCAGCTGGCTCCGGAATTTGCGCAGCGTAACGTCAAGCCACTAGGGCTGTCGACGGATACCGTCGAAGAGCATTTGGGTTGGATTAACGATGTTAATGAAACGCAGAACACAGTTCTTGAGTTCCCTATCGTAGCGGACAAAGACAAGAAAGTGGCTCAGGCATACGACATGATCCATCCGGATGAAGACGATAATGCCGCGATCCGCTCAGTTTACATCATCGATCCGGACATGAAAATTCGTTTGACGATGACCTATCCAATGACCGTAGGTCGTAACTTTTCCGAGATCCTGCGGGTGATCGACGCGTTGCAGGTAACCGATAAGCACGAAGTTGCCTGCCCAGCTGACTGGGAGCCAGGCGAGTCGGTTATCATTCGCCCAACTGTATCTGATGAAGACGCCAAGGCTAAGTTCCCCCAGGGCTGGGAGACATTGCGCCCTTACCTACGTTTGACTGACTTAGATAAATAACAGTTCACTTTCCGGTCAGCAAAACAGCAAAGGCCGCGCAACTAGCGCGGCTTTTTCATTTGATGTAAACTTGCATAACTTTATTCCATTAGGGTATATGAGGTAGCGATATGCTTCTTTCTATTATAGGGGCTGTTGTCATTGGTATCAGCCTGGGCTTATTTGGCTCTGGTGGTTCAATTCTTACGGTACCGGTGTTGATGTACTTAGTCGAAATGCCGGCGGGGGAAGCCATCGCGTCGTCGTTGTTGATCGTGGCGGGCATCAGTTTATTCGGTTCAATATCCTATATCCGCCGAAAAAATGTCAGCTGGCGTCATTTTTGGGTGTTTGGTATCCCCGGTATGATGGGTACTTATGGCGGTGCTTGGCTTGGTACCATAGTAGACAGTCGCTGGCAGTTGCTGACCTTTTCGTTACTGATGATTGTTGCGGCCTTACTGATGTGGCGCAGCAAACCCAAGCCACCCTCTGAAATTAACACCATCAACTATGCCAAGGTTACCTTAGAGGGCCTGGTGGTTGGTATTATTACCGGTTTTGTCGGGGTCGGTGGTGGCTTTCTTATTGTTCCGGCGCTGGTCTTATTAGCAGGACTTTCCATGCCGGTGGCGATTGGCACCAGCCTGTTAATTATTGTGATTAAATCAATTGCGGGTTTCTTTAAATATTATGCGGTGATGTCGGCAAACGATGTCCAATTTGATTGGCAAGTGATAGCTATCATGATCGCCGGTGGCTTGTTGGGTAGTATTCTTGGCGCTCGTATCGGCCGTACGTTGCCGAAGGAAAAACTGCAAAAGGGCTTTGCAGTTTTCCTGGTACTGATGGGCATTTTTGTCATCACCAAGTCGGTGCTTTAGCGGCCGGCTTTTATCTAATGCTGCTTAAAAGTCCGCCTCGCTATGTCGCTCACGTAGCTGTTCGGCTTCGGGTCCCCAGGTTTTATTAACCCGCATGCCGCGTTGAACTGGGTCTCGTTGAGCTAGCCTCTCGGCCCAGGCAACGAGATTTTTATACGTATGTGTCTGTAAAAACTCGGCTGCCTGGTAAACCTCATTACGAACTAAGGCCCCGTACCAAGGGAAAATGGCCATATCGGCAATGCTGTAGTTTTCGCCGGCAATAAACTCATGTTGCGCCAATTGTTTGTCTAATACGTCCAGCTGACGCTTTACTTCCATGGTATAGCGGTCAATGGGGTACTGATATTTTTCTGGCGCATACGCATAAAAATGCCCAAAGCCACCGCCCAACAGCGGCGCACTACCCATTTGCCAAAACAACCAGTTAAGACATTCGGTGCGTTCGGGCCCTGTTTCCGGTATAAATAAGTTAAATTTTTCAGCCAGATACAGCAGAATCGAACCGGATTCAAATACTCGTCTCGGTGGCTCAGCGGTGCGGTCAAATAAGGCAGGAATTTTTGAGTTGGGGTTGAGTTCAACAAAGCCACTGCTGAATTGATCGCCCTCCATGATGTCGATAAAAAAGGCGTCGTACTCCGCTTCTTTAACACCTTGCGCGACCAGTTCTTCCAGCAAAATAGTGACTTTCTGGCCGTTGGGTGTGGCCAGTGAATACAGCTGTAAGGGCTGCTCCCCAACCGGCAATGCCTGGTCATGAGTGGCCCCTGCGATGGGCCGATTAATGCTGGCAAATTTACCGCCACTGTCTTTGGGTTGTTGCCAGACATTGGGTGGCTGATACGTATCATCCGACATCATAATCTCCTGTAAGTGTGGTTAGGTGACCGCTTGTCGTTGCTGCCACTGATCGGCTAAGTGTTCCTGTCGGTTAATCACTTGCTGCAGTTGCTCAACTGCATCAAAGACATCGGTAAAGCTATTGTATAATGGGGCAAAGCCGAACCGTATGTAGCATGGGGCACGAAAATCAGCGATAACTCCGCGCTCAATCAAAGCTTGGCAAATGCCATAAGCCTGTTCATGGGCATAGCTTAGTTGACTGCCCCGATGGTCAGCAAGCAACGGCGATAACAGGGTTAGTGATTCATGCAGCTGGTGTTGTTCGACCAATTGGTGAAATAGCCCGGTTAGTTGTTGTGATTTTAGCCTTACCGTGGTCATATCAAGCTCATCGAATAAGCCCAGAGCACTATCGACGGCGGCCATCGACAGGATTGGCGGCGTGCCGGCTAAAAACTGTTTGATATCGCTGCTGGCCAGGTAGTCAGGGTTAAAATCAAAAGGTGACTGGTGGCCAAACCAGCCGGCAATAGGCTGCTGTAATTTGCCCTGGAGTTTCTGGTTAAGGTATACAAAGGCCGGTGCACCCGGTCCGCCATTAAGGTATTTGTAGGTGCAGCCAACGGCCATATCAACTTGCCAGGCGTCCAGTTCAATAGGCATAACGCCGGCACTGTGAGCTAAATCCACTAACATCAGCGCGCCGTGTTGATGGGCGATTTGAGTTAATCGGTTAATGTCCAGTCGGCGGCCACTGCGGAAGTTAACTTCGGTGACCATAACAACGGCAACTTGCTCGTCAATGGCATCACTTAACTGGTCTTCGTTAACCGCTTTAAACTGACACTGGCTCTGCCCGAGCAGTTGCTGTAAACCCTGAGCTATATATCCATCAGTCGGGAAGTTGTCCGTGGTGGATAAAATTAAGCGTCGCTTGCTGTCACTGCAGGAAGACAGCGCAGCGCTGAGCAGTTTAAACAGGTTAACCGAGATTGAATCGCAACAGATGACCTGACCTTGGGCGGCGCCAATAATGGGCGCAATCTTTTCGCCAACACGCTGCGGCAAGTTGACCCACTGATGCTTGTTCCAGCTGGTAATTAAATCATTACCCCACTGCTGTTCAATGGTGTCGGTCAGGCGCTGTTTAACCCGGTGCGGAATGGCGCCAAGGGAATTACCGTCCAGATAAATGGTATCAGCAGGTAAGTCAAACTCTTGTTGATAACTTGCCAGCGGGTCATTGAGGTCGCGCTGGGCTAATTCATTGCGGGTGATCATAAACAACATCTTCCAGGGTGTTCAGCAATTCGCTGAAGGCATGACTTTTAGGGTGAATTAAATCAAAATGACCGGCTTTCTGAATAAGGCGAACCTTGGCCGTACTGATCAGGTTGGCGTAGGTCGGGTTGACAATCTGATCAGCAGTGCCCTGTAGCAAGGTGATGTTGGCGTGATTGTCTTGCACTACCGGATTGGCTGCCGCGTATTGTTTGGGTCGGAGCTCGGGTGTGCTGCCCATAAAATCTGCCGTGACTTGCTGGCAACTGTTCTGGCCCGCGGCATATTCTGTGATATCAGTTATCGCAGCTAAGCCAATAACCGAATGGATATCGGTTTTAAATTCGTTATCGGCAGCCAGCAGCAGGGCTAAGTGGCCGCCGGCAGAATGCCCTAACACGACAATCGGTGCGCTGGAATGCTGTCTGTGCTGCACTAAAAACGAGCGGAAAGCATCGCGGATGTCATTAAAGGTGTGCGGCCAGCCTCCGCCGGTAGCACCCGTTCGTCGATATTCGGCAGAGTAAATCGTATACCCCTGTTGATTCAGTGCGGTACTTAACGGGTAACTGTGTTGCACGTCGTATTCTGACAGCCAGCAGCCGCCATGAATTAAAAACAGCGCTGGCTTGCGCGTTTCGCCCGGCCAAATGTGCAACGCTTGATCGGGGCCGGGACCATAGTTCAGCTTTTTCGCTGGCGGCTGCGCCGACAATTGCACCACCTGTTGATAGGAATAGCCTTGCTGCTGCGGTGCCGCCAAAGCCCAACTTGATCCAATTAAGCCAATGCTTATAAAAAACACATTAAAACGCCAGTTCATACCGCTCAACCTTTTGCTCTGGTGATTGCCTGTCGTACGTCCATGCCGCTTGTTTCCTGAAAAACCTGCAAATCAAACTGCGGTAAAATGGCGTATAAGTGGTCAAAAATGTCCGCTTGTATGGCTTCGTAAAATTCCCAGCGAATGTCGTTGCTAAAACAATAGACTTCGATTGGCAGACCTTGTGGGGTCGGGCTGAGCTGGCGCACCATCAGTGTCATGTCTTGCTTGACCTTTGGATGGTGGCGCAAATAGTTGTCGATGTAAGCGCGAAAAGTTCCGATATTGGTGACTTGACGGGTGTTGACCGCATCTTCACCTTGCGTTATTAATTGTTCATTCCACGCCTGAAGTTCGTGTTCTTTGCCCGTAAGATACTCATTCAACAAGGCAAAACGCTTAAGTTTCTGCATCTGTTCCGAGGCTAAAAAGTGGATGCTGTTTTGGTCAATATATAACGAGCGTTTAATTCGGCGACCACCGGATTGCTGCATGCCGCGCCAGTTTTTAAATGAGTCAGAGATTAGGCGTTTGGTGGGAATGGTGGTTATGGTCTTATCCCAGTTTTGCACGCGAACGGTGTGTAAGGCCATATCGATGACGTCACCATCAGCGTTCAACTGGGGCATTTCCACCCAGTCACCGACCCGGATCATATCGTTGGAGGATAACTGGATACTGGCGACGAAGGATAACAGCGTGTCCTGAAATACCAGCAGCGTTACGGCACCCATAGCGCCAATGCCTGACAGTAAGATAATGGGTGACTTATCAATTAAAATGGCGATGATAAGAATCAACGCCACCAGGTAGATTATAATTTGGCCAATTTGCAAAAAACCTTTAATCGGCCGGAGATAGGCGTTCGGGCGGCGTGAATAAATCAGGTTTAAGCTGCTCATCGCGGCACTGATTGCGCGGGCTACAGTCAGTACAATGTAGGCCAGCGCGACATTGCGTATGACCGCCACCAGTGTCTCGGGCAGCTGCGGAACGTAAGCGATACCCAGGGATAAAATTAAGGCCGGGACGACCTGGGCGAACCGGCCGACAATTACCGTCAGTCCAACACTGGGATCACTACCCAGCTCGGTTTTGGACAGCAACTTACTGATTCCGCGTAAGAGGATATGTTTGGTTATTAACTGCGACAGCCAGACTGCAATAATCAGGATGACGGCAGCAATCACGGTATAGGCCCAGGGGTTCTGTTCGGCCCAATGAATAAACCAGTCAGGATAGTTCATAGTCGATTCTCAACGGCTTTTTTTAGGTCCGCTCGCAAACCCAGCATAAACAACAGTTCAGCTACGACGAAAAGTGGACCGATGGCTAATCCCATAATATCATCCATAAAGGCGGGCTTCTTACCTTCAAAATAATGTCCGATAAACTGAAATATCCAACCCACAACGAACAAACCAATACCCCAGCTTAGCCAAACGGTGGTATCCAGTGTCGCTGCGTTACGGGCAACAGCCAGTGCCAGCCACAGCAACGCGGTCATTAGCAACCCCAGTCGAATATCTAAGCGGATATAAAAAATTACTGCGGCAAAAACAACCAGATTGGCAGGGGTCAGAATAAAATAGCCGAGCCTGATTTCGGGCCGGCTGAGCAAGATTAATAAGGCGACGACGATCAAAGGGATGCCGATAAGGTGAGTCATCACATTACGCCGATCACGGTGATAATTAGCGTATTGCGCCAAATGTTCGGCGATCGATTTGCTACTCATTGGGATGCTCCATTACAATTTGCGCCCGTCAGTCAGATTAACCCGTAAGATTGCTATGCAACCGCGTTGCTGTCAATCTTAACCGGTGCCTTATACGTAACCTAGGCTAGCAGTTTTAAGGCCGATTAACAGGAACAGTGATGTCTCAAGATACAACGCAGATAAATAAACAACGTCAGGACTTAAGCCAACACCAGTCGGTGTGGCTGTTTGGTTATGGGTCATTAATTTATAAAGTGGATTTTCCGTATCTTGAACGCAAAGCGGCGGTTATTGAAGGTTGGAGCCGACGGTTTTGGCAGGGATCGCACGATCACCGCGGTACGCCGGAAAAACCCGGACGTGTTTTGACGTTAATCGAAACAGCAGACGAACGCTGTACGGGCATGGCGTATCGTGTCAGCCCCGACGTTTTCGAGCATCTGGATCACCGAGAAAAAAACGGCTATTTGAGATTTTTTACGCCAATGTCGTTTGCTGACGGCTTACAGGAGCAAGGCCTGGTTTATATTGCCACTCGTGATAACGCGGCATTTTTAGGCCCGGCAACCGAAGTTGACATTGCGCGCCAAATCGCCGGCTCAGAAGGGCCCAGCGGAAGCAATGCGGAATATTTACTGAAGCTTGCCAGCGGGCTGGCCGAGCTGGGTGTTAGGGATCCTCATGTTGAGAAGATTCGTCATCATCTTGCTCAGTATCTTTAGTTTTATCCCGGATATCGGCTAAAGACCCACTACACAAACGGCAGTCCTTGTCGGCTGTCTCCTTTGCTTTACTGCTGGCAATAGAGTGAATAGAGCAATTTTAAAACTTGCTCTGTTTTACTGTCTGCCAGACAATAATAAATGTATTTTCCCTGTCTGCGGGTGTTGACGAGCTGCTGTTGTCGTAATCGGTTAAGATGCTGTGACAACATGGGTTGTTGTAACTCAAGTCGCTGCTCGATTTCACCGACACTGAATTCGTTTTCGCTCAGTAAGCATAAAATGAGCAGTCGGTCAGGATGCGACATTAACTGCATTACGCGAGCGGCTTCAGTTGATGAAGCTCGCATGACTTCTGGGTTCATAATGTACGCTTCTCTTTATTCAGCTGACAGACTCCCTATAATAACAAAAATTGCGCCTTGCTGTGGAGTGATCGTAAAGTAACCCCAAGGTGGTCGTCTATAGGGTGTTAAAAGGATTATTTAATGAAGGATAAGCTCGAGGTTCGTTCGTTTATTTTAATGCTACTGGCGGTCAGTGTGGCCTTTGCATGGGTGTTAAAACCGTTTTGGTTGTCGATATTCTGGGCCTGCACGGTGGCGGTGATTTTTTACCCGGTACAACGAAAAGTGCAGCACTGGATCGGAGAAAAACCGAATCGAGCAGCACTGCTGACGCTACTCATGGCGGTTGTTATTGTGGTTTTGCCGGTGCTTGGCATTGCTTATTCGTTTATTCAGGAAGGCGTGCAAATTTATCAAAAGCTGGATTCGGGAGAGATCCGTCCCGGCCAATTTGTGGCACAGATCGAAGCCGCTTTTCCCTTCATCCCGGAGTTGCTCGAACGCTTTGGTGTGTCCACCGACAATGTACGCAGTAAACTGTCCGAGCTGGCGGTAACCGCAAGTCGAACGTTGGCTCAACAGGCGCTGTCTGTGGGTCAGAACACCTTCAGTTTTGTGGTCAGCGTTGCTCTGATGGTTTATTTAACCTTCTTTTTGTTGCGCGATGGCCACTTGCTGGTCAATTTGCTGGTTCGGGCGCTGCCGCTGGGCGACGAACGTGAGCGTGAACTGTTTGCCAAATTTGCCGAGGTGACGCGGGCTACCGTCAAAGGAAATATTGTCGTAGCCATGGTGCAGGGGGCTCTGGGCGGTCTGATATTTGCTTTTTTAGGGTTGCCGGGCGCCTTGCTTTGGGGTGTTGTGATGGCATTCTTATCACTGATACCTGCCATAGGCGCAGGTATTGTATGGTTGCCCGTGGCTGTCTATTTGTTGGCAATGGGTAGCATCTGGCATGGCATCGTATTAATTGCGTTTGGCGCCATTGTGATCGGTTTAGCGGATAACATCTTACGGCCTGTATTAGTCGGTCGCGATACCAAGCTGCCGGATTACATTGTGTTGTTTTCAACCTTGGGCGGTTTAGTCCTGTTTGGCATTACAGGGTTTGTTATCGGGCCGCTGGTAGCGGCCCTGTTTATGGCTTTTTGGGCTATTTTTATGCGCGAATTTAATATCGACCAATAATTATTTAAAGGGCCGCTGATATCCCCCGTCCAGCCCTTCGGGGGACAGGACCCATTGCCACAACTGAATATCGCGGGCTCTAAATGCGCCCGCGCAGGACAGCAGATAATACTTCCACATGCGATAAAACTGTCCGTCAAATTGCGACTCTAATTCCGGCCAGGCCTGATCAAACTTAGCAAACCAGGCCATTAAGGTTTTATCGTAATCAGCGCCAAAATTGTGCAGATCTTCAGTGACAAACTGGTTTTCGAGCGTCTTGCCAATTTGTGCAATCGAAGGAATTTCGCCGTTGGGGAAAATATAACGGCTGATCCACGGGTCAGCTGCAGTATCGGAAACGTTTTTACCAATGGTGTGCAGTAAAAATAAGCCATTGTCTTTTAAGCAACGACGGACAACCGCCATGTAATCGTCGTAGTTTTTTTGGCCAACATGTTCGAACATACCCAAACTGATAATGCGATCAAACTTTTCGTCCAGCTCGCGGTAGTCTTGCAACCGAAACTCCACCGGCAGCCCCTTACAACGTTCTTCGCCTAAAGCCACCTGTTCTTTGGATATGGTCACACCAACGCATTCCACTTGATAGTGCTCAGCAGCGTATTGCATAAAGCTGCCCCAGCCACAGCCAATATCAAGAATGCGCATGCCGGGTTTTAAACCGAGTTTTTGACAACTCAGCTCCAGTTTGTCGCGCTGTGCCTGATCCAGGTTATCAGCGTCGCGCCAATAGCCGCAGGTGTATACCATGCGCTGGTCCAGCATTTTTTCGTACAGCGCATTGCCAATATCATAATGACGTTGGCCGACTTCCCAGGCGCGCTTACAGTCTTGCAGGTTAAACATGCGGGCTTTCAGGGAATGAAAAATAAGGCGGGCGGGATTAACTTCGTTCTGCACCCCCGAGCGCAATAACCGATAAAAGAACTGATCAAGTTTCGGCGCATCCCAAAGACCCGCCATATAAGTTTCACCCAGACCCAGATTACCGCGCGATAGCGCTTGCTCAAAGACCGCTTCATCGTGTACCTGCATGTCCCAGGCGCGGTCGCCATTGAGGCGAATATCCGCGCGTGACAGCAGTTCTTCGACGTACGCTTTTGACGTTGCCATGAATTCACCGTTACTTACAAAAATGTTAATCGACGTTGTGACAGAAGTCGACGATAAAGGTTAAGTTAATAATGTGACTACTTTTTTAAGCTAACAGGAAGCGAAAAAACTGGCAACGAATCCTTGCAAATTAACGACTGGGTGAACCGCCACGGACAAATTCCGGGTAGGCCGCAAGGCCGATGCCGGCGAGCCCGTGCCGGACATCATCTAATCTAACAGGCTTTATCAGTGCAATTGCACCCTACTGGTGCTTATGACCTATAACGCAAAGTCAGTTGCACCTCGTGCAAAGTGGCGAGATACTGGGAGCCTAAATGAATAACAAAGAGGATGGCAATGAGAACTGGGCAACGCATGAGCGATTTAATCGGCGAGACCGACATGTTGTTAATACCATCCTTGTCTCAATTGACAGGATGCGAACTGTATCTGAAATGCGAATTTCAGAACCCCGGCGGATCAATCAAAGATCGTGCTGCCAAGCAACTGATAGAAGATGCGCTGCAACGCGGTGAGTTAAAACCCGGTATGACGGTTGTTGAAGGTACAGCGGGTAATACGGGTATTGGCCTGGCATTAGTGGCAAAATCTTATGGGCTGGAGATGCTGGCGGTTATGCCAAATGATCAGGCACCGGAAAAGCAGCGCATGATTACCCTTCATGGTGGCCAGGTTATGGCTGTTGATCCGGTTCCCTTTAAAAACGAGCACCACTTTTACCATACGGCGCAGCGTATTGCTGAACAACGCGACGACTGTTGGTGGGCAAATCAGTTTGAAAACACCAGTAATGCGGCGGCCCATTACCAACATACGGCGCCCGAGATCTGGCAACAAATGGAAGGTCGTATTGATACCTTCGTGTCAGTGGCCGGCACGGGCGGAACCATTGGTGGTAATTCAAAGTTTTTAAAGGAACAGGATAAAAATGTCGACGTGTGGCTGGCGGATCCCGATGGCTCGGGTATTTTTGAATTTTTAAAAACCGGCGAATACGTTTCTAACGGCAGTTCAATGACCGAAGGCATTGGTATTATGAGGCTGGTTGAAAACTTTAAACAAGCAACGATTGATCACGCAGCTAACCTGCCGGACCAGGACTTGATTACCATTTCACGTTACGTTCAGCAGCAGGATGGTATTGTGTTAGGCAGCAGTTCAGCGCTTAACGTCGCGGCTTCATTAGCGGCGGCGATGCATAAAGGTAAAGGTCAGCGCATTGTAACCTTTGCCTGTGACCTGGGTGAGCGTTCAGCCAGTAAGCTTTATAATGAGACTTACCTTCAGGCAAAAAATTTGGCCGCTGAACCTGAGCCCATGACAGAATTGCTTGAGCGCTATCAGAATTTAGGTGATAAGGTCATTAGTACGCACTGGTCGTGCGATTAATCAGGGCGTGGTAGCGGGCCTGGTAGCGGAGGAAAAAATGGCTGGTTTTCGTTGTTGGCTTGTGTTCAGTGCTGTGTGTTGGGTCAGTGTTGCTACGGCGCAGAATACAACCCCCGTTGAAAGCATGGAAACCATTAAGGTTCCCACGTTTATCGATGTTGCCCATCGTGGGGCCTCGGGTTACCTGCCCGAGCACAGCCGCGCCAGCACTGTTTTGGCTCATGGTCTTGGGGCTGACTACATTGAACAGGACGTGCAACTGAGTCGTGACGGTATTCCGGTTGTATTGCATGACTTGTATCTTGACCGGGTGTCGAACGTCGCAGAGCTGTTTCCGAAGCGTCATCGCGCAGATGGTCATTATTACGTGGTCGACTTTTCATTAAGCGAACTGCGGCAGCTGACTTTACAGCCGCGCACCAACAGTGATGGTGAATTGCGTTATCCAAAACGTTTTCAGCCGAGTTCGTTAGCGTTTCCGATCCAAACATTGGCGGAGACCATTAGCTTAATTAAGCAACTGAACCGTACACGCGAACAAAACACCGGGGTTTATATTGAAATTAAAGCCCCGCGTTGGTACCACGACCAGGGCTACGACGCCACCGAAGCCGTTATTCAGGTGTTACAACAGCAAGGCTATCAAGACGATGAAACACCGACAAAGATTTACCTGCAATCGTTTAATCCGGAAACATTGCGGCGCCTTAAAAGAGAGTTTCATATCGATTACCCGTTAGTGCAACTGATTGCTGATAATAGCTGGAACGAATCGGCGGTTGATTATGATTCGTTAAGAACCTATGCCGGCATGGAATCATTATCCGCTTACGCCGACAGTGTTGGCCTGTGGCTTAATCATCTGTTAGTTGGCGTAGAAAACGGCCAGCCGCATTGGGCAGATGCCCTAAAGCACGCCCATCGGACCAATCTGCAGGTATTTGTTTATACATTACGTGACGACCAGTTACCCGATGGCGTAAGTTCATTAAAAGAGCTGCGCGACTGGCTGAAAAAAGCCGGAGTTGCCGGAGCTTTTAGTGATTTTCCGGATAAAAAGTAAGGCGCATTTTAAAGCCGTCAGTGCCGTCATCATAGTAATCGGGTAACAGGTCAACGGTTTCAAAATCGAGCTGCTGATACAGTCTTATGGCGGCGATATTATCGGCTTTAACCTCTAGGGTCAGGCCTTGGCGCTGACCTTTTTTGGCTTCGGTAATGATGTGCTCAAGCATAGCTCTGGCAAGACCTCGATTACGATGTTGAGCATCAACTGCAATCGAATAGATACGCCAAAAATGGCTGTTTTTACGAGATAGGGTGATGGCGTAGGTTATCAGGTTCTGCGCTTCGGTGATGACCCAGAAACAGACGCTGGATGACTGTATTAAACGGCGGAAATTGCGGCGGTTGATGCGGCTGTAGTCAAAGGTTCGTTGCTCTAAGGCGGTTAGATTATCCAAGTCCGAAAGTTTGGCTTGTCTGACGGCTAATTGATTACTCATCCTGTTGCTCTTTTGTATTTCGGTTTGCGGAAAAAACCCAATCGACACTATATTAGAAGCGGGAACAAAGACAAGGAGCATTACTTATGTTGACGCTGTTGGCCAAGCTTTTGAAAGCGCTGAATTCAGAAACCAGCCCCTGGGCGCTCGCCATGGCAATGGTGTTGGGCATGGTACTGGGTCTGACGCCTTTATGGCGTTTGCATAATTTGTTGATACTGCTGGCCGCTCTCATTTTTCGCGTCAACTTATCGCTGTTCCTGCTGTCTTTTGCGATTTTTTCGGGTATTGCTTATTTATTAGATCCTGTGTTTCATCAGTTAGGCCTGACTATCCTGAACGCACAAAGTTGGCAGGGCATCTACGAGGCAATGTACGCAACAGCGTTGGGGCGCGTATCACAGTTTTACCACACCATTACCATGGGCAGTCTGGTTGTCAGTATCTTGCTGAGTCCGGTGCTGGCCGTTGTGAGTTATTTTGTGATTAACAACTATCGCAATAAAATTAAAGCGCATTTATTAAAGTTAAAAGTTGTGCAGCTTATTCGCGGCAGCCGTTTTTGGCGCTTGTATATGGATTTACGGAGGTGAGCATGAAACGAAGCATTCTGCGTTGGCCCGGGCTGGCCGCATTCGGCATTATTGTCGGGGTGCTGGTGTTAATTTCCTGGTTATTCCTCGACGCTCTGTTAAAAGTCTCTTTGCAATACACCTTAGGTCGCTTGCATGGTGCCGAGGTCAACATTGAGCGTGTCGAACACCGCTGGTCACCATTAACACTAATGGCTTATGGCGTAGAAGCGACGGATCCGGCTAAACCAACTCACAATCAGGTACAACTGGATAAACTCAGTGCCGATGTATCGGCAGCGCAACTGTTGCTTGGCCGCATCCATATTGCGCAACTGGATGTGTTGGGCGTGCGTGTTGATCAAGTTCGTGCTGACGGCAAAGGCGAGGTTTATGTTGTTCCCGAAAAACAAGATGTTAAAGACTGGGCAACGGCTAACTGGCAACAGCTGCAGGTCTCTTTGCCCACTAAGGATGAGATCGTTGAACAAGTTGGCTTAAATACGGGGCAAGTGGCAAGCCAGGCTGAAACGGCTTTTAAGCAACAACGCGAACAGTTCGAGCAGGCTAAAGAAGCATTGCCCGATAAAGAAAAAATGGCCGGCTACCAGCAGCGTATTAAAGAAATTACACAGGGCGATGTGACCGGTGTAGGGGATATCGCTGCCCGGAAGAAAAAACTGGACCAGTTGAAAGAGGCAATCCGGCAGGATAAACAAGCCATCAACAACTTGCGAGAGCAATTAAGTCAGTCCAAAACTGTGCTGCAAGACCAAGTCGAGCAGCTGCGGCAGGCGCCGGCAAACGACATTAAAAAGATTCGCGAGCACTTTCAGCTGAATGAAATTGGCTTGCAGAACGTGACAGGCTTGTTACTGGGCGAAAAAGCACGGTTGTGGAGTGAGTATTTGTTACTGGCCTATGACCAGCTGGCACCGATGCTGGCGCGTTCGGCTAACACTGAAACGGTACAGAAGGTCCGCGGTCAGGGCGAAAGTCTGTCGTTTGTCGAGGACGACGCGCCGCCGGAGTTTTGGGTTAAAAAAGCCAACACGCAAATTCTTGTGGCCGGTAATGAGATCACGGTTAACTGGCAGAACATTACCCATCAGCATAACCTTCTGGGCCAGCCCACCACCTACCAGGCACGGGTTGATAACAGCACATTATGGGAAGCCTTTAACTTAAATGGCCAATTGTCTCTGTTAGCCTCGGGCATTGACGCAAAGCAGCAGTGGCAGTTAAAAGGGGCCAACCTGAGCAATCTGGGCCTGAGCGATTCCAGTGAGTTAACGGCGTCCATTGCGTCGGCGTTACTGGACAGTGACGGCACTGTTTTAGTACGTGAAAACGAACTGGACGGGCAAGCCATCATTCGTATGCTGGATTTGCAGATGGTTGCGGCAGGCAGCAGTAAAATAACCCAAACGGTGGCGACTGCGCTGGAGCAAATGGATCGGCTGGATATCAACACCGACTTATCGGGTAGTATGTTGAATCCAAAGCTGAGTCTCAGCTCCGACCTTGATCAACAATTGGCCCAATTACTGGGTGATAGCGCGATGGCTGAAGGACAGGAAAAATTGAATCAAATTAAAGCTGATTTAGAGTCCAGAATACAGCAGCAGCTGGGTTCACAAACCGCGTTACTGGATAATATTGGGCAGCTGAATAATCGCGCTGAAAACTTTGAACAACAGTTACAGGAACTGTTAAAAGCAAAACTGGAAGATAAGCTGAAGGATAAATTGAAAGATCGCTTATTCGGCGGCTGAGGAGTAACCCGCATGCGGTATAACGCCGCACGCGGGTTAAATTAGCCGATTATTTATCGCAAAAATTGTTGTATCTTTTCGGCTTTCTGCTGAATTGAGTAAACCCCGTCTAAATGCCCCCACGGGCCGTCAATATACTCCAGCTCAGCGTCTTTACCGAGCTGTTTAAGTTCGGTAACAGCGGCTTCAGCCATGTAAGGCATTAACAGCAAATCGTTACTGGCCGGTAAGAAAAGCGTTTCTGCCTGAATGTTTTTTAAACCTTGTTGCAAGGTTGGCTGATGGCCGGCAACAAAAAGCTGATTGGCCCTAACCAAATACAATATATGGTTAGCATCTGCCAGAGGGGCGCGCTGGCGGCTGCTGCCATAGAGCCATTGTGCTGCAGGCAAAAGGTTGGTAACGCTCTGCAGCCCTTTGTCGGGTAAAGTTTGCTGGGTAGGTGCTGTTTGATTAAATATACGGGGGTGCATAGCGCTATGGGTTATTAGCGCTTGCGCCATGGTGACGCCGTCCAGTGGCGCTTCGCTCTGGTAATAATTGCCGTTGTTCCAGTTGGGATCCAGTTGGATAGCTTGGGCCCAGGCTTCCAGGCTAGCAATAGTCCAGGCGTCCATCGATGCTGTGCCAATAACCGATATCATGCGTTCAACCCAATCCGGATAAGTTGCGGCCCATTCGATAGCCTGTAATGACCCCATTGAAGCGCCGATAACGGCATGTAAGCGCGAGATACCTAACGACTCCAGTACCGCCTTTTGAACATTCACAAAGTCACGGATGGTTACCACCGGAAAGTCCAGTCCGTAGGCTTTACCGGTGTCCGGATTAATACTGGCTGGACCGGTCGTGATCACCGACGGTAAATGAGGATAAGCGTTAACTAATGAATCAATGCTGATGACGTAATAAGTGTCGGTATCAATCGCTTTTCCGGGGCCTATAATTGCATCCCAGTAACCCGGTTGCTCGTCCTCTGGTGTGTAACGGCCGGCAGCATGGCTGTTGCCCGAGAAAAAGTGAGTGACCAGGATAACGTTATCTTTTGCTTCGTTCAGTTCACCGTAGGCTTCCCAACCCACGGTAACGTTTTTTATCTGTTCACCGCCGTGGGTGGTATAGCTTGGCAGGCTAAAACTCTGTTTGTTAACCAGCAGGGGTTGCTGGGCTGCGGCAACAACACTGCCTGCGCTAGCGATTAAAGCCAAACTCAATACCGCGGCCTGTTTAACGAATCTCTTCATGAGAGCTTCTCCTGTAAGTAATTTTGATAATGTTGTCGCAATTCATTTTTTACTAATTTTCCGGTGCCGGTATGGGGCAGCTGATCGACGAAAAGCACGTCGTCCGGCATCCACCAACGAGCAATTTTGCCACGCAGAAAATCTTTAACCGCCTCTTTATCAAGGCTTTCATGGGGTTTAAGAACCACCAACAACAGCGGCCGCTCATCCCACTTTGGGTGTTTTACGCCGATAACACAAGATTCATTGACGGCGGGATGCTGGCTGACAATATTTTCAATATCCAGCGAGCTTATCCATTCACCACCACTTTTAATCACATCTTTTTTACGGTCGACAACTTTCATAAAATGATTTCGGTCAATGACGGCGATGTCGCCGGTCGCCAGCCAGCCATCGGGAAAGCTGCTCAGATCGTCGTTACCGAAATACTGCGCTGCGATCCAGTGGCCACGAACCTGCAGCTCACCGCGCGTTTCGCCGTCATGGGGCAAGGGTTGGTTAGCGGCATCGACGATACGCGCTTCAGCACCAAATACAGGTCTGCCCGCGGTTGTCTGCAGTTGGTATTGCTGCTCTTTGGGTAGACTTAATATATCGGCTTGCGGCGGTGCTGAATGCACTAAGGGCCCTGTTTCTGTCATGCCCCAGATAGGTTGCCAGTAAACGTCGTATTGCTGGTCGTAGGTTTTAACCAAACCGATGGGCGAGGCAGCGCCACCAACGCAAACACGTTTTAGTGACGGCACGGTTAATTCGTTTTCAGCCAGATAGTTGTGTAAGGTCAGCCAGATGGTTGGCACGCCCAAACCGACGCTAACCTGTTCGCTTCGGATCATATCCGCCATCGCGCTACCGGAGGTACTGGCGCCGGTAAATACTAATTTGCATCCCGACAGAGGGCCGGCATAGGGTGCCCCCCAAGCCGCTACGTGGTACATCGTAACCATCGGCATCAACACAGTATCACTGCGCAGATCCAGCATATCGGCGCTGACGGTAGCCTGGGCGTGCAAGACCATGGCTCGGTGTGAGGCCAGCACGCCTTTCGGATTACCGGTGGTGCCTGAGGTATAACACAGCAGTGCTGCACTTTGTTCGTCGATATCGGGCCAGTGGTAGTGATGCGGCCGGTCGGCAATTAACTCCTCGTAGCAAAGCACGTTGCTTAACGAGGTGTTTGGCATGTGCGCGCGATCGGTCATTATCACGTAACCTTTGACCTTGGGTAACTGCTGCTGAATCTCTTCCAGCTGGGCGACAAAACTCAGGTCGACAAATACCCAGCCACTCTCTGCATGGTTAATAATCCAGCTGATTTGCTCACTGAATAATCTTGGATTGACGGTGTGCATGACTGAGCCAATGCCACTGACGGCGTAATAGAGCTCCATGTGGCGATAGGTGTTCCAGGCCAGGCTGGCGACTCGCTCACCGGGTTGCACCTCAAGTTTGTCAAGCGCATGAGCCAGTTGTGCGCAGCGTTGCAGGCAGTCAGCGTAGCTGTAGCGGTGGATATCCCCCTCTACACGGCAGGTCACGATTTCTTGTTTTGCATGCCGGGAAGCAGCAAAGCGCAACAAATCAATGATTTGTAACGGTCGCTGCATCATATTCCCGGCGATAGGCGAATGAAGCATTTTAGTTATTCCTTACAGCATGAATAAGCCAATAGCGACGGCCAGTCCCATTAACGGAACGACCACCGTAACAGCGGCAACGGCCCAATAAGCAGCGCTATGGGTTTCGTTACAGATGGCGCGAATGGTGGTAACGACATAGCCGTTGTGAGGCAATGAGTCGAGAGCCCCTGATGAAATTGAGACGATACGATGCAGTTGTTCCGGATTAACGCCGGCCTGCAGATAATGTGGGCCGACCTCGGGTAAGGCGATAGCCTGACCGCCTGACGCTGAACCGGTGAGACCGGCAATAACGCTAACCGCCACTGCGGCACCGACCAGCTCGTTACCGGGCAAGTTAGTCATGGCGACAACGGCCGATTCAAAAGCCGGCGTAATTTTAGCGATGCTGCCAAAGCCAACGACTGCTGCGGTATTGCCAATCGCAACCAGTGCTCCGGTTGTTGCCTCTGATATGGCCTGCTGAGGTCGATGAAAATACTTAAAATTGATTACAGCGATCGACACAACCCCGCCAAGCAAAGCCACAATTAGCGCGTTTTGAGCCAGACTATCGTGATACGTGAAGGACAGACCAAGCACCACCAACAGCGGGATTAAACTGGCTATCGGGTGGGGTAACTTACGCTCGAGTAACACCGGATCTTCGGGCCGAGCTTCAAATTGTTCGCCATTAGCAATCGCACGATTAATGATCTTACGCAGCCACCAGTAACCAAAACACGCCATTAACACGGCAATCACAAGACTGACCTCCCAGGCGGCATAGGGTGAGGTACCCAGGTACTTAATGGGGATCCAGTTTTGAATTTCTGGCGAGCCAGCTGAAGTCATGGTAAAAGTGACCGAGCCAAAAGCCAACGCAGCAGGAATAAAGCGACGGGGCAGGTTGGCATCCTTAAACAAGGACAGCGCCATGGGATATACCGAAAACGCCACCACAAAAACACTGACGCCACCATAGGTTAAAATAGCGCATGCCAAAACGACAGCAAGAACCGCTTGTTTGCGGCCCAGTTTCGTTATAATCCACTCAGCTACACTGTCGGCTGCGCCGGTATCTTCCATGAATTTACCGAACATCGAACCGAGTAAAAACATAAAAAACCAGGCGGCCACAAAGCTGGCAAAACCGTCCATATAGGCACTAACGAAATTGATATCACCGGTAAACAGCGGAATGCCGCTGCACAATGCGACCACCACAGCACACAGAGGTGCGCTGATAAATAAGTTCATTCCACGCAAGGTGAGAATGATCAGCAGCACCAGGCCACCAATGAGTCCAATCATACTTAACATGAGTTACCTCGCAACGAGTCAATAGAAACAGCCATGCTCCGGTTCGTTGCATGTTGTTATTGTGCGTTATAAGAGAAACTTGCCCCATAGTACTATGGTACAGATCACTTTTTTAACATTTTGCGCTAGTTTAGTAGCCAGCCATGACTCTGGACCGTTCAGCAGTAATAACGGAAACCACTAATAAGAATGATAACGACTTAATTGTCAGGGGAATCAACATGAACACACCCAAATTTCAAAAATCAGTATTAGCGCTTGCTGTGTCAGGCTTGTTAGGCAGTCCGCTGGCTTTTGCACAGCAGCAAGAGGAGAGTGAAGCCGAGGACGGCAAGCTCGAGCGGATTGAGGTTACCGCGCGGCGGACCAGTGAAAGTTTGCAGGAAGTTCCGGTCGCTGTTTCGGCTTTTGGCGCAATGGAACTTGAACGCGACGGCATCGAAGACATTACCGAACTTCAGTATAAAATGCCAAACACCACCTTTCAGGTCAGTCGGGGTACCAACTCAACCCTCACCGCGTACATTCGCGGTATCGGCCAACAGGACCCGTTATGGGGCTTTGAACCGGGCGTCGGTATTTATATTGATGATGTTTACGTCGCCAGACCTCAGGGTGCAGTACTCGAGGTGCTTGATGTGCAGCGGGTAGAAGTTTTACGCGGTCCACAGGGTACGCTGTACGGCAAAAACACGATTGGCGGCGCGATGAAGTACGTCACCCGCGAACTGACGGGTTACGACGAATTTGAAGTCAAAGGCACTGTCGGCAGTTACAGCCAGGCGGACCTGAAAGTATCCGGCCAAACCGCACTGACGGACAATTTTTATGTTGGCGGTGCTTTTGCAACGCTGAACCGCGATGGCTTTGGTGAGTTTGTTAATACCGGCGATGAAAACTACAACAAAGAACTGATGACCGGCCGACTGAATGCAAAATGGTTAGCCAGCAACAATGTCAGTGTCAAATTTGCAGCGGACTGGACGGAGGACGACTCCAACGCTCGCGGGGGGCATCGCTTGTTGCCTTCGTTGCTGAGTGACGAACCGCGGCAGGAAGACGTGTATGACGCCTACACAGCCATGCCAACCGAAAATACCGTTGAGAACGAAGGGTATTCAATGACCATTGACTGGGCTATCAACAGTGAATGGATGTTTAAATCAGTGACTGCGTATCGTGAGGGTTATACCAACACCAACATCGACTTTGATTCGACAGTTAATCCGGTACTGCTCGTTCCTGCAGTCTACGAAGATGATCAGACAACCCAAGAGTTTCAGTTTAAGTACAGTGCCGAGCGGCTCGATTTCGTCGGTGGCTTATACCTGTACGAGGGTGAAGCCTGTGGCGAGTTTGGTACGGTACTGGGTCTGTTAGGTCTGTCCATTGATACCGGTGGCTGTGTTGACACCTCCAGTGAGGCGCTATTTGGTCAGGCGACTTATCAGCTGGATAACCAGTGGTCAGTAACTTTAGGTGGTCGTTATACCCGCGACGATAAACAAGCCGACGTATTTCGTTATACCTACGCTGGCACCAAGTTTCTTGATCGGGGCGATTACAACATGGAGCCCATTGCGATTAACTCCGACTTTTCGCAACAGGCTGACTGGAGTGAGTTTAGTCCGCATGCCAGCGTCAGTTATCAATTAGATCCTAATCTGATGATGTATGCCAGCTACAGCAACGGCTTTAAGTCGGGTGGCATTGACATGCGCGCCGATGTTTCTATCAACCCGGATGGTTCAGAACCTTATGATCCTGAAACCGTTGATACTTTTGAACTGGGTGTCAAAAGTGAGATGCTGGACGGCCGACTGCGTTTGAATGCTGCCGCGTTCTTCTCTGATTATCAGGACATGCAGGTAACGGTACAGCGTGCTATCGAGGGTGGGGGCGTTGCCTCTCAGGTTCTTAATGCGGCGGACTCTACCGTCCAGGGTGTTGAGTTTGAGTCAACCTTTGCTGCCACGCCGAGCTTAAACTTTACCGGCTCGCTGGGCTATATCGATGCTGAGTTCGACTCTGTCGAGTTCTTTAATCCGCAGTCTCAGCAGATTGAAGACGTATCGGACTTATGGTCATTTCAGAACACGCCAGAGTTGACCGCTAACCTAGGCTTTACCAAAGACTTTATGCTGGAAAGCGGTTCACTGGTCTGGTCGGGCAGTGTGGCCTATCGCGACGAAACGCAAATCTTTGAGATTCCTTCGCCGCTGGATGAAGACGCCTACAGCCTGGCTAACACCAGTCTGGTGTGGTACTCGGAATCTGGCCAGTGGACGGTTGGCTTACACGCCAAAAACGTATTCGATGAAGAGTATCGGGTGTCTGGCTATAACTTTGGTTCGATATTCGGTGAGAACATCGTAACCGGCTATTATGGTGACCCACGCACTGTATCGTTAGCCGTTGGCTATCGCTTCTAGTCCCCGTCAATCCAGCGCCTGGCTTATTGCTTTAAGCAAGGTGTCCAGGTGCTGGTAATTTTGCCAAAAGTCGATAGCATGGTCATTATTCAATCATCAACCGAACTGTCTCAAATGGCCAGAGCTATTATTGCGGATGATCACCCGCTGTTCCGTGCGGCTATGAATCAGGTCCTCACAGATACCTTATCGTCTGACATTGTCGAAGTATCCAGCTTTCAGCAGCTAGAGCAGGAACTGATAAGTCAGCCGCAAATTGAGCTGGTGTTTCTGGATTTATCAATGCCCGGTAACCAGGGGTTAACCGGATTATCGACCTTACGCAGTCAATATCCGGATATTTTGGTGGTGATTGTTTCCGCCAATGAGGACAGCCGTGTTGTTCGTCAGGCCATGGCGCTAGGCGCCAGTGGTTACATTCCTAAGTCGGTTCCTTTGCCGGAGTGGAAAACTGCTGTGCTAACCGTGTTAGCCGGCGATAATTGGTTACCCACAAGTATGCAGGACATCATTGACGAGCCAGACCAGGAGCTGTCGTTGTTTGCTAATCAACTGGAACAGCTAACGCCGCAGCAATTTAAGGTTTTGCAGTGTATCGCCAATGGTTTATTGAACAAGCAAATTGCTTATCAACTGGGGGTACAGGAAACGACCATAAAGCAACACGTATCGGCTATTTTGCGCAAACTCGACTGCATTAACCGTACTCAGGCCGGTATCCTCTTTAAACAAATGCTAACGACTCCGGAGTCGCTTGATAAGCCGCTTTAATGCGCCGCTTTTTAAAGGTTTTGGAATAAACTGAGCGTTAATTTCCAGGGCTTGCTCACGCAACTGTTCGTTGGGATCTGCCGAATTAATGATTGCATGGGTGTTGCTGTGCCATTGCTGGCGCAGGGCGTTGACCACCTGAATACCGGTTACACCATTATCCAGATGATAATCGGCAAAAATTAGGTCACAGACCGGTGCCTGTAAAGCCTGTTGTTTATCAACAACCGGATAAACTGTTGCCCCCCATTGCTGCAGTAATGCGGTGGTGGCATTAAGTACTCGTTGATCATTGTCGATGATCAGCACGCGCTGCCCGGCCAGGAGCGTTTCTTCCATCATTATTGCTGGGGCGGGTACGTGGGTTTCAACGCCTTTATGCCATGACTGAACCGCCAGTGTGATACCAAAAGCAGTGCCTGCACCGGGGCTGGATTTTAATTGCAGAGGGATCTCCAGCAGCCGACACACGCGCTCGACAATGGATAAGCCAAGTCCGAGACCCGGATTATCACCGGTCGATTGTAATTGGTGAAACTCTTTAAAAATTTCGTCCTGCTTGTGGGGCGGAATTCCGTCGCCTGTATCGATAACCCAAAGGGTAATCATCTGTTGATGACGCTTTACACCTAATACAATACGGCCAGTGTGAGTATAGCGAACGGCATTTGATAACAGGTTTTGTAAAACACGGGTGAGTAATTTGCGGTCCGTATTGATCACTGCTGACGAGGCTAAATAATCAAAGCGTAAACCTTTTTCTGCCGCCATGACCTGATAACGATCAACCAGAGGTTGCAGCAGCGTATCCAGGGCAAATGTCTGTCGTTCCGGCTTTAAGTTACCGGCGTCGAGCTTGGTCATATCCAGCAACATGGTCAGTAATTCTTCTGCGTGCTCCAGCGATCGTTGTATATTAATCGTCAGCGGCAACACCTGTGGGTCCACTTTTGCCCGTAACATCTCGCAAAAAAGGCTGGCGGCATTAAAAGGTTGCATCAAGTCATGACTGACGGCAGCAAAGAAACGCGATTTACTGATGTGAGCGTTTTCTTCGGCCTGCTTGGCAGTTAATAATTGTTGTGTGCGTTCAGCAACGCGTTGTTCCAGTTGCTCATTAATCTGCTGTAATGCCGTTTGAGCATCAATTTTTTCGGTAATATCGCTGTACGTGGTCACAAACCCGCCGCCAGGCATCGGGTTACCCTGTAACTCGATGACCACCTTGCCCTGTGCTCGCTGGTATTTGTAATTGCTGCCGGCTCTTAGGTAGTTTAAGCGTTTTTCGATTTCAGCATCGACGTTTTGGGCGTTAGAGTGGCTTAACATGCCGCGCGCAGCATTATAGCGCAACAGCTCTTCAACCGGCATACCCGCTCTTACCAGCCCCTCTGGATAGTCAAAAATTTCGAGGTAACGACGGTTCCAGGCTACCAGTCGCAGCTCCTGGTCAATGACGCTGATGCCTTGGGGAATATTTTCTACGGATGCTTGCAGTAACTCACGATTAAACTGATAAAGTTTTGATGCTTCGGTGGCCCAGTCCACCACTTTGGCAACGGGCAAATCCTGTTGCTCCGAGATGGTATCGAATAGCAGACGTGTGGCCGAGGTACCTATGATACTCGATAATTCACGCTCGATGCGGACCAGTGTAGGGGCCGGAACCAAGGACTGGTCATCGACGGGCAACAAACTCAGATTAATTTTTCGCTGTAGGTTATGCAGTTGTTGAGGGCTATAAAAGCGTTCCAGTAAGGCATGCAGACGACCCCAGCTGAGGCTGGGTTGGCGGATGAATTCGTCGTTACCGGCGGTCTGACCCGGGCTTTGCTGGTTGGGTACAAACATGGAAATTAAGGTGAAAATGGTTAAATTAAGCCCCAGACTGATCAGCACGCCATGGGCAACCTGAACATCGGTTATCGGTTGCGCTGTATTTAACGCCGGTAGCAGCAGCAGTATAAACCAGGCAATAGCGCCTGCAATCAGGCCCGATAAGACACCCAGCTGATGGCTGCGTTGCCATAAGACACTGGCTATGATCGCAGGTGCTAACTGCACCAGCAATGCCAGTGAGATTAACCCGGAATTAACCAGTGGCAGACTTTCTATAGTCAGTTGGTAATAAATATAAGCCATCAACATAACAATGATAATGGTCATTCGCCGGATCAGCAGAATGCGGGCCGGGGTAAACTGCAATGGCCGCAGCCGTTGTCGGGTTAATCTGAGCCACAACGGCATAACGAGGTCATTGGATACCATAATACTGAGCGCCAGTAATGCTATCAGTACCATGCTGGTGGCTGCCGCTAAACCGCCGACAAAGGCAATAAGCGCAATATCAGTGCGGCCACTGGACAGCGGTAACACCAGCATAAAGGTGTCGGTGGTTGCTTGCTCAGGGGCAATTAACAAGGCGGCCATGGCAATCGGCAGAATAAAAAAATTAATTGCGAACAGGTACAACGGGAAAGCCCAGCGCGCTACCCGCAGTTCGTCGCTGTGGGTATTTTCTACGTAGCTAACGTGAAACTGGCGCGGTAAACAGAACATTGACAGCGCGCCTAACAGCACATGCACAACGTAAATATACAGACCACCCGATTGTCCCTCGAGGGCAGTGCGGGTGTGTTCCGTATTCAGACTGGTCGCCAACAAGTCGGTAAAACCATCAAACAGACCGTAGGTGGCAAATAAACCAACCGCCATAAAGGCCACCAGTTTAACAATGGACTCAAAGGCCATGGCGTCCATCAGGCCGCTGTGTTGCTCTGCCAGGCTGAGCCGTCGGGTAGCAAATAAAAAGCCAAAGCCAATCATAACCAGTGCCACCAGAGCGGACAGGTCAAACAGCCAGAAAGGATTTTGGTCGACTCCGGTGACTGCAGAAAAACTGGCTGTAACGGCCCGCAACTGCAAAGAGATGTAGGGAACAACGGCAACTAATGCTGTTATTGCCACCACACTTGCTAATAGGGGCGATTTGCCATAGCGGGTACCGATCAAATCGGCTATCGAGGTAATATTTTGCTGTTTGCAATAATTGAGGATTCGTAGCTGAACGGAATGTAAAAACAAAAATACGACAATGGCACCGATATAGGTCGGTGCGAACGACCATCCGTAATGAGCTGACTGGGTAACCGTACCAAAAAAGGCCCATGAGGTGCAGTGCACACCTTGGGCCAGGGCATAGCGATAAGGTTTAGCAGGCTGGCGGCGACTGCCGTCGCCGCGATAAGCGATAAAAAATAATACGATCAAATAAAGAATGGCGGTAGCAGCTGTAGCAGATACCGACAACATAATTAGTGATACTCATTTGAGTCACGAAACACAGGTAACGACCATTGGTAACGAATCGCCCCAATGCGGATAGTCAGTGTTGTCAGCATTGCTGATGCAAAGGCAATTAACGGGCTGAACGGGATCAGCAGGCAATAAACCGTGGCGCCGGCAATACAGGTGGTGGCGTAAAGCTCACTTTTAAGCACCATTGGCACGTCACGGGCTAGCACATCGCGGAGCATGCCCCCAAAGCAGGCGGTTATGGTTCCCATAATGACGGCTATGAAGGGTGAAAACCCAGCAGAGAGGGTTTTCTCAGCTCCCATGGTGGCAAAAAAAGCCAGTCCAATGGCATCGGCAAACTGCAAAGTTGTCATCGGAATGTAGCTTTTATAACGTAACCAGATGATGGTCAGTAAAGCAGCTGCCAGGATAGTGTAAATATAAGTTTCATCATGAGTCCAGAATACCGGCAAATCAAGGATTAAATCGCGTATGGTGCCCCCGCCAATGGCGGTTGTCGAAGCGAGGATGACCACCCCAAAGCCGTCCATATGTTTGCGAAATGCCAATAATGTCCCGGCGATCGCAAAAACAGCCACACCCGCCTGGTCGGCCCAGTAAAACAACATCTCCATTTTTATAAGCTGCCTTATCGTCGAGCTAAGTTTCGTTCAGTTTGTCATTATAAAAGACAGAATGGTAGTTTGTATCCTCGACTATTTGTATTGCTTATTTTATCATCATTAAAAGAATTCCCGCGGCCAGCCAAACTGGTGTAGTAATGCTAAGGATTAGCGTGAAATGATGAATGTTGCAGAAATGAAAACCCAGCACGCGGGCGATGACATTGAACGTCGCCTGGAAGTGGTTCCTACTTTGATAATTGCTCTGCATCCCGATCTGGACCGTGTGGGTGAATCCGCACCGTTACTTGGATTAGCCAGCGAAGGAAGAGACTACCTGAGCCGCAACCGGCCTGATTTTGCTTACAATGGCCATGCGGCAATGCCGCTAAACGAAGCACGTATCAGCCGTTCGCCAATCATCGTGCAACAAGACGATGAAGAAACCTATCGCATTCGTGGGCATTCAACCAGTACCAAAGTCGAAATTTATGGGCGGGCAAAGCAAAGTGAATACTTACTCAGTGTCACCGAATTAAGTTACGGTGTTGTTGTCACTCTGAATAAAACGGTGGTGCTGATATTAAAGCTTATGCCACTACGAGACATTCAAGCGAGTCAACATTCATTACTTAAAGGATTAAATCCGGATATTAAGGCAATCAGTGGCCATTTAGAGCACATTGCGAGCCTCAACTTACCGGTAATGATAAGAGGCGCTGCCGGCACCGGTAAAGAGCTTACGGCATTGCAGTTACATCAAACCGTTTATTCTGAAGACAAGCCCTTTGTTTGTGTCAATTTGGCGGCAATTCACGATGCGGTTGCCGAAGAAGAACTATTTGGTGGTTATTTTGGCACGCAACCCAATGCCGGCTATTTTGCTCAGGCAGACGGCGGTACACTGGTGCTCGAAGATTTGGAAGATGCCTCCGAGCGGGTTATCGGTTTGCTCTTTAAAGTGCTGACGAAAGGCTATTACTTAACAAAGGATAATCAGACCGCTAAGCCGATTAATTGCCGGCTGATTTTAACCAGCATATACGAAAGCTGCCCTTACACGGAAGACTCGCGACTTCAGCAATTGGCTAACCACCTCTGTGCCTACCAGGTGTTTCTACCGGCGTTAACCGATCGCATGGAAGACATCAGTTTGTTATTCACCCAGTTTGTTCGTGAGCAATGGCAGCGACTCTACCCCGAAAAAGACTGGGCGCTGGAGGTGCCTGTGGAGTTAATCAGTCAATTATTGACGTTTAACTGGCCGGGCAACGTCAGGCAACTGCGTAATGTAGCGCGACAAGTAGTTATTGATAGTCGCGAGTCCAGTACCTTGCAGCTGGATACTCAGTTGCTGTCGATTTTGAGGCCACGTTTAAATGGCGCGGCAAGCAAGGCTTCTGGCAAAGCCTCTGCCGCGAATCGTAAGCCCAACACCATCAACCGTGAGGAATTGTTGGATGCACTGCAGAAAAACCGTTTTGAGTTGCAGGCAACGGCAACCGAACTGAATATTTCGCGGGCTTCTGTTTATCAGTTGATCCAGCGTTTTGACGGTATTCAAACCGCCCAGGATATCAGCGAGCAGCAGCTGCGAGACAGTTATAAAAAACATCACGGTGATACCGAGCAAATGATGTGGCAGTTGCAGGTTTCGCAAGTGGGCATGCGCCGGCGCTTAAAAGCGCTGGGCCTGGATATCTGAAGCAGTATCCTTCAACCCCAATTTTTTGCTAGACTGTGGTACTTTATTCACTTGTAATTTCGTCACCCTGTCCTCATTAAAGACTAGGTGACAGAATAACGATAAACGAAACCTTTATAGAGCTGGGGAATGTTATGAACTTTTTTATTAGTCCTGCATACGCGCAAGATGGATCAGCAGCAGGGGGCGGTATGGAACTGATTTTCATGCTGGTCATGTTTGGCTTGATTTTCTACTTCTTAATTTATCGTCCACAGGCTAAGCGTGTTAAACAGCACAAAGAGCTTGTTTCTTCACTGAGCAAAGGCGACGAAATCTTAACTCAGGGCGGAATGGTAGGTCGTATAACTAAAGTCAGTGATGATAAAGACTTTATTGTCATCGCACTTAATGAAGACCTTGAAGTGACCGTTCAAAAATCAGCAGTGACCTCGGTTCTTCCGAAAGGAACAATGAAGTCTCTATAATCGCAGTGCAAATAAAGGTGGCACGACGTGTTAAATAAATACCCGTTGTGGAAAAACCTGTTAGTGATCTTCATTATTCTATTGGCAGCGCTCTATGCGCTGCCAAATATTTATGGTGAAGACCCGGCAGTACAAATTTCCGCAGATCGACAAGCAACAATCGACGCGAGTACCTTGGACCGAGCGCGCAATGCGCTGCTCAGTCAGGATATATCGCCCAAATCCATTGCACTCGAAGAACAACAAATTTTGGTTCGTCTGACCTCAGATGATGACCAGTTAAAAGCTCGGGAAACTCTGGTTGATAGCCTGGGTGATAACTACATTGTTGCGCTTAACTTAGCTCCAGCGACTCCTGAATGGCTTAAAAGTATTGGTGCAGAACCCATGAAACTGGGTCTGGATTTACGTGGTGGTGTTCATTTCCTGATGGAAATTGATATGGACGAAGCCATTCGGAAAATACTGGATGGCATGAAAGACACGGTACGTAATGAACTGCGCGAAGAGCGCATCCGCTATTCTGCCGTTAATGCAATGGACGATGGTGTGCGCATTCAGCTACGTAACGCAGAAGCCTATCAGGCGGCTGAAAGTTACCTGGATGGCCGGTACGAGGGTTATCAGCTGATTGAAGAAGCGGAAGAACAAACTCTGCGCTTGCAAATGACCGACCAGAAACTGGCCGAAACACGCGATTATGCGGTGTCGCAAAACATCACTATCATGCGTAACCGGGTTAATGAGTTAGGTGTGGCAGAACCCCTCATTCAGCGTCAGGGTTCCAATCGTATCGTCGTTGAATTGCCGGGCGTGCAGGATACCGCGCGGGCGAAAGAAATTCTGGGGGCTACAGCAACACTGGAATTTCGCTTGGTAGACAGTGAAAACGATGTTCGGGACGCCATCAATGGCCGGGTTCCTTTCGGCAGTGAATTGCTGCCGATGCGAGATGGGCCTCAACAGTTACTCAAAGAAGACGTTATTTTAACCGGTGACCACATTGTTAACGCCGGTGTGGGTTACGATGAATACAACCGGCCCCAGGTCAATATTTCACTGGACGGTGCTGGCGGCAATAAAATGTCAATGGCGACCAAAGATAATGTCGGTAAGCCAATGGCAACGGTGTTCATCGAGTACAACGCGACGGACGAGCGTGACCAGGAAGGTAAATTACAATTCACTAAAAATGCTGAAGTGATTAATGTTGCGACCATTCAGTCGCGCTTAGGTAGTAGTTTCAGGATTACCGGAGTCGGCTCCCAGGAAGCGCAAAACCTGGCGCTGCTGCTGCGTGCCGGGGCTCTGATAGCGCCGATTCAGATTGTAGAGGAGCGCACGGTTGGTCCGAGTCTTGGGCAGCAAAATATCGATGCCGGAACCCAGGCGATTTTATGGGGCTTTATTCTGGTGCTGGTGTTTATGATCGCTTACTACCGCAAGTTTGGCCTGGTCGCAAATTGTGCCCTTGCTGCTAACTTAATCCTGATTATTGGTGTTATGTCGATGATTCCGGGCGCGACTCTGACCTTGCCGGGTATGGCAGGTATCGTCTTGACCGTGGGTATGGCGGTAGACGCTAACGTCTTGATTTTTGAGCGAATACGCGAGGAAATAAAAGATAAGCGCAGTCCACAGCAAGCGATTCATCATGGTTACGATAGTGCCTTGTCAACGATCGCCGATGCCAATGTGACAACCTTAATTGCAGCGTTGATCTTATTTGCGATTGGTAATGGTCCGATAAAAGGCTTTGCCATCACGCTGGCAATCGGCATCATCACGTCAATGTTTACGGCTATCGTCGGTACCCGCGCGCTAGTGAATTCAGTCTGGGGCGGTAAGCGCCTTAGCAAGTTATCGATTTAGGCGAAGTTATGCGTAATATTATCAACACAGACGAACGAATTCCTTTCATGCGCTTTCGCGGCGCATTTGCGATCATCAGTGGCTTGTTATTACTAGCTTCTATCGTATCGTTATCGGTTAACAAACTTAATTTGGGGTTGGATTTTACCGGCGGCACGTTAATTGAAGTTGGTTTTCAACAGCCTGCCGATCTGCCACAAGTACGAACCGTGCTGGCTGAGTCCGGTTATGGGGATGCGGTAGTCCAGAACTACGGTACTCAGCAGGATTTGCTGATTCGACTGGAACCGCGCGCTGATGTAAAAGCGGAACAGTTAGGTACTAACATTCTTGATTCTCTGCGGACACAGATTAGCGCAGACATCGAAATGCGACGGATTGAATTTGTCGGGCCTAATGTCGGTGACGAGTTCATCGAACAGGGCGGTCTGGCAATGCTGACGGCGCTAATTTGCATACTTATCTACATTGCTTTGCGCTTTGAATGGCGTCTGGCTGTGGGCGCGGTAGCGGCGCTGGCTCATGATGTCACATTAACACTGGGTTTATTTTCGGTTTTAGGCTTAGAGTTTGATTTGACCGTATTAGCTGCACTACTCGCCGTTATCGGTTACTCCATTAACGATACGGTCGTGGTCTGTGACCGCATCCGCGAAACGTTTCGTAAGTTTGCTAAACTGACACCGATGCAGACGGTTGATCGTGCGTTAACGGATACCCTGAGCCGCACAATGGTGACGTCGACCACGACTATCCTGGTGTTGCTGACCTTGTTCTTTCTTGGCGGACCATTGATTCACGGTTTTTCTACTGCGTTATTGTTTGGCGTGGTTATTGGTACCTATTCGTCTATCTTTATCGCCAGCTCGGTAGCACTCAGTTTTGGCGTTAGCCGTGACGATCTGATGCCGACAGAAGTAGAAAAAGAAGGGGCGGATCAAGATCCAATGCTGTAACCGAAACGGTTAGTAAACCTAACGGGAGATCATAATGCTTGCTGTTCTGTCACCGGCAAAAAATTTAGATTACGACAGTAATATCCCGTCGCTCGAGACAACCCAACCCAGGTTGCTCGACGACGCCGAAAGGCTGGTCACTGTATGCCGTGATTTAAGCCCGCAACAGCTTGGCTCACTGATGAAAATCAGTGACAAGCTGGCAGGGCTTAATGCAGCCCGTTTTGCCGGGTGGTCACTGCCGTTTAATGAGACCAATGCCCGACCTGCTATGTATGCGTTTAACGGCGATGTGTATGCGGGGCTTGATGCCAGCAGTCTGGAGGCTGAACAGATTGATTCGGCGCAGCACCAGTTGCGCATTTTATCGGGGCTCTATGGGGTTTTAAGACCTCTGGATTTAATGCAACCTTATCGCCTTGAAATGGGCACTAAACTGCAAACCCCGAAAGGTAAAAATTTGTATCAATTCTGGGGTGATACAATCACTGAAACGCTGAATGCTGACCTAGCACAACAAGGTGCCGACGTTCTGGTTAATCTTGCCTCAAACGAATATTTTTCGGCGGTCAACAAGACACAACTTAAGGCACAAGTGATAACGCCAGTGTTTAAGGACGAGAAAAATGGTAACTATAAAGTGATCAGTTTTTATGCCAAAAAAGCGCGCGGTCTGATGGCTCGATTTATAGTGAACCAAAAGCCTAGCCATGTGTCTGAATTAAAGAAATTTAATTTAGCGGGATATCAGTTCAGTCCCGAACAATCGACAGACAGCCAATTGGTGTTTTTGCGAGCAGAATCGGCCAGAGACTAACTTGCTTGCAGACATCACAACTTAATAGGAACAAAAGATGACCGACGATAACAGCACTCAGCAACGGGATAATCGTTCGCTGACAACCAGAATTGTGGTCGCGATTGTTGCCGTTATTGTGATCGTGTTAGCACTGTGGTGGTTAATCCCGACACAAGAAACGTCAGAATCGCAGCGTCAGCCGGTAACAACGGAGCCGGCGATGCAGCCTGTTGAAGAGCAAAGTGTTGCAACACAGCCTAAGTCGGAACCAGAGCCTGCAGAGACTGTTGTAGCCAGTGAGCCTGAGCCCGTTGAGAGCGAGCCGGTTACTTCGGACACTGAGTCATCAGCAAATACGGCTGAACAGCAGACCGCGACGGAATCAGAATCGGAACCGAAACCCGAACCAAAACCCGAACTGCCTGAATTAGCCAACAGCACACCGACTGTTTTGCAGACACTCGATTCCAGTGGCATCGAAATTCAGCCGTTGAAAAGTTCCCAACTCGTAACTGACACGGTCGTTATCATTGATAATCTGCGCAATGGTTCGCTGGTGCGCGATCGTACGATTGTGCAACGTCCGGATGGTCGCTTTAAAGTACTAGAAATCGATGGTTCACTGTACATTGATGAGCAAAGTTACCGACGTTATGACGCGCTGGTGGATTGGTTTGTCAGTTTAGATGAAGAAGCACTGGTTGAGAATTATAAATTGTTTAAGCCGCTACTAGCAGAGGCCTATGCAAACATTGGTTATCCCGATGCAGAATTTAGGGGCGCCATGATTGAAGCGATTAATGTCTTGCTGGATACGCCGGTGCCAGAAACACTGGTAGAGGTTAACGATGATGAAGTAATGTATACCTTTGCAAAACCATCGTATGAAAACCTTCCGTCCGCGCAGAAACAGTTATTAAGAATGGGGCCGGACAATATTAAACGGCTGAAAGGCAAATTAACTTCTCTGAAACAGGAGTTTCAACAGCCGCTATGAGCCAGCCCGAAGAAAATATAATTCCTGAACACGCAAGAGGTGAATTTCCAACCCGGGATGGCCGCTTTTCTCGCTGGCTGGGCCGCTTGGGTTTGCGGGTATTTGGTGGCTGGAAAATTAACGGCGAAATGCCCGACACCAAGAAGGCGATATTATCCGTTGCGCCCCACACGTCTAATTGGGACTTTCCAATTGGGGTGTTTGTCATGCTGGCGCTGGGGTTAAAGCTTAATTACTTGGCTAAAGCGAGCCTCTTCCGCTTTCCACTGAAAGCTTTAATGACCAAACTGGGTGGCATCCCCATTGACCGACGCGCTGCTAATGGCGTAGTGGGTGAGATGGTCAGTGAATTTAAAAGCAACGATGAGTTGATCTTAGTAATAACCCCCGAGGGCACCCGAAAGAAAGTTACCGAATGGAAAAAAGGGTTTTTACACATTGCCAAACAGGCCAATGTACCGATTATCCCAATAGCATTCGATTATGCCCATAAAGCCATCGATATTGGCCCGGCGGTGATGATCAGCGGTGAAATAGAAAAAGAGCTGGAAAGAGTAAAGAGCTTTTTTGCCCATGCGCAAGGCAAGCGAGTAGAGTTTAGTTGATGCGATTCTGGTTACGCGCCCTGCTGGTCATTTGGCTCATGACCCTTACTCAATCCACCTGGGCGGCTGACTTTTGGCGATCGGGCTGGGCTAAACCAGAGCGCACCCAGTCAAGTTCGTTATTAATTCGTCCGATTGCCGCCGACGATGCAAAAGGCTTATATCAAAGCTACATGGGCTCCCAGCAGTGGCTGTATCAGCGGTTAGGCTGGGGCTGGCCGTCGGACAAAAGCACGTTAGAGCAGAATCACTCGATGATGCAAGTGCACCTGGGGCAGCAGGAAAAAAACACGGCATTTACCTATGTCGTGGTTGATCGTCAGCGGGGGCAGTTAATTGGTGCGATTTATTTCGTCCCTGTCATGCCGAACAGAAGCCAGTCGGGCGCTATTGATGAAAAAAAATATAACGCCGAAGTCACTTGGTGGTTAACCGAACAGGCAGTCAGTGACAGTCTGCACAATGACCTGTTTCAACTGGTCACCGATTGGTTGAGAACCAGCTGGCCCTGGGGGCAGGTATTATTGCCGGTGGCGCAAGCGAACCAGCCAGCCAGATCCTTACTGGAAAGCAGCTCGGCTCGTTTAGTTGGTCGCAATCAAGATGCCGGGGAACTATTCTACTCCTACACGTTGGCACGGAAATAACCCGCAAAAAAATGTCTGTTATGGTATTATCTGCGCCAATAACGCAAGCGTAGGCAGCGGTCTGAATAAAGGAAATGTTATGCAAGTCATTGAAGGTGGTATTGCCGCAAGCGGCAAGAAATTCGCTATTATCGTGTCCCGTTTTAATCACTTTGTCGTGGAAAGCTTATTAGACGGTGCAGTACAAACACTGCAACAGTACGGCCAGGTTAGTAAAGACGATATCACGGTGGTGCGCGTTCCGGGTGCATACGAAATCCCCATCACGGCTAAAAAACTGGCAGCTTCAGGTAATTATGATGCGATCATTGCGGTGGGTGCGGTAATTCGTGGCGGCACACCGCATTTCGAATTTGTCGCCGGCGAGTGCAACAGTGGGCTTGGGCGAATAGCTCTTGAATATGGTCTGCCGGTTGCATTTGGCGTGATTACCACTGACAGCCTCGAGCAAGCTATCGAGCGCAGTGGCTCCAAGGCCGGTAACAAAGGTTCTGAGGCGGCGTTAAGCGCGTTAGAGATGGTAAACGTGCTGGAACAGCTGTAAGGAGAATCTGATGAAACCTGCAGCTCGCAGAAAAGCAAGAAAGTTAGCGGTTCAGGCGGTCTATTCCTGGCAGTTATCGCAAAATACCTTTGCAGAAATAGAAGCTCAGTACTTAACCGACAATGATACCAGCAAAGTTGATGTCGAGTACTTTTTAGAGCTGTTAAATGGGGTCGGGAGTTATCATAAAAGTCTCGATACCACATTGAGTCCGTTTTTAGACCGGCCGATTAACGAGTTGGACCCCGTCGAGTTAGCGGTGCTGCGTATCGCTGCTTACGAACTGAGGGAGCGCCTCGATGTTCCTTATAAAGTGGCTATCAACGAGGCCATCGAGCTGGCGAAATCCTTTGGTGCTGACGACAGTCATCGATTTGTTAACGGTGTACTGGATAAAGCGGTCGATTCTCTTCGACCTGCACGCAAGTAAAGAGAAAAAGGCCAGCTCTGTAACCTGGGCTGGCTATTCCATTCGATAACTTATCGCACCTCACATGCTTAATGAATTTAATCTAATTCAGCGCTATTTTGCTGATAATAAAGTCAAGCGTCCCGACGTTGAACTTGGTATTGGTGATGACGGAGCTGTCACGCGGCCCCTACCAGCTCACGACCTAGTAACGGTAACTGATACCATGGTGGCAGGAGTGCACTTTGATCACTCAACACCAGCCCGGGCCGTTGGTCATAAAATCATCGCGGTTAATCTAAGCGACTTGGCAGCAATGGGAGCCGAGCCTTGCTGGATTTCCCTGGCTCTGACGCTACCCGAATCTAATCCACAGTGGTTGCAGGAATTTGCCGCCGGGTTACACGAAATATGTGACTACTATAGTTGTTCGCTGATTGGCGGCGACACCACCAAAGGGCCTTTGACCATAACGGTAACAGCCCATGGACAGGTGCCCGAGGGCGAGGCAATAACGCGTTCAGGAGCAAACCCTGGCGACTGGATTTACGTCAGTGGGCCGCTCGGTGATGCCGGGCTGGCACTGGATATAACCCAGCAACGCATGTCGGCCAGTGAGCTCTACCTGCAGCCTTTAATCGACCGTTTGCATTACCCCCGTCCGCGCGTCGCCCTGGGCCAGAGTCTGAGAAGTGTGGCGAGCTCGTGTATTGATATTTCTGATGGTCTGGTTGCTGATTTACAACACATTTTAGAGAGCTCTAAGGTAGGCGCAGACATTGCCATGGAAGAGTTGCCGTTGTCATTAGCCATGACGGAAACGTTAACGCAGACGAAAGCGTACGAAAAAGCCTTGTCGGCCGGCGATGATTACGAGCTGTGTTTTACCGTTGATGAGCATAATCGAGGCCGCTTAGAAACCCTCACTGCACATTTAAAAAACAAGCCGGCCTGCATTGGGCGGGTGACGCAAAGAAAACAACCGCTGATTCATTTTAAATTGAACGGCGAGCCGTACGACATTGATTTAAAGCAGGCAGGGTATAACCATTTTGCGGGATCTGAAGATCCACAGGAGAGCAAATGAAGCGCTGGCCGGCAGTAAAACTGTTTAATCCGCTGCATTTTCTTGCGCTGGGTTTTGGTAGTGGTCTGGCACCTAAGGCCCCGGGCACTTTTGGTACGCTGGCGGCGATTCCGGTGGTTGGGTTGCTGAGCCTGACTCCGCATTGGTTTTACATCGCATTTTTAGTGTTGGGCGTGCTATTTGGCATTTATTTGTGCCGCGTAACAGCCGACGCTATGGGTGAGCATGATCATCCGGCGATTGTCTGGGACGAAATCATGGGTTACGCCATAGCAATGTTTGCATTACCTTTTGAATGGCCTTATGTGGTCGCTTCATTCTTACTGTTTCGGCTATTTGATATCAGCAAACCGGGCCCGATTGGATGGGCGGACAAGCAATTGAGTGGCGGTACTGGCGTAATGCTGGATGATGTACTGGCCGGTATTTTTAGCGCAGCCATCATCCATTTATGGCTAGTGCTGGTCTAAATGACGCTCAATACGCTGCAGAATTCCGGCGGCATTTAAGCCCAGCTCTTCGCGTACCTCTGCCTGCCCGCCATGCTTTATGAATTGATCAGGCAGACCAATGGCAAGCGTTTTAACACAGACACTATGCTTGGCCAACGCCTCTAAAACGGCAGTGCCAGCGCCGCCCTGGACGACATTTTCTTCAACGGTGACAAGCAGCGAGTGGTCCTTTGCGGCGTTAACAATGGCTTGCTCGTCAATCGGTTTAACAAAGCGCATGTCGATAAGCGTGGCGCCTAATTGCTCAGCGACTTGCTGACATTCCGGCAGCAAGGCACCAAAATTTAACAGGGCAATGTTGCTACCTTGAGTCAGTTGTCGAGCTTTGCCTACCTCTAGCGACGCATCCTGCATCCGCAGTTGGCAGCCGGTCCCAGCGCCACGGGGATAACGAACAGCCGCGGGACCCGGGTAGTCATAGCCGGTCTTCAGCATATCGCGACATTCCTGTTCGTCGCTGGGTGCCATCACCAGCATATTGGGAATGCAACGCAGATAGCTGAGGTCGAAAGCCCCCTGGTGTGTAGGCCCGTCAGCACCCACAATACCGGCCCGGTCAATGGCAAAAAGCACATCCAGATTCTGCAACGCCACATCGTGTATCAGTTGGTCGTAGGCGCGTTGCAAAAAGGTTGAATAAATCGCGACCACAGGTTTAAAACCGGCAATTGCCAGGCCGGCAGCATAGGTCACGCTGTGTTGTTCTGCGATGGCGACATCGAAATATTGGCGCGGGTATTTCCTGGAAAAATTGACCATTCCCGAACCTTCGCGCATGGCCGGGGTTATCGCCATGAGATGTTGGTCTTTACTGGCCGTATCACACAGCCATTGGCCAAAGATGTCGGAGTAAGACGGCAGGCCCGGTGGCTTGACCGGTAGTTGCGATAATGTCGGATCGAACTTAGGTACTCCGTGGTAACCAATGGGGTCGTCCTCTGCCGGGCGGTAACCTTTGCCCTTTTGAGTGACCACATGCAACAGCTGAGGACCGGGCAGGTCGCGCATGTTAGCCAGGGTTTCTGCCACGTCCTCTACGTCATGACCATCAATGGGTCCAATGTAGTTAAAGCCCAGCTCTTCAAAGATGGTACCGGGTGCCATCATCCCTTTCATGTGTTCTTCAGCACGACTGGCGAAGTGTTGAATCTGCGGCAGTGGCTTGAGTAATTTTTTACCTTGTTCGCGCAGCGAGGTATACACTTTACCTGATAATAAACGGGCAAAATGACGGTTTAAAGCGCCGACATTTTCGGATATCGACATATCGTTATCGTTTAAGATAACTAACATGTTGGGTTTAATATCACCGGCGTGGTTCATCGCCTCAAAGGCCATGCCGGCGGTCATTGCTCCATCACCGATGATGGCAACGACCTTTTCTTTCGATCGCCGGCGCTCAGCCGCAACGGCAAGCCCCAGCGCGGCTGATATTGAAGTACTGGAGTGCCCCACCGAAAGCACGTCGTACGGACTTTCCTCCGGACTGGGGAACGGGTGCAGTCCATCTTTTTGTCGAATGGTGTGCAGTTGTTGCTTACGACCGGTCAAAATTTTATGCGGGTAGGCCTGATGCCCGACATCCCAGACTAATTTGTCTGCCGGCGTGTTAAAAACGTAATGAAGTGCCACAGTAAGCTCAACGGTGCCCAGACCTGATGCCAGGTGGCCACTGCTTTTGCTGACGGAGTTTAATAAAAACTCCCTGACTTCCTTACAAACTTGCGGCAATTGGTTGGCCGGCAAACGGCGTAAGTCAGTCGGCAGTTCGATGCCGTCCAGAAGTGTTTTCATCGTACTCATATCATTAATGATCCCGCGTCAGCAGTACGGTCGAAAAGTCCGCAAGGCGTTGTGTATTGTACGGTATATCCGATAACGACTGTAGCGCTTGTTGATGCAATGACAGCAGTTTTTCCCGGGCGCCGTCAAGCCCAAGCAGCTGAACATACGTCGATTTGTGCGCTCGTTGGTCTGCTCCCTGAGATTTGCCTAAGGTTTCAGTACTAGCAACTACGTCTAAAATATCGTCTTGGATTTGAAATGCTAATCCCAGCAGCCGAGCATAGGTAGCAAAGTGCGCGCGATACCTCTGTGCTGCGGCTGAGCCACACAGTGCACCGAGTTCGGCGCTGGCAACAATTAGGTCACCGGTTTTATGTTGGTGCACCTGTTGCAGTTCAGCTTCGCTTAGTGGCTTATTGGTGGCCATTAAATCGAGTGACTGTCCACCACACATTCCCCGTCCGCCGCTGGCTTTTGCCAATACTGCAATCATCTTAAGTTGTTGCGCAGCGGGCACCTGGGCAAGGGCATTTTCACTGAGCAGGCTAAAGGCTAATGTCTGCAATGCATCACCGGCCAAAATGGCGGTTGCCTGATCAAAAGCAACATGGCATGTTGGCTGACCGCGCCGGAGTTCATCGTCGTCCATCGCGGGTAAGTCGTCATGAATCAGCGAATAAGCGTGAATGCATTCCACCGCACAAGCTGCTGTCAAAGCACTGTCCGCATTAGCCTGACAGATTTCGGCTATGGTCAGGGTAAGAAAAGGACGCACGCGTTTACCGCCGAGTAGCGCGCCGTAACGCATTGCGTCAGCCAGCCGGGGTTCAATACTGGCCTGCATCAACTGCTGTGCTAACGCCTCGTCAACACGACGACGGGCAGCGGCAGTCAACTGACTAATGCTCACTGCGGAGCCTCTTGCTCTTGCAGTTGCTGTTCGCCATTTTCTTCAATTAACATTTTTACCTTATGCTCTGCTTGCTGAAGCTGGGTTTGGCTGGTACGTGAGAGCGCAATGGCTCGTTCGAACTTTTGCAACGACTGCTCCAGTGGCAAATCACCCTGTTCTAGCTCATTGACCAGCTGTTCCAGTTGTTGCAATGCGTGTTCAAAACTCGGTTGGTTAGCAGTTTGCTCAGACATTGTAAGATCCATTAACGCTAAAGGTTGTCGCTATTATCTAATAAAGATCTGCGGATGTCAGCCGATGATAAAAGAACTTAATCGCAGAGTTTTACTGAATAGCTTGTCAGCAGCGCTGCGATGTTTAAAAATAGGCCAATCCAGTTGCCGGTTAACGTCGCAATCAAAACAGTAAAGCAGGGGGAAGTTGAGTGGATATCGCAACACTCATAGGAATTATAGGCGCTATCGGTTTTGTCATCGCTGCTATCGTATTAAGCGGGGATGTTGGGCTCTTCATTAACGTGCAGTCGATACTGATCGTGGTGGGTGGCTCATTATTTGTGGTTATGGCTAACTTTCCGTTATCGCAGTTTTTCGCTACGGGTAAGGTGCTGGTAAAAGCTTTCTTTTTCAAGATTGAGCATCCGCAAGAATTAATCGACACAGCGGTAGAAATGGCTGACTCGGCTCGTAAAGGCGGCTTTCTGGCGCTGGAAGAAGCCGAAATTCCCAATCGCTTTTTTCGTAAAGGCATCGATATGCTGGTGGATGGACATGACGCCGACGTCGTGCGCCAAACCCTGTCTAAAGATATTCAGATGTCGTATTCCCGGCACGAAGAAGGGGCGCGTTTCTTTACCGTTCTGGCCGATATCTCACCGGCGATGGGGATGATTGGTACGCTGATTGGTTTGGTCGGTATGCTGGCCAATATGGATGATCCCAAGTCGATTGGTCCGGCAATGGCCGTCGCGTTGTTGACGACCTTATACGGGGCCTTTATTGCCAACGTTATCGCGATTCCGATAAAGAATAAATTACTGTTGCGGGCAGAACAGGAAAAGCTTAATCAGCAGCTTATTCTGGACGCTATTCTGGGCATTCAGGATGGCCAGAACCCGCGCGTCATCGAAGGTATGCTGCGCAATTACTTAGCCGAATCTAAGCGTGTTGGCGCCGACCAGGAAGACGAGTAATTTCCATGGCAGCAGATAACGAAGAAAAAGACGATTGCAAGTGTCCCCCTCCCGGCCTGCCTGGCTGGATGGCAACCTTTGCCGATTTGATGACGCTGCTGATGAGTTTTTTCGTGTTATTGCTGTCGTTTTCAGAGATGGATGTTTTAAAGTTTAAGCAAATCGCGGGTTCGATGAAATATGCGCTGGGCGTACAGAATAAGATCGAAGTTAAAGACATTCCAAAGGGAACCAGCGTCATCGCGCAGGAGTTCCGTCCGGGCCGACCAGAACCAACCCCAATCGAAACCATTCAACAGCAAACGGTCGAGATGACCCAGCAGGCGCTGGACTTTCAGGAAGGCGAATCGGATTACTCGGGCGGCCAGGAAACCCAGCAGCAACAGCAGCAATCGGAGAGCGAGCAAGACCAGGACAGCGCCCAGGCCAGCAATGAACAGCAAAGCGAGAAGACCAAACAGCTGTTGGAAAAAATTCAACGCCAGCTGCAGGACGATATTAAAGCCGGCACCCTGGAAGTGGAGCAATTTGGCCAGCAAATTTTGATCAGGATCCGGGAGCGGGGTTCATTTCCTGAGGGCTCTGCATTTTTACAACCGCAGTTTAAACCGGTTATTCACAAAGTGGCTGAGGCCCTGAAGGACATTCCGGGTGAGATAACCATTTCGGGTCATACAGATAATCAGACACTGGTTTCCGAAATTTACAGCTCGAAATGGGATCTTTCTGCAAAACGCGCGGTAGCGGTTGCCGAAGAAATGATTACCGTTGAAGGGTTTGAAGAGGGGCGTCTGGTGACCATGGGTTACGCTGACACCAAACCCATTGTGCCAAATAATTCGGCGGCCAATCAGGCAGAAAATCGGCGCGTTGACGTTGCCATAATGCAAGGTAAAGCCAAAGAGTCCGACCCGGTCAACGTGGTTGACTGAATGCACCAGCCAGCGCCCAGCGACTGGCTGGCGCGCTCAGAATGAGTATAATAGCAGCCGTTGTTACCCCAATTAGGGTTCTGTTATGAAGTTTGTTGTCCGCCTACACGCTGAAATCACGATAAAAAGCCGCGCCGTGCAAAAGCGCCACGGTAAAATTCTGACTAATAACCTGCGTAAGATCCTGGCTCGTGACGATGCTTCAATTGAGATAAAGCCGATGTGGGACAGGATAGAAGTTAATGCAACGGCCAAGGCTGCAGCTAGCGAACAAAGTGTCCGGCAAGCGGTGCGTGAACGGCTGAACAACACACCGGGTATTTCATGGTTTGCTGAAGTGATTGAGCGACCACTGTCAGATTTCGATGACTTGGCCCACTGGATCGGTCAACATTGGCTGCAGCGGATAGAAAACAGCACGTTTTGTGTGCGGGTAAAACGTCAGGGGCAACACGATTTTAATTCATTGCAGCTGGAGCGCCATATCGGTAGCTACTTGCTGAGCCACAGTAAACACTCGGCGGTTAAGTTAACCCAGCCGGAACAGACGATAAACCTGCAAATCATCAATCAGGTGGTACAACTGGTTGGCCGCCGGGAGCAAGGCTTAGGAGGCTACCCGTTACCGACGCAGGAAACCGTACTGAGCCTGATCAGCGGCGGATTTGATTCGAGTGTTGCCAGTTACGAGTTTATTCGCCGTGGAGCCCGCACCCATTTTTGTTTTTTTAATCTGGGTGGAGACCCCCACGAGGCAGCGGTCAGACAAATCTGTTATTACCTGTGGCAGCGCTTTAGTGCCTCGCATCCGCTCAAATTCATTAGTATCAACTTTGCGCCGGTGGTCGAAGATATCCTGACCCATTGCGATAACGGTTTAATGGGAGTGGTGTTAAAGCGTCAAATGTTGCGGGCGGCTTCGCGCGCAGCGGCTTACCTCAAGGCCCAGGCGTTAGTAACAGGCGATGCGATGGGTCAGGTATCCAGCCAGACGCTGTCTAACCTGAAAATTATTGACAGCGCGACCGACGCGCTGGTGCTGAGGCCCCTGATTACGCAAGATAAACAGTCGATAGTTGACGTCGCCAGACAGATTGGTGTCGAACCGTTGGCCAGGTCAATTCCTGAGTATTGTGGTGTTATTTCTGACAAGCCAACGGTCATTGCTCAGCGCACAGCGCTGCAAGCAGAAGAAGATAAACTGGATCAGGAACTGCTGCGGCAAGTTGTTAATGATGCGCAGGTATTGAGCATGCAGGATATTGCGACCGAGGCAGAGCGAAAAACTCAGTTTGATGTCAGCACGTCGGACAAATCAGAACAGGTCATTATCGATATTCGCAGCCCGGAGGCTGCCGACAATGCGCCCTTGCAAGATTCCTCGATGGTACTCACAATACCATTTTTTAAACTGCAGTCAGAGTTTGCAAAGCTGGATGCGAAACGCCACTACGTATTATATTGTGACCAGGGTGTGATGAGTAAGATGCAGGTGTTGCTATTACAGGAAGCAGGTTATAGCAACGTGTCGGTGTTAACAGAAAATGAAGGAAAACTCACTTGAAAGGTTCAGGTCAGACGGTGTTATGGGCAAGGATTGCTTTTATTGTGCTGCTAATTGCGGCAACAGGTGCGTTTTTTTGGCAATCTCCTCCCTCTCAGGCGAACCAAATTCCTCATCTCGATAAATTTGTGCATTTCGCGGTGTTTTTCTTACTCAGCTTCACGCTGCATCAGGCTTTTACTTTAAGTGGACGGCTGGCTTTTTTTCTGCTGGCTTTGTATGGCCTGTTTATCGAGGTTGCTCAGCATTATATTCCAGGCCGGGGTTCTGATGTTTATGACTGGATAGCCGACAGTGTCGGCGTGCTGGCTTACTTTGTTTTGATTTTCCTTTATCAAAAGCTAACAAAGAAGCGCTGAATTATTCAACGCTTCTTTGTTTTACCGGAACTTTTCGGTTTCTTTTTCTTGCTGCGCTTTTTCTCGGTTGACGGGAACTTATACTGCGGCCGCAAATCGTTAAATACCCGGCGTTCTAATTTTTGTCCGGTGTAACGTTCGATGCGACCCAGCAGCAGGGCATCATGCGCTTCGATTAACGAAATAGCGGTGCCCTTTGCTCCAGCGCGGGCGGTACGACCGATACGGTGGACATAAACATCAGCTTGTTTGGGTAAATCAAAGTTAATAACCACACTAACCGAATCAATATCAAGACCCCGGGCGGCAATGTCAGTGGCCACCAGTACACCGTATTCCGCGTGTTTAAATTGCTGAATAATTCGCTGTCGCTCGTCCTGAGGTAAGTCACCCCGCAAATGTCTGACCGGGTAGTTCAGATTAGACTCAAGAAAGCCGGCTAACTGAGCAACGCGCTCTCGAGTTTTTACAAAGACAATTTGCCGGCCGGGAAACTCGGCCAGCGCACGCAGCAGTATTTGCTGTTTGTGTTCGGCGGTATCCGCCTGGTAGATGTATTGCCGTATTTTGCCGCGCTCACGCTTAGGTGGCGCTACCTCAACCAGCTCCGGTTCGTTCAGCAATCGCTTAGAAAAAGCCATTACGCCAGGGCTTTCCAGAGTTGCTGACGAAAGAATGTTCTGTTGCCGGTGGCGAGCATGCTGGGCAATTTCTTCCACTGTTTTGGTAAAACCTAAGTCCAGCATGCGGTCTGCTTCGTCGATAATCAGCCACTCGACGGTTTCTAGTTGGTACTGTTCGGCTTGCAGCAAATCCAGTAGCCGACCCGGTGTAGCAATCAGCAGGTCATGGGACTTTTCCAGCTGGCTGAGTTGAGAACCGTAATTAATGCCTCCGGTAACAACCACCGAGCTTAATTGGGTTAAGGCAGAAAACTGTTGTGCCTGCTGATGAATTTGCTCAGCAAGTTCGCGCGTGGGGGCCAACACCAATATACGAGCGGGTCCCGGGCTCTGACGCGGGAAATCTAATAGGTGCTGCAGGGCAGGCAATAAAAACGCTAACGTTTTACCGGTACCGGTTGGTGCGCTGAGTAACAGGTCAACCCCGTCCAGAGCGACCGGAATTGCCCGTTGCTGAACCTGTGCAGGCTTGTTCAGTTGGTGCTCTTTTAAACTGAATATCAAGCTGTCGTCCAGTTCCAGTTGATGCCACTCAAGTGCCATAAATTAGCCCTACATTAGTAAAAAAATAAGCCGTCACTAACGCAATAATAGCAACGGTGTGGTTGTTTTGTGTAACATTTTAGTTGTTGTGCTGCCGATAAAAAAGTTACGCCCCCGCGACTGTCCATAGGCCCCCATGACCACCAGATCGATGTTCTTTTCGCGCTGATAGGCGTGCAGTGTCGGTTCAATATCACCAAAGCGAATTTCAAACTGTACTTGGTGGCGGTACTCGCGCAAGTGGTTAGCCGCTGCCTCAATTGACGCGCGGGCATGGGGTGTATCAGCACCGACCATAACTAAGTCAATCGGCATGCCCTGAAATATCGGGCTCTCTGCCAACAGTTTAACGCCTTTGCGAGCGGTATCACTGCCATCAAAGGCCAGCATGACACTGTTGGGTTGTCGGAAACTGCTGGGGACGACCCATATCGGCTGTTCGACGGTGCGGATAACCGTTTCTAACTGACTGCCAATGTGATCGGTGCCGTTAGAGGTGACGCTGTGCAAGCCAATGACCAAAAGCCGTATTTCGTCTTCAACTTCGGCCAGGGACTGAGCCAGATCACCATGCTGTTGTCGCAGCTGAATAATATCGACGCCGAGTTGATGAGCGGACTGTTGAGCTGCGGCGAGAACCTGTTTACCGTGTTGCAGAGCAAGCTGATTGCGTTGCTCATCAAGTCGGGCCATTTCTGCAAGCAGGGAATCCTGGTCGTCTGAATCGGTGGTCGCAGTTAAATTGGGCTGGACAGGAAAACGGTCCTCGTCCAACACGTGAAATAAGGTTAACGGACAACCTAAGCGTTTTGCCGCCCAGCTGGCGTACTGACCGACGGCATGTGTTGATATTGAGCCATCAATGGCGGCCACTACGTGTTTCATTGCGTTCCTTCCTTTTATCCGGTCGCGAGTCTAGCATGAATGCCCCTTTCCAGCCACGAGATCATGAATTCAACATAGGGCTTCCAATTTTCGATAAAATCGCTAAATTAGTAGCACGTATACTCATTAACATCGGACTATATTATGCAAACGAATCCGTCGCTCATTTCATTATCGGTGGTACTGGCCCTGGGGTTGAGTATGGCTGGTTGCAGTGATAACAACGACAAGGACAGTGCCGCTGAGCAATTAACGCAAGCACAAGATGGCGGGCAAGCAACGGTACCGCCGGACGCCATGAAGCAGGAGTACGTAGTCGATTCACCGGTAGGTCAGCGAATTGACCCCTATTATTGGATGCGCGATGACGAACGTACGGATCCGGACGTATTGGCTTATCTGAATGCCGAAAACGCCTATTACGACGACTATCGGGCAAGTTATCAGGAATTAACCGAGCAGTTAGAAGATGAATTAATCGGCCGGATAAAACAAGACGATGCCTCAGTACCTTATACCAAAGGTGACTATCAATACTATACCCGTTACGAAGAGGGGAAAGAGTATCCGATCCATGCGCGTAAGCCGGTTGCCGGCGGCGAAGAACAAATTTTATTAGATGTTAATGAACTGGCAGAAGGGCATGACTATTACAATGCCGCAAACCTAACCGTCAGTCCTGACCAAAATCTTTTAGCGTTTATGGTGGACACCAATGGCCGCCGACAGTACCAATTGTGGATTAAGGATCTCGCCAGTGGCGAGCTACAACAGCAGCAATTGTCAGGCTTGTCGTCCAGTATTGCCTGGACAGCCGATAGCAGCGCCTTGTTTGTTATCGAAAACGATCCTCAAACATTGTTATCAACGACGGTGTTTAAACATCAGTTAGGTCAGAGTGCTGATCAGGCCGAGCTAATTTATGAAGAGACCGATCCGTCTTTTTACATGTGGTTAAGCAACAGTAAGGATCAGCAATTTGTTAAAATCCAGATGAGCAGCACCGTTGCTGATGAGCTGCGGATTTTAGATACCACCACAGCCGATGCGCAACTCACTGTGTTTGCCCCACGAGAGCGTGGCGTGCAATACAGTGCAGAACATCTTGATGATCGCTGGATTATCCGCACCGACTGGAATGCGCCCAATTTTAAGCTAATGCAGGTTGCTGATAACGCGGTCGGCGATAAAAGTAGCTGGCAACAACTGATCGAAGAAGATGACGAGGTGTTTATCCAAAGCTTTGTCGCTTTTGATGATTATCTGGCCATCAACGAGCGCAGCGATGGTTTGCGTCGTATCCGGGTTATGCCGTGGGGAGATTTGCAACAACAACGCTATATTGAATCCGAAGAAGTGCCGTTCGTGGCATCGTTTGAGCGCAATGTTGAGCAGGACACAAATACGCTACGCTACAGTTACAGTTCGCTGAAAACGCCTACTACGATATATGCCTACGATATGAAAAGCGGCGAACGCGAGTTACTCAAACAAACCGAGATTCTCGGTGGTTTCGATTCATCGGATTATCGTACCAAGCGTGTTTGGGCGGTAGCAGACGATGGTACGGAAGTACCGGTGTCGCTGTTATTCCGCAGCGACTTTGAACAAGATGGTACCGCGCCACTCTATCAGTATGCTTACGGTTCTTATGGTTCGTCATCTGATCCCTCTTTCCGCTCAACGGTTTTGTCGCTGGTCGACCGCGGCTTTGTTTACGCGATTGCCCATATCCGCGGCGGTCAGGAAATGGGCCGTCAGTGGTACGAAGAAGGTAAACTGCTGAATAAGAAAAATACCTTTACCGACTTTATTGATGTGACCGAATACCTGGTAGAAAAAGGCTACGCTGACCCAGACAAAGTATTTGCTATGGGGGGTAGTGCTGGCGGCTTGTTGATGGGCGCGGTTGCTAACATGGCACCGGACCTATACCGTGGTATGGTTGCCCATGTACCTTTTGTGGATGTCGTTACCACCATGCTGGATGAGTCAATTCCGCTGACTACCAACGAGTTTGATGAGTGGGGTAACCCAAAGCAAAAAGCTTACTACGATTATATGTTGTCTTATTCGCCGTACGATAATGTGCAGGCGCAGGATTACCCGGCGTTAATGGTTACCACGGGCTTACACGATTCACAGGTGCAATATTTCGAACCTGCGAAATGGGTTGCCAAATTGCGCGATGTTAAAACCGATAATAACCCCTTAGTTTTCAGTACCAATATGGAAGCAGGCCACGGTGGCAGTTCGGGTCGATTCTCGCGGCTGGAAGAGATTGCCGAAGAATACGCGTTTATTCTGGACTTACTGAAAAAATAATCCTGGCGTCAATGTCAGGTTGGGGCAGCTGGTTTGGCTGCCCCAATTTTTTATAAAGTGCTGGCGCAAGACACAACAGAATGACAAGGAATAGCCAATGAACGCGCCGAATGCGCTGTATTTACTCATTGATGATCGATTAAAACGTGATGTACTGCAGCTTCCGGGTTTGCCAGAAACGGCTGAACGAGTCAGAAAGGCGACCCTCGACAGTAATTGCAGCCTGCACGACTTAGCGCGGATTATTCAGCATGATGCGGCTCTGACAGCGCGTTTAATTCGGCTCGCCAATAGTGCTTATTTGGGTGGCCGCAACAGAGCTGAAAGTCTGATGCAGGCCCTGACCCGTATCGGTCTGAGACGCATCAGAACCCTGGCGCTGGCAATGGCGGTAGAACAGGTGTTTTGGCCCAAAAACGATATTGTGCGTGAATTTGCAACTGATTATGTCCAGCAAACACGACAAGTTGCTGCTGCCTCGGTGGTTTTAACGCGACAATTACAACAACGTGGTATCGGTAACCGACTGCATCCGGATGTCTCGCTGTTAGCCGGCATGGTGTCGAGGATCGGCCTGGCGCCTGTGTTAAAACTGGTGGATGAATTTGATGACAGCTTTGCTAATCCGTCGTTGATTAACCAAACCATGTCGGGATTCGGGGCCAGGCTGGGTGTTGATGTGTTAAAGCACTGGCAATTTACCGCCAACTTGATTCAGGTACCGCATTATTTTGGTCGTAGCCGCATGTCGTTAATGGACAATCCAGCCGAAACTCATTATTGCGATATTGTCCATCTGGCCAGTTTGTTAACCGATAATGCTGAGCCCTGCTCATCCGCTATGACCATTGCTGAGTATGAACAAAGTGGAATCCTGCCAACTAATGGCTTTTGGCAGCAGGACGCCACTCAACAGGCTTATCAGAAGATGGTCAATTTACTCAGTTAGTCGGGTTAAACGCCCGGCTAAAATCATCGTACAGCTCGCCGACTTGCGCTGAAACCAGGGCAAAATCCGCTGCTAACTTTTCTTCTGCACTGGGGTCGACCAGATCATCGTGTTGCTCCATCAGCAAGTCCGTTGCCTTTACCCGCTTAAGGGCAAGATCGGTCTCAAGAATAAACTCGATTTGTTGCTGCCAGACTAAAGCCAAACGGGTTACTTGTTTGCCCGCTTCGAGATGCGCCTGGATATCATCGCGGGTTAAGTCTTCGTTTTTGCAGCGCAAGATGCCACCGTCCTGCTGCGGAGAACGCAACTCGGCCTCGTCGCCCAGTTCAAACGCGCCCGGCAGCGTGTTATTCGCCAGCCAGTCGGTCATGGTCAGCTCAGCGGCCTCGCCTGCACTGACCGGTTTAACGGGCAGTGAGCCCAAGGTTGAACGCAGCAAACCGAGCAAATCCTCAGCCCGATTAGCCGCAGACTCATTAATGATAATCAGTTGCCGGCTTAAATCGAGATAGCCCCAGCTCAGTCGAAAACGGCTGAAGGCCTGAGGCAGCATCTGGTGAACCAAATCCTCTTTGAGGTTTTGTTTTTCCTTGCGATTAACAGGTCGGCCCTCTGCCTGCTGAATTTGCTGAACCTTTTCATCCAGCTCGGCGTTGATCACAGCGGCGGGTAGTACTTTTTCTTCGCGCCGTGCACAAACTAAATGGCAATCCCCTTGTGAATGTGTCAGTACGTCATGCGTTGCGCCAAAGGGTGAGTACCAACCGAAAGTTGACTGTTCCTGACGGCCGCATGGGCGAAATAACTGTTCACTCAGCTTGCTTTCAAGGTCCTCTGGCAAAACAAATTCTTCGCTAAAACGGTAGAAGCGGAGGTTTTTAAACCACATAAAAGGGTCTCTCTATTGATAACAATTAATGTAAAACGATAACCGGAAAATTGAGCGCATAGGTTAGCCCCTTACCGGGCTCGCTACTAGCGCTAATGTCGCCTTGTAATGTCTGAACAACCAGGTTTCTGACGATATGAGTTCCCAGACCGCTGCCTCCGTCATCACGTTTGGTGGTAAAGAAGGGATCAAACAAGTGATCAAGTTGTTGTTGGCTGATGCCGATGCCGTCATCCTGGTAGGCGATATGCAGGCGGTCCTTATCACCGTCGTATTGCAGTTCAATGCTAATCCACATATTGCCCGAGTTGATGCCCTCAAAGCCGTGAACAATGGAGTTGATGATCAAGTTGGTGAAAATTTGAGAAATAGCGCCCGCCGGACAGCGGATAATCAGTCCTTCAGGACAATCTAAATGAATTTGGTGTTGTGTTTTCTTTAGCCTTGGCTGCAGCGATTGAATCAGATCCTGGATGTAACGTTTAAGGTTGATATCCCGTATCGCATCGGATGCCTGGTCGACGGCAACTTGTTTAAAGCTGCTGATCAGTTCAGAGGCGCGCTGCAAATTATTATCGAGCAGCTGGACGCTCTCGCGACCCTCTGTGATGAATTTTTCTAATTGGGGCTTGGTGAGCGCCTTCGAGTTAAGCGATGCTTCCAGCTCGTCAAGTTTTTCTCTCAGAAAAGAACTGGCGGTAACACTGATACCGATAGGGGTATTAACATCATGGGTGATACCGGCGACAAGCCCGCCCAACGAGGCCATTTTTTCCGATTCCACCAGTTGCTGGTGGGTTTGTTTAAGATGGTCAAGCGAGTTCTCTAAGCGTTGGTTCGACTCGCGCAGGGTCTGCTCCATCGAACGCCGCTGACTGACTTCGCGCTCTAACTTTTCTTGTCGCAGCTCCAGCTCATTTTTTCGTTGTTCTAAATCAAGCATCACCTGACTCAGACGTGACGTCTTGCGAGCAACCTCTTGTTCGAGGATGGCATTTTGCTCATCCAGTTGGTTATTGGCGAGTTTGAGTTTATGTTGGGTTCGCTCCAGGTCATCCTGATACTCTTCAATATTATCAATTAGCTGATTGTAGGCTTGCTCTATCAGCACTAACTCATTGTTGTGCTGATCAGGCAAGCTGACCCGGGAAGCTGGCAGATTATCCAGCCGAAAACTTTTTATTTGCCGAGTCAGTCTGTCCATCGGCCGGGTCAGCATGCGGTTGAACGCCAGTAAAAAAAGCACCAGCAGAAAACTGCTTTTAATGACCGCGTTACCAAAAATAAAAGCAAGGCTGAGTTTTATGCGTTCGATAGCGATATCGCGGGTCGAGAACAAGGTCACATCACCAACGCGTGTGGAGTGACCCGAAAACTCGAAGATAAGACTGTCGAAATAGCCAAAAATGCCATTTTTTTCCGCGATCATATAGCCATCCAGCGCTTTTTCGGGCGTCGGGTCCAGAGGCAATGTGTCACCCTGCTGCACCAGAACGCTGCCACTGTCATCGCGAATAATAACGCCGGCAATGGCGGGAATGCTGATTAAGCCATCGGCGAGAGTTTCAATTTGTGGCGTATTAAATTCCCACAAAGAGCGGGTCAGTGAACCACTGAAGGTACTCTGTTGGTTTTGAAGTTCAGAAATCAGCGCTCGTTTGGTATCAAAATATTCAGCACCGATTTGAATCGCGGTGACCATCAGGGTCAACAAAAAATAAACTGACAGAACGCGCGCAAGTAATGAAGAGGAAATGCTTTTACTGGCCATAACGATGTATTAATTGCCGGCTGGGTACCATGGGAATGAGTCCTAAGCTAATGCATTCTGGCAGACAACGCAATAATACCGCTTGTCATATATCTGACACATAGCTTTCATTAAGCTGTCATGAAAAATCACTAAAGTTGCAGCATCGCTAATCAAGGTGGCATGCCGTGCTATCTGCAAACCAAAAGGTTTTTGTCATGAGGTTGTTCGCAACGAGTCCCTTTCTGGCTTTAGTCGCTTGTCTAGCATTGCCGACACAGGCCCAGGATAACAGTCTTGAGCCGGTAGTCGAAGATGCGGCAGAGATAAACCAGTCAGCGCGCCAGTCGCAACTTACTATCGATTCGATTTCTGAATCGATGCAAGAACGTCTGCAACAGTATAAACAAATCACCAAGGAAATCGATGGGTTACAGGTCTATACCGAGCAGCTGCAGCAACAGGTTGCTAATCAGCAGCAAGAGCAGGCGCAACTGAACGACTCGATTGATCAAGTCAGTTCTGTTGAGCGTCAGATAACCCCGTTGATGCAGCGCATGATAGACGCGCTGGACACATTTATCGAGCTGGACGTACCGTTCTTGCAACAGGAACGCGAGCAGCGTCTTGCTAAGCTTCGAGAGTTGATGTTGCAAGCTAATGTCGACGTATCGGAAAAATTCCGTCGTGTCATGGAAGCTTATCAAATCGAAACAGCCTATGGCCGCAACATCGAAGCTTATACCGCAGAACATGAGGTCGACGGACAACAGCAGGACGTCACCTTTTTACGTATCGGGCGCACTGCTTTGATTTATAAAACGCGTGACGGCCAGCAACTGGGTATATGGAACCAAGAACAACGGCAATGGCAGCCATTAGACAGCCGTCATCAGATTGCTATCGAACAAGCCATCAGTATCGCACGCAAACAAAAAGCACCGGATTTGTTGATGCTGCCACTTCTTGCTAATAAAGCCGGTCAATAAGGTAGAGGGGACCCCATGTTACTTCGTTCACTACAAAAGTTGTTTGTCACTCTCGTTACCACTGGGATGTTGATGCCTGCTGCGATGGCAGCACCACAAGAACCAATTAACCTTGATGAATTGTTGCAACAGTTACAGCAAGGACAGTTTTCTCAATCCGAGGAAAATCAGCAGCGGGAACAGCGATTCAAACAGCAAGAGCAACAGCAAAAAGAAATCTTGCGTCAGGCAATCAGTCAACGCAATCAACTGGAGCAACGGGCTGCCGAGCTGGAGACCCAGTTTGAGCAAAACGAAGCGGATCTGGCGCGGCTGGAAAATAGCCTGACCCAAAGCATGGGCTCACTGAAAGAATTGTTTGGTGTATTGCAGCAAGTTACCAGCGACAGTGCCAGCAACTTCAAAAACTCGGTAATTTCGGCCCAGTTTCCGGAGCGCTCCGATGAGTTGGCACAGCTAGCAGAGAAAATCGGCAGCTCGTCACAATTACCCAGCATCGAAGAAGTGGAACAAGTGTGGTTTGCGCTGCAGCAGGAGATGACAGAGTCGGGCAAGCTGGTCGAGTTTGACAGCGAAGTGACTCGGGCGAACGGCGAAAAACAAACTCAATCGGTTTTGCGGGTCGGCAGTTTTAACCTGGTATCTGATGGTCGCTACCTGAACTACAATCCGTCCACCAAAAACATCGTCGAACTGGTTCGTCAGCCGGCCGGTCGCTATTTAAGCTCAGCTGAGGATTTGCAGGAGGCCGACAGTGGCATCGAAACTTTTGGGCTGGATCCGACGGGAGGTTCGATTCTCGGGCTATTGGTGCAGGCACCGAGCTTAAAAGAACGCGTTCAGCAGGGCGGAACCGTAGGTTACATTATCCTGGTTATCGGTGCTATTGGCTTATTGTTTGCACTTGAACGCTTTGTGTCCTTGATGCTGATCGGTAATAAAGTCAAACGGCAGGTGAAAAAATCACAGCCGAGCAATGACAACCCGTTAGGCCGGGTTATGCTGATAAAAGACAAATACCCACAGGCCGATACCGAGACACTGGAGCTAAAACTCAGTGAAGGTATTTTGCGCGAAGTTCCTAAAATCACTCGTAATCTAACCTTTATCAAGATTATTTCGGTGGTGGCACCACTGATGGGGTTACTGGGTACAGTTACCGGTATGATTAATACCTTCCAGGCGATTACATTGTTTGGTACCGGCGACCCTAAATTGATGGCTGGTGGTATTTCACAGGCCCTGGTAACAACCGTGTTAGGTCTGGTTGTGGCAATCCCAATGACGCTGCTGTTTGCAATGTTGCACACCCGCAGTAAAAACATGATTCACATCCTGCAAGAGCAAGCGTCGGGGATTATTGCGGAGCGCTCTGAGCGAGGAGAGTAAGCATGTTATTCCTCATCGAATTCAGTTATGCATTGCGAGATTTCATGGAAGCCGGCGGGCAAGTCCTGCTGGTTATCGCATTGCTGATTTTTGTCATGTGGCTGATGATTTTAGAGCGCATCTTCTATTTTTTTGTTGGCCATCGCCTGCGTGTAAAAGAAGCGCGCAAACGCTGGCAACAGCGCACGGATAAATCGTCCTGGCAAGCCGAACAAATTCGGCAGGCAATGATTTCGAGGGTGGCCTTAGGCCTGGGTGGCAATTTACCGGTCATTAAAGCACTGGTCGCTCTGTGCCCATTACTGGGTTTGATGGGAACGGTTACCGGCATGATAGAAGTATTTGATGTGATGGCTATTACCGGTACGGGTAGTGCACGCTCTATGGCATCAGGTGTGTCTAAAGCCACCATACCGACCATGGCCGGCATGGTCGGCGCATTGTCGGGAGTATTTGCGGCTACATGGTTACAGCGTACAACCCGGCGCGAAAAGATGAAGCTGGAAGATCGAATTTTACTGGAGCGTCACTAATATGAAACAGCATTTTGCTAATCTGGTTGAAGAAGAAGAGAGTCAAATTGATATGACACCGATGTTGGACGTGGTGTTCATTATGTTGATTTTCTTTATTGTTACGGCCTCGTTTGTAAAAGAATCCGGTATTGATGTGAATCGTCCCGATGCCGCTACAGCAGTGCAAAAAAATCGAGCCAATATTTTGGTGGCTATCAGCGAAAGTAATGAAATCTGGATTAACAAACGCCAGGTTGATGTGCGCGCTGTGCAAGCCAACATTGAACGTTTATACGCCGAGAACCCACAGGGCTCCGTGGTCATTCAAGCTGATGAGCAGTCGAACACCAAAACCTTGATTGAGGTCATGGACGCTGCCCGCTCGGCGGGTGTGTTCGATGTCTCGGTAGCAACAGACGAGCAATAATATGCGATATTTAGCTGCGATTGTCGCCGCCGCCTTTGTTACGGTCGGCTTGTTTTACCTGATGCAATCTTTGATCAGTGGTGGCGAGGGTGCGATGTCCGATCCGGTGCGCGGCAGTGTGCTCGACTTTGTCCGCACGCCCGAACCGGAACAAGTGCAGGAAAAAGAACGCAAACCGGAACGGCCACCGGAGCCGGAACAGCCCCCACCGGATTTACCGCAACCGCAGATGGACTCCCAGGTTGAGGC
>JBNJEJ010000006.1:0-80171 GCA_051745735.1 Pseudomonadota bacterium
TTGGTGACATGTAACGGCATCAACTAAAAAATTCGTTTGCAAAAACAAGGAGCTTGCAATGAGAAAATTTAATACGGTTTTATTGGCGTTAATCGGTGTGGGAATCAGTTCCACCGCGGTTGCGCAACAGACGGCAAAAGATCCAGGCCAATGGTACCTCGGTGCACGGGTTGGCGGAATTGCTCTGGATTCTGATCGACAAGGTATAAAAAATAATATTTTATACCAGGCCGATGATGGTTTTAACACTTTTACCGGCGGTTTAGAGGCCGGCTACATGTTCACCCAGTACTGGGAAACACGGATTTATTACGATTACCTGCAGGCCGGTATCGATGGTGCTTCAGGCGACTTGTACGGAGATTCGTACGGTGTCGACTACTTGTATCATTTGAATAATAACTTTTATGCCGGTCTGGGTGTTAATGCCACCGACGTCGGCGATTTAACCGATTCCATGGTGCGCGCTACATTCGGCCATCGTAGCTACATCGGTGACCAATTGTCCTGGCGTGTAGAAGCGGGTGCGCAACGCGGTTGGGAACTTGATCACACCGAGTTTTTTGCCAATATTGGTGTGCAGCTTTGGTTCGGCGAACCCAGTGCTGATGAAGTGCAGCAGCGCCCGGCGGTGCAACCGCAACAAACACAGCCAGAGCAGCAAACTGTTGATAGTGATGGTGACGGAGTTATTGATAGCAAGGATAAGTGCGTTAACACACCAGCAGATTACTCTGTTGATGAAAACGGTTGTGTAATGTACGAAAACGAAACCATTCGTGAAGAATTGCTGGTTGAGTTTGCCCTAAATTCATCGGAGGTGCCGGATTCGGCAATGAGTCATATCGAAGAGATGGCTGACTTTATGCAGGAGCACTCGCAGCTGGATATTACCATTCACGGACACACAGACAGTACAGGCGAGGCTGACTACAATCAATGGCTCTCTGAGCGTCGCGCTGAAGCGGTAGCTGATATATTAGTCAATCGCTTCGGTATTTCAGGACAGCGAGTAGCTTATAAAGGCCATGGCGAGTCTGATTTGAAAGTGATGGAGAATTCTGCTGCTGATCGTCAGAAAAACCGTCGCATTGAAGCCGAACTGAAAGTTATTAACCGTGTTCCGGTAGAACGTTAATCGTTGCTTAGTTGCTCGGAAAAACGCTAAAATTAAAAGCGGGTCTGCGAAAGCAGGCCCGCTTTTTTTATTGGGTGTACTTTTATTAATTAACAATCTGGTGTTGATCATTTCATGAGTCAGTTCAAAAGTGCGGAAGAAGCGGCTGCTGCCGGCAAATATGTTCGTACAGTACGTAGCTTTGTAAAACGGGAAGGGCGTCTGACGAAAGGCCAGGCGACAGCAATCGAACGCCATTGGCCTAACATGGGGCTAGAATTGCAGCAGGGTAAGCTGAGTTTGCCGCAGGTTTTTGGCAACGATAATCCAGTGACCTTTGAAATAGGATTTGGTATGGGGTACTCATTGGTGGAAATGGCCCAGCAGGACCCTGAACGCAACTTTATTGGTGTCGAAGTGCACGAGCCTGGTGTTGGCGCGTGTTTAATGGCCGCCGGAGAAGCAGGCGTCGATAATCTACGCATCTTTAATGACGATGCCGTGGTGGTATTGGAGCAGTGCATTGCTGATGCCTCTTTGGATCGGGTACAGATTTTTTTCCCCGACCCCTGGCATAAAAAGCGCCACCACAAACGCCGTATCATTCAGCCCGAATTTATTGAAAAACTGGTGGTGAAAATACAGCGCGGAGGTATTTTGCACCTGGCCACTGACTGGCAAAATTATGCGGAGCATATGCTCGACGTATTAAAGAGCAACCCCGTCCTAGAGAATCTATCGGCTTCGGGAGACTTTGTAACACGCCCGCAAAGCCGCCCAAAAACTAAATTTGAGCAACGCGGCGAACGCAAAGGGCATGGCGTCTGGGATTTAATGTTTCGGGTAGTCTAAAGGTTACAGCAGGGTTTCCAGTACACTGTTAAGAAAACGATGACCGCTGTCCGTTAATCGCCAATGGTCGGCGTCTTCGGTCAGCCAGCCACTGTTAATCGCCTGCTGTAATTTCTCCGAAGCCGTTACGGCTGATAACTGGGTCGTTGCTTCAAAGCGTTGCTTTGGTATCGGTTCCAGTAGGCGTAAGTGATTCATGAAAAACTCAAAATAGCGTTCGTGCGGCTCGATCTCGACGAGCCGATAACGCAAAGCACGGGTTAAATCCAGATAACCCTGCGGGTGTTTAATTTTCTCGCAGCGAATAATTTGATTATCAGAAGCCAGAGTCACTTTGCTGTGTGCACCACAGCCAATTCCCAGGTAGTCGCCGTAACGCCAGTAATTGCGGTTGTGGCGGCTTTGATGACCGGCTTTAGCGTAGGCACTCACCTCGTATTGATGATAACCCGCTTGTTGCAGTAACTTATGGCCAGCCTGATAGATGTCCCACAAAACGTCATCGTCGGGCAGCTCAGGGGGATTACTGGCAAACAAGGTATTAGGTTCAATAGTAAGTTGATACCAGGAAATATGCGGGGGTTGCAGGTCAATGACTTGCTGCAAGTCATCCAGTGCATCTTCGATGCTTTGACCTGGCAGGCCATGCATAAGATCCAGGTTAAAGCTTTTTAACGGCAGTTGCCGGGCATGGGCGGCGGCCAGTTTAGCCTGCTGTGGATTGTGGATCCGCCCTAACGCGGTCAACTGGGGTTGCTGTAGGCTTTGAATACCGATGGAAAGACGAGTAATTCCAGCATTGGCAAAAGCTGCAAACTTTTCGATTTCAAAGGTACCGGGATTTGCCTCGAGCGTCACTTCGCAATTCTCGGTTAAGGTCAAACGACGGCGAATGCCGTCCATTAAACGTTCTATGGCGTTGGCGGACAAGACACTGGGCGTGCCGCCACCGATAAAAATCGAGCCAACCTCGCGGCCCTGCACCCAGCTCAGGTCATCACTCAGATCGTCAAGCATGCGACTGATGTAGGCCTGCTCAGGTATGGCTCCGGTAACCTTATGCGAGTTAAAGTCGCAATAAGGACACTTTTGGATGCACCAGGGCACATGTACATACAGCGCCAGCTCGGGAGCTTGCACCTGATTTGTGAGTAAACTCATGCTGCTGCCGTTAAACGTGACAATAATTGGGTTAAGGCGATTCCGCGATGACTCAATTGCTGTTTATCTGCGGGACTTAATTGTGCCGCCGAGCATTGCTTGTCCACCACCCAGAATATCGGGTCATAGCCAAAGCCACCATTGCCCTGTCGGGCATTTAATATTTCACCGTGCCACTGACCATGGCAAATCAATGGCGAGGGATCCGCTGCATGACGCAGGTAAACCAACACGCAGTGAAATGTTCCCTGGCGCTGTTCAGGTTTAAGCCCGGCAAGTTCATGCAGCAATTTATCAATGTTGTCGTCGTCGTTGCAGTCAGGCCCCGCGTAGCGCGCGGAGATCACTCCCGGCGCGCCATCTAATGCCGGTACGGTAAGTCCAGAATCGTCAGCAATGGCTGGCAGCCCCGTGTGCTGACAGGCGTGGCGAGCCTTAATAATAGCGTTTTCGACAAACGTGAGGCCTGTTTCTTCTGCTTCCTCAAATTGCCACTCAGACTGCGGTCTGACCTGCCAGTTGGCAGTGCTGGAATGTGTTGACAACATGCCCTGCAGTTCAGATACTTTGCCGGGATTTCCGGTCGCCAATACGACTTCGCGGTTGTTACTGTTCATGATTGTAAATTTGCCGTGTTAATTTTATGCCATACTATCATGGCTCGAAACAATTCGCAGGAACTCAAAGAAGTAAGGAGCGTTGCCGTGGAAACAGCCAATACACTGCTACTGATTTGTGGCGTATTGCTCGTTATCAGTATTTTGGCCGGAGTATTATCCAATCGGCTGGGCGCTCCGATTCTGTTGACGTTTCTGGTGGTCGGTATGCTGGCTGGAACCGACGGTCTTATCGGCTTGAAATTCGATGATCCAGGCATCGCTTTTGTCATCGGCAGCACCGCTTTACTGATCATCTTATTTGATGGTGGGATGCGTACTAATCCGCAACGTTTCAGGGTGGCGCTTTGGCCGGCAATCAGTCTGGCAACGGTTGGTGTGGCGTTAACTTGCACCTTGGTGGCACTGGCCGCAGTGTACTGGTTTAACTTACCCTGGACCGCTGCGCTGCTCATTGGCGCGATCCTCAGCTCCACCGATGCCGCAGCGGTGTTTGGTATCTTTCAGCAACAAGGCCTGCAAATAAAAGAGCGAGTCGGTGCGACACTGGAAATTGAGTCCGGTAGCAACGATCCGATGGCGGTTATCCTGACCCTGACTATGACCGCTGCCGTCGCCAGCGGAACCTTCAGTCTCTGGTATATGATGTTGCTCGAAGTTGTCTGGCAGTTAGCCGGGGGCTTACTGTTTGGCTGGCTTGGCGGGCGCTTATTTATTATTGCTGCGCGCAAATTGCCTCTGAGCTTTTCTTTTTTCCCATTATTGGCTGTTGCCAGTGCGGTGATGATCTATGGTGCTACCGCATTAATGAATGCCAGTGGCTTTCTTGCCGTTTACTTGGCAGGCTTTGTGATCGGTAACGCACGTTTGCCACAACTAGTACACATCCTGCACGTGCAGGATGGTCTTGCCTGGTTGGCGCAGATAGCAATGTTTGTGATTTTGGGTTTATTAGTTACCCCCTCACATTTAGTCGAATACGCACCGGTGGCGCTGGGTATTGCCTTTGCGCTTATTTTTATTGCACGGCCCGTCGCGGTGTTCATCAGTTTGTTACCTTTTTCATTTCCATGGCGCGAACAAGTCTTTATGAGTTGGGTTGGCTTGCGTGGAGCGGTGCCCATTATTTTAGCGCTGTTTCCCTGGTTAAGTGGGGTACAGCAGCAGGAACTCTACTTTGATATCGCTTTTGTGGTGGTGATGGTGTCTTTGATTATTCAGGGCTGGACCATAGCGCCGATGGCGCGATGGCTGCAACTCGAGGTGCCTAAAAAAGCCGAGCCACAACAGCGTATGCCGTTATCTGCCGTACCCAGCAAAGAGGCGCTGGAAGTCTGGTTGTACAGGATCGATAAAGACTCGCCTGCCTGTGACCACAACTGGAGCGAACTGAAACTAACCGCGCCGGCAACCTTTATGGGGCTGATCCGGGACGGCGAATGGTTGCAGCCAGAAACTCGGCCGTTAGTGAAAGAAGGGGACAGCTTACTGGTTGCTGCGACAACTAAGGATATTAACGAGGTCAGTCGTATCCTGGCATCCGGCGGCAAGGGCTTAACGGTAAATGATAAGCGCTTTTTTGGTGACTTCAGTTTACGTGGCGACTTGAGTTTTGCTGAGTTGTCGAGCGTTTATCCGCTGGGTTCTATTGATGAAAGCTTGCTGGGGAAAAGTCTGAAGGACTACTTTACCGAAAAGTTTCACCGCCGTGTTGTTATTGGCGATAATGTGACGCTTGGCGACGTCATTTTAACGGTTCGGGAAGTGGACGAAACCGGTGAAGCAACCTTCCTTGGCATCAAAACCAAAAAGTGAGCAAGTGCTCACTGATGGTAAAGTTTCTGTTCAAACTCGAGAGTTTCCTGGTTACTTTTGTCATCGCGCAAGTTGAGTTTAAAACGCATCAATTCTTGATCACCAAATACGAAACTGGCTAGATAGTAAATAGCCTGACCTTCGGTCACCTTTTTAAATTCGAGGTTTTGTACGCCACCGCGAGGATTGCTGACATAACCTTTGGGCTGAACCGGCAGCGCATCTTTGCTTTCGTTATCTAAAACAGAAATGTTCAAAACACCCCGTTTTTCGCTTCGCGTAATGTCGTACTGAGCAGCAATGTCCGGCGTTAGAAAGGTCGAGTTGAAGGCGTTGTAATGCACTTCCCAACCGTTCAATACCTGTTTTTGCTCGGCTGACACCGGATGACTCAGCAGAGCTAACACCATGGTGCAGGCGGCACTGAATAAACTGACTTTTAAATTGCCGGACATCGCTGACTCCTCACACGCCGATTAAAACGCGTAAAAATTGTAATAAGATGATAACCACTAAAACCGATAAATCCAGTCCGCCGAGCGGTGGAATTACTCGCCTAATCGGCTCCAGCAAGGGCTCCGTAAGTTGGTAAAGCATGGCTTCCATCGGGTTATAACCCTGTGAAAACCAACTGAGGATGGCGCGGATAATTAAGATCCAGAACAGCATTGACAATAAACTGCTTATGGCAGTTAACACGCCTTGCACGATAACCGGTAGTACCGCCAGACCGTAGTTGTTAATCCACAGCAGGGCAATCACTTTAATCATGCCCAGAGCAACGGCAAAACTGACACTGGCAGTGTCCAGTCGCCCGGCCATCGGCAGCACTTTTCGCAGTGGCCCAACAATGGGCTGCGTTGCCTTAACCACAAACTGGCTGAGCGGATTATAGTAATCGGCTTTTACCAGCTGCATCCAAACTCTTAATAAAACGACGACCAGATATAAATCGATTAACGTCGCGACCAAAAATGTCATTGCATTATTCATCCTAACTCCTAGAACAGTTTGGCCATTTCCTGATTACGCTTTACAGCTGCCTGCACGGCATCAGCAGATATTTCCTGCAAGTTGCGTTGCTGATAGACTTCGACGCCTTTAGCTGTAGAGCCCCCTTTGCTGGTGACCTGTTGACGCAGTTGTTCCAGCGTAAGCTCGCTCTCTTTCGCCATCTGCGCAGCGCCTAGACAAGTTTGCTGTACCATGGCACGTGCCTTTTCAGCATCAAAGCCAAGCTCGACCGCGCCCTTCGCCAAGCTGTCCATAAACTCGAAAAAGTAAGCCGGACCGCTGCCTGCTACCGCGCCGAGAATATCCAGTTGATCTTCGTCATCAACCCACAGCGTTTCACCCACACCATTAAAGGCTTCCGTAACAAAGTTTCTGTCAGCTTCGTCGACAGTAGGCTCAGTTACCAGACCTGACATGCCTTGCCCGACAAGTGAAGGTGTGTTGGGCATGACCCGGATAAGGTTGATGTTTTCGCCTAAATACTGGCGATATTTCGTCATGCGGATGCCCGCCGCGATGGTGATAATGAGTTTTTCAGAAAGACCGGCGACATGCTCTTTTAGGTGAGCACACACTTCGCTCATGAGCTGCGGTTTGACAGCAAGAACAATAGCATCGGCTTGATTCACCACGGTTACATTATCCTGGCTGGTGTTAACGCCCAACTCCGCTTTCATTTTGTCTAATTTATCGGTGCTCGGGTTACTGATCCAGACATTTTTTGCCGGATAACCACTTTTACACATGCCGCCGACGATGCTTTGTGTCATGTTGCCCGCGCCGATAAAGGCAATATTACGGATATCGTTCATTATCACTCCCGTTGTCCAAAAATTGCAGTTCCAATACGCACCATATTAGCACCCTCAACCACAGCTTGTCGCATATCTCCACTCATTCCCATTGATAAAGTGTCAATTGATGCGCCAAATTTGTGCTGTAACTGTTGGTACAGTTCACGCATTTTGATAAAACTCTGACGCTGTTGTTCGGCGCTTGTTTGTCCTTTCAGAATGGTCATTAAGCCCCGTAACTTTAGGTGTTCACAGCTGTCAACAAAAGTGGCCAGTGAGTCGACCTGAGCTGGATCCAGGCCCGATTTATTTTGGTCGTCGTCAATATTGACCTGCAGTAACACGTTAAGTGGCGCAAGTTCCGCCGGCCGTTGCTGATTCAGCCGGCGCGCAATTTTTTCCCGTTCAACACTCTGCACCCAATCAAAATGTGTGGCGACATCTTTTGTTTTGTTGGATTGTAGTGGGCCGATAAAATGCCAGCTAAGCTGAGCGTCATCAAATTGCTGAATTTTGCTTACGCCCTCCTGCACGTAGTTTTCAGCAAAATGACGCTGTCCGGCGTCAATAGCTTGTTTAACTGCCGCGGCAGAGTGGCGCTTGCTGACTGCCACCAAAGTAACCTTTGCTGTAAAGGGTGATTCAGCTGTTAATTGTTCGAGTTGTTGACTTATGTCCGTCAGCTTTTCTGCTATGTTTTGTGGCGTGTTGTCTGCTACCTTAGTCACATTAAGTGTCCTTAACTTGTCGAGCGTTATCTATGAATGTTATCGATTTACTCACCTTTAGTATGAAACAATCTGCTTCCGATTTACATCTTTCAGCCGGTAGTGTGCCAATGATACGGGTGGATGGTGATATCAGGCCGTTAAAACAACCTCCCCATGAGCCGGAAGAGCTGAAAGAAATGCTTTACGAGATAATGGCAGAGCCGCAACGGGAGGAGTTTGAAAAGCGTTTTGAAACAGATTTTTCCTTCGAGCTGGAAGATGTAGCTCGTTTTCGGGTTAACGTTTTTACGCAGCGTAAAGGTATGGCAGCGGCGTTTCGGATGATCCCAAACGAGGTGACAACGCTGGACGATCTTGACGCCCCCGATATTTTTAAAGATATCGTCAATGCGCCGCGCGGCCTGGTACTGGTAACAGGGCCAACGGGGTCGGGTAAATCTACCACTCTGGCGGCTATGCTGGATCACATCAATCATTCACGGGCGCAGCATATTCTGACCATTGAAGATCCCATTGAATTTGTCCATGACAATAAAAAAAGTTTGATCAGCCAGCGTGAGGTACATCGTGACACGCGTTCATTTGAAGCGGCTTTGCGGTCGGCTTTGCGGGAAGACCCCGACGTTGTTTTGGTGGGCGAGATGCGCGATCTGGAAACAATCCGGTTGGCAATGACGGCGGCCGAAACGGGCCATTTAGTGCTTGGCACATTACATACCAGCTCGGCGCCAAAAACCATCGACCGGATAATTGATGTCTTTCCGGGCGATGATAAGCCAATGGTGCGCTCGATGCTATCGGAGTCGTTGCGTGCCGTTATTTCGCAGACACTGTTGAAGCGCGTCGGCGGTGGACGCGTCGCCGCCCATGAAATCATGTTAAGTAATTCGGCAATTAAAAACTTGATCCGCGAAGATAAAGTGGCGCAAATGTATTCCGCTATTCAAACCGGTGGTGAACGAGGCATGCAAACTCTCGATCAGGGTTTAAAAAAATTGCTTAAGCGGGGCGATATCGAAGTGGAACAAGCGCGTCTTGTGGCGGTAAACAAAGAGGATTTTTGATGGCGGTAAAACTGATTTGGCTGATCTGCGGCATCATCCTGTTTGTTAGTAGTGATGTTATTGCCCAACAGTCGACTCGGGTGGCCTTTGGTTGTTGCTTTGATCACAGTGAACGGCAATTGACGTTTGATGCATTAACGCACGCTGATCCCGAAGCCTTTGTGTTCTTGGGCAATGGCCTGGATGTCGATGCGGATGATATGGACGATCTGCTCGAGGCTTATGAGGTTTTTAATCGTTTTCGCGCGCCAAAAGTTATGCGTCGGCAATCCGCTGTGATGTCGGTCTGGAATTTGAGTGATTATCGTATCAACGGTCAGGCGGGGATTGATAACCCTCTGAAGTATGCGGTCCGTAATCATTATTTAACATTCTGGCGTGAGCCGGCAAGCTCCAGCCGCATGTTTCAACAGCACGGCATTGCCAAGAGCATGGTGTTAGGGTCGGCGCCGCAGCGTGTTCAGATTATTATTCTCGATGGCCGCTGGAATCGGGATCCGTTAGCGACCGTAGGATGGCTTGAGCAGCAACTGCGTAAATTTGATGAGAATAAAGGCCCCTATCAAATTAACCCTGCAGGGCGTTTACTCGGCGATGATCAATGGCAGTGGCTGGCGGAGCAATTAAAAAAGCCAGCAGAAGTACGCATCGTTATGAGCGCGACGCCATTTTTCGCGCCAGCTAATGGGTTTGACAGCTGGGCTATGTATCCGCGTGCCCAGCGGCGTTTGCTTGAGTTATTGGGTGAATTACAGCCGTCTGGGGTGGTATTGGCCGTTGGTGATCGAGGCTTTGGAGAACTGTCTAAAGTGAACGACGTGTTGCCCTACCCCCTGTGGCAGGTCACAGCCGGCAGTATTGAGTCGGCGCACAGTACACCCTACCGATCGGAGTATCGGCAGGGGCCCGCCATCGAAGCGTCTCGTTTTGGACAGATTGAAGTTATCTGGAATGACAATCCCGACCTTCGACTGTCATTACAAAATGTCGATGGTCGGATCCTGCACTCGCAGACATTATCATTAAGTCAGTTACAAATTAATCAATAGCCGGAGGCCGACGGTGGCGGGTTGCCTGTTCGTAAGAGAACGCCGCTTCGATGAGCACCGGCTCAGCTTTTGCGGTACCAAAAAAGCTCAGTCCAACAGGCAAAGCCGGCTCGTCACCGATTTGAATGTAACCCATGGGCACCGTGATATGAGGGTAACCGGCAACAGCCGCGGGCGAGCTGGCAGAACCTGAGTAATTATCGCCACTCACGCGGTCAATTTTCCAGGCTGGCGCTGTTGTTGGTGCGACTAACAAGTCAAGGTCATGCTGCTGCAACATGGCATCAATGCCTTCTTGTCCGGCTAAGCGTTTACTGTTCTCAAGTGCCTGTAGGTAATCATCCCGATCCTGGTCCGACTTAGCTGCAGCCATTTCAAACAGCTCCTGACCAAAATAAATGAGCTCCTGATCAGCAACCTGTTCGTTGGCTTTAATCAAGTCATCCAAGGTTTCGTATGGTAAAGAGGTTGTTGCTAAATAGCTTTCCATGTCGTTGTTAAACTCATACAACAACACCGTAAATTCATCTGCACCATACTCACCGTATGTCTCCATAGTGACATCAATGACTTCGGCACCTTGCTGGCGCAAAACCTCAAGTTGTTGGTCAAATTGCTGGTCAAGCAGATCATTGTAGCCGGTCAGGTTACGGACCACGCCAATACGTTTATCCTGCAAACCTTGAGTGTTTAAGTGATTGGCAAACATCACCGTTTGTTGGTAACCGGCGGGGTCATCAGCATCGTATTCGGTCATAGCCTGAAGCATCAATGCAGCCCCGGTGACCGTGCGAGCCATTGGACCAGCCGTATCCTGACTGTGAGCAATGGGAATGATGCCGTCACGGCTGATAAGGCCCAGCGTCGGTTTTATCGCAACAACACCGTTAATAGCTGCCGGACAGACCAATGAACCATCGGTTTCGGTTCCTACCGCGAGGGTGGAGAAATCGGCAGCGACCGCCACCGCAGATCCAGCACTGGAGCCACACGTGGTGCGGGTCGGGTCGTAGGGGTTAACGGCCTGGCCACCGAGACCACTCCAGCCAGAACTGGAACGGGTGGAGCGAAAATTAGCCCACTCACTGAGGTTAGCTTTACCGAGAATAATGGCACCTTCCTCGCGCAGCTCATTAACAATAAAAGCGTCATCAGCAGGCAGGTTATCAGCAAATAGTACCGACCCCGCGGTATTGGGCATGCCTTCTGCGGTATCAATGTTGTCTTTCAACAGTACCGGGATACCGTGTAATGGCCCGTGTATAATACCGTTTGCACGATCGGCATCGAGTTTTCTGGCCGCAGCCAGAGCTTTGTCGTTAACGGTAATAACGGCGCGTAACTCAGCACCACGGGTATTGTGCTTATCAATACGCTGCAAATAGTAGCTGACCAGTTGTTCTGCGCTCAACTCGCCATCCGCCATCGCCTGTTGCAGCTCGCTGACAGAAGCCTGTTGATAGGCAAAGGTATTACTGGCGGTATTAGCAGAAGACTGACAGCCGGTTACTGCGACCGCAATCGCCGCGGCCAAAAACAGCGGTTTGAGAGAAACGCTTTTCATGATTATTCCTTTAACAGATGAAGTGCAAACCAAAGTGCCATAAGTTCAGCAGCTTGACGATAAAAAATACGTTAAACTGTGGTCAGATTAAGTTTATTGAACGATTCAGCTCAGCAACAGCAGGAAAAGGCATCAATCACACTATGCGAGTATTAGGAATAGAAACCTCCTGTGACGAGACAGGCATTGCGATTTACGATACCCGTGATGGCTTATTAGCACACCAGCTCTACTCACAAGTTAAGCTGCATGCCGACTACGGTGGTGTGGTGCCGGAGTTGGCGTCCCGAGACCATGTCCGAAAAGCCTTACCGCTGATTGAGCAGGCGTTATTGCAAGCTAATATAACCGCTGAGCAACTGGATGGGGTGGCTTATACTAAAGGCCCTGGTTTAGTGGGGGCGCTACTCGTGGGTAGTTGTATTGGCCGCAGCCTGGCGTTTGGCTGGGGGCTGCCGGCGGTTGGCGTGCATCATATGGAAGGGCATTTATTAGCGCCGATGCTGGAAGACGAGCAGCCACAATTTCCGTTTGTTGCGTTGTTGGTGTCCGGCGGCCATACCCAATTGGTACAAGTGAAAGCTATTGGCGATTATCAGTTACTGGGAGAGTCAGTCGATGACGCCGCTGGTGAGGCATTTGATAAAACGGCAAAATTAATGGGTCTGGATTATCCCGGCGGACCAAGGTTAGCGGCACTGGCGGCTAATGGACGCAGCGACCGGTTTAAGTTTCCGCGGCCAATGACCGATCGGCCGGGGCTGGACTTTTCTTTCAGTGGGTTAAAAACTTTTGCTGCCAATACCTTAATGAACAACGCAAGTGACTCGCAGACTCTGGCTGATATTGCCCGATGTTTTGAAGATGCGGTGGTTGATACGCTGGTCATCAAGTGTAAACGGGCGCTGCAACACACCGGATACCGGCGTTTGGTCATCGCCGGAGGAGTAAGTGCTAACCAACATCTGCGAGAAAAACTTGCGGCCCTGCTGCAACAACAGAATGGCCGGGTATTTTATCCAAGAACTGAGTTTTGTACGGATAACGGGGCGATGATTGCCTTAGCCGGGGCGTTGCGGCTTGAAGCCGGCGAGCGTGAATCGTTGAGTGTTAAAACATTCCCGCGCTGGCCGATTACTGACTTAGCGTCGATGCCGAAATGAAGATTCGCTGCCACTGCTGAGTCGCGCAATATTGGCCTGGTGGCGCCAGAGAATCAAAACAGAAATCATGATCACCGGCAAGGTATAGTGTGGCTTAATCCAGAACGCGTAAAAAGGTGCCAGGCTTACGGTGATCAAAGCGGCTAATGACGATATCCGACTGATACGAAACACCACTAACCAGGTTGCAATCAGCAGCAGTGCCATTTCCCAGGCGACCGGGAACATTGCCCCTAGGGCTGTGGCAACGGCTTTACCGCCACGAAAGTTAAAATAAAGCGGGAAAATGTGGCCGAGGCAGGCGGCCACTGCGATAAGTCCTAAAAAGAACGGCTCTACGCCAAGAAAGTAAGAGCTCCAGACAGGCACCATACCTTTTAAAACATCAAAACTCAGGGTTAAAAACGCCGGCAGCTTACCGCCGATGCGATAGACATTGGTTGCCCCGGGGTTACCCGAGCCGCTTTGCCGGGGATCCGGTAACCCCCAGAGTTTACACACAAGCACGGCACTGCTGATTGAACCCAACAGGTAGGCGGTCAAAATCATCAGCAATGTCAGTGCGGTCATAGGGTACGATTCTCTCGGGCTTTGTTGTAGACTGCAGAGATGTTAGCGCTGTAAGAATAAGCGCTTTTTTGATTGAATACCAATGAAGGTTGGCGATGACTGCAGCAGATTTCGATATTATCAGTATAGAGGGCCTGAATATCGACACCGTTATTGGTGTCTATGATTGGGAACAACAGCAGACACAAACGCTGATCGTTGACCTGAAAATGGCCTGGGATAACCAAAGTGCTGCGCAAACAGACGACATCAGTCAGGCACTGGATTATGCGAACGTCAGCACAGCGGTCGTTGAGTGGGTGCAAAGTCAACCCAGACAGCTGATTGAGACTGTGGCAGAAGGGATTGCGCAACGGGTTATGCGTGACTTTATGGTCGGCGAGGTTCAGGTAAAGGTCAGCAAACCGGGTGCTGTGCCCGCGGCTGCTAACGTTGCTGTGACCATTAACCGCCGGCAAATCGAAAGCCCGTTCGGTTAACTTATGGCTCAGGTTTTCTTGGGGATAGGATCGAATGTTGATCGCGAACCGCACATTCTTAGCGGACTGATTGCACTGGCTGAAAATTTCGCCTGGCAGAGACGATCGCGGGTCTTTGAGAGTCGGGCCGTTGGCTTTACCGGTAAGCCTTTTTACAACCTTGTGGTGCAAGTTGATTCGCAAAAATCGGTGACCGAGGTGTTTGACGTGTGTAAAGCAATTGAACAGCGCCATGGTCGCAGCGAGCACAGTCCAAAATACAGTCCGCGCTCACTCGATATCGATATGTTGCTGTACGATGACGTGATTTCCGCTAGCCGGCCGCAACTGCCCCGTGCAGAAATTACCGAAAATGCTTTCGTCTTATGGCCGTTAGCCGAGGTTGCCCCACAGCACCGGCATCCTTTGCTGAACAAAAGCTTTGCCGAATTATGGCGCGATTACAGCAAGCAGCAGCAATTGGCGCCGCTGCAGGATGAGCGGTGGTTACCTTTTTAGGGTTATGCCAGGGCCTGCTCAAAAATCAGCTGGCGCTGACGTGATAACTCCTCGCCGATCGCTCTGCCTTTAAAGCCTTGTGTCAGGATTTGGCCCGCGTCCACTGCGGCTGCTTTTGCTGCTGCGTCTTTAACGCTTTCGGCAGCCTCGGTATCAGTCTGCTGAAGCAGAGCTGCCCGCAAGTTTAAAAACTGAATCAGACGATGGGGGCGGCGCCAATAATCAATCGCATTCAACAAACTAAAATACTCGCTGCTGGTTGGCACCGGCTTATTGAGCAGCCGCTGGTGTTGTAAAGCCAAATCAGCAGCTTCGCGATAACGATTAGGTATTGCCAGATGCTGGCAAAAAGCTGTCAGCTGAAAGTCATCCGGCTGCCCAATAAAAATACTGGCAAAACGCAGTTGAGTATCGCCACTGGCAGCGGCAACGTTTTGCAGCTGTTCAAGTTGTTGTCCTGTTACCTTCAGCTGCGGTAACACGTCTTCGGTCGCATTCAGTTCAACCAGTAATTCAAGAAATTTTTGCGGTGAGCGGGTCGTCAGTGACTTTTCCCATTCTTTCCAGACCCGTTCCGGGGTCAAATGTTGCAGCTCTCCCGAGGCAACCATTTGTTGCAATAGCTGCTGAGTTTCAGCGGCTATGGTAAACCCCAGATAGTCGAAACGGGCCCAAAAGCGTGCAATGCGCAACACTCGTAAAGGGTCCTCAGCAAAAGCGCTGGAAACATGGCGTAAAATGCGCTGCTGAATATCTTTACGGCCGTTGAAAGGGTCGATCAGATGGCCTGCTGAATCTTCTGCTATCGCGTTGATGGTCAAATCCCGGCGTACCAGGTCATCGGTCAGGGTTACTGAGGGATTAAAATGAACTTCAAAGCCCTTATAGCCGTTGCCGGACTTGCGCTCGGTACGTGCCAGGGCGTACTCTTCCCGGGTCTTAGGGTGTAAAAACACGGGAAAGTCTTTACCGACTTGCTGAAAGCCCAGCTGTTGCAGTTGCTGGGGGGTTGCGCCAACGACAACCCAGTCACGTTCATGTGGCTCAAGGCCCAGCAATTGATCTCGTACGGCACCGCCGACCAAATAGGTTTGCACGTTCTGCTCCTGTTGTTTTTTATTGATCTTGTCGAATCACTGGCTTAGGTGCAAGTGACTCGTTACACTGGAACGAAAAAATAAAGCCTAACTCTATGTATGAAAACTTTTTTGGATTACAGGAACAACCGTTTTCGATCGCACCGGATCCGCATTATCTGTACCTGAGTGACCGGCATCAGGAGGCCTTAGCCCACCTGACACAAGGGTTACAGGGCAGCGGCGGGTTTATTTTATTAACCGGTGAAGTGGGTACTGGCAAAACCACTGTATCGCGGGCATTGCTAGAACAGTTGCCGGAAACTACCCGAACGGCGTTTATTTTAAACCCAATGCTGAACGAAGACGAATTGTTAGCAACCCTATGCGATGAGTTTGGTATTCGCTACCAAAAACGCTCAGCAACGCGTAAGGTGCTGACCGATAAGCTCAGCCAGTTTTTGCTTAGCGCCCATCAACAGCAACAACAATGTGTTGTCTTAATTGATGAGGCACAGCACTTAAAACCACAAGTGCTGGAGCAGCTGCGGCTGCTCACTAATCTGGAAACCGACCAAAGCAAGTTATTACGGGTTATTCTGATTGGTCAGCCGGAACTGCAGGACTTGTTGCGCCGACGCGAATTACGGCAGTTATCACAGCGAATTACAGCACGTTACCATATTTTGCCGCTGACTCAGGCTGATACCGAGCGTTATATCGCTTATCGGTTGCAAATCGCTGGCGCTAATCGGCCATTATTCAGTCATGCCGCCAGTGTTTCCGCTCACAAGGTAACACAAGGCGTACCGCGGCTACTCAATCTGATTTGTGACCGGGCATTGCTGGCAGCCTATACGGATAACGCGCAACAAGTTCAGCCAAAGCATATAAAACAAGCTGAACGGGAGCTGGAGGGGCCGGACAATCACAGGCCCGTGCGCTCAAAAGGCTGGCCGATGCTATGGTTGTTGGCTTTCTGCAGCCTGCTGTTGGTGGCCGTAGCAACGGCACTTTATGTTAGGCAGGATGTACAGCAGGAAACGCCAGCCCCAAGTGTGATTAACCCCTCAGCCAACGCGACTCCCTATCTGCAAGCACAACAATTAGCGCAGTTATGGCAGTTGCCACAACCGCCGCAAGAGACGCCGTTTTGCGACTGGATTAAAAATTATCAGCTGGCGTGTCTGCAACAGCCATTAACGGTGGCACAGGTACAGAGCATTAATTATCCCGCGTTGTTGTTCCGTGATAACGGCGGTGCCACATTAGTGGACGGTAAGCAACCCGTTGACACGCAATACTGGAATGGTGAACTGCTGATGTTGTACCAGCATCCTTTTGCTACAGAGCAACTTACCGATGAGGAACGGCAACAGTGGTTACAACAGCAGTTACAACGGCATGTGCCCGGCACTAGCGGCGCAAAGTCGTCACAGCAACTGTACACGGCCTTACAGCGGCAGGCCGGACTGCCGGTTAGCGGAACGCTGGATGCTGCAACGTTAGCCTGGCTAAGCGCCCGGTTTTATGATGTCGGGCCGCGCCTTAACTCACTTTAGCGGACGGGAATAACAATATGTCATCGCTTTTAAAGGCATTAAAACAACAGCAATCACCGCTGCTGAATGAAGGAAGCGCGTTAGATCCACAATTAATGGATCGGCGCGCGTCCGGGTCGTATGGCTCCTTAATGGTTGGGGTTGTTCTGATCCTGGTGTGCTGCGTTGCGCTGGCTTTAATTATCTGGCAGCTGATGCAGTCTCCGGCGCTACCGGATTCGTCTGAGCAAACACCGGCGGGTTCAAATTACAGCTATCAGTGGGGTGAGCCACAGGCAATTGAAAACATCAGTTGGCAAGTCGCAGAGCAACCTATAGCAGCAGAGAATGCAATATCCCAACGGCCAACCGCTAGCGAGGCTAAGCCGGTACAGAGTACACGAGAGCCACTGGATATGAGTGTTGTTTCGGCGGAGCTACTGGCAAAATTTGAACAGGCAGTGCAACAAAGTGACAAGGCAGCAACGGCGGATACTAATTTATCGGTGGTTCCGCCTTTGAATCAGCTGGATAAGGGTTTTCGGCAGCAAATTCCCGGCTTTACTTATGACAGCCATATGTATGTTTCAAAACAGAACGAGCGCTGGATTGAGTTTAATGGCCAGCGATTATTTATCGGTGACGATTACGATGGCCTGACAGTTGAACGCATTGAACCGCAACAGGTTATTTTATCGCTACAGGGTAAAGCCTTTAGGGTCGAGGCTTTGCGCGACTGGTCGTTGGAATAGATGCGCAATAGTGATTGACAGCCAGCGGTGAAATTCTTAATCTAAACTAACAATCAAACGCCCGTTTGAAATTACCGTTTAGGATAGAGGTTGGCCATGTCAGATTACAAAGCCCCACGCGACGATATGGATTTCGTTTTGCATGACGTATTTAATGTCGCAGCCGATTGGCAGCAAGCTGAACAATTAGCCGAAATGATGGATGTCGACACCGCGTCGGCCATTCTTGATGAGGCGGCTAAAGTTGCCGAAAACTTAATTGCTCCGCAGGCACGGCAAGCAGACGAAGAAGGTGTCGGTTTTAATAGCGGTGTTGTGACTACCCCCGCCGGTTACAAAGATAACTTCCGCCAACTGGCCGAGGGCGGATGGGTCGGGGTAACCGCCAACCCTGAGTTTGGTGGTATGGGCCTGCCAAAATCCTTGTCTGCGCAGTACGAAGAAATGTTATGCAGTGCAGATATTGCTTTTTCTTTGTACCCGGGACTGACATCCGGTGCCATCATGGCAATCGATCTGCACGGCAGTGACGATCTGAAACAGCTGTACTTACCGAAGATGGCTGCTGGACAGTGGACCGGTACCATGTGTCTCACTGAACCCCACGCCGGCACCGACTTGGGAATTATAAAATCAAAAGCTGTAGCTAACGGCGATGGCAGTTATGCGCTCAGCGGCACTAAAATATTTATTACCGGCGGAGAACATGATCTGGCCGATAACATTGTTCATCTTGTGCTGGCTAAACTGCCTGATGCCCCGCCGGGAACCAAAGGCATATCAATGTTTCTGGTGCCGAAAGTACTGACCGATGAAAACGGTAACCTAGGCCAGCCAAACAGCCTAAGTTGTGGCTCCATCGAACATAAAATGGGTATTCATGCGTCAGCAACCTGTGTGATGAACTTTGACGGAGCCCGTGGCTGGCTTATTGGTGAAGCTCATCGCGGCCTGGCGGCGATGTTTACGATGATGAACTACGAGCGATTAGGCGTTGGCATACAAGGTTTGGGGGCTGCTGAACGGTCTTATCAGACAGCTCTGGAATACGCCAACGAACGCATTCAGGGACGCGGCGCAAGCGCAACACGGCAGCCAAACGCTGAGGCCGATCCGCTTCTGGTGCATGGTGATGTGCGGCGTATGATGTTAACCATGAAGGCGCTAACCGAGGGTGGGCGAGCCTTTTCTACCTGGGTCGGGCAGCAACTGGACCGGGCCAAATATACGGCTGACAAAGTGCAGCGCCAGCGCGCTGACGCCATGGTGGCCTTGTTAACACCGGTTGCAAAAGCATTTTTAACGGATACCGGGCTGGAATGCACGGTACACGGTCAGCAAATACTCGGGGGACACGGGTATGTGCGTGAATGGGGCCAGGAGCAGCTGATTCGCGATGTGCGCATTGCGCAGATATACGAGGGCACTAACGGCATCCAGGCCCTGGATCTGCTCGGTCGTAAAGTGGTTGGCTCCGGCGGCGAACTGCTGCTGCCTTTTAGCCAGGAAATCGAAACCTTTTTGACGGCACTGAGCGATAATAAAAGCTGGCGCAAAGAGTGTGCTCAACTGCGAGATGCGTTACAGGCGTTAAATGGCGTGAGTAAAGAACTAGTGGAAAAAGCGGCCGCTGATGAAAACTTAGTTAACAGTGTGGCGGTAGAATATTTGCACCTCATTGGTTATATTGCCTACGGTTATTTATGGCTACGAATGGCATCTATAGCGCAGGAAAAACAGGCGCAAAAGCCGCATCTGGCCGCTAAGGTAAAAACGGCCAAATTTTATTTTGCACGCATATTACCGCGCACACAGTCGTTGCTCGCGGTAATACAAGACGGAAGTGAGAGCCTGTATTTACATGACCCAACAGAATTCTGAGTGCGTTGAATTTTACCGAGACAGCCGCCGCCCCCAAGGTTGGGGCGGCTTTTTTTTGGCTATTTGGATGGCTATCTATATTGGCGGCGCAGTGTCGCTGTGGATAATTGCCGCAGGTGCATTAACGACCATGCTATTAGTCGCCTGCATCATTGTAAAATTTCGACCATTACAACTGGCCGCGACCTGGGATGGCTCAGAGTTGGTCGAAAAACGATTCATTTTGCCGCCCAAACACTATCACTTGACGGAACCACCCACATTGATTCGTTATGAAGACGATATTGCCGCGCTGCAATTTACCGAACAGCAACGGTTACACGAGGTGTATTTTGTCTTTGATGAGCAACTACGTGAACGTATCGACGACTCCAATATTGAAATTATTGATCAACGGGATTAAAACCTGGAATAAAAAAAGGAGCGCTTAGGCGCTCCTTGTTACTGATTACTGCCGTTAGCGGGGATTAATCGTCGAGTGACAACAAGGTCGCATTACCACCTACCGCAGTAATATTGTCACTGCGTGTTTTTTCTGTGATAAAGCGCGTCAGATAATGCGGCCCCCCGGCTTTAGGGCCGGTACCGGACATACCACGTCCACCAAATGGCTGTACTCCGACGATAGCGCCAATTTGATTGCGGTTAATGTACACGTTACCGACATCGATGCGGCTGGCCACATCATGGGCAAAGGTTTCGTTACGACTATGAATACCGAAAGTCAGACCAAAACCGGTTGCATTAATGCTATCGATGACGTTATCGATATTTTCGGTACTAAAGCGGATAACGTGTAAAATCGGGCCAAAGTTTTCTTTCACCAGCTGACTGATGCTGTCGATTTCGATAGCCGTTGGAGCGACGAACATGCCGCCCTGAGCGTATTCCGGCAACGGCGCGCGGGCAATTAAGCGGCCGGCTTGCTGAATATCGGAAATGTGCTGTTCCAGATTGGTTTTAGCAATCCCATCAATAACCGGGCCAACATCGGTTTCGTGCAGCAATGGGTCACCAACAGTGAGCTCTTGCATGGCGCCACGCAATAAGTCGATGATCCGATCGGCTACATCATCCTGAACAAATAAAACGCGCAATGCTGAGCAACGCTGTCCGGCGCTTTGGAAAGCGCTGGCGACGACATCGGTTACTACCTGCTCGGGGAGTGCGGTTGAATCAACCATCATCGCATTTTGACCACCCGTTTCGGCAACCAATGGTACGATAGGTCCGGTACGAGCCGCTAAGGCGCGGTTGATGGCCTGCGCTGTGTAGGTGGACCCGGTAAAGCAAACGCCACCAATGTCCTCTTGCGCCGTTAAATAGCTGCCCACCTCGGCACCGCTGCCGGGCATAAAGTGCAATACGTTACCGGGGATACCAGCTTCCAAAGCTAATTGCACCGCATGGTATGCGATCAACCCGGTTTGTTCGGCCGGTTTCGCAATAACTGAGTTGCCGGTGACCAGCGCTGCTGCAACCTGACCCACAAAAATAGCCAGCGGGAAGTTCCATGGGCTAATGCAAATAAAGGTACCGCGGCCTTCGACAACTAATTCATTGTCTTCGCCGGTCGGTCCCGGCAACTGAATCGGAGAGCCCATTATTTCGCGCGCTTGATTGGCGTAGTAACGACAGAAATCGACGGCTTCGCGCACCTCATCAATACCGTCCTGCAAACCTTTACCGGCTTCTACCGAACACAACGCAATTAACTCATTGCGGTTGGCTTCCATGAGATCAGCAAATTTCTCCAGGCATTTGGCCCGGTCTTCAGTCGGTACTTTACGCCAGGAGCGATAAGCTTTATTGGCACTTTCGAGGGCTTGCTCTGCCAGTTTTTTGTCACCCCAGTAAATACGACCAATTTGTTTGTCGGTCTCTTGAGGGCTGGTAATACTGACATGATGTTCAGTCTCGACGGTCTTACCATCAACGATGGGTCCGCCTTGCCATTGTTTGTCGCGGTATTGCTGCACAGCAGCAATAAAATCATCAGATTGTGAGTGAATATTCATATTCAATCCTAAAGAATTTGTGCGATCCCCATACATTTGAGGGGGAAGAGGAATCTTGTCGTTGGCATACTTTTCATGCCCTGAAGCTGTTTTCATTGGGTGAGTGACCAGCTCCATGACCGGCGTTTCAGCATCCAACAATTTGTGAACGAAGGAGGAATTAGCTCCGTTTTCCAGCAATCGACGGACTAGGTAGGGCAACAAGTCACGATGCGGACCAACGGGTGCGTAAATGCGCACCACCATATTCGGTTCCTGCTTCATCAGGGTATCGTACAGACTATCGCCCATGCCATGCAGGCGCTGGTATTCGATACGTCGCTTGGCAACCTCGTTCATATGCTGAATGGCAACAATGGTCTGTGCATTATGGGTAGCGAATTGTGGATATATCTGGCCGTCGGTATCGTCGCTGAGCAAATAGCGGGCGCAAGCAAGATATGAAATGTCACTGTGAGCCTTGCGAGTAAACACCGGGTAACCGGTGATGCCGTTTTCCTGGCTCCATTTGATCTCGTTATCCCAGTAGGCGCCTTTTACCAGCCGCACGGGGACTTCGTCACCGCATTCTTTAGCTAAGGCGGATAACCAGCATAAAGTCGGCAATGCCCGTTTGGAATAGGCCTGCACCACCATACCAAAGCGTGGCCAGCCTTTGCAGACACCGCTGCGATAGACTTTTTCGAACAGTTCCAGTGACAGTTCGTGACGATCGGCTTCTTCAGCGTCAATAGTAACCCCGACATCGGCTTCTTTGGCTAATTTTACCAGTTCAGTCAGGGTGGTTGCTAATTCAGTCAGCACTCGCTCGTGGTTAGATGCTTCATAACGCGGATGCAGGGCTGATAACTTTATTGAAATGGTCGGCCGTGGCGCGTCCGGATTGTTAAAGTCTTCCCGGGTAATGGTTTTAATTGAATTGACGTATTGTTGCTTGTAGTAGGCGGCATCCTCACTGGTCAATGCCGCTTCTCCCAACATGTCGTAGGCATGTGTGTAGCCTTTGCCGCGGTTGTCGCGGCTTTCTTTTAAGGCCTCGTCGATGGTACGACCGAGCACAAATTGTTTACCCATGACCTGCATGGCCGTGTAGGTGGTTTTGCGTATTACCGGGCTGCCTAAGCGACGAACCATGCGCCGAAACACGCCTCGCGGTGTCTCCATCGCTTGGCCGGTGGGGTTCGTCACATTGTTGGTGAGAGCCAGGCCCCAAGTGCCGGAATTGACCAGCCAGGAAGCGCTTTGTCCCATGTGTTTTTGCCAGTCTCCCCCGGACAGTTTGTCCTGTATCAGGGCATCGGCGGTATAAGCGTCCGGGATCCGAAGTAGTGCCTCGGCGAGACACATCAAGATAATACCTTCTTTGGTATCGAGGCTGTATTCTTGTAAAAAAGAATCAACTACGCCGTTATTTGCTTCTTCTCTGACCTGCTCAACTAATTTTGCTGTGCGGTCGGTTACCGTATTCAAGCTGTCCTCGTCCGAGGGAACCAGGGGTAACAGCTCGCGCATATAGGCGTCTTCGTCGACAATATAATTGTCGGTTACTGCTTGCTGCAGGGACCTTAGGTCCGCAGCCTGATGCTGTTTGGATAGCACCTCACTCGCTTTAAACATTGCATCTCCTTTAAAGCTAGGCCGAACTTCGGCGTGCTCCCCTTAGGATGGGAATCGGGCGCCATTATAATTCACTTTTCACGCCGTTACCGCCTTTTTAGCCTGGTAACGGTGCATTTTTTCTCAGCCCCTGTCAAGGCAGCCGCTGCTGCTTCTACGGTACCCTTTGTGTTGACCCTAAGCAAGCAAGTCGCTACCTTTAGTGACTAATTCACCGTTGTTGGAAGCTGTCCTATGTCGCACCACGCGTCTCAAGAATTAGAGCTTAAACTCACCATTGAACCTAACCAGCGCGATAACGCCCTGGCGGTGTGTCGTGAGCTGGCCGAGCACTATGAACAACTCAGTAAATATCAACAACTGGAACTCGAAAACGCCTATTTTGACACCAGTGACCTGCGTTTACGACAATTTGATATGGGTTTACGGATCAGACGCTCAGGGGATCAGTTGGAACAAACCGTAAAATTGTCGGGCAGAGTATTGGGCGGTATGCACGAACGGCCGGAATATAACGTACCGATAACCGATATGAATCCTGATTTGACACTATTTGACGAGGATATCTGGCCCGATGATTTTCCCGTTTACGATATTCAGCGAGATTTAAAACAGCTTTTTATAACCGATTTCACCCGTCATAAATGGCTATTAAGCAGTGGTGCCGGACAAATCGAGCTGGTGCTGGATTTAGGTCAGGTTAAAGTCGGCGAACAGCAGCAGCCCATTGCCGAAATTGAACTGGAGCTGCAGGGCGGAAATCTGGATGACATTTATCCGCTGGGTGAGCAATTGGTTAAGCGCTTAAATGCCCGTATGGGCTCTTTGAGCAAAGCGGCGCGAGGCTACTTGCTGGCCGGGCGCAGTGTACTAGAGCCTTTTGTGCAGACCCACTTTGTTAATATAAAGCCAGAGCACAGCTTGGCGGAAGCACTTTACCGGTCACTGGAATACGGCTTGCGCCATTGGCAACACAATGAGGCCTGTCTCGACCATCATGCCAGCGTTAGAGCTGCGCAAGGGATGGCTGACGGGCTGTATCTGTGCAAAGCGGTACTGCAACAGTTGCAGCAAATGACAGTGGATACCGGCGATCTGGTCGAGCAAATGAACAAGGTACAGCGACATCTGAAGTGGCTGAAGCGCTTTGAAGGTTTGGCAGAACTGACCGCTGAAGACGGTGCCTACCATCGTGCACTGGAACGTGAGAGCAACTTATACGAAGCGTTGCAGGATCGCCAGCAGCAAGTGGTGCAACTGAACCAATTAACTCAGTTGGTGCGTTCCACCGACTATCAACTGCTGTTACTTAATTTGTCACGCCTGCTGATCGAGCGGCCGGCAACAGATTCAATGCAGCAGCCTTGCGAAGCCTGGGCTACAACGTTACTGCGGGAAGACTGGCGTGAGGTACAGCAGGAATTTGCTGAAACTGAGCAGATCAGCGAAGAACGTTACCTGAAACTACTGCCAAAATTACAACACAGCCTGATGCTCGGCACCTGTTTCGGACAACTTTTTGATGCCACGGTGCGCGACAGTTTTCGCTCGCCCTGGCAGGATCTGGCACGGGGTATCAGAGAAATTACCGCGTTACACATTTTGCATGAAATGGTTAAAAACAGTGAAGACATCAGTGACGAAAAGCTGATTGACTGGCAGAACATGCAGCGTGAATCTCTGCTCACCGCATTGGAGTACTCACGCAAGGCCGCCTTGAAACGTGAACCTTACTGGCAGGTGTAAGTAATGACTGACTTTTTACAACAGAGCTTACCGTCACACTTGTTTGATAACTCAACAGCAGCCTGGGAGCGTATCGAGCAGCCCACCGCAACCGAGCAGGAATTGACAGATTGCCGGCGTCTGGTTGCCAGCAGCGACTTTTTCGGACGCGCTATGGAGCGTTATGGCGATTTATTGTTGCAGTCGTATCGACAACCCCTGGCGGCTGACGAGTATCTTAATAGCTTGCACAAACGTTTGTCGGATTGTGCCAACGAGCGCGATGTAAAACGTCAATTACGGCAATTTCGCCATGCCACGATGGCAGCACTGATGTGGCAGGAAATTAACGGACAGTTGAGCCTGGCAGATTCGCTGCGGCATTATACCGAACTGGCTGATGCCTGCGTTAATGCGGCGCTCGACTGGCTGACAAAAAACTTTAAAGAGCGCTATGGGCAGCCGTTATCAGAAAACGGCGATGAACAACCCTTAGTTGTGCTCGGTATGGGCAAATTGGGAGGGCGCGAATTAAATTTTTCGTCGGACATAGATTTAATCTTTTTTTATCCAGAGCAGGGCGAAACTCAGGGTGGGCGGCGTTCGGTCGAAAACAGCGTGTATTATACAAAACTTGCTCAAGCGCTGATTGCCGCGCTGGACGAACAAACGGCAGACGGGCAGGTGTTCCGGGTCGATATGCGACTGCGGCCGTTTGGCAACTCAGGTTCGTTGGTGGCGAGTTTGAGCGCCCTGGAACATTATTATCAAGAGCAGGGGCGTGACTGGGAGCGTTATGCGATGGTTAAAGCCCGTGTCATCAATTCGCAGACAGCCATTGCAGACCAATTTTACCGTTTGATCAGGCCCTTTGTTTATCGGCGTTACATTGACTTTAGTGCGATTGAATCGTTGCGCAAAATGAAGCTGCTGATCACTCAGGAGACGCGCCGGCAGGGGGTTAAAAATAACATCAAGTTGGGCGCCGGAGGCATCCGCGAGGTCGAGTTTATAGCTCAGGCACATCAACTGATCCGCGGTGGACAGCAAAAATCATTACAAACTCAATCTCTTTATCAGGCGTTCGCAGAAGCTGAGGAACTGGATTTATTGCCGACCGATACCGTGTCGCAATTGATTAAGAATTATGAGTTTTTAAGGGTAGTAGAACATCGCTTACAACAATTAAATGATGAGCAGACGCAAACACTCCCGGATGATACAACGGCTCAGCAACAGTTATGTTACCTACTCGGCTATCAAGACTGGCAGCAATTAAGCGATAAAGTACAGCAGGTTATGGCGCAAATTCACAGCGAATTTGAGCAGGTTATCGGTAGCCAGTCCGAAGAAGACGAGGAAGAGCAAGGATTACAAGTGCTGTGGCAGGACATGCTGGAAGATGATGCGGCGCTCGAAATCCTGGCCATGGAGACTGACGCTGATAGCGAGCAGTTATGGCAACAAATAAAAAGCTTCCGTTCGGAGGCGCGCAAACGAAGTTCCGGGCCGCGCGGGCGGTCAGCGCTTGCCCGTCTGATGCCGTTGTTACTCAGGCAAGTATTAAAACAGCAGCACCCGTTGCAATTATTGGATCGTGTGTTAACGGTTGTGCGGGCAATCATGAGCCGCACAGCCTATCTTGATTTGCTGGCGGAAAACCATGGCGCTCGCGAACAGCTATCTAAACTGTGTGCAGCAAGTCCCTGGGTTTCTGAGCAGCTGGCCGCGCACCCGGTCTTACTGGACGAGTTAATTGATCCGCAGCAGCTTTATCAGTTAGCGGATGTTGAAGAATATCCGGAGTTGTTGCGCAATTATCTGATTCGTATTCCAGAACAGGATATGGAACGCCAGATGGACGCTTTGCGGCAAGCGAAACAGGCGTTGCAGCTGAAGATTGCGGCGGCCGATATCAGCGGTGCGCTGGAGCTAACCAAGGTCAGTGATCATCTGAGTTACCTGGCACAGGGGGTTATTGCCGAAGTGGTTACTATGGCGTGGACTCAACTCAGTAAAAAACACGGCAATCCACCGGGGCGGTCCCTTGAAAATAGCGGTTTTGCGGTGCTCGCCTATGGCAAGCTGGGCGGCCAGGAGCTGGGCTATAGCTCTGATCTTGACTTGGTGTTTGTCTGTGATGCTGATTACAATGGCCAAACTGAGGGCCGCAAGCCCATTGGCGTGCAACAATTTTATCTGCGTCTGGCGCAACGTATTCTGCACTTATTTACAACCCGAACCGTTGCCGGGGTGTTGTACGAGGTTGACTTACGACTGCGGCCTTCGGGGCAGTCGGGCTTGCTGGTGAGCCAAGTTAATTCGTTTGTTCGCTATTTGCGGGAGGACGCCTGGACCTGGGAGCTGCAGGCTCTGGTCAGAGCGCGCTGTGTGTACGGTAATTGCTACTTACGTGCACAACTGGAAGATATCCGTCAGGCGATGCTGTGCCGTAAGCGCGACACTGAGCAACTCAGAAAAGATGTGCTCAGCATGCGTAAAAAGATGCGTAAACATTTGGCATCGCCGGGAGAAGGCTTTGACCTGAAGCAAGATCCGGGCGGTATTGCTGATATTGAATTTATCACACAATACTTAGTGTTGGCGCATTCACACGAGCTTGAAGAGTTGTGTCGTTACAGCGATAACATTCGGATTCTGACGGTTGCTGAGCAACTGCACTTAATGAGTGAGGTTGACACCCAAAATTTGATTAATGCCTACCGGATTTTTCGTTGTGAAAGTCATACACTGGCTTTACAGGGCGAGAATAAATTAGTCCAGCATGATTTAGACACGGAACGCCAGGCCGTCACTGAATGCTGGCAACGGCTGTTTGAAGAGTAGTTACAGGGCTGTAGGTTAATCATAATAGCTTGGCATGTCGTCAGCGGGTCGAGTTTTAAAGCGCCGGTGTACCCATAAATATTGCGCTGGCGCCTGTTTTATTGCGGCTTCGACCAGGCGGTTGATTCGCGCTGCGTCAACTTTGTCATCGCCACTGGGAAAGTCCTGTAAAGCGGGCTCGTAGTACAAGTCATAACCGCTGCCGTCGTCACGTCGAATACACCGACTGATTAACACGTTGCAGTTCGGGTGCTTGGCAAAAAGGGTGGTACCTGTGGTTGTTGATGCATCAGGAACGCTAAAAAAGGGGACGTACTCAACTCGCCGACGGCCGTAGTCCTGATCGGGTAAGTAGCCGGCAATTTCGCCTGCGGCTAAAGCATTGAGCATGGCTTTCACATCGCGCCGCTGAATCATATATTTGTTGGAACGACCGCGGCCGCGGGTCTGAAGAAACTCCATTACTGCGTTATTGTGCGGACGATACAAGCCAACTGCGGGTTTAACAAAACCATGTAAACGGGCGTGAATTTCCAGGCTTAAAAAGTGAAACAACAGCATTAATACGCCTTTGCCACCTTCCTGTGCCTGCTTTAAATTTTCTGCGCCGTGAACATGCATTTTGCGTTTGATACGCCAGTTTGGCCACCACCAGGCAATACCGATTTCAAAGTAGGCAATACCGGTATTTTCCAGATTTTTGGTCAGCAGTTGTTCTATCTGTTGTGCGGATTCATCAGGAAAGCAAAGTTGCAGATTACGCCGCGCAATTTTCACCCGGCGTGGCATAGCTTTTTTAAACAGTCGACCGAGCCCTTTACCCAGCAAAAGCTGAAGGCGATAAGGCAGCCAGGATACGGAGTAAAGAAATAAAACACCTAACCAGGTGAGCCAGAACTTGGGGTGTAAAAAATAGAGTTTAAATTTGGGCTTTTCGATCACTTTAAACAGTCTGCGCAGAAAAATTTAGCTGATGTTAGCATAAAAATAAAGGGCATCGTGAACCGACCTGTCACGATGCCCCGAGCTGAGTGCAGCTATTGCTATTACTCGGCTGCCGTTCCGTCAGCTTGCTCAGACAAGCTGTTGTTGATGGCCTGCAAATCCTGCGGTGTTAATTCGCCAACGCTCTGCTCTAGTGCCAGCCGTTGACGGATATAACCGTAGCGGGCTTCAGCCAGATTACGCCGGGCGTTGAATAAATTACGGGTACTGTTGAGTACGTCAACAATGGTACGGGTACCCACTTCAAAGCCGGCCTCGGTAGCTTTTAACGCACTCTCGGCCGAGGTGACTGCCTGCTGAAAAGCGTTAATGCTGGCCAACGACGCGTTGACATCGTAGAACGCATTACGCACTTCGCGTTCAACGGTGCGCTGTGTTTCTATCATAGTCTGGCTGGTTGCTACGTAATTGTCGCGCGCCTGAGCCGTTTGTGCTGTGGTCCGAAAACCGGTAAAAATCGGCACGCTAACATTCAGCCCAATCGATTGACTGTCAAGCCGTGGTGGGTTTGAGGTGTTATTGAAACCTTCAGCTGTGGTTACTGTTTCAGTATCTGAGGTTGAGTAACGCGCACTGAGTGAAACCGTTGGATAATAGCCGGTTTGCTGCAATTTAATTTGCTGTTCAGCAATGTCTACAGCCACCATGCTTTGCATTAAACTTAAGTTGCCGTTTTCGGCTTTTTTCACCCATTCCTGAATGCCTGCCGGGGTAGGCGCCGAAGGGTCAAAGCGGTCAGTCTGCAAACCCGCCAGTGAATTGGGGTAGCGGCCGGTTATCTCGCGGATGCTCTCAAAGGCGATATTAACGGCATTACGAGCCTGAATTTCAGCTGCTACGGAACTGTCGAACTGAGCCTGTGCCTCATGCACGTCGGTGATAGCGGTTAAACCAACGGAAAAGCGTTGCTTAGTTTGCTCCAGCTGGCGCTCTATAGCCCTTTTTTCCGCTTCAGCGAAGGCTAAATCATCTTGCGCCTGCAGCGCACCAAAATAGGCATTAACAACCCGCAACATCAGATTTTGAGCAGAGTTGCGATAACCGACTTCGGCATTGTAAGCTTGCTTTTCAGCGATAGCTGCGTTTTTCCAGGTACTCCAGTCAAAAATGCTTTGGTTAAGGTTAATACCTGCATTCCAGCCGGTGCGTTCAGAATCCAACGTGAGATAAGCTTGCTGGGTTTCGAAGTAACTTTGCGACTCTGCCTGAGATTCAGAATACCCCAGTTCAGCGGAAATTTGCGGCCAGAATGCGGAATTGGCAATATCAATCTGTTGTTGTGCCGCATCACGCTCGGCTGCCGCCCGCAATAAGGCTGGATCATTGTCAGCGGCTAATTGATAAATTTGAGCCAAATCGTCTGCGCTTGACGTAACACTAACTGCGGAGAGCGCTAAACCAACAGTTGCGGACAGTAAATGCTTTTTCATCGTTTAAAACGTCCCGTAGCTTAAATTTGAGCAATCGACGAAATGAGTCATTAAGATGTGATCATCAATTGCTGATTAGTTTACAAACAGTGCTGAATGATTACCAGTTTAATCTGTTCTAGGCTTAACTTTAAGCGAAACTTAGTTTCAGATCACGCCTAAGTGTAACAGAATGTATGTTATTCGATGAGTTGAACTACAAATAGGATAATAAGGGTCATTGTGAAGGCAAAATTTAACCAACAAGATGTTCGGATTGCTGAAAAAAAGCCGCTTTATGAGGGTTTTTTGTCAGTTCATCGGTACAAATTACAGCATCGGCTCTTTAATGGCGAGTGGAGTGCTATGATGGACCGCGAGCTTATGGACCGTGGTGATGCGGTGATGGTCATTCCTTACGACCCGGAGCGGGACGAGTTAGTTGTGCTGGAGCAGTTTCGCGTTGGCGCTATGAATAACGAGCTTGGGCCATGGTTGTTCGAGTTTGTTGCGGGTATGTTTGATGCGGATGAGTCTGCTGAACAGGTAGCAGAGCGAGAGCTGATGGAAGAGGCCGGACTGCAGACCTCGCAATTACAAAAAGCCATGAGTTATTATTCCAGCCCGGGTGGCACCAATGAGCGTCTGAGCATCTATATCGCTAAGGTCAACGCGGCAGATGCAGCAGAGTTCGGTGGCTTGGCGGAAGAGCACGAGGATATTCGTGTCAGCCGAATTTCCTTTGCCGAAGCCATCAACATGCTGGATAAAGGATATTTTAACAATGCTGCCAGTGTGATTGGGTTACAATGGATGCAGCTAAACCAGCAGCACATTTTTAAGTCATAGTTTTCAACGAATCAGGTGAGTCAGGGTGGCAAGTCAAACTCAGTACGTGGTCGATGTGGCCGCTTTACACCAGTTACACGAACGCAATTATGCCGGACTAGTGAACTTGTTGCCGGACGAACAGGCGATGGCGGTTCAAATAACCGTCGGCGAGTTCCTCGATTTTGCGTTGACCATTAAGCAACAGGCACGCTACACGACCGATGTTGAAATAGTGCAGTTGCCAGGTCACTGGGCGAGTGATTATTTAAAAACCAAACTTGAGGTGCGCCTTTATCATGACGTCCGTATGGCGGAAGTGCTGGGCAGTCAGGGGGTAAGGCGGCTGGCAGTCCATTATCAACAGCCGAATCAGTACATGCGGCACCGCGACGAAAAACACCAGGTTAACCAGTTTTTAGCGGACTGGCTTTCGCTCTGTCGTCAACGCGGTGAGTTACGTGGTGCTGCTACCGATAAATTTCTGCCTCACGACTTCAAATAAATGCTGCCAGGCGGTACATTGACACAACTCTTTTCGGGTCGATAAAAATCAGCGCCAGAGGATAAAAACGAGAACTCATGACAGATTATAAATCCGAATCAATAGAGGTGCTTAACGGGCTTGAGCCGGTGCAGCGCCGGCCCGGCATGTATACCGACACCAGTCGTCCCAACCATTTGGGTCAGGAGGTCATTGATAACAGCGTCGATGAAGCCTTAGCAGGACATGCCCGAACAGTGACTGTGGTATTGCATAAGGACCAGTCGCTGGAAGTGTTCGATGACGGTCGCGGAATGCCGGTTGATATCCATCCGGAAGAAAAAGTTTCGGGTGTTGAACTGATTATGAGCAAACTGCACGCCGGCGGTAAGTTTTCTAACGAAAATTATCAGTTTTCGGGTGGTTTGCACGGAGTGGGTATCTCGGTTGTTAATGCGCTGTCAAAGCGCGTCGAGCTGACCATTAAGCGTGACGGTAATGTCTACGAAATGGCCTTTGAGCATGGTGATAAAGTCAGTGAGCTGACGGTGACCGGCAAATGTGGTAAGCGCAATACCGGTACACGAGTGCATTTTTGGCCGGATCCGCAATACTTTGACAGCGGTAAATTTTCAGTTTCTAAGTTTCGCCATTTACTGCGTGCTAAAGCGGTGCTGTGCCCCGGACTCACGATAACGTTTAAAAACCACATCGACGATGCGCAAGACAGCTGGTTTTACCAGGATGGTGTAACTGACTATCTGGTTGAAGCCGTAAAGGATCTGCCGACCTTACCAGAAGAGCCCTTTAATGGTCGCTTTGCCGGGCAGACCGAAGCTGTTGAGTGGGCCGTTACCTGGTTGCCGGAGGGCGGCGATGGTATCAGCGAAAGTTATGTCAATTTAATACCTACGGCCTTGGGAGGCACTCACGTCAACGGTTTGCGCCAGGGTCTGCTGGAGGCGATGCGCGAGTTTTGCGAATTTCGTAATATATTGCCGCGTGGCGTTAAATTAACCCCTGAAGACGTGTGGGAACGCTGCAGCTATATTCTGTCGACGAAAATGCAGGATCCGCAATTTGCCGGACAAACCAAAGAACGATTGTCTTCCCGCCAATCAGCCAGCTTTGTATCCGGGGTTGTCAAAGACGCCTTTAGTTTGTGGCTAAATGAGCACACCGAGCAAGCCGAAGCACTGGCCGATGTCTGTATTTCAAGTGCGCAAAGGCGACTCAGGGCCAGTAAAAAAGTGGTGCGTAAAAAAGTGACGTCGGGCCCCGCTTTGCCGGGTAAGCTAACCGATTGCACCAGTCAGGAACCGAACCGCAGCGAGCTTTTTTTGGTGGAGGGTGACTCTGCCGGAGGTTCTGCTAAGCAGGCTCGTGACCGTGACTTTCAGGCTGTCATGCCGTTGCGGGGTAAAATCTTAAACACCTGGGAAGTGGAGCCCGACCAAATTTTAGCTTCACAGGAAATCCACGATATTTCAGTTGCCATCGGAGTGGATCCGAATTCAGTAGACCTGAACAAGCTGCGCTACCATAAAATTTGCATTTTGGCGGACGCTGATTCCGATGGGTTGCATATCGCAACCTTATTGTGCGCACTGTTTGTTAAGCATTTTAGGCCGCTGGTAGAATACGGTCATATATTTGTTGCAATGCCGCCGCTGTACCGCATCGATGTCGGTAAAGACGTATTTTATGCCCTTGACGAAGATGAAAAACGCGGTGTGCTGGATCGCATCACGGCGGAAAAGCGTAAGGGCAAAGTCAATGTGCAAAGATTTAAAGGTTTAGGTGAGATGAATCCACTGACCTTGCGGGAAACAACCATGGATCCTAATACGCGACGGTTAGTGCAGTTAACCGTCGACGATGCGGAACAAATGGAAGAATTAATGGATATGCTACTAGCCAAAAAACGCGCTTCTGATCGCCGCGCCTGGCTAGAAAGCAAAGGCAATATGGCCGATTTGGCTGAGCTATAACGGAGAGTGCCGATGTCGACCGAAGTGAGTGAACAGACGCCCCTGAGTCGTTTTACCGAAGAGGCTTATCTTAACTATTCAATGTACGTCATTATGGACCGCGCCTTACCGCATATTGGTGATGGCTTAAAGCCGGTGCAGCGGCGCATTGTCTATGCGATGTCAGAACTCGGGTTGTCAGCAGTAGCAAAATATAAAAAATCAGCCCGTACTGTCGGCGATGTGCTGGGCAAGTTTCATCCGCACGGAGACAGTGCCTGTTACGAAGCCATGGTGCTGATGGCGCAGCCTTTCACTTATCGTTATCCACTGGTGGACGGACAAGGGAACTGGGGCTCTCCTGATGATCCCAAGTCCTTCGCGGCGATGCGTTATACCGAGGCAAAACTGTCAAAGTTCAGTGAGGTGTTGTTAAGCGAATTAGGTCAGGGTACCTCTGACTGGATACCTAACTTTGACGGCACCATGAAAGAGCCGAAAGTATTACCCTCTCGCTTGCCTCACATTTTGCTTAACGGAGTGACCGGCATTGCGGTCGGCATGGCAACCGATATTCCACCGCATAACGTGCGGGAAGTGGCAAATGCCTGCGCGTTATTGCTGGATAAGCCCAGTGCCGATCTTGAGCAAATTATGCAACATCTGCACGGGCCGGATTATCCAACGGACGCTGAAATCATTACTCCGCCGGAGGACATTAAGAAGCTTTATCAAACCGGCCGCGGTTCGGTGAAAATGCGTGCCAAATATGCTCTTGAAGATGGAGAGGTGGTTATTACCGCCTTACCGCACCAAGCCTCAGGCGCTAAAGTACTGGAACAAATTGCTGCTCAAATGCAGGCTAAAAAATTGCCGTTAGTTGCTGATTTGCGTGACGAATCGGATCATGAAAACCCAACCCGGCTGGTGGTTATTCCGCGCTCGAACCGAGTTGATATTGAACAATTAATGAATCATTTATTTGCCACCACCGACCTGGAGAAGCAGTACCGGGTTAACTTGAATATTCTGGGGCTGGACGGTCGACCCAAAGTCAAGCCGCTGCTTGGCATATTGCAGGAGTGGTTGCAATATCGCCAGCAGACCGTCACACGCCGGTTACAACACCGGCTGGATAAAATCTTGTCGCGCTTACATATTTTAGCCGGCTTGCTGATTGCTTATCTAAATATCGACGAAGTGATTGAGATCATCCGCTACGAAGATAAGCCAAAACAAGAGCTAATCAGTCGCTTTGGCTTAAGTGACAAACAGGCAGAAGCAATACTTGAACTCAAGTTACGCCACTTAGCGAAACTGGAAGAGATGAAGCTGAAAGGCGAGCAGGATGAGCTGGAGAAAGAACGACACAAACTGGAGCAACTGTTAAATTCAGATCGCCGCCTTAAAACACTGATTAAAAAAGAGCTGTTGGCTGATGCTAAAGCCTACGGAGACGAGCGCCGTTCGCCGCTGGTAGAGCGTAAAGACGCCAAGGCATTAACCGAACGCGAACTGACGCCAGCTGAGTCGGTTACGGTCGTGCTGTCGAAAAAAGGTTGGGTGCGAAGCGCTAAAGGTCACGACATCGATGGCGAAAAGCTAAACTATAAATCGGGTGATAGCTTTTTAGCCTCAGCCGAAGGTAAAAGTAACCAGCCGGTTGTATTTGTTGATAGTTCAGGGCGAAGTTATTCGTGCGAAGCGCATTTATTGCCATCGGCCCGCAGTCAGGGTGAGCCCTTAACCGGGCGTTTTAATATTGTTGCCGGCGAGAGTATAGAACACGTATTGATGGCCAAAGAGCAACGCCATTATCTGTTGGCTTCGGATGCGGGTTACGGTTTTGTTTGTCAGTTCAGTGATTTGGTCAGTCGCAATAAGAACGGCAAATCCATTTTAACCTTACCGACGGGCGCCAGGGTATTACCGCCGGCACCCGTTGAACGGCTGCACAGCGACAGTGTGATTGTGGTGTCGAATGAAGGCAGAATGTTAGTTTTCCCGTTAGCGGATCTGCCACAAATGAGTAAAGGAAAAGGTAACAAACTGATCAGCATACCGACCCTGCGTGCGCAGGGTCGCGAAGAGTACGTCGTTGCTTTAGCGATTGTGCCGGAAGGCGCAGTGGTAACGCTTCAGGCGGGTAAGCGAAAGCTAACGCTGAAACCGGCCGATCTTGAGCACTACCGGAGTGAGCGGGGCCGGCGCGGCAATAAGCTCCCGCGGGGCTTACAACGAGTGGATGCGATTGACGTTGAGGAAGCTGCGGTACGCAAGGATAAGCAGCCGGGGGCTGAGTCATGAGGTCAATCCAACAGGAGAAAAGATGTTAGCTGTTGTTCGCATAGTGTTGCTTGGCTTGTTTGTGGTGTTGTTCGGTATCGCGGGTTGTATTTTTTGTATTGTAAGACCCTTTCACCGCAATAATGCCTATCTGTGGGCCCGTATTTTTGGGTCGGCAACGCATCTGTTAGGGTTAAAGTTGCGCGTCAATGTACACCCGGATATACCGGCAGGCGGGCCTTATGTCTATATCTGCAATCACCAGAATAGCTGGGAGATTTTTACACTGGCGGCAACATTGCCGCCAAACACCGTTACCTTAGGTAAAAAAAGCCTGCGGTGGATTCCCTTTTTTGGCTGGTTATATTGGTTAGCGGGTAATATTTTGATTGATCGCAATAATAAGGGCAAAGCTCATGGCACTATTGCGCAAGCGGCTTCTGCGATCAAAGAACGCGACATTTCAGTCTGGATGTTTCCGGAAGGAACGCGCAGTAGCGGACGCGGCTTGCTGCCTTTTAAAAACGGTGCTTTTCATACAGCCTACCAGGCAGAGGTTGATATTGTTCCGGTGTGCGTTTCAAGCTTACATGGTAAAATAAAACTGAATCGATGGGATAATGGCGAGCTGCTTGTTGAGCTGATGCAACCTGTTCATATTGCTAACTATCGAAAAGAAACGTTACGCGAATTAAGTAAGCACTGCCGAGAATTAATGCAGAATAAAATTACAGAGCTTGATGAAGCCGTCGCCAAAAGGAAACAGCATGACCGTTAATGTGGATGAGCTATTGCAGCAAAGTGAGCAAACGATTAAGGCGCTAATTGATGATGGTGCAGAACCGTCAGCGCTTTATGAAATTGAACATCACCTGGCCAGCCAAGATTTTACTAAGCTTGAAAAGGCAGCCGTAGAGCTGGTTAAAGAAGGCTATCACGTAGACGACGCGGATGAGTTTGATGATCAGCAAGGCCAGCGCTGGTTTGCTTTTGCTGCGGCGGTCGATAGCGAGCTGGATGAAGCTTTGTTAGCTGCGCAGATTAGGCGGATTGCCGAAATCGCTGAAGAGTGTGGCGTCGAGTATGATGGGTGGGGAACCCTGTTAGATGACGACGAAGAATCAGTTTCTGAATAAAAAAATGCCGCTGAAACAGCGGCATTTTTATTAGAACGGGGAGTACAAGCTCAGAGCGCCTCAATTTTTTGCAACTGTTGTTGAAGTTGCTGTAATTGCTCTTTAGCGTCCGTTTCTTTTTCACGTTCTTTGGCAATGACCGACTCCGGTGCCTTGTTGACAAAGTTCTCGTTACTCAGTTTGCCGCTGACTCGTTGCAGGTCTTTTTCTGCTTTATCAATGGCTTTTTGCAAACGTTGGCCTTCTGCTTGCTTGTCGATCAGGCCCGCCATGGGTATGTGCAGCTGCACGTTATCAACTAACGCTGTCATACTTGCCGGTGGCTCCTCAGTATCCTCTAAAAACTCAATCAAGTGCAGTTTTGCCAGGCTGCTGAGAAAGTTTTTATTGTGTTCAATGCGTGCCGTTTCCATGGTGTCAGCGTGAGATATCAGCAGTGGAAGCGACTTATTGGGCGATAAATCCATCTCACCACGTATATTACGAACGGCGACGATGACACGCTTAAGCCACTCCATATCCTGCATCGCCTGAACATCGCTGTCGGGATTTTCGGTCGGAAATGGCTGCAGCATGATGGTGTCGCCGTCTATGCCGGCGAGGGGCTTAACACGCTGCCAAATGGTTTCGCTGATATAAGGAACGATTGGGTGTAGTAAACGCAGTAACTGCTCAAGCACATTGACCAAGGTATGGCGAGTACCACGCTGTTCAACGTCAGTGCCATGCTGCAATATGGGTTTGGTCAATTCCAGGTACCAGTCACAGAATTGATTCCAGGTAAACTCATAGGCAATGGCTGCGGCCATATCGAAGCGGTAGTTATCCAGCGCCTGGCGAAACTCTTTAACCGTGGCGTTAAAGCGCGCCAAAATCCACTCATCGGCAAGAGACAGACTGCTATCACCGCCCTCAGTCCCGCAGTCATGTTGCTCTGTATTCATCAATACGAAGCGACTGGCGTTCCACAATTTATTACAGAAGTTGCGGTAGCCTTCCAGGCGCTTCATATCCCAGTTGATGTCGCGCCCGGTTGAGGCCAGCGCGGTCAGCGTAAAGCGCAGCGCATCGGTACCGTGCGGAGTGATGCCGTCAGGGAACTGTTGGCGCGTTGCCCGCTCAATTTTTTCACGCATTTTCGGCTGCATCAGATTGGCGGTACGTTTGGCGACCAAGTCATCGGCACTTATACCGTCAATCATGTCCAACGGGTCCAGTACGTTACCCTTGGACTTCGACATTTTTTGGCCTTCCTCATCGCGGATCAAGCCGGTCACATAGACTTTTTTGAACGGAACCTGAGGCTGCCCGTTATCATCTTTCATAAAGTGCATGGTCATCATGATCATGCGTGCGACCCAAAAGAAAATGATGTCAAAGCCGGTAACCAGAACATCGGTTGGGTGAAAGGTTTTTAAGTCATCGGTTGGCTCTGGCCAGCCTAGTGTGGAAAAGGTCCATAATGCTGACGAAAACCAGGTGTCGAGTACATCTTCATCCTGACGTAAGGGGATATCACCGAGCTTGTGCTGTTTACGGACTTCGTCCTCATTACGGCCGACATAGACGTTACCTTCGTCGTCATACCAGGCCGGGATACGGTGTCCCCACCACAACTGCCGCGAAATGCACCAGTCTTGTATGTCACGCATCCAGCTAAAGTACATATTTTCGTACTGCTTTGGCACAAATTCAATACGGCCGTCTTCTACCGCAGCCGTGGCTTGCTCAGCTAAAGGAGCAGCCCGCACATACCACTGATCAGTCAGATGCGGTTCTATCGGCACGCCACCGCGATCGCCGTAAGGTATTTTATTGGTGTGCTGTTCGGTTTTTTCGAGTAAGCCGTCCTGGTCTAATTCGTCAATTAATCGCTTGCGTGCGGTAAAGCGTTCCAGGCCAGCGTAACGTTCCGGTAATTCACCATTAAAATCACCTAATTGCTCAAGTTCTTCGCCGGTGCTGGTATACAATCCCGCGGTCGCCAGGATATGCGCCGTATCATCAAAAACAGCGATCATACCCAGCTGGTTTCGTTTGCCGACTTCATAGTCATTAAAATCGTGAGCCGGGGTGATCTTAACGCAACCGCTACCAAATTCAGCATCAACGTAGTCGTCTGCAATGATTGGAATACGGCGGTTCACAATAGGTAGGATGATGTCTTTGCCGACGAGGTGTTGGTAGCGTTCGTCCTCGGGGTGAACTGCCACACAGACATCGCCGAGCATGGTTTCCGGGCGGGTTGTCGCAACCACCAAAAAGTCATTTCCGTCCTGAGTCTCAGCGCCATCAGCGAGCGGGTATTTTAAGTGCCAGAGGTGACCCTGCTGCTCTTTATTTTCGACTTCCAGATCCGAAATTGCGGTCTGCAGAGCTGGGTCCCAATTGACCAGGCGTTTACCACGATAAATCAGATTATCCTGGTGCAACTGAACGAACACTTCGCGCACAGCTTTTGATAACCCTTCGTCCATGGTAAACCGCTCGCGATCCCAATCGACGGAGTCGCCCAGCCGTCGCATTTGCCCGGTAATGGTGCCACCGGACTGCTCTTTCCATTGCCAAACTTTATCGATGAATTTTTCGCGCCCCAGTTGTTGACGACTTACGCCATCGTTGGCCAGCTGCCGTTCCACAACCATTTGGGTTGCGATACCGGCATGATCGGAGCCGACTTGCCATAATGTGTTTTTACCGTCCATGCGCTGGTAACGGGTCAGAATATCCATAATGGTATGCTGAAACGCGTGACCCATGTGCAGGTTGCCCGTTACATTGGGCGGCGGAATCATAATGGAATAGGGGTCGCCCTTACCTGTGGGTTTAAAGTAGCCTTTATCTTCCCATTGCTGGTACAGGTTTTCTTCGATGTCTTTTGGGGAGTACGTCTTGTCCATAATGACCTTATTTCTGCTCAGGAGTTAAAGGTTGGGTGTTCAGTTGACACCCGTTGGCCCGGTAATGTTTGTATCGTTCTCTGGCAAATGTTTTGCCCTGCTCATCCGCTGGCACAATATCGAATACGGTGTGGCTCTGCTGCGCCTGCACTGGAACCTGTTGAGCGAGATTAAGCAGCACATAGCCCGGGCGTCGCTCAATGCTGCTGTCTTCGGGCCAGCACAGTTCAACCGGAACACCGTTAGCCGGCCCTTCACCATATAAATTATGCGGTATAAAGGCGTCGGCCGGACGTTGCCAGAGCAACTCATCCAGTGCCTCCGCGTGTTGCTGATCGCGCGCCCATACCCGAACTTTTTTATATTGCCGAAATAGCGCCGCGATCTTATCGCAAATTAAAGCATTTTGCTGGTCTGGTTCAGCATCTGGCAGCAGCAAAAAAGTGACATTCGGCATCCTATTCAGCACTCTCGCTGGCGTTACAACGATTAATCAGGAATTGCGTTAACAGCGGTACGGGACGACCCGTTGACCCTTTTTTGCTGCCACCGTTCCAGGCGGTACCGGCAATGTCCATATGTGCCCAGGTATATTTTTTGGTAAAGCGTGACAAAAAGCATGCAGCGGTGATGGTCCCTGCTTCTTTACCGCCAAGGTTTTGCATATCGGCAAAGGGGCTATCCAGCTGCGATTGGTACTCATCCCACAACGGCAGGCGCCAGGCTTTGTCGCCACTCTGCGAGGCGGCATTAACAATTTCGCTGGCCAAGGGATTATGCTGGCTTAATACCGCTGATGCATGAGAGCCCAGTGCAACCACGCAGGCGCCGGTTAAGGTGGCCATGTCAATGACCAGCTCGGGCTCAAATCGCTCGATATAAGTTAGCGTGTCACATAACACTAAGCGACCTTCGGCGTCGGTATTAAGGACTTCAACGGTCTGGCCACTCATTGTGGTTAAAATATCGCCTGGCCGATAAGCTTTGCCGTCAGGCATATTTTCACAGCCTGCCAAAACGCCGATAACATTCATTGGCAGCTGTAATTCGGCCAGCGCCTGCATGGCACCGATGACTCCGGCCGCGCCGCCCATGTCATATTTCATTTCATCCATGTTGGCAGAGGGTTTGATGGATATGCCACCCGAGTCGAAGGTCAGCCCTTTGCCGACCAGAATTATTGGCGCCTGGTCGGCAGGCGCGCCGCGATAATGCATTAAGGTCATCACCGATTCATGCTCTGAGCCCCGCCCAACGGCAAGATAAGCGTTCATGCCCAGCTCCTGCATTTGGTCCTCGTCGACGGTGGAAATACTGAGGTTGTCGAACTGATTGGCTATCTCTTCGGCCTGCTCGACGAAATAGCGAGGTGTACAAATATTCGGTGGCATATTGGCTACATCGCGGCAACGATCCATACCCGCAGCGACCGCCAGCCCGTGTTGGACTGCCTGTTCGCCCACCGTCAGCTCCTTCCGGCTGGGTACATTAAATACCAGTTTGCGCAACGGCCGTCGCGGTTCTTCTTTTTTGGTCTTCAGCTGATTAAAGCTGTAAAGCGCAGTGCGTGCGGCTTCGACGGCCTGGCGCACTTTCCAGTAGGTGTCACGGCCTTTGACGTGCAGTTCACTCAAAAAGCAGACCGCTTCCATCGATCCTGTTTCATTCAGGGTATTAATGGTTTTAGCGATAATTTGACGATACTGGCGTTCATCCAGTTCTCGTTCTTTGCCACAACCAACCAGTAACACGCGTTCGGCTAACACATTGGGTACATGATGTAATAATAAAACTTGCCCCGATTTGCCTTCGAGGTCACCGCGGCGCAGTAAATTACTTAAATACCCTTCACTGACGTTATCCAGTTGTTCGGCTACTCCTGAAAGTCGGCGTGGTTCAAAAACACCAACGACGATACAAGCAGAGCGTTGTTTTTCCGGGTTACCACTTTTTACGCTGAACTCCATGAAAAGGCTCCTGTTTCGATAGGGCTTAAGGCCTGCTATAGTTTACCCAAAGCATAAATTTGTTGTTAAAATAACAAGTTTACTTAAAAATCTCAGCTATTCCAGTAAAAACCAAGCTTAAAGAGTCGACGCCAGTGCGCATTTTTAAATATTTATTCAGCGAAACCTTCAAGTCGCAACTTGCGGTTTTGTTTATTCTGATGACCATTTTTGTCAGCCAGAAGTTTGTGCGCGTGCTGTCCGATGCGTCCGAGGGCGATATTCCGGGGACCATTATTTTTCAGCTGTTGTCACTGAACTTACCGGCATTGCTGGCGCTGATCCTGCCGTTGAGCTTATTCCTGGGTATTTTACTGGCGCACGGTCGTATCTACGCGGACAACGAAATGACCGTGCTACACGCCTGTGGTGTCAGTGAGTGGTATGTCGCTCGGGTAACCTTGGTGTTGTCTGTCATGCTGGCTGTTGCCACAGCTGCGTTAACCTTGTGGGCAGTGCCCTGGGCATTAGCGCAGGAGCAAAAAATTGAGGACCAGGCTCGGGCAGAGAGTGGTTTAACCGCCTTAATGCCTGGTCGCTTTCAGCAAGCCAGTAATCAAAAAGCGGTTATCTTCATTCAGGATCAAGCCGATGACGGCAAACTGCAAAAGGTATTTGTTGCTCAACATCAGCATGAACAGGGCGAATTGCAGTCGGGTAGCGTGGTAATGGCAGATAGTGGCGAGGTGGTTACCGAAGTGTCGGGTTCTCAGTGGCTGGAACTTAACTCGGGTAGACGGTTTGCCGGCGATGGGCAAAGTTATCAGCTGATGAACTTTGACACATACCGGCTGCAGATAAAGGAACAACCGGTCAATGAACAGTTGCGTAAACTCGAAGCGTACTCAACCCTGGAGTTGGCCCAGCGAAATACACCCGCGGCCATCGCTGAGTTGCAGTGGCGCATTGCAATTCCTTTAGCCATGCCGTTGCTGACGTTGATTGCGGTGCCTCTGAGTCGGGTCAATCCGCGGCAGGGTAAATTCGGCCGTATGGCTCCGGCGCTGATGATTTATCTGGGTTATTTTCTCTTGCTCATGGCGGCTAAGTCAGCGGTACGCGATGGCGTTATCCCAACGGCAATCGGTCTCTGGTGGATTCACATGGGATTGTTGCTGTTTGGTATCATCTTGATTGCAAAAGGCCGCCCAAGCGGTCTTAAACTATTGGCCCGGTTACGCTGGGGGCGCAGCTGATGCTCGGTATTTTAGACAAGTACATTGGTATGACGGTGTTGCGGACATCGTTGCTCAGCCTTGCGGTGTTAACGGGGTTATCAGCGCTGATTCGGTTTGTCGAGCAACTTAAGGCCGTAGGCCGGGGCAATTACGAAGTCATCGATGCAGCCTTATTTGTGATGTACAGTTTGCCCCGTGATATCGAAGTGTTTTTTCCGATGGCTGCGTTGCTGGGCGGGTTAATTGGAATGGGCATGCTGGCCAGCAATTCCGAGTTAGTGGTGATGATGGCGGCGGGTAGGTCGCGGCTCAATATTGCTGCAGCAGTAATGAAAACCGCGATCATCATGATGGTCGCGGTGATGGCTATCGGCGAGTGGGTGGCGCCTCCTATGGAAGCCAAAGGCCGGTTAATTCGCGCGCAGGAAATCTCCGGTGGCAGTCTGATCTCTTCCCAACGCGGGGTTTGGGCAAAGGACGGCAACCGCTTTATTAATATTGGTGAAGTACAGGATACGGGTCGGCTAAACAGTGTATTAATCTATCAATTTGATCCGCAGCAACAACTGGACCGCGTAACCTATGCGGATAATGCCGTGTTTAATAGTGGTAACTGGCGTCTTAATCAGGTCACCATAACTGAAATCGGCGAACGTGAAATCATTGAGCGAAGCGTACCGATGATCAACTGGAAGTCGAGTTTAACCCCCGATAAGTTGGGAGTGGTTACAGTGAAACCCGAATCGCTGTCGATCAGTGGCTTACTCGACTACCTAACCTATCTGGAAAGTAATCAGCAATCGTCGCAACGCTACGAGTTGGCACTCTGGCGCAAACTGCTGGCGCCGTTGACCGTAGCGGTCATGTTATTGGTGGCGCTGTCGTTCATTTTTGGGCCTTTGCGGTCCACCAGTATGGGAGCGAGAATATTACTAGGCGTAGTTACTGGTTTTGGTTTTCACGTCACCAATGAGATTTTTGGTCCACTCGCACAAGTTTATCAACTCCCGGCCGTGCTTGGGGCCGTTTTGCCGAGTATCGTATTTGCCGGGCTGGCAGTCTATTTTATGCAAAAAAAGGTCAACTGACTTACAAATCCTGCCAGTAGAAAAGTTGGTTAGCGTCTTTTGACAGCACAACCAGTTCGGTGCCCGCTACGTAATCCTGAACTGCCCGCCGATTTTTTAAATCGACAAGTACCCATAATGAGCCCAGGCCGCCCAGACAGGTAGCCAGACGCAACAGAGTTTGTTTTGTGCTTAGCTTGCTGCCGTCGCGGTTCTGTAATTTTAGCCGCCAGGCGCGCATACCGACGGTTTGACCTGAATTTTTCCAGAAATAACCAAAAAATGTACTCACTATCACTAATAAGTAAATTGCAAACCAAGGACCCTGCGACAGCCAGCCGGCATGGTCAGTGTTTTGATCAAGCTGGATAACGTCAAAGCTCGATAATAAACCGGCAAATGCCAGTGCCACCGTGGACGCCAACATAATAATAGCGATGGCCACCAGCAGGTCGTAAAACCAGGCAGCTAGTCGGCGCAGAAAGCCGGCGCTGGGGAAACTTGCGTGCAATGTCTGAGCTTTAGTAACCATAAATTGGATGAGTATCGTTGAGCCTACAATAACGAGGATAATAACATGAACAGCACGGTCGGGCCGCGCAAAAATTGTTTAAGGAATCGCCAGTCAAACCAAAAACCGTTTATTTTATGCAATCTTTGCTTGATTAGCTTAACGCCACGAGTATAATTCGACCCGTCAGACAAGCTGACATCTGCAAAAAACGGCTCAGTGGTGGAATTGGTAGACACGCCTGATTCAAAATCAGGTTCTTCACGGAGTGGCGGTTCGAGTCCGCCCTGAGCCACCATCTTAAGTTAAGTGCACACGACGTAAAAATTTTCCTCTCAAAGCAATTCAATTAAGCTATCCTTCATATTACCCTAGTAAATTACAGTTTTGCGTTATCACCTTGAATACAAGGAATCGTTATGGATACGCGCTATTCAGGACTTTCAAAAGTTAATCATTGGTTAAGCGTTATTTTTGTCGTGGTCATGCTGACCCTCGGGTATTTGATGTTTTTTAGTACCGATGACGGGATCTCCGACTATGTAAAAGCAGCGCACATTAGTGTTGGTTTTTTTGCTTTTTTCTTTTTATTGTGGCGGATACTGTTCCGGCTCCAGCAGGGATTTCCTGCGTACCTCGGGGCAGGGATTCACTACCGTTTTGCCCGTGCTGTTCATTACCTTATTTTAGCGAGCATATTGGTTCTCATCTTTACCGGTCCGTTATACCTTTTTACCGAAAATGCAGCTTTGTCAGTATTTAACTGGTTCAGTGTCAGCATTGATCTGTCGGCATTAGAAATTATCCATGAACCGGCCGAGCAAGTGCATAAGTTTTTTGGACGTTATCTGTTACCGGCATTATTGGTGTTACATATTCTTGGTGGCATAGGTCACTTCTTGTCAAAAAAATAATCACCACCATAAAAGTTGCCTAAATCGCGCAGGCAGCTCGGGTATAAGCTATACGTGTTGAACGAAGGAGAACCGCAATGCAACGACCATTGTACCAAGTGGATGCTTTTGCTGAACGGGCGTTTGAAGGTAATCCAGCTGCTGTGGTACCGCTACAGAACTGGTTAGCCGATGACACCCTGCAGGCGATTGCTGAGGAAAACAACTTATCAGAAACTGCTTTCGTCGTGCCTGCTTCGGGCCATTACGAGCTGCGCTGGTTCACTCCGGGCGCCGAGGTTGATCTGTGCGGGCATGCAACGCTCGCTGCAGCTCATGTGGTGTTTAAGCACTTAGAACACAGCTCCAAGTCGGTAACCTTTGCTACTCGCAGTGGTAACTTGCAGGTGACTCAAACCCATCAGGGTTTGATGATGGACTTTCCCGCGACCATGCCAACCGAAGTTCCAGTGCCGGTGGCAATTTCGCAGAGCATTCCTTATGAACCACTTTCCGTGTTATTAGGTTTTGACCATATTGTTGTGCTGGAAAGTGGGCATCAAGTGCGGCAGCTGCAACCCAATCTCGAAGTGTTAAAACAACTTGATTCGCGCGGTGTTGTGGTCACGGCTCAGGACCGGGATTACGATTTTGTCAGTCGTTGTTTTTTTCCGAAATTGAATGTGCCGGAAGATCCAGTTACCGGTTCGGCCCACTGTCAGTTGGCGCCATACTGGGCCCAGCAACTGGGTAGACAAAATCTGGTTGCGCGGCAGGCTTCTAAGCGTGGGGGAACATTGCGCTGCGAATTCCTTGGTGAGCGGGTGCGGTTGCTGGGTACGGCCATCGATTATCTGCAAGGTAGCATCAACTTTTAACATTTTTTTAAAAAGTGGGTTGCAGGTTAGACCAGCAAATCTCATACTCGGTAGTTAAAAGAACAACGATAAGAAGGAAGAAAACATGAAATTGCCGAGAACAACGTTATTGTACCGTAGCATGATGCTGGCAGGCGCGGTGGCTTTAGTGGGCTGTAACACGGATAATGAGATACCTGAGTATACGGCGCCGCCAGTGGCTGAAGAGCCGGATTACAGTAGCCCGTTACCGGAGCAGGAGCCATTGTCTACGTTTGATGAGGATGGCGAACTTCAGGCTGATATTACCTGGACTACCTATGGTGTTCCGTACATTAAGGCCGATAATGTTGAGAGTATGGCGTTTGGCGTGGGCTATGCTTATGCTCAGGACAACATTTGTATTCTTGCTGATCAAATTGTTAAGTTTAATTCTCAGCGCTCACGCTTTTTTGGCCCGCACAACCCGATGGGGTCAGGTAACAACCAAAACGTGATTGACGATTTTGGTTATTTGGCACTCGGTATCCGCGATAACGCGGAGCAAGGTTTTTCTGAGTTAACTGACGAGTCCAAGGCTTTATTACAAGGTTACGCGGCCGGGTACAACAAGTTTTTGAGTGATACCGGGTCAGCAAACATCGATCCTCAGTGCGCAGGTCAGCCATTTGTGCGTGATATTACCGCCATTGACGTGCTGACTTATGCCCAAGGCGTTGCGTTGCTGCCCGGAGCCAGTAATTTCACTGGAGCTATATTTGTTGCGGCACCTCCCGGCCAGGATTTTGCCCCTACGCCGGTGGTGGCAGGGCAACAAGCATCAATGCTGGACTTATCAGCAGTTAAGGTTGATATGCCGGAGTCTAATCCGACCGAAATGGGCTCAAACGGTTGGGCTATCGGGCGTGACCTGAGTGCCACCGGCAACGGCATGTTGTTAGCTAATCCACATTTTCCGCACACGGGAAATCAGCGGTTTTGGCAGTTTGGTATAGAAATCCCCGGCCAGTTAAAAGTTGTTGGCGGTTCGTTGTCCGGTATGCCGGGGGTTGTCAATATCGGGTTTAACGAACATGTTGCCTGGACCCATACTTTTTCAACTGCTAATCGGTTTGTTGTACATCAGCTCGAGTTAGACCCAGCCGATGAGTCGGGCCAAACTTACCTGGTTGATGGTGAGGCACGGCAAATGCAAGCCCAAACACATCAAGTCGAAGTCAATGTCGGCGGCGGTCAAACCATAACCCTTGAGAAAACCAGCTATCAAAGTGAATTTGGTACCATCATTAAAGTGCCGAATTCGCCATTAACTTGGGGTACTGATGACTTTGGTAAAGAAGTTGCTTACGCATTGTATGATGCGAACTTGCCGAATTATGAAGTGCTCGACCATTGGCTAGGCATGAATCGTGCCCGCAACATCGAAGAGTACCGGCAAAGTTTTGTCGATTATACCGGCACGGTATTTAACAACGCGATGGCAGTAGATGATGACGGCGATGCATTCTTTACTGATGGTTCTTCAGTGCCCAACATCAGCGAAGATGCAATTGCCGCGTGGCAGCAAAACACCTTGCTACAAGGCATCAGTTCATCAGCTGGTTTTCCCGTTATGCCGGGCAATTCGGCAATGTTTAAAGCGAATGGGAAAATGCCGTTTGCTAGGGCACCGTCGTTGCTACGCACTGACTTTGTACAAAACTCGAATAACAGCTATTGGTTATCTAACCCGGCCGAACCGATCGAGAATGTTTCGCCGCTGTGGGGGCCAACCGGCAACGAGCAGTCATGGCGTTCGCGCTTAGGCCAAAAAATGTTGGCAGAAGGTGGCTCTGCTGATGGCAAGTTTACCCGAGCGGATATTGCCGAAAAACTGCTCAGCAACCGTAGCTTTCTGGCCGAAGAGGTGCTGGATCCGCTGTTATCGCTGTGTACTCGGCAAGGTGAACAACCGGTAACTACTGCGGCTGGTAATGTCAGTATAAAACCGGCGTGTGATGTGCTGGCACAATGGGACGGTAGGATGAATAAAGACAGTGTAGGCGCTATGCTGTTTCGTGAGTTTGCGACCGAGTTTTACGCTGATCCGAAATGGGTTGTTGATTTTGACCCTGCCGACCCGTTGAATACCCCGCGGCAGCTTGAAAACAGTGTCGCTGTGCTGTCTGACTTAGGTAATGCGATGGTCAGAGTGCAGGCCCTCGGCATGAACATTGACGCTCCCTTAGGCGATGTCCAGTTTGTTGAACGCGCCTTACCTAACGGACAAGCGTCAGGGCAGCGATTACCCTGGGGCGGCGCGAATAATATTGAAGGTGGTTTTAATGTGTTCCGGGCCAACACAGGTGGGGATGGCACCATATACCCGCGGCTGATATACCCGCAAGTGGAAGGGTCTAACCTGACCCAGGCGGGACTGGGTTACCATGTCAGTTATGGTTCCAGTTGGATGTTCACTATGGAATTTACTGAACAAGGCCCATCGGCGCACGGTTTGTTAACTTATTCGCAGTCGCGTAATGTTTTTTCAGATCATTACATTGACCAAACGCTGCTGTACTCTCAGCAACCCCAGTTGCGCCCCATCTGGTTTAGCGACAGTGATATTGAACAAAATATGACGCGCCAACAAAGTCTGAATTTGACTGTAGAATAGGGCGCAATGAAGCAGTAAAAAAATATCGGACGCCTAAGCTCCCGTCAATTTGATTGGGAGCTTTTTTATGTCATCGCAACTTAACTGACAACTTATCTTAAGATGCGTATACTGTTACCTATTAAAAAGCAAGACATTCTATAATCGAACAGGAATTTATGACCGAAGACAATAAGAAAAGTCCAGAGTATGACGTTGAAATCCCCAGCCGAGATCAACTACTGAACTTGGTCACTGAACGGCCGAAACCCGTGCCTTTCGAAGATTTCATCAGTCATTTTGAGTTAACTGATGAGCGCCAGGAAGTCGGGATAAAAAGACGGCTTAGGGCAATGGAACGTGATGGTCAGTTAGTTTACACGAAAGCCAACAGCTATGGTTTGCCTGAGCGGATGCAGTTAATTCGTGGACGAATCATTGGCCACCGCGACGGTTTTGGTTTTTGTCAGCCTGATGAAGGCGGTAAGGACATCTTTATCCCCCACCATCAAATGTACTCTGTTTTGCATGGTGACAAAGTTTTGTTAAAGCCTGCTGGAACGGATAACCGTGGACGCCCCGAAGGGCGGATTGTGCGAGTGGTTGAACCCCGCGATAATGATATTGTTGGCCGTTATTTTGTCGAAAGTGATCTGGGTATCGTGGTGCCTGATGATTCTCGCATCAGCCAGGATATCCTGATACCTCAGGCAGAAAATTTGGGCGCTCGTCACGGCCAATTAGTCGTAGTTTCTGTTACTCGCCGGCCGAATCGTCGTACCAGTCCCATTGGCAAAGTGACTGAAGTACTCGGTGATCACATGGCGCCGGGAATGGAAATAGAAATCGCCATTCGCGAGCACGACATTCCTGACCAATGGCCATCGGGTATTGAGCAAGAGCTGGCAGAATACAGTGAAGAAGTTCCGCAGCAAGCATACGACGGCCGTGTGGATTTGCGAGAATTGCCGTTGATTACGATTGATGGCGAAGATTCGCGCGACTTTGATGATGCAGTTTGCGCAAGGCCCGAAGAAAAGGGTTGGCGATTGTGGGTTGCTATTGCTGACGTGTCTTATTATGTACAACCAGGCACCGAACTGGATAACGAAGCGATTAAGCGGGGTAACTCAGTGTATTTTCCGAACAACGTCATTCCGATGTTGCCGGAAAAGCTATCTAATGGGTTGTGTTCCTTAAATCCTGATGTTGATCGTCTTTGTATGGTCGCGGAAATCGAAGTGGGCCCGCGTGGCAAACTGAAAAATGCGGGTTTTTATCCGGCAGTAATGAAAAGCCATGCCAGGTTAACTTATACCAAAGTAAAACAAATCCTTGATGGCGATACTGAGCTTCGTGAACAGTACAGCCACGTACTCGACAATGTCGAGCAGTTACACAGCGTTTATAAAGCGCTGGCAGCGGTGAGAAAACGCCGTTCAGCGATTGAGTTTGATACACAGGAAACACGGTTTATTTTTGACGCACAGCGTAAAATAGAGCGTATTGAACCTGTTAAGCGTCATGTTGCCCACAAAATAATTGAAGAGTGCATGATTGCCGCTAACGTAGTTTCAGCTCAACTGATTGAAAGTGATGAAGAAATTAACGCCTTATTCCGTGTGCACGAGGCGCCGGCTGATGAACGGCTGACTAACTTTCGGGCTTTCCTGGCTGAGTTGGGCCTGAGTTTGGGGGGCGGCGAGGAGCCGACACCGACCGATTTTGGCAAGCTGCTTGAAGAAGTCAAAGACAGACCTGATTATGAACTGATTGAAACCATGCTGCTGCGTTCTATGCAGCAGGCAGTATACCAACCTAAAAATGTTGGTCACTTTGGTCTGGCCTTAAAATCCTACTCTCACTTTACGTCGCCGATTCGACGCTACCCGGATCTGATCCTGCACCGTGCCATAAAGGCCATTTTACGGAAACGTGATGGTAAAGAAGAAGGCTTAGCCGGGGCCTGGACTTACGAAGAACAGGAGCTTGAAAGCCTTGGTGTCCACTGTTCAATGACCGAGCGCCGTGCAGATGATGCGACTCGCCAGGTTGATGAATGGCTTAAGTGTGAATTTATGCTGGACCACATCGGCATGGAATTCGAAGGTGTTGTGTCTTCAGTAACCAATTTCGGTTTGTTTGTGCGATTGAATCAATATCAAATCGATGGTTTAGTGCATATCAGCAATTTGGGCGACGATTATTACCAGTACGATAACCAGAAACGCATGCTGGTCGGCAACAACAGTAATACCGTTTATCGCTTAGGCGATAAAGTGCGGGTAAAAGTTAAAACAGTTGATTTAGACGAACGAAAAATTGATCTTGAACTTATTACGGCGGAAAGTTCAACGGGGAAAAAACGCAAAAACTCGAACACGGGTAAAACTGAGCGCAAGCGTCAGAACAAACCCCGTAAACGCAGCAAGTCCAAAGGCAGTAAAAAGTCATGAGTCAAAAAGTGACGGTTTTCGGTTTACACGCCGTACGCTCGATCATTAAAAACCATCCTGACCGACTGGTTGAACTGTATGTATCAAAAGAGCGTCAGGATGAGCCAGTTAAAGACTTGGTGAATCAGGTTAACCATTTAGGTATTCGCCCGCAGTGGGTGCCTAAACAAGCGTTAGATAAGCGCGCCGAGGGTGGTAATCACCAGGGTGTTGTGGCGACGGTTAAGTCTTTGCCAACTCTGACCGAGGATGATCTTGAAGCTGTGCTTGCCGAGCGCGAACAGCCAGCTTTGGTGCTGATTCTTGATGGCGTAACCGACCCGCATAATTTAGGCGCTTGTCTGCGAACAGCAGACGCCGCAGGTGTGACGGCCGTGGTTGTGCCAAAAGATAAATCGGCGCAAATCACACCAACAGTGCGTAAAGTAGCCTGTGGTGCAGCAGAGGTCATCCCCTTAGTTGTGGTTACCAACCTGGCGCGCGCGTTACGAGAACTGCAGCGCTTGAATGTCTGGGTTGTCGGTACGGCGGGCGAGGCCACGCAAGGCTTTTATCAAGTTGATTACCGTGGGCCGACCGCTATTGTTATGGGCGCAGAAGGCAAAGGCATGCGTAGGCTGACTCGTGAAACCTGTGATGAGTTAGTTGCCATTCCGTTAGCTGGTAGTGTCAGTAGCCTTAATGTGTCAGTGGCTAGCGGCGTGTGCTTGTTTGAAGTGGTAAGACAACGACATGGATCTTAAGCGACGTTTATTTCCTATCGGCATTGCGTTGCTGTTGCTGGTGATGTTGTTTATCAGTTGGACCCCGAATTGGGAGTCCAGTGAATTTAAACGCTCAACCAAGCCCTATGTTGCCTTTGACTATCAGTTAAAGCCCGCAAACAGTGTCGTGCTTAAGGAAGTCTTAGAAGACATGAACAATCGGCTTGAGGCGCGCCACGAGTGGCATAAGGTCAGTGCTAGTGAGGCACAGTACGATGTTACTCTGATGCTGCAACAGACAGAGCAAAAAATACAGCTAGAAGCTTCGGTCAATAAAAATGACAAGGCTTTTGATCATATGATTGTTCGAGGTGATGCAGAGGTTAAGCACGAACTGACCGCCCGCCTGGTTAAATTACTGAGTGACCGGATTGAAGCTGAACATCAAAGCGAAGACAATTCGAATCCCTGAACCTTTAAATATTGCAATTTGACGCGTGATGCGCTAGCATCACGCGGCTTAAATCAGCCATTGTTTAAACTACTAGTTGAGTTCCTTGCTTCTACGTCAGTGCGGCTGAGCTGAACCGAGGCTATACGAACCAAAAGGAAACTGTAATGCGTCATTACGAAATCGTATTTATGGTCCACCCGGACCAAAGCGAGCAAGTATCTGGCATGATCGAGCGCTATAGCGAAACGATCACGCAAGGTGGTGGTCAAATCCATCGTTTAGAAGACTGGGGCCGTCGTCAACTGGCTTACCCAATCAACAAACTGCATAAAGCTCACTATGTTCTGATGAACATCGAAGCAAACACAGATGTTGTTGAAGAGCTGGAAACTGCATTCCGTTTTAACGATGCAGTATTACGCAATATGATCATGCGTAAAAAAGAAGCGATCACAGAACCTTCGCCGCTGACCAAGCCGCGCGAAGATCGCAAAGGTGACAGTGAAGCCGCTTAATGGCTAAGCCCTCACAGAGTAACTTATGAATCGATTGCATATTACCGGCACGGTTTGTAAGCCGGCTAGATTAGACATGAGCCCATCAGGCATTGAACATCTGATCGTCACCATTGAACATCGTTCAATGCAGGCAGAAGCCGGCTTAAATCGTCAGTCTTATGTCAAGTTACAGCTCATTTTGAGTGGTGAAGGGTTACAACACTGGTTACAAAAATTGACGGTGGGTAATGAAGTACATGCAGAAGGTTTTCTGCATCGACACGAAGATAAAAATGGTTTATCTCGTTTGGTACTTCACGCTCAGCATCTCGAACAGATTTAAGGAGACCATCATGGCTCGTTTTTTCCGTCGCCGTAAGTTCTGCCGTTTTAAGGCAGAAGGCGTGAAAGAAATTGATTACAAAGACATCGCTACGCTAAAGAACTACATTACCGAATCCGGTAAGATCGTTCCTAGTCGTATTACCGGAACCTCTGCTAAGTATCAGCGTCAGTTGGCACGTGCGATTAAACGCGCGCGTTATTTGTCATTGCTGCCTTATACTGACTCGCATCAGTAAGCCAGCAGCGGTTCGAATACCAAGATTAAGGGTAGCGTAAAAATGAATATCATTCTGTTAGACAAAATTGCTAACCTGGGTGGCCTTGGCGACCACGTTAGCGTTAAATCAGGTTACGCACGTAACTTTTTATTCCCTCAGGGCAAAGCTGTTCCAGCGACTAAGTCGAACGTTGATTTGTTCGAACAACGTCGTGCCGAGTACGAAGCAAAGCTGGCTGAGGAATTATCTGCAGCACAAGCGCGTGCAGAGCAAGTTAATGCATTGGGTACGATTGAAATCGCCTCTAAAGCAGGTGATGAAGGCAAACTGTTCGGCTCTATCGGACCACGCGACATTGCTGATGCAGTGACTGCTGCAGGTCTGCAAGTGCAGAAAAGTAACGTAATGATGCCTCACGGTACAATCCGTGAAACGGGCGAATATGAAATTGAATTGCAGTTGCACGCTGATGTGTCTGCAACAGTCAATTTAAAAGTTGTTGCTGCTAAATAATTTAGCCAATAGCTTGACCCGGAAAAGCTGCCTTAGGGCAGCTTTTTTTTTGTCCTTTATTTAGCTTTTTGCTTATCATACCGGATCCAGTTAATCGTCTCTTGTTTCATCGCAGGAGTCGAAATCAGTTGCGAATAACGCTATAGTAACGGCGTTAATAAACCCTTCTAAAGAGTACAAACTTGTCATGGCACAGTCGGTAAAATCGAAGGATAGATCCATCGAAGCGTTAAGGTCAGCGCCCCACTCAATTGAGGCGGAGCAATCAGTTCTTGGCGGCTTAATGCTGGATAATGACGCGTGGGATAAAGTTGCGGGTAGTATCATTGCCGAAGACTTTTATCACCGCGGACACCGGCTCATTTTTCAGGCCATGCAGAAATTGTCCGATAACAGTCAGCCAATGGATTTGGTTACGGTTTCCGAAGTCCTTGAGGCTTCAGCCGAGCTGGATAAAATTGGCGGCTTTGCTTATTTAGGAGAGATCTCAAAGAATACACCGAGCGCGGCAAACATTCTCGCTTACGCTAATATCGTCCGCGAACGTGCGGTGCTGCGCGAAATGATTGCAGCGGCTAATGATATTTCAGAGTCCGGCTATGATACCCAAGGCCGTACCAGTCAGGAATTACTGGACGAAGCAGAAAGTAAGGTCTTTCGTATTGCCGAGAAACGCACCAATGCGACAGAGGGGCCAAAGGGTATCGGCGATATTCTGGCTCGGACTATTGAGCGCATCGATGCGCTAAGTAAAATAAAGAATCATAATGGTGTCACCGGTGTTTCTTCTGGCTTTCATGATCTTGACCAAATGACCGCAGGTTTACAGCCCTCTGACTTAGTCATTGTCGCAGCGCGGCCCTCCATGGGTAAGACGACTTTTGCAATGAACCTAGCAGAAAACATTGCCATGAACGAAGATAAGCCGGTTTTGGTATTCAGTCTGGAAATGCCGGCTGAACAGATAATGATGCGTATGCTGGCCTCATTAAGCCGGGTAGACCAAAACAAGGTGCGGACGGGTCGGCTGGAGGATGATGATTGGGCCAGAATTGCCTCCGTGATGAACATATTGAATGAAAAAAATAATCTGTATATTGATGATGCGTCGGGCTTAACGCCGACAGAAGTGCGCTCTCGGTCGCGGCGTATTGCCCGCGATCACGGCGGCTTGGCAATGATTATGGTGGATTATTTACAGTTAATGACTGTGCCCGGTATGTCAGAGAACCGAACCTTGGAGATTGCTGAAATTTCTCGTTCGTTAAAATCCCTTGCCAAAGAGCTTAATGTTCCGGTAGTGGCCCTGTCGCAGTTGAACCGATCGCTGGAACAACGCGCTGATAAACGGCCGGTAAACTCGGATTTACGTGAGTCAGGTTCGATTGAGCAGGATGCCGATGTGGTTATGTTTATCTACCGTGATGAAGTCTACCATCCCGACAGCGCAGAGCAGGGGCTGGCGGAAATCATCATTGGTAAGCAGCGAAATGGACCTATTGGCAGAGTCGAGCTTAAATTTCATGGCCACTTGTCCCGCTTTGATAATTACGCCCGCTCAGCGGATGATAACCGTTTTTAGTGGTTTTCGTTCAGTTTAGTTCGAGCTGATTTGGTCAAAGCAAATTTCGATGAACGCCTTTCCTGCCACATGGTTAAACGGCATGATTAGCCTCGTGCCTTCAGAACAGTGGGCAATGGTGTGGTCTTTGCCCGAAACGACGATTGGTGTCGCCATTTGAAACTCGTAGCCTTTTTCGCCGAGCGTCTTTTTGGCACCGCCGGTAACCATATTGGTTATTTCGCCGACCATATCGCAAACTTCGTCATCAAGAGTTTCCGGCATCTCACCTAACATCTTGCTCATTATTTCGCAGGCTAAGTTTTCCTCGAAGGATATCGAAAATGAGCCTTTGACTTGGGGCCCCACCATACCAATGATACCGGACACATCACCCCGAGCCTTCTCGTCTTGCTTGACTTGTGGCTTACCGGGTTTCAATTCCATTTGTGCCATCATCGACAGGACATTTTGTAGTGCCTGAAGAAATGGGTTTACGAATTCAGCATTCATTAATGTTGCATCCTATCTTGATGTATTTTAGTCACATTGCACGGTTTGACGGTGATTTTTCGGTGTTAATGTTAAGCCACGGGTATTATCTGAAGTGACGAAATTAACGGTATTTACCTGTGCTGAATATACGTCCATTAACAGCGTATTGTTCACTCGCCAGGCACAAAAATCAGCTGAAGTTAGTGCTGCTTCCTGGTAAAACCAAATTGTCTGAAAATCGGCTTCGAAGCCTACCCAATTAAGCTTTACCGGCTGGCCATCAGACCGGGTTAACTGAAAGTTCTGAACAAGCCAACGGCGCAGTCTTGCATCCGCATTTTCGCCGTCGATACGGAAGTTTCTGCCATGCTGGTCAGCCATTGCGCGCTGAATATCGTGTAGGGTGAATTGGTGAACCACTTCAAGGGTATCGGTGCTGGGATTTAGGCTTACTTCAGTCAGACCAAAAAAGTATTTGTGCGCTGCTACCCCCGGTAGCAGCGCCATCAAACACAAACCGACAAGTAAAGATTTAAACTTCATCCTGCTCGTCTTCGCCTTCGTCAGTTTTCAATTCTTCGTTATAGTCTTCCATTAGACTGTCGTCCCGGTCATCGCGCTTAAATAACTCGATGCGCGAGGGAACTGGGCGCGCAGGCCAATAGTTGTTGGTTACGTCAACATCGGCAGTTTCCCAGTGGGGATCCAAAACGATTTCACTGATGGTTTTTTCGCGGATCAGTAATTTGCTGACTTGTTTTGGAGAACGGCGCCATATTTCAGCGGGGATCCGTACATGCTCTTTACTGCCGTCTTCGTACTCAATATCCAACAGAATAGGCATCACCAGGCCGCCTAAATTACTGAAGTCAAGAACGTAAAAGTTGCTGCCATTGCGGAGCATTGTACGCTGCTCTTCGTCCAGGTTCTTTAATAGTTCCCGGTACTCATTACGATCAGCATTGGTGACGGTATAGTCATCGTTTTGGTTATAAAAGTCCTGTAATTGTTGCTGCTGATGAATCTTATAAATAATATCATCATTGCGGCCTTTGGTAATTGAGTCTGGATCTTGCTCATCAAGCTGTTTCTGCCAGGCTTTCTCAACTTCAGGATCTTGTGTATTTACGGTCAACAGATTGACCTGATCAAGACTGATATCGACGTGGTTTGTTGTGTAAAACCAGCCACGGAAGAACCAATCCAGATCGACGCCACTGGCATCTTCCAGCGTACGGAACAGGTCTTCGGGCGTTGGACGCTTAAACTTCCAGCGCTGCGCATATTCGCGGAAGGCAAAGTCAAACAGCTCACGACCGACAATTGATTCACGCAGAATATTCAAAGCTGTTGCCGGTTTACCGTAGGCGTTATTACCAAACTGCAGTATCGACTCAGAATTGGTCATGATTGGCATTTGGTTATCACTGGCCATGTAGCTGGTAATGTTTCGTGCATCACCACGTCTGGAAGGATAGTCCTGTTCCCAGCGTTGTTCCGCCAAAAATTGCAGATAGGTGTTGATACCCTCATCCATCCAGGTCCACTGGCGCTCATCCGAATTAACAATCATCGGAAAATAGATGTGGCCAATTTCGTGAATAATCACGGATACCAAGCCATACTTAGTGCGTTTGGAATAATACTTTTCACCGCTATCTTCGTCGACATAGGGACGAGGACCGTTAAAAGTAATCATCGGGTATTCCATGCCCCCAACGGGGCCATTGACAGAAATCGCTACCGGATAGGGATAGTCAAAGCTGTAGTCGTTATAGCTTTCGATGGTATGTATAATAGAGGCTGTCGAATAACGCTCCCACAATGGGTTACCCTCTTCGGGATAAAACGACATTGCCATGACATCGGTGTCGCCTTTTTCAAAACGTTGCGCATCCCAGATGAATTTTCGTGATGAAGCCCAGGCAAAGTCACGAACTCGTTCGGCCTCAAATACCCAGGTTTTAGTATCCTCTGTGCCGGCTTTCTGGTTTTCCAGCGCCTCGTTTTCGGTTACGATTTTCACAGGTTGATCGGCTGATTCTGCTTGTTCTAAGCGCTCACGCTGTTGGCGGGTCAGGACGTCGTCGGGATTTTGCAAAACCCCGGTAGAAGCCACAATATGATCTGCAGGCACGGTAATGGCTACCGTGTAATCACCAAACTCTAGCGCAAACTCGCCGTTGCCGGCAAACTGTTTGTTTTGCCAGCCCTCGACATCATAGTAGGCGGCCATACGGGGAAACCATTGAGCCATCTCGTACAGGTAGTTACCATCGTCTTCAAAAAACTCGTAGCCACCGCGACCTCCCAAAACGTCTGCTTCGATAATTTTGTTTTGCCAGCCAATATTAAAGCTAATGGTATCACCAGATTGCAGCGGCTGATCTAAATCGATGCGCATCATGGTGTCGTTAATCGTATAGTCCATTGGCTCACCGCGCGTGTCACTGACATCGGTAATGGTGTAGCCGGCGGGGAATTCTTCTTGGGTTAACATGCTTTCCATGCGGCTAAAGCTGACACGTTCCAGGCTATCGGCTGAGACAGAGCGCGTTTTCGGGCCGACAGAGTCTTTCTTAAAGCGGTTTTGATCCAACTGCACCCAAAGGTACCGTAATGTATCCGGTGAATTATTGCTGTAGGTAATGGTACTGCGCGCGCTGATGCTTTGTTGTTCATCGTTTAAGGTAACGCGGATATCGTAATCGGCTTGTTGCTGCCAGTAGCCATGGCCCGGTGCGCCGGAAGCGGTCCGGTAGATATTGGGTGTACGGAATTTATCGTCGTTAAGTTGACGAAACTTATCTTCAAAAGCCTGACTGTTTGCTGCCGTACTGATCGTAAGGCTGGCAACAGCAAAGCCAAAAAGGTGGCTTACTTTCATCGTTGTTCCTACTTGTTTCTTATAATTAAAAGATTTGAGGTTTGTCAGAGGTTATTGGCATTTAGCACACAGGCCATGGGCTTCAATGGTCTGCTCCTGCACAAGAAACCCCTGGCCTTCGGCCTGATGGCGCAGTTCTTCGTAGACGCCATCAGACTGGATTTCCTGCACATCACCACAACCGCCACAAATTAGCATTTGTACCGGGTGTTGATGATCAAAATGCGAGCAAAGAACAAAACTATTCGACGAACTGATTTTATGAACAAAGCCCTGCTCTTGCAAAAAATCAAGCGCACGGTAAATGGTTGGTGGCTTGGCGTTGGGTACAACACTCTTTAATTGCTCAAGCAAATCGTAAGCGCCGATGGAACCTGCCTGCTGAGCAAGAATAGCAAAAACTTCACGGCGGGTGCTGGTCATCCTGGCCCCCCGCTGTTGGCAAAGTATTTCGGCTTTCCGAATTAAGCGTTCTGTTTCAACTGTGGTCATGGCGTTTCTATTATTGTAACTGAGATTGTATTGTAAAGCCTTTTTAAGGGTAGGCAAACGCTTTTACCGCGCAGTTAGTGAGAGTCGCGCATAAATCGCGTATACTTAAGCCATGGCGCCCCGATTGACTACGATAACCTGATGTTTGTATATCCCTATGTGACTTCTGTCGCCCCGATGCTGGACTGGACCGACCGTCATTGTCGCTATTTTCACCGATTATTAAGTCAGCGAACCCTGCTTTACACCGAAATGGTGACAACCGGCGCTATTCTGTTCGGCAAACAAGATTTCTTACAGTTTAACCACGCTGAGCATCCTGTGGCTCTGCAATTGGGCGGCAGTGAACCCGACGCCATGGCGCGTTGCGCCGAGATGGCCCAACAGCGAGGTTATGATGAGGTTAACATTAATATTGGCTGTCCATCAGATCGCGTACAAAACGGCAGTTTTGGTGCCTGCCTCATGGCTCAACCGGACATCGTTGCAGAGTGTGTGCGGGCCATGCAAGCTGTGGTCGATATTCCGGTCACTGTGAAGACGCGGCTGGGCATTGATGATCAAGATTCCGATGAATTTTTATACCGCTTTATGGACGCCATCGTAAACTCGGGTGTTAGTCAGGTAACCCTACATGCGCGCAAGGCGTGGCTGAGTGGTCTCAGTCCAAAAGAAAATAGAGAAGTGCCTCCGCTGCAGTACCAGCGTGTTTATGCAGCTAAGCAACGTTACCCAGAGCTGCCCATAGCGGTTAATGGAGGGATTAAAAAGGCAACAGAAATTGAGCAGCATTTAACTCAGGTAGATTCCGTCATGGTAGGTCGCGAAGCCTATCAGAACCCTTGGTTACTGACTGAATTTGATGCGATTACTGATGTCGGCGAGAAAGCCTCTGAGCTGACACGCGAAGCGGTCGCGTTAAGCATGATTCCATACGTAAACCGTCATATTAGCGCTGGCGGCCGCGCCTGGCACGTTGTCAGACATATGCTGGGCCTGTTCCAGGGGCAGCAAGGCGGCAAGAAGTGGCGCCAATACCTCAGCATCAAGGGCCCTAAGGCAGTCGACGCGGAGCAATTAATTAGCGGCGCGTTAGCTTATCGGCAAAACGAAGATGCTCGGTTGGTAGATTTGACTAATTAATTGGTTAAATTTACCACCTGGATGTAGCCTTTCACATTCTTACAATTGATAAACACACAACTCTCAGATTTTATAGCAATAAAAACAATAGCTTGCATGTTATTAATGTTTTGGCACGACCTTTGTATTAGTTAACTCGGCTTCATCAGTCAAGCCTGACTAACTCAAAGGAGACGATCATGAGAAAAGGTATTTTTGCTTTATTAATTGCTGTTTCATTTTCTGCATCTGCAGCAGCTGTTCAGACCCAGATTACAAAACAAGATGTTGCGGCGGAAGTTTCAGCACAAGTTACATCGATTTCTACGGAACTGTTAAAAGTAACGCAGGCCACTGTGGTAGAAGCTCTGCGTGACTGGAACCAAGAGGTTTTCAGTAATGACAGCTCAGTAGATGCTGAGCAAGACGAGCACAAAAAACAACCACGGTAAATCATCAGGGAGCTGGTTATGTTGTTTAATGATTGGTGGATGGTGTGGTTGGCTGCGCCGGCAGTAGGCACCTTAGTGGTCGGCGCTTTTATCGCTTTTAGCGCATCCTTGGTGCGTCACAGTTAAAGTTTTGTTAGTCTTCAGTAACTCAATATCATTGTTGTATTACCGAGGACTGAGCATGTTAAAAACAACTATAAAAGCGTCACTGTTGGCAGTAATGGGGGCTTGCGCAACATTTTCTGCAGCAGCTCAAGATTACCAGGCAAGTGAAAAGGCGCAGCAACTGGCTGAAAAATATTTGATTGTCGATACACACATCGACGTCCCTTATCGTATTCATAATAGCTGGGAAGACGTTACGCGAGCCACGGAGGACGGCGACTTTGATTATCCACGTGCGGCCGCAGGCGGACTCAACGTGCCTTTTATGGCGATTTATATCCCAGCTGAATACGAGCAGACCGGGGGCAGTATCGAGTTGGCCCACGACCTTATCGATAGCATGGAAGCATTGGTCGGTCGGGCACCGGAAAAATTTGCCCTGGCGTACTCGACTGAAGCAGCCGCAGAAAATAAACAAAAAGGTTTAATGTCAATTGCCATGGGGATGGAAAACGGTACGCCCATGGAAGGTGACCTGGACAATTTAGAGATGTTTTATGAGCGCGGCGTGCGATACATTTCATTTGCACACTCGCAGACCAATCATATCTCGGATTCCTCTTATGACATCCGTAAACAGTGGGATGGCCTGAGTGAATTTGGGTTCGAGCTGGTAAAAGCTTGTAACGATATCGGCATGATGATCGACGTATCGCACATCTCTGACGAAGCCTTTTACGATGTTATTGAAACAACCGAAGCGCCGGTCATTGCGTCGCACTCATCATTACGCGAATTTACTCCGGGCTTTGAACGCAATATAAGCGATGACATGCTGAAGAAATTGGCCGCCAATGATGGTGTTGTGCAAATTAACTTTGGTTCATCCTTTGTCGCACAACAAGCAAACCGTTACCGCGATATGATGAAAAAACGCATTCAGGCCGTTTATCAACAGTTTGGCGAAGAGAGCGAAGAAGCGAAACGTCGGGTTGAAAAAATTGAATCAAACAACCCCTATCCTTATGCAAGCCTGGATCAGGTTCTGGACCATATTGATTACGTTAAAAATCTGATCGGTGTACGCCATATCGGTATAGGGTCTGATTATGATGGTGTCGGCGATTCGTTGCCCGTGGGGCTTAAGGATGTATCAAGTTATCCGAATCTGGTACAGGGGTTTCTGGATCGGGGTTACTCCGAAAAGGAAATTGAAATGATCCTCGGCGGTAATCTTATGCGTGTCTGGAAACAAGTCGAGCAGAAGGCTCAGTCGTAAGACGCTGCTCACCGCTACTGATAGTTTTACTCGTTGACATGTGGTCGCAAAGCTGTATAATTCGCGACCACATCAATAGTCGCTAAGCCAAATAGCTTATACTAATGATGTTCCACAACAGTCCCGATAGGGGACTGAATGGTTGACGTAGATGATTGCACCCCCGGTATGTGCCAGGGAGGCATGCGATTGTCTGTGCTCTTTTTTAAATGCTCTTTTATTGAGGCTTTGATTTTATATGGCTAATCAAAGAATTCGGATTCGTTTGAAAGCGTTCGATCACCGTCTGATCGACCAGGCCACGGCAGAGATTGTAGAAACTGCAAAGCGCACTGGTGCTCAGGTACGTGGTCCAATTCCACTGCCAACACGGAAAGAACGTTTCACTGTGCTGACTTCACCACACGTAAATAAAGACGCGCGTGACCAGTACGAAATCCGCACCCACAAGCGTTTGATTGATATCATGGATCCAACTGAAAAAACCGTTGACGCGCTAATGCGTCTGGATTTGGCAGCTGGCGTTGATGTACAAATCAGCTTGGGTTAAGTGGGCAGTAATAGGATTACACACGAGAGGTTTTAACAATGGCTATAGGTCTAGTCGGTCGTAAAGTAGGAATGACGCGTGTCTTCCAGGAAGACGGCGCTTCTGTTCCTGTTACTGTGATCGAAGTGCTGGCGAACCGTGTGACTCAGGTTAAATCTGATGACACTGACGGTTACCGTGCTCTTCAAGTGACCACAGGCGAGAAAAAAGCGAGCCGTGTAACCAAGCCTTTAGCAGGTCATTTTGCTAAAGCTGGTACAGAGGCAGGTCGTGGTCTTTGGGAATTCCGCCTGAAAAACGGCGAAGGCGAAGATTACGCAGTTGGTTCTGAACTGACTGTTGATATTTTCGCAGAAGTTAAGAAAGTAGACGTTACTGGTACTTCTAAAGGTAAAGGCTTTGCCGGTACTGTGAAGCGCTGGAACTTCAGCATGCAGGACGCTACTCATGGTAACTCATTGTCCCACCGTGCACCGGGTTCAATCGGTCAAAACCAGTCGCCTGGTAAAGTATTCAAAGGCAAGAAAATGGCTGGTCAGATGGGTAATGAGCGAGTCACTACGCAGTCACTTGAATTAGTTCGAGTTGATGCAGAACGCAGTTTGTTGTTGATCAAAGGTGCGGTCCCGGGTGCAACCGGTAGTGATGTGATCGTTAAACCAGCGGTCAAGGCGTAACGTCTGAGGAGAATAGTGATGGAATTAACATTGAAAGACGCAAAAGGCGCTCTTGAGGTTTCCGAAGCTACCTTTGGACGTGAGTTTAATGAAGCCCTTGTCCATCAAGTAGTTGTAGCTTACGCTGCAGGTGCTCGTCAGGGCACAAAAGCTCAGAAAACTCGTTCTGAAGTAGCCGGTGGTGGTAAGAAGCCTTGGCGTCAAAAAGGTACTGGTCGTGCCCGTGCAGGTACAATCCGTAGTCCTATCTGGCGTTCTGGTGGTGCGACTTTTGCAGCTAAACCGCAAAATCACAGCCAGAAAGTTAATAAAAAAATGTATCGCGGTGCGATTAAAAGCATTTTGTCGGAACTGATTCGTCAGGAACGTTTGATTGTTGTTGAGAAGTTTGGTGTTGAAGAGCCAAAAACAAAGCAACTGGCAGCGAAACTGAAAGAAATGGATCTGAACGACGTTTTGATCGTGACAAAAGAAGTTGATGAGAACTTGTTCTTAGCTTCTCGCAACTTGCATAAAGTCGACGTGCGTGATGTTCAGGGTGTTGACCCTGTCAGTCTGATTGCTTTCGAGAAAGTGCTGATGACTGCTGACGCCGTCAAGCAGCTTGAGGAGGTGTTATCATGATGCGCGAAGAACGTTTGCTTAAAGTGATTTTAGCACCTCACGTTTCGGAAAAATCGACTATGACTGCTGAAGGCAACAACACTGTTGTTTTCAAAGTAGCAGTTGATGCGACGAAATCCGAAATTAAAGCGGCTGTCGAAAAACTGTTTGAAGTTGAAGTCAAAAACGTACGTACAGTAAACGTAAAGGGTAAAACCAAGCGTACTGGATTCCGTTTCGGAAAACGCAGTAACTGGAAGAAAGCGTATGTTGCCTTGAATGAAGGTGCTGACATTGACTTCTCTGGCGGCGCTGAGTAACAGGAGGAATAAACATGGCTGTAGTTAAAAGTAAGCCTACGTCTCCGGGTCAACGCCACGTCGTTAAAGTCGTCGGTCAGGACCTGTACAAAGGCAAGCCTTACGCACCATTGCTGGAAAAAAACAGCAAGTCTGGTGGTCGTAACAATAACGGTCGTATCACGGTTCGTCACATTGGCGGTGGTCATAAACACCACTACCGTGTAATCGACTTTAAACGTAATAAAGATGGTATCCCTGCAAAGGTTGAGCGTATTGAATACGATCCTAACCGTTCAGCGAATATCGCTTTAGTTTTGTATGCTGACGGTGAACGCCGTTACATTCTGGCTCCGAAAAACCTATCAGTAGGCGATCGTATCCAGTCTGGTGTTGATGCACCAATCAAACCTGGTAACAGCTTGCCAATGCGCAACATCCCTGTGGGTAGTGTTGTTCACGCAGTAGAGTTACAGCCAGGTAAAGGCGCACAGATGGCTCGTTCAGCGGGTGCTTATTGCCAGATTCTTGCTCGTGACGGTGCTTATGTTACCGTTCGTTTACGTTCAGGTGAGATGCGTCGCGTTCAGTCTGAAGGTCGTGCAACTATCGGTGAAGTAGGTAACGCAGAACATATGCTGCGTCAATTGGGTAAAGCCGGTGCAAACCGCTGGCGTGGTATTCGTCCTACCGTTCGTGGTGTGGCGATGAACCCAGTTGATCACCCTCACGGTGGTGGTGAAGGCCGTACCTCTGGTGGACGTCACCCAGTGACTCCATGGGGCACGCCGACCAAGGGCTACAAAACCCGTAAAAACAAGCGTACTGATAAGTTCATCGTACGCCGTCGCAACAAATAAGAGTTGAGGATAAAACATGCCACGTTCTCTTAAAAAAGGTCCATTTATTGACCTTCACCTGCTAAATAAGGTGGAGAAAGCGTTGGAAGCCGGGGATAAAAAGCCAATTAAAACTTGGTCCCGTCGTTCAATGATCATCCCAGATATGATCGGCCTGACAATCGCTGTTCACAACGGTCGTCAGCACGTTCCTGTCTACGTGACAGATGAAATGATCGGTCATAAATTAGGCGAATTCGCGCCAACCCGTACTTATCGCGGCCATGCTGCTGATAAGAAAGCGAAGAAACGGTAAGAGGTAGAGAGTGATGGAAGCAATTGCTAAACACCAATTTGCCCGCGTTTCAGCGCAGAAGGGCCGTTTGGTCGCAGACCAAATCCGTGGACTTCCGGTAGAAAAAGCACTGGATATCCTGGCATACAGCCCTAAAGCAGCTGCTGGCTTAATCAAGAAAGTTCTTGAGTCAGCAATCGCGAACGCGGAACATAACGAAGGTGCGGATATCGATGAGTTGAAAGTAGCCCGAGTCTTTTTAGACGAAGGTCCTACTATGAAGCGCATCAAGCCACGTGCGAAAGGCCGTGCCGATCGTATCTTTAAGCGCACCAGCCACATTACTGTGGTCGTGTCAGATAGCTAGGAGATAAATTATGGGTCAGAAAGTACATCCTAATGGTATTCGCCTAGGTATCTCCAGACCATGGAATGCAACCTGGTACGCGAATACAAATGAATTCGCTGATAACCTGCACAGTGATCATCAGGTACGTAAGTTCCTGACGAAAGAACTGCGCAACGCATCAGTATCGCGCATCGTTATCGATCGTCCTGCAAAAAGTGTTCGTGTGACTATTCACACTGCACGTCCGGGTGTCGTTATCGGTAAAAAAGGCGAAGACGTAGAAAAACTGCGCAAGCAGGTTCAGAAGTTGACAGGGTCTCCCTCGCAAATCAACATTTCTGAAGTACGTAAGCCTGAGCTGGATTCTCAGCTTGTTGCCGACAACATTTCCGGTCAGTTGGAACGTCGTGTAATGTTCCGTCGCGCGATGAAGCGTGCTGTACAGAACGCTATTCGCCTGGGTGCCAAGGGTATCAAGGTAGAAGTTAGCGGTCGTTTAGGCGGCGCTGAAATCGCACGTACTGAGTGGTATCGCGAAGGTCGAGTTCCACTGCACACTTTACGTGCAGACATCGATTACTCGACGTCAGAAGCGAACACCACTTACGGTATCATCGGTGTTAAGGTCTGGATTTTCCGTGGTGAAGTTCTAGGTGGACTGCCAACTGAAGAAAAGCCAGCTCCTAAGCGCGGCAAAAACCGTAAGTAAGGAGAGACGATAATGTTACAACCTAAGCGTACAAAATTCCGTAAGGTTCACACAGGCCGAAATCGTGGTCTGGCGCAGTCTGGTAACAAAGTTAGCTTCGGTACTTTCGGTTTGAAAGCAACTGACCGCGGTCGTATGACTGCGCGTCAAATCGAAGCGGGCCGTCGTGCTATGACTCGTCACGTTAAACGTCAAGGCAAAATCTGGATTCGAGTATTTCCTGACAAGCCAATCACTAAAAAGCCTTTAGAAGTCCGTATGGGTAAAGGTAAAGGTAACGTCGAGTACTGGGTAGCCCAGATCCAGCCAGGTCGTGTACTTTACGAAATGGACGGTGTTTCAGAAGAATTGGCACGTGAAGCGTTTCGCCTTGCGGCACGTAAACTGCCATTCAAAACCACTTTTGTGACTCGGACGGTAATGTGATGAAAGCAAGTGAACTGAAAGAAAAAACCGTTGAGCAGCTGCAGGAAGAATTGCTGAACTTGCGTCGTGAGCAATTTAATTTGCGCATGCAAGCGGCAACAGGTCAGCTGAATCAGACTCACATGATGAAGCAAGTACGTCGCGATATCGCACGTATTAAAACCATCTTAACCCAGAAGGCAGGTGCGTAATGGCTGAAGAAAAACGTATTCGTACTCTGCAAGGCAAAGTTGTCAGTGATAAGATGGATAAAACCATCACTGTAGCTATTGAGCGTCGTGTTAAGCACCCGGTCTATAGCAAATACATCACTCGTACAACGAAAGTCCATGCTCACGATGAAGAGAATCAATGCAAGACCGGTGATAAGGTCCTTGTGCGTGAATCTCGTCCTATGTCTAAGAATAAAGCTTGGGCACTGGTCGAAATCATAGAGCGTGCTACTGTTGTCTAACAGCAGAAATCGTTAAGTAAAAATAAAAGGCCTCCTTGCGGAGGTCTTTTTTATGGGCTAAACAAATAAGTAGTTGACGGCCAACTCATTTTGGTTGTATTAAAGCGTACCATTAATCAAATGTAATAATTAAACGCATGATTTAATCTGACACTAAGGGGTTATCGATGTCAAAAAGATGGGTAATGGCGGCCTCGCTGCTGGCTTTAAGTCCTCCACTAGTTTCTGCTGCGCCACAAGAACAGCAAAGTGTTAAAGCCGAAATTGAAATGCTCAAAGACAGGTTAGCTGAACTGGAACAACGTTTAGCGGAACAAGAACAACGTAAAGAAATGATGAAAAGAAGTCATCAGGAAATGATGACCGAAAAGCAATACGCCGGAGAGAGTTACGACCAGCAGGCGGATAACAATTTATATACTGTAGATTCTGGAGTGCAGGCACGCCTGGTAAAACTGGAAGAAAGAGCTGAAGAAAGCGAAGGCCCGCCAATTGAGGTGCATGGTGCTGTAAGGTTCCAATACGAGTACAGCAATTACGACTCGGATAATGAAAATCGCGCCGGCGATCTGGATTTCGATATTTTCAGGTTGAATTTAGACGGCGAGATCGGCGACGTCATTTTATCGGCCGAATATCGTTGGTTCCATTACATGGACACAGTCAAACATGCCTGGTTCGGCTATGATTTTACAGACAACTGGCAAGGTCAGATAGGTGTTGTCAAAGTTCCTTTTGGTAACATGCCTTATAACTCTCACAGTTATTTCTTTAACTCGACCTTTTACGTTGGCCTGGAAGATGAGCACGATAATGGCGTACGCTTGCTGTACCGCAGCGACCAGTGGCACTTTGACATAGCCTATCATAAATCCGACGAGAAAGGCGGTATTGACGGGGCTGTAACTGACCGTACCGCTCGTTATAGTTATGATACTGTCGGTATTCGGTTACCGGGACAGGGCGTTTATGACGAACCGGGCCTGCCGGTAGGTGAAAGTAATAGCTATGCTTTGCGGGCTGCACGCTTGTTTACCTTCAGTGATAAGGAAAACCTGGAACTGGGTGTATCGGCGCAGGGCAATAACTTTTATTCAGGTTCAGCAGCCGATGGCTTTGATACGGCCGCAGCGTACGAAAACCAAAATGTGGGTAACCGTTTTGCCTGGGGAGTTCACGGTAATTACAACAACGGACCCTGGAATGTGCAGTTGCAATACGCCGATTATGCCTATGATATGAAGTTAGAAAATCAGGGTATGTTCATGGGCGCATATGCATATTACGACGCGATTCCCACAGAAGCGAAAATTTATACGGCGAATGTTGCCTATACACTGCCGGTGAATATCGGCCCAATTACCAGCTTAACCTTCTACAATGATCACAGTCTTATTGCCGACAAACTCGGTTATCAGGATGATACCTGGATGAACGTGTTGGGCGTTGCAGTAGCTGCTGGTGGCGGGTTTTACACTTACGTAGATTACGTAAAAGCAAAAAACCAGCCCTTTATTGGTGGTAACATTGCAACCGATGGTGGCGAAGTAAATGATCGATTTAATATAAACTTCGGTTATTACTTTTAATCCAATATGGTAAAATTTTCGTTGAACCTAACGCTAGAGCGGCAATTGTTGCCGCTTTTTAGGGAGAATACAATCACAACCCGGGAGAACTAATGTTTCCATACAACAAAATAAGCTCCGCTATTTTTATAGCATTAGCTGCTTCTTCGTCAGTAGCTGCACAAGAACAAAATGCGCAGCAAGAAGAGGCAGAAAATAATAGAGCTATAGAAACTATCAATGTAACCGCGACAAAACGTACAACCAATATCCAGCAAACGCCTACAGCTGTTCAGGCTATGAGCGAAAAGGACTTAAAAGAGCAAAACATCGGCAACTTTGATGATTATGCTCAATACGTTCCTAACGTCAGTACCGGTGGACGTGGTCCAGGTCAAAACGACGTCTTTATCCGCGGCATGTCAATTCAACCGATAACCGTCATGTTATCCGGCGCTCAGGGCACCATGCCCAACGTTGCTTTGTACATCGATGAGCAGCCAGTCACTGCACCGGGCCGTAACCTAGACGTTTATGCAACCGATCTTCAGCGGATCGAAGTATTGCCTGGTCCACAGGGAACCTTGTTCGGCGCGAGTTCTCAGGCCGGTACCATACGCTACATCACTAAAAAACCGGTGATGGGTGTTATGGAAGCAGGATTTACCGCTGGTTTTGAAATGATGCCTGAAGGTGAAATGAGCAGTACATCAGAAGCTTATTTCAACATTCCGGTAACCAACGATTTGGCTGTACGGGCTGCTATTTATAACGTCAATCGCGGCGGTTATATCGATAATGTCTTTGGCGAATTTACTCTGGATCCAGAGCAGAACCCAAATTCGGCTGTAAATTACGGTCCTGATGCGACCTATCAGTCAGCATACAATACCGACCTAGTCGAGGAAGACTTTAACGACAGCTACTATAAAGGCTTTCGGTTAAGTGCCAAGTATTTGATCAACAACGATTGGGATCTGTTGGTCCAGCATCAAAGCCAGGATCTGGGCGCCGATGGTGTTTTTGATTACGATCCTGAGTTGGGTGATTTAAAAGTACAACGCTACTTCCCCGATGAACTGGAAGACAGTTTTGGATTAACCAGCTGGACCCTGAACGGGCGTCTAGACGCATTGGAAATCCTCTATACTGGTGGTTATTTAAAACGTGAAGTCGAGCAGTCGATTGACTACACGGGCTACAATAACTCGGGTGCATTTATTGGTTACTATACCTGTACCTATACCAACCCAGCGTACATCGACAACTATGGTATTAACCCGGATGTCATCACTGAGAATCGCCACTGTGTCGACCCGACTAAGGGCTTTAAGGGGTATCAGGAGCATACACGCTTAACCCAGGAAGTTCGTATTAACTACGATTTCAACGACAGCTCGCGGATCACAGCGGGTATTTTCTATGATGACTTCGAAATCGAAACTCAGGACGATTACGTTTACCTGCCGAACCCAGATGCATTGGGCTTTGCGCCTAACGCACCCATTCCGGAGGCAAACAATATCAATCCGAACACACGTCCGCCCGGCGTTGCGTTCTTTAATGATATAACCCGGACTGAAGAGCAAATCGCGGTATTTGGTGAATACACCTATGACTTCACTGAACAATGGGCTGCTACATTGGGTCTGCGTTGGTACGACATGGAGTCTGATTATACCGGCTCATCTAACTTTGCTGCTGGTATTTTCCAGGGTTCTGTTGATGATGACCGTGGCCGGGATTATGACGTTTCGGGTGGGCATACCGATGAACCACTGGAACTGGACGATATCATTCCTAAGTTCACGTTAAGCTATCAAATGGACAGCGACACGCTGTTATTTGCAACCTACTCTGAAGGTTTCCGCCCCGGTGGCTTTAACCGCGGTGGTGGTTTGCCGTCGAACAATCCAGAATACCCGGACGTTAAGACAACCTATGAAACTGATGATGTAGTAAATTATGAGTTTGGTTGGAAAACGCTGATGTTGGACAACACCCTACGCTGGAACGGTAACGTTTACTACATCGACTGGACTGACATGCAAGTGTCACGTTTTGACCCGGTCAACGTTTCTATTCTGACCTTTATTGAGAATGCGGCTGACTCCGAAATACGTGGTCTTGAAACCGACTTCACCTGGCGTGCAACCGACAACTGGACTATCCACGGCGCAGCGTCGTATAACGATACTGAGTTAGTCTCAACTCAAGCTAACGTTATTGAAATGTCGCCAGAAGGTTCAGAGCTGCCGTTAACGCCAGAATTACAGGCTAACCTTAGAGCACGCTACGGCTGGCAGTTAGAAAACAATTGGGACGCGCACGCGCAACTTGGCTGGATCTATTCCGGCAAATCGTACAGCTCGATTGTTGCTGCAGATCGTCGCGAGCAAGATGCGTACAACATTCTTAACGCTTCTGTTGGCGTTTCAGGCGCACAATGGTCGGCAAAACTGTATGTAAACAATATCACCGATGAACGGGCTGAGTTATTCATTAATACTCAGGACTTTATCGAGAGAACAACGACGAATCGACCCATGTCGGTTGGTATGTCATTCTCTTACGATTTTTACTAAAACCGCAACCAATAAAAAAGGGGCCGCCAGGCCCCTTTTTTTTAATACAATGTGATGTGCCATGACATTAGAAACCATTAAAAAGACCATTGCAGCAAAACAATTTGAACGAGCCATTCAGCAACTTGAACAACTACCTGAAGATTTAAGCGACGAATTACAGTTAGAGCGCCTTTACCTTACCGCTGTTGCCCACCGATATAAAAAAAACTTTTCTGACAGTGAACAGGCTTTACAACAGTTAATCCGTTTAAAACCAGACTTTGGCCGGGCTTATCAAGAACAGGGTCATTGCTGCCGTGATCAGGGAAACAGCGAGCAAGCAGTTGCCAGTTATCGGACAGCACTGCAATATAACCCGGCTTTACATGCCTGTTGGAGTAACCTGAGCGAGATTGAGCGGCAACGGGGCAACATCGAACAAGCAAAACGCGATGCCGAACAAGCCCGCTATTTATTGAATCAGCCAAAGTTAGTGTTGGCTGCTATGAATCAATTGTATGAAGGTCGTTTGTATAAAGCCGAAAAACTTTGCCGGACATTTTTGCAACAGCAGCCGCATCATATTGAAGCGATGCGAACCTTGGCAAATATTGGCTCACAATTGAATATTCTCAGTGACGCCGAGTTTTTACTGGAAAGCGTACTGGAATTCCAGCCGGATTACGATCTAGCCCGCTACGATTACATTAAAGTGTTACAGCAACGGCAAAAGTTTGAACAAGCCCATGCTGAAGCCGAAAAACTTTACCAAAAGAGACCTGAAAATTCTGCCTATAAAGCACTTTACGCAAACCAATGTGTCGCGATTGATGCATTTGATCAAGCGTTAAAGTTGTACGATGAATTGTTGGCTGATTCAACGGTTGATAGAGCCAGTATCTTCCTGGCAAAAGGCCATTTGTTAAAGACTCAGGGTGAAACTGACGCTGCCAAAAAGGCCTATCAACAAGCCTATCAATTAAGAAATGATTTTGGTGATGCATATTGGAGCTTGGCTAATTTAAAAACCTATCGCTTCAGTGCTGACGAACTAACAATTATGTCCGAAGCTGTTGCTCAGAATGTCATCCATCCGCAAGACAAAATTCATCTATTATTTGCGCTGGGTAAAGCCTACGACGATGAGGATGATATCGATAAAAGCTTTGCTTGTTATGAGCAGGGGAATGAATTAAAACGCCAGCAAAGTCATTTTCAGCCCGACCGTTTTAGTGCTGAAATCAGTCGACAAATGCAATTTTTTGATCAACAAAAAGTGGCAGAAATCAGCGCTCAGAAACCTTCCGAGGCGACTGCCGCAGATCCTATCTTTGTGGTTGGCTTGCCGCGCTCTGGGTCAACCTTAATCGAACAGATTTTAGCGTCGCACTCGCAAATTGACGGCACCATGGAGCTGCCCAATATCCTTGCTTTAGTTCATCGTTTAAACGGTCGGCAATTGCAAACAGACGAGCCCAGATACCCGGCCATTATCGATCAACTGAAGCAGCAGGATTTAACGGAAATGGGCCAGCGTTATCTTGATGAAACCCGCTTTCACCGTCAGGGCGCGCCTTATTTTACCGATAAAATGCCGAACAACTTTAGGCATATTGGGTTAATAAAAAGTATCCTGCCGAATGCCCGTATTATTGATGCGAGACGGCATCCGATGGATTGTTGTTTCAGTTGCTTTAAGCAGTTGTTCGCCGAAGGTCAGGAATTCACCTACGGTCTGCAAGTGGTAAGCCACTATTACCAGGAATACATAAAAATCATGTCGCACTGGAAGGCGCTTTACCCTGATGACATCTACACGGTCATCCACGAGCAGTTAATTGATGAGCCGGAGCAACAAATCAACCAATTATTTGAGTTTCTGGAGTTGCCGGTTGAGCCCCAGTGCTTTGACTTTCACAAAACGACGCGGCGGGTAAAAACAGCCAGCTCCGAACAAGTCAGGCAGCCGTTGAATCGAAAGGGAATGAATCAATGGCAACGCTTTGATGAGCATTTAGAGCCTCTCAAAGACGGTCTAGAGGATGTGCTTGGGCAGTGGGATAAGGTGTAATCCCATCTGCCTGGGGCTATCAGTCGTTTTTAGGTTCGGTTTTGTAGACGTCTTCCTCTTTACGAAAGTCGCGTGTTCGGCTAAACATTTTTAGCTCGGTATGAAGCGCCGCTTTCGCCATGATATGGGCGCTAATAGGCGCGGTCAGAAATAAGAATATAGCAATAAGCAGCTCGCTGGCGGTAAATTTGTTCTGCACTGAGGTAAAGATAATCGAGGCCAGAACAATGCCGCCAACGCCGAGGGTTGTATTCTTTGTCGGTGCGTGCAAACGGGTAAAAAAATCAGGTAATACAGCCAGTCCCAGCGAGCCGATAAAGGCAAAAGACGCTCCGAGTAGAATAAAAAATCCAATAATCCACTGGCTCCAGGCAGGCAATTCGTTTAACAGGTCCATAGTTTTCCCCTTTGTTACTCGATCAGGTCGCCACGCAATAAAAACTTACCGGCAGCAACCGTACCGACAAAACCAAACATGGCAATCAATAACGCGGCCTCTAGGTAAGTTTGTGAGTTTTGATGAATACCCAGTAATAACAGCAGCGCCAATGAGTTAATATAAATTGTGTCCAAGGCCAGTATCCGGTCGGGCAGATCCGGGCCGATGGCCAGCCGCCAAAAATTCATTAAAAGTGATAAACTGAACAGCAAAAATGCAACTTGTAATATGGAAGCTAACATTGAAATATCTCCTTTAAACGGCGCTCATACCGATTACGGATGGTTGCAATTACCTGGTCAGGGTCTTCCTCGGAAAACGCGTGAATTAAAATTCCTTTGCGGCCGCGAGTAATTTCACAAGAAACCGTACCTGGAGTTAATGTGATGGTACTTGCTAGCAGGGTTACTGGAAGCTCCTCAGTCATATTTAGCGGGTAAACCAGTAACGCTGGTTTGATTGTCCGTGGCTTACTGACAATAAGACTGGCAACTTTAAAGTTAGCCACGAAAATATCGTACAACAAAATAAAGAAATAGCTGACCGCTAAATGAGGCTTTTTTATCCGTGCAAAGTTCGGCCAGGCGGGTCGAAACATGATGGGTATTAATAGAGCAAAAAACAAACCCAAAAGTATTACGCCGGCGCTGATTGATTTAAATAATAAAAGCCAGATAATCAGCAAAAACAGGCTTAAGTAGGGTGCAGGTAAGACTTTAGTCATTCTCAGGTTCCTCCCGCTCCAGCACAAAAGCTGGATAACGCGTAATGTCGTTCAGCTGCTCGGCAACGCCGTTTGTATATTCACGAATGGGCTGAGCAAAAAGGGTCATGAGCAGTGTCAGCAGTAACAAAAAGGCAGTGGCAACGCGTTTACCTAGTGGGGCCGATTGCTCAGACGCTTTGCCGGATAAGGTATGCCAAATCATTTTACTACCGGCTCGGCTGACTGCGACCAGCATCACTAAAGTCGCCCCCAAAACAGCACCCCAAAGCCAAAAGTTATGACGGCTTGCAGCGGCGGCATCCAAAATCATGATTTTACCAACAAAACCTGACAATGGCGGTAGTCCGATAATAGCAATGGCCGCAACAAAAAACATAACGGCATAAGTGGAATGATTGGCCATCTTTTTGCCAGACACAATACGTGAGGCGGTTTTACCGCGCTCATAAGCCATCAGATCGGCAATTAAAAACAGTGCTGCGGTGATAAACGTAGAGTGGACTAGATAAAATAGGGCGGCACCGGTGGTGGCAACGGTCGCAATACTGAACGTCGCAATAATGGTTCCTATGGAAATCACCACTAAATAAGCCGCTAATAAGCGTAAATCACGCGCTGCCAGTATGCCAATGCCCCCCGCAAGCATGGTCAATAATCCCATTATCCACAGCCAGTCGTGCGCAACAAAGGCCAGTTCATTGGCTTCGGCCCCAAAGATCAGGGTGTAGACGCGAATAATCGAATACACACCGACCTTAGTCATAATTGCAAACAGTGCTGCAACGACGCCGGTGGTGGTCGAATAAGCTTGGGGAAGCCAGAAATGCAAGGGCAGTATGGCCGCTTTTAAGCCAAAAACAACCAGCAGTAACAGGGCTCCGGCCTTGGCTACGGCCACGGTATCCCCCGACAGGCTTTGAATGTGCACCGCCATATCGGCCATATTCAATGTACCGGTAATGCCGTACAAGGTTCCGATACCAATTAAAAACAGCGCCGACCCAAGCAAATTGAGCAATACGTAATGTAGGGTTGCGCGCACACGAAACTTACCGCCACCATGCATCAACAGCGCATAAGAGGCAATGAGCAACACCTCGAAGAAAACAAACAGGTTAAAAATATCACCGGTCGCAAAAGCGCCCATGATGCCCATAACCTGAAACTGAAATAAGGCCTGAAAATGTGAGCCGAGGTTGTCTTCGGAGTAACAGCTATAAATTAACACTGGCAGCGCCAGAATAGCCGTTATAAGCATCATCATGGCGCTCAGCTTGTCGACCATAAGTACAATGCCGAACGGGGCGGACCAATCACCCAACAAATAGACTATCATTTCCTGCTGCTGAACTTGTTGTAACAACAGCAGGCAGGCGATTAACGTCAATATGCTGGCAATTATGCCAATGGTCCGACGCTGAGGTTGCGGCCTATCGCCCCAGGGCAGTAACTGCAGCAGCGCGGTAAACAGCGGGATGAGAATTGGAATAATCGCCAGGTGTTGTTGCCACATCAGCGTTTACCCTCCCCGTTGCCGCTTTGGTCGTTAACTTCATCTGTGCCAATTTCGCCGCGGGCACGGACAGCCAAGATTATTGAGTAGGCGGTCATTGCAAAGCCGATAACAATAGCCGTCAAAACCAGAGCCTGTGGTAGCGGATCTGCATAGTTTTGCTGAGCTCCTAAAATGGGTGCGCCATCAATCGTTAACCGACCGGTTGAGAATAAAAACAAGTTAACCGCATAAGATAACATGGTAATACCCACGACCACCGGGAATGAACGGCCCCGCAAAATTAAAAATACACTGCAAGCGGTTAGTATGCCGACAGTGACTGAATACAAAGTTTCCATTAGTTGCCCTCGTACGTTGGACGGTGGCGAGTAGTCATCTTGCCAAAGTTACTTAAAATCATCATGGTGGCGCCGACAACGGTTAAGAATACGCCCAAATCAAACAGTAATGCTGTAGCAAATTCCCATTTACCCACTATTGGCCAGTCGAGGTAGGTAAACCAGCTGGTCAGGAATGGCTCGTTAAAGAACCAACTGCCGACACCGGTTAAAGCTGCAATCATTACACCAATAGACATCAGCGATTGGTAGGTAACGTTAAAGCGATCTTTAACCCATTCAACGCCATTGGCAACGTACTGTAAGATCATTGCAGAGGCAGCAATCAAGCCGGCGATGAAGCCGCCACCCGGTAGATTATGACCGCGCAGGAAAATGTAAACCGCGACCATCATCGCTAACGGAAACACTAAATTAGCAACGTTAGTAAGCATCAGCGGGTGTTTAATGCGGTGCCAGGGGCGCCCTTCAACGTCACTGGATGGCATGAAGGGTTTCAGTTTATTCAATAACTTATGAATCCCTGCTGCAGCGATAGCTAACACGGTGATTTCGCCCAAGGTATCAAAGCCACGGAAATCGACCAGTATGACATTAACCACGTTAGTACCACCGCCGCCGGTTTTGGCGTTGGCGATAAAGAAGTCTGAGATACTGTTGAATGGCGAAGTAAGAATGGCAAAGTTTAATGTGGCAACGATGCCACCAATAAAGCCAGCGATTAAGATGTCACGGAAAACCCGGTGGCCGCTCGATGACCGGGGTGTTTTTTGTGGCATAAAGAACAGCGCAAGCACCATTAAGATGATGCTGACCACTTCGACCACCAATTGCGTCATCGCCAAATCAGGGGCTGAAAAATGAGCAAAGGACAAAGACACCATAAGGCCAACGACTGACAGCATCATCAACATAACAAACCGGTTTCGATGCAATGTCGCGGTAGCAAAGGCTGCCCCGATCAACACCAGCGCACCGACCATAGACACCAGATCGATGGGTTGCTGAGGCCGGCCTCCGGTGATTGCAGTGATATCAATCAATGCGGGCATCAAAATAACGATGACACTGATCAGCACGAACGCCATGTAGCGTTGTAATGACCCAGTGTCCAGCCAGTCATAAAAATGAGTCGCTTTATCACCGATTCGCTGCACGATGCGCTCAAAATTATGTTTTGCATCCTGGCCATCGAATTGGCGGTTAAAGGTAAACAATTGGTCCCGGGCCAAATAAATCAGGCAGCCCCCAAGGACTGCTACAAAGCTCATTAATAACGGAAGATTAAAGCCGTGCCAAAGGGATAAGGAAACATCAATCGGGCTATTAGTGACTGCAGTAGCAGCTTGATTAATGATACCAGAGACGGTGGTCATCGGTGCTAAACCAATGGCAATACAGAGTAAAGCTAATAGGGCTACCGGGGCCGACATCATGCGCGGCGGATCGTGAGGTTTTTTTGGTAGCTCTTTATATTCGCCATTAAAAAACACGTCGTGAATAAACCGGATGGAATAGGCGACGGATAAGGCGGCTCCGATGGTCGCTAATACCGGCACAAACCAGCTGAGACCACCAAATAAATGTTGTTGCCACGCTTGGTCAAGAAACAACTCTTTGGACAAAAAGCCATTAAAGGGCGGAAAACCAGCCATTGAGGCAGCAACCACCATAGCCAGCGTTGCGGTCACGGGCATTAAGCCCATCAATCCCTGCAGTTTGCGCATGTCACGACAGCCGCTCTCATGATCAATGATACCGGCTGTCATGAACAAACCGGCTTTAAAGCAGGCGTGATTGATAATATGAAACATGGCAGCAATAACCGCGCCTTGTGTTCCGATTCCCAGCAGCATACAGATAAGGCCTAGGTGGCTAACCGTAGAGAAAGCCAACAGACCTTTTAGGTCGTGCTTTAGTAGCGCAAAGTAAGCACCGATTAACAGCGTGATTAAGCCAGTTACCGTAACCAGCGTAAGCCATAACTCAGTGCCGGCCATGACCGGATGAAAGCGTGCCAGCAAAAACACACCGGCCTTAACCATTGTTGCCGAGTGTAAGTAGGCGCTTACTGGTGTAGGCGCAGCCATGGCGTGAGGAAGCCAAAACTGGAACGGAAACTGTGCTGATTTAGTGAAAGCGCCCAGTAGTAGCAGTAGCAGTGCCGGAGTGTAATAGGCATGAGCCTTAATGGTATCGGCTGCGGCTAACACGTCGTCAAATTGGTAACTTCCGGCAATATCGCCAATTAATAATAGGCCAGCTAACAGGGCTAGCCCACCGGCCCCCGTTGTGGCAAGCGCCATGCGCGCACCGCGCCGGGCATCGCTGCTATGGTACCAGTAGCCAATCAGCAGAAAAGAGGAAATACTGGTGAGCTCCCAGAAGGCCCACATTAGTATAATATTGTCGGCCATGACAATGCCCAGCATTGATGCCATAAATAATAACAGGCAGGCGTAAAAGCGGGAGTCATCATCTTCTGTCGACAGGTAGTAATGTGCGTAGCCAATGATCAGTACGCCAATTCCTAAAATCAAACCGATGAACAGTAACGATAGACCGTCCAGCCGTAGAGCAAAATCCAGCCCCATGCTGGGTAACCATTCAACAAAAGCTTTGGGTGTTTCTCCTGCTAAGGTCAACGGTATCGATTGAAAAGCTGCCGCGATACAAGCCAACGGAATGGCCAGGGTAACCAGCGTCTTTAAGGTGCGGGACCTGCCCCGAATTAGCAGCGGTAATAAAGCCCCCAATAGTGGAGCTAAAACAATGAAAATTAGATTCATAAGCTCGTTATCATTCCAGTTGTCAATGCTCAGTTATAAAGTGCTACGGAGCGCAAGCAGTAAATCTACCATCCCCACGACTAACTGCCAACAGAATCCGACAGCGTAAAACCGCCCTATTAACGTGCTCTACTAAAAAAAGTGAGATCGGCCTACCATCTCAATATTTTATCTGTTACAATTCGCGGCCCTTTTTATAAGGGAAAAACCAAAAGGCAGCACGACCCGAGAGGGTCTGTTTTTTTAACTAAGCGGGGCACTGAAA
>JBNJEJ010000007.1:0-75781 GCA_051745735.1 Pseudomonadota bacterium
TCTTGCGCTTTCGCGCACCAGCACATAGCATAAAGCGATGTCTGTTTAATGGCGCGCCATTAAGATAATAATTCAAAACACGCGCAGTAACGATTAACATACGTTATTATTGCAGTTTTCAGCTTTTTTATGTAGGGATTTACCGCTTCATGTTTAAGAAAATTCGCGGCCTTTTTTCGAATGACTTGTCCATTGACTTAGGAACCGCCAACACCCTGATATACGTTAAAGACGAAGGAATCGTGCTCAATGAGCCTTCGGTTGTTGCCATCCGCCAGGAGCGCTCGGGTGGGCCAAAAGCGATTGCGGCAGTGGGTTCAGGGGCTAAGCAAATGTTGGGCCGTACGCCGGGCAATATCAAAGCAATTCGGCCGATGAAAGACGGCGTGATTGCCGATTTTTATGTGTGCGAAAAAATGCTGCAATTCTTTATTAAGCAAGTGCACGACAGTCATTATTTTCGCCCCAGCCCGCGGGTGTTGGTTTGTGTGCCCTGTGGTTCAACACAAGTGGAGCGCCGGGCAATCCGTGAGTCGGCATTAGGGGCTGGTGCGCGTGAGGTGTATTTAATCGATGAGCCGATGGCCGCCGCCATTGGTGCAGGGCTACCAGTATCTGAAGCTACCGGTTCGATGGTGGTTGATATCGGTGGTGGTACCACTGAAGTAGCGATTATTTCGTTAAACGGCGTGGTGTATTCCTCATCGGTTCGTATTGGCGGTGATAAATTTGATGAAGCCATTATCAACTACGTGCGGCGTAACTTTGGCGCATTGATTGGTGATGCCACAGCAGAGCGTATCAAGCACGAAATCGGCTCTGCCTTTCCGGGTGAAGAGTTAAAAGAAATCGAAGTGCGTGGCCGTAATTTGGCCGAAGGTGTACCGCGCTCGTTCACACTGAACAGTAATGAGATCTTAGAAGCGTTGCAGGAACCCTTGATGGGTATTGTCAGTGCGGTCATGGTCGCTCTCGAGCAGTCACCGCCGGAACTGGCGTCGGATATTTCCGAGCGCGGTATGGTGCTGACCGGCGGTGGTGCGCTGTTGAAAGACCTGGATCGGCTGTTGGTGGAAGAAACCGGAATACCGGTTATTGTGGCTGACGATCCGTTAACCTGCGTGGCGCGTGGTGGTGGTAAGGCACTGGAAATGATCGATATGCACGGCGGCGACTTATTCAGCTATGAATAAAGCTGCACCAGCTAAGCGGGGTGCTCTGGCGTTGCAATGAAAACTTTATTCGTCAGAGGTCCGTCGTTACTGTCCAGGCTAGTGCTCGCACTAGCCTGTTCGTTTCTGTTGATCTTTGCTGATACTCAGGCTCAGGTCATGCAACCTGTCCGGTTATTTCTGAACACTCTGGTAACGCCAGTACAGTACCTGGCGATTTTGCCGGAGCAGATCCTTGATGGTTTGTCGGAAAGTGTCAAGTCGCAGGAACAATTGGCCGATGAAAATCGGCGCTTGCGCAAACAGTTACTGAAGCAACAGGGTCAGCTGCAGCAATTTCAATTTCTGGCTAACGAAAACAAGCGTCTAAGACAATTATTAGGATCTGATCAGCGGGTTCCGAATCGGCGCATGGTGGCGGAGGTGGTTGCTGTCGCCTCAGAGCCGTTCAGCCAGCAGCTAGTGATCAACAAGGGCACCCTGAGTGGTGTGTACGAAGGACAGGCGGTGCTCGACAGCCGCGGTATTGTCGGGCAGGTGCAGGATGTCGGCAGTAACACGGCGCGGGTGTTACTGATTTCTGACCAGAGCCATGCCATTCCGCTGCGGTCTGAGCGCAACGATATCCGGGTGTTGGCCCAGGGCACGGGTGAAATCGGCCGGCTGCAGCTGATGTTTGTTCCGCACAGTTCCGAATTAGCCGAGCAGGACTTGCTGGTGTCCTCGGGACTCGGTGGTGTGTTTCCTGAAGGCTACCCGGTGGCCGTTATCAGCTCGATAAATCGTGATGAGTCGCTGCCGTTTGCGCAAGTACAGGCCGACCCGATTTCGCAGCTTGACCGGGTTCGTAACGTGCTGCTGCTGTGGAAAAACGATGATCCACAACAGCCCATTTACGAGGAACAACCGGATGCTTAAGCGCGGCACCACGACCTTAATCATCAGTTATCTGATTGCCCTGGTGCTGATGGTGATGCCAATGCCGGCGGGTCTGGATACCTTCCGGCCAGACTGGCTTACACTGGTGTTGTTGTACTGGGTGCTGGCCATCCCGCACCGGGTGAATATGGGTACCGCTTTGACACTGGGCGTGCTCAGCGACATTTTGCTGGGCTCGGTGCTGGGTGTGCATGCGCTGGGGATGATTGTGGTGACTTACTTTGTGGCGCGCCATTTTCAGCGCTTCAGAAACTTCTCGCTGCCGCAGCAGGCAATCCTGATTGCTTTTTTGATCCTGCTAAAACGTATGCTGGTGTTTCAGGCTAATGTGTTTATTCACGATGCTGAGTTTACCGCCAGTTACTTTTGGCCCGCGTTAACGTCGGCGCTTTTCTGGCTTTGGTTGTTTCCGTTATTACGCAAGATACGGCGCCATTTTGGAGTTAACTGATGTCGCTTATCCTGGCTTCTGCCTCGCCGCGCCGGCGTCAGCTACTGCAACAGATACGTTCTGAATTCAGTTGCCTGGTACCGGCTGTTGAAGAGCAACAGCAACCCCATGAAAGCGCGTCTGTGTATGTGCAGCGACTGGCATTCGATAAAGCGGGCGCCGTAGCTGCTACGCTGGACTCACCAGCTTTGGTGCTGGGCGCGGACACCTTAATTGATTTTAACGGCAAGGTATTAGAAAAACCGCGGGATAAAAGCCACTTTATGAGCATGATGGCGCGGCTATCCGGGCAGTGTCATCAGGTTCGCACCGCTGTTGCCGTGGTTGCCTGCAATCCGCTGGCGCATGTTCAGTCCGGCAGCCAGTCCGCGGTGATCGAGGTGGTCACTGACATCGAATTTGGCCGTATCAGTACACAACAGGCAGAACGCTACTGGGACACCGGCGAGCCAGCCGATAAAGCCGGTGGCTATGCGATTCAGGGCGGTGCGGCGCGCTTTGTAAAAAGTATCAATGGCAGCTATACCGGCGTTGTTGGCTTACCCTTATATCAGACGGACGCTTTACTAGAGCGTATGCAAATTCAGCTAAGGAGTCACGATGGGTGTTGAAGTACTAATGAACGTGACCCCGACCGAAAGTCGTGTGGTGTTGGTGGAGAACGGCATTTTACAGGAAGTCCATATTGAGCGGCAGCTTAAGCGGGGTCTGGTGGGTAACATTTACATGGGCAAAGTGTCCCGGGTGTTACCCGGTATGCAGGCTGCGTTTATTGATATTGGCCTGGATAAAGCGGCTTTCTTACACGCCTCGGATATCGTCAGCCGTATTGACGGCGAACCCATCGAACGTGATGATCGTCCCGATACCAGCATCACCTCGCTGGTGCGGCAGGGTCAGCACATTATGGTTCAGGTGGTTAAAGACCCGCTGGGCACCAAGGGTGCGCGCCTGACCACGGACATTACGCTCCCCTCCCGTTATTTGGTGTTTATGCCGCAAAGTGACCATGCCGGTGTTTCTCAGCGCATTGATGACGGCGAAGAGCGAGAGCGACTGCGGGGCCTGGCCGAAGCGTTGAGCACCGATGACGGTCATTTTATTGTGCGTACGGCAGCGGAAGGTAACAACGACACCGCATTGCGCAGCGATGCGGACTTTTTAACGCGACTTTGGCAGCAAATAAAAAAACGCACCAAAAGCCAGCGCAAAGTCGGTGTCCTGTACGAAGATCTGAATCTGTGTTGCCGGGTTCTGCGCGACTTTGTGGGTGAGCCGATTGAGCGGATCCGGGTCGACTCGCGCACGACCATGGAACAGCTTAAGCAATTTACCGCTGATTTTATTCCCGAGCTGACTGCGGTGCTGGAGTATTACACCGGTGACCGGCCGGTTTTTGACCTCTTTGATATTGAAAATGAAATCCAGCGCGCCCTCGATCGGCGAGTCGGTTTAAAGTCCGGCGGTTCGTTGATCATTGATCAAACCGAAGCGATGACCACCATCGATATTAATACCGGTGCCTTTGTCGGTCATCGCAATTTAGAAGAAACCATTTTTAATACCAACATCGAAGCGACTCAGGCCATCGCCCGGCAACTGCGGCTGCGTAATCTGGGCGGTATTATTATTATCGACTTTATCGATATGCAGAACGAAGAACACAAGCGACGTGTGTTGCACAGCCTGGAACAGGCTCTGGCCAAAGACCGCGCGAAAACATCGATTAACGGTTTTACCACTCTGGGTCTGGTGGAAATGACCCGTAAGCGCACCCGCGAAAGTCTGGAGCATGTGCTGTGCGGGGAGTGTCCGGTGTGTCGGGGCCGGGGCTCAATGAAAACCGTGGAGACCGTGTGTTATGAAATCATGCGGGAAATTGTGCGGGTGCACAAAGCCTACGAGGCGGATAAATTTGTAGTTTATGCGTCGGCAGCGGTTAGTGATTTCTTGTTAAACGAAGAATCTCACACGCTGGCGGAACTTGAAGTGTTCGTTTCCCGTCAAATAACCGTACAAACAGAAACACTTTATAATCAAGAGCAATTTGACGTGGTGATGATGTAGTGTCGGTGAGTCGAAGTTTACTGTGGTTGCTAAATAAAATTTGGTTGGTGCTGGCCATTGTGCTGGTACTGGCGGCGGTATTGATGAGTGCTTTACGCTATGCGTTACCGCACATCCCGGATGTTTCCCGCCAATTGGCTGTGCAGATCGAAGAACGTCTGCAACAACCGGTGTCGATCGATCAGCTGGCCATCTCATGGCATCGGCAGGGGCCGGCCGTTGATGTGACAGGGATTTCCTTGCAACCGGATCCCGCGTCACCGATCCAGGTGGACGTCGACACCATCTCGGTGGTGCTGGACTTTTGGCAGTCGTTGTTGCAGCAGCAAGTTGTCGCGCAGGAATTCATCCTCGACAATGCCCATATCGATGTCGATTTACGGCAACTGAAGCGGCAGCAGGAGAGCATCAGCCTGGAGCTTCTGGAAAATCTGTTTTTGCAGCAACTGGAACGTTTTTCGCTAACCGAAAGCGAGCTGAATGTGGTCAACTTGGCCGGTAATCGCCGTTCTGTCGTGATTGAACGTTTGTCCTGGTTTAACCAAGGCTCACACCACCAGGGTGTCGGCAAATTCCGGGTCCGTGATTTTACCCGCAACAGTCTCGACTTCATTATCCAGCTAGACGGTAATGATCTGGCCAGCGTCAATGGTCAGTTTTATGTCGACTCGCGACAAGTGGATATTTCGCCCTGGCTGGAGCAACAGCTGGGTCAGGTGGACATTACCGAATCCAGTGTTAATTTTACCAGCTGGCTGAGTCTGCGTGACGGTGATATATCTGCCGGTCATTTGCAGTTACGGGATAACCGCATTCAGGCAAATGTCGAAGGCCAGCTGGCGAATTTACACATTCCCTCGGGTGAAATTGCCATTCAGCCGCAGTCTGATGGCTGGTTGCTGAATGTGCAGCCAATGACCATAGAGCTGGATAACCGGCGTTTTGAACTGCCGCTAATTGCCTGGCAAAGCAACAGTGAACAGAACTTGATCAGCAGTCAGTCGGTCCCCCTGCATGACTTATTACCTTTTGTTGAATGGCTGGCGCCGTCCTCCGCTGACTTGGTGGCGCAGCATGAACGTGCGGAAACCCGCGCACATGCAGACATTCGTCTGGATTTTAGTAAACAAAGGCGACGTTGGCTGATCATGAGCAATGACTTGCAAAGTACCGGCAGCGGCGCGATGCCGTCTTGGTCGCCTTTGCAGGTAGCACTGCTGGGTGAGGATGGCCGCGGCTGGTGGCGAATGCACAGCGACCAGGTAACGCTCAGCAATGCCGCGTTATCCAGTCAGCAGGCATGGCAACTCGGCGAGTTGGACTTGAATGGTGGCTGGCAACGTGATGATACCGGCTGGATGCTGTACCTAAAGCCCAGCGGGCTACAGTTCGATGACCTCAGCTTAAACTTGAGTGGCCGTCTGCGTGGCGGTCATCAGCAGGTGCCACAGATTGCTCTGCATGCGCGCAGCGAAGACCCCTTTGCTGTGGCAACAGCGCGTAAGTTTTTACCCCAGGTCATGGGTTCAAAGGTTAAAAAGTCGTTATCTGATGCTCTACAAAAGGGTTCTGTTGAGGGTTTGCAGGTGCTTTGGCGCGGCCCCTTAAATCAGTTCCCGGATGACAGTATGCAGGGTGTTTTCAATGCGCGCGTTGATTTTGCGTCGCTTGATTATCAATTTCATCGGGATTGGCCGGCGGCAAAGAACCTGCCGTTGCGACTCGACTTTTACCAGACAGGCCTGAATATATTTGCCGATGATGGCACGCTGATGGGCGTCAATATTAATGAAATTAACGCCCGCATTCCGCAGTTGACCGATCCGGCCAAGGGGATTCAGCTGTCCAGCCGCATCAGCGCGGATGCCGGCCAATTGCAGCCGGTTTTCGCCGCATCGCCGCTGACCGGCATTGCAAAAACACTGGATCAAGTGCGGTTGCAGCAACCCGTCAGCGGTGAATTCAATCTCGATATTGCGTTCGATCGGTCCCGTAAAGTGGCGGTATCAGTTAATGCCGATCTGGCCGGACAGCAGATTTATCTGCCGGCCATCGATCAAACCTTTGCGGTGAGCGAGGGTGAATTGCAGGTTAACAACGACAAAGTAAGCAGTCGCGATCTGCAATTAAGCTGGCAGCAACAGCCGATTAAAGCAGACGTTTCCGGCCAGTCTGTCGAGGGTGACTACTTACTGACCGTGGATACCGATATTGACTGGCAATTAGAGCCCTTATTCGAAGCTATGCCTGTTACCGGCTGGGATAAGTATTTGCGTGGTGCGTTAAAGGGCCAGGGTCAGCTAACCCTGGAGCTGTCCGATAAGGTGGCCACTCGCTGGCAGTCGCAATTTGATTTGAGCCGAGTTGTGTCTGACTTGCCAGCTCCGTTAAGTAAGTCCGCCGGCGAAAAAGGTCGGCTGGACTTGAACATCGAAGGCACCGGTGAACAATTTAATATGCAGTTGGCGATGGCAGATATCTTGCGCTGGAAAAGTCAGTGGCGGTCATCGCAGCAGGGTTGGCAGCAAGCGGCGCTGACTATTGGCCAGGCGCAACTGCCGGCGGGCATTAAAAACAATGACTTTTTGATTAACGCCAGCTTGCCACAGCTTAACGTCGCTGAATGGTATGATTTACTATATTTTATGCGGCAAGGTTTAAGCAAAGACAGCGGCGATTCAGAGCCGGTGAATAAGGCTTATCTACCGGACTACATTCGGGTGGTGAGCGACAGTATGCTGTGGGCCGGTCAGCAGTTTAACGATGTCGAACTGTCGCTTTGGCCGGAACAGCAGGGCTGGGAGGGCAATGCACGGGCCGAAGGACTGGCGCTGGTGACCACTATTCCCAATCAGTTTACTGAGCAGCCGATCACGGTTGATGCGGATTACATTGAGTTGTCCTCGCAGCTGGCCTCCGACAGCTCAACTCCGCTACGCCAAAGTGAGCAGCAGTGGCAGTGGATTACCCGATTGCCGCCCCTCAAGTTCAGCTGTAAAACCTGTAAGCTGGACGATAAACGGTTTACTGACGTGCTGGCGCGATTGCAGCCCATTGAGGGTGGTGTTCAACTGACCGAACTGCAGGCCAGTAGCGAGAACTCAGAGTTGTCCGCGGCGGGTTCCTGGCTGGTTGGTCAGGGGCAGCCGACCACGCAAATCAACGGTTCACTGCAAAGCGAGGATTTTGGTGACTTATTACGAGCCTACGGTCTGGAAACGGCGATACGTGACAGTGAAGCCAATATTGATTTTGGCCTGCAATGGAATGACCATCCGCATCGCTTTGCGGTAGATAGTCTGGCGGGCGGGTTACAGTGGTCACTGGGCCGCGGGTATCTGGCAGAGGTCAGCGACGGCGGTGCCCGATTGTTCTCGCTATTGAGTCTGGATGGCATTTTGCGCAAGCTAACGCTGGATTTTCGCGATATTTTTTCGCAGGGTATGTTTTATACGGATTTATCGGGTAGCGCACAGATAGTCGACGGCGTGGTAAAAACCACCGATACTCAACTGCAGGGCTCGGCAGGTAACATGGACATTACGGGTACTACAAACCTGGTCAGCGAGAGTCTTGACTACCAGCTAACTTATGCGCCCAAAGTTACTTCCAGCCTGCCGGTGATACTGGCCTGGATGATCAATCCGCCCAGTGGCCTGGCGGCCTTATTGATTGATAAAGTATTGCAAGATGCAGAAGTCATTTCACAACTGCGTTATCAGGTGAATGGCACCATCAGCGAGCCGCAGGTGACTGAAGTTGAACGCGACAGTCGCCCGGTCGAGATTCCTGACGTAGAAATTGGTGAGGAGAAAAATAACAATGACAGCGCTATTAACGGCAATTCAGCTCAACAGTCGGCCGACGCCACAACAAAACCTGCAGCAGGTTGAGCGCCTACTCGCGCAGCTGCCGGAGCAGCGACCACAACTGGTGGTGCTGCCCGAAACTTTTAGCTGTATGGGCGCGGGCGATCGGGCACAATGGGAAATGGCCGAACAACCGGGCCACGGGCCGGTACAGCAGCGTTTAGCCGAGCTGGCCAGGCAGCATCAAATATATTTGGTCGGTGGCACCATGCCATTGCAGGCGGGAGAGCGCTTTGCGGCAGCATCCCTGTGTTTTGGCCCGGACGGCAAACAATTGGCCCGCTACGATAAAATTCATTTATTTGATGTCGATGTTGCCGACAATACCGGCCAATATCGGGAGTCGAGATGGACACGCCCGGGTAACCAGATTGTTACCGTCGATTGTGGCTTTGCTGTGGTCGGTATGGCGGTGTGTTATGATGTTCGCTTTCCTGAAATGTTTAAAGCGCTGCGCCAGGCAGGTGCAGATATTGTGGTGTTACCATCGGCTTTTACGCAGGTGACCGGCGCTGCCCACTGGCATACTCTGGTGACAGCGCGTGCCATTGAACAGCAGGTTTTTATGGTAGCACCAGGCCAGTTCGGCGAGCATGAAAACGGCCGCAAGACGTATGGCCATTCGCTGATTGTTGACCCCTGGGGACAGGTGGTCGCCGAACAACCACAAGGTGAGGCGTGCATATCAGCCGAGTTTGATAAAGCTCAGCTGGAGAAAATACGGCAGCAAATACCGGTTGCCCAGCAAAGCCGATTTCACGTTTCGCTCACGCAGTAAAAGAGGTTTCATGTCGAACAGTAGTAATCAGCCAGTCGCATGGCTACAGCAGTGGGATATTGGCGCAAGCCAGTTACAACAGGCTTTGGAAAGCCTGTACAGCGGGACCATCGATTTTGCTGATATTTATCTGCAAAACAGCGTCAACGAATCTTGGGTGCTGGAAGACGGCATCATTAAAGATGGTGCCTACCACATCGAAACCGGAATGGGCGTGCGCGCTGTTCAGGGTGAAAAAACCGGATTTGCTTATGCCGACGAAATTACCGAGCAGGCCTTAACGCGAACCTGTCAGGCAGCGCGGGGCATTGCCCGGCAGGGGCAAAGTAAATCAGTACAGGCACTTAAAAGCCGGTCGGTCAGTGCGCGCTATGCGGGTCATAACCCATTAAATTCGATGACCGAAGCGGACAAAATTGCGCTGTTGAAGCAGGTTGACGCTCATGCCCGTGCCCAGGATTCCCGAGTAACCCAGGTGGTGGTTAGCCTGGCCGGTAGCTACGACGATGTTACCGTAGCGGCCACGGACGGTACCCTGGCCGGTGACAGTCGGCCGTTGGTGCGCTTAAACTGCAGTGTGATTGCTGAGCAGAATGGTCGCCGTGAGCGCGGCAGTTCGGGCGGCGGTGCGCGTGTGGGTTATGACTACTTTGTCTTGCAAGAGGGCAAGCCGCGCTGGCAGACATTTGCCGAAGAGGCCGTGCGGCAGGCGTTGGTTAATCTGCAAGCGGTACCGGCCCCAGCCGGCACCATGCCGGTAGTTCTGGGAGCAGGCTGGCCGGGCGTATTATTGCACGAAGCCGTAGGTCATGGCCTGGAAGGAGATTTTAACCGCAAAGGTTCATCAGCTTACGCTGGTAAGATTGGTGAAAAAGTCGCTTCGGAACTGTGCACCATTGTTGATGATGGCACACTGCAGGATCGGCGCGGCTCGATGAGCATTGACGACGAGGGTACGGAAAGTGGTTACAACGTACTGATCGAAAAGGGTGTCTTAAAAGGCTACATGCAGGACAAGGTAAACGCCGGATTAATGAATATGCCGGTTACCGGCAATGGTCGGCGCGAAAGCTATGCCCATTTGCCCATGCCGCGCATGACCAACACTTACATGTTGGCGGGCGAACACCAGCCCGATGAAATCATTGCCAGCGTTAAGCGCGGCATTTACGCACCGCAATTTGCCGGTGGCCAGGTTGATATCACATCCGGGCAGTTTGTTTTCTCGGCGTCCGAAGCCTACTTGATCGAAGACGGTAAAATTACCACACCGGTTAAAGGTGCCACCTTAATTGGTAACGGCCCTGATGCGATGTCGCAGGTGTCGATGGTCGGCAACGATCTGGCGCTGGATGAAGGCGTTGGTGTTTGCGGTAAAGACGGTCAGAGTTTACCCGTTGGCGTAGGTCAGCCAACCTTAAAGCTTGACGCAATGACCGTAGGCGGAACCGAATAAATGCGTTTGCTGGCAGCCTACTGGCTGCTCATTAACTGACGTAAATAAACGAATAACTGGCGCGATGCCATCGGCGGTTTGTTGTGTTGCAACTGCTGCTGATGTTCATGGCGCAGGTGCTGCAGGTGGTTTCGGTCGGCGTCAGGATACTGTTGGCAAAGTTCCTGTATGGCCTCTTCGCCTTGCTGCAATACGCGCTCGCGCCACTGTTCAATCGAATGAAAATGGTTGGTGGCCTGCTGTTGACGACCAGTAACCTGGTCCAAAGCCGCCTGAATGGGTTGCACATCGCGCAGCCGCATCAGCTTGCCGACAAATTGCATCTGGCGCCGAAACGCTTCGTGCTTTTTCTGAATGCGGCGGGCAAGCATAATCGCTTCGCGCAGCTCGTCATCCAGCGGAATGGTGGCCAGTTGGTTGTCGGTCAGTTTAACGACTTGCAGGCCGGTAGCCTGTAGCGCATCCATTTCGCGTTTTAGCTGCGATTTGCTGAGGTAGTTTGTGTCAGGGGCGGAGTTTTGAGCTGAAGCGTTTTTATTCGCCATAGTTTTCGTTCACCAAATTTTATGTTCACCAGACTCTTGGTTTCCCAAATAGTGTGTTGCCAGGCGTTTTGATTGTGCTAGGCGTTAAGTTTAGCAGCTTTCGCCAGCCACAAGGTAGCGATTTAAGGAGTACTTTTTGAAAGTTACAAACGCAGAGTTACAACAACAAATGAAACAGGTCGAGAAGGCCGTCGCAGAAGCTTTGCGCATTGCCGAGCAACAGGGTGCAAGCGCAGCAGAATGTTCGATCAGCCAGAGTTCGGGTATTTCCGTGGGCACTCGCATGGGCGAAGTCGAAACGGTCGAATTTAATCAAGACGGGGCGCTGGGTATCAGTGTCTACCGGGATCATCAAAAGGGTTCGGCCTCGACGACCGACCTGTCAAGCGCGGCCATTGCCGCTGCGGTTAAAAAAGCCTGTGAAATTGCACAGCACACGTCGCCCGATCCATACAATGGGCTGGCTGATAAAGCGCTGATGGCGGACAACTATCCCGATTTGGACTTATGTCATCCGGGCGACCAGAGTGCCGATTATGCGATTGAGCAAGCGCTCAGCTGCGAGCGTCATGCGTTGCAACTGGACAAGCGTATTGTTAACTCAGACGGCGCTCAGTACGGGTCGCATACCGGGTTTAAAGTGTACGGCAACAGTCATGGTTTTGTTGGTGGTTACCTGCAGTCCCGCCACAATCTCAGTTGCGTGTTGATTGCTGAGCAGGACGGTAAGATGCAGCGTGACATGAGCTACACGCTGGCCCGCAAAACAGCGGATCTGGTCGATGCTGAAAGCGTTGCCGAGCAGGCGGCTGCCGAAACTCTATCTCGACTGGGAGCTCGCAAGATCGACACGGCTAAAGTGCCGGTCATATTTCGCGCCGACATAGCTGGCAGCTTGTTCGGTCACCTCATCAGTGCCATCAGTGGCGGTAACCTGTATCGCAAATCCAGTTTTCTGCTGGATGCTTTGGGTGACAGTATATTGCCGGACTGGCTGACCATTACCGAGAAACCACACATCAAAGGTGGGCTCGCCAGTAGTCCGTTTGATGACGAGGGGCTGGCTACCCGTGAGCAGGACATTGTAAAAGACGGTGTGCTGCAAACCTATTTATTGAGCAGTTATGCGGCGCGTAAATTAAACCGCCAGCCCACTGGCCACGCCGGCGGTATCCACAACTGGCGCTTCAGTCACGGCGACCAGTCATTAGCGCAGTTATGCAAGCAAATGGGTACGGGCTTGCTGGTGACTGAACTGATGGGACAGGGAGTTAATCTGGTTAACGGAGACTACTCCCGTGGGGCGGCAGGTTTTTGGGTCGAAGGCGGTAAAATCCAGTACCCGGTCGAAGAAATCACCATTGCCGGTAACTTAAAAGAGATGTTGCGTAACATCGTGGCTATTGGTGCTGACCTGGATAAACGGCATGCGTTGCACACCGGCTCGGTGTTACTGGAAGAACTGCGCATTGCGGGTGTCTAACGTCTGTTAAGCAGACAGTAACAGGGTGGCCGTGCCAAGGAAGGCAAAAATACCGACCACATCGGTGACCGTAGTCAGTATCACCCCACCCGCTAACGCGGGGTCGATGTCATACTTTTTCAGCACCAACGGCACCGTCACCCCGGCCAGCGACGCCGCCAGCAGGTTGGCCATCATCGCAAAGGCGATGATGCCGCCAACCAACCAGCTTTGCATCCACAGCGCGACTACTGCAGCAATCAGCACCGACCAAATGATGCCGTTCAGAGCACCAATGGCAAGCTCCTTACCAATAAGCCAGCGCGAGTTGCTGGTACCAATGTGGCCCAGCGCCATGCCGCGGATCACCAGTGTCAGAGTCTGACTGCCGGCGATACCGCCCATACTGGGTACTATGGTGTTTAAAATGGCTAATACCGCCATTTGCGCCAGAATATCTTCGAACAACGAGCTGACCATGGCGGCCAGCAGCGCCGTAACCAAATTAACAGCCAGCCAGATGGTGCGCCGGCGGGTACTTTTTAATACGGGGGCAAAGGTATCTTCGTCATCCTCCAGACCGGCCATGCTCAGCATTGAATGCTGCGAGTCTTCGCGGATAATATCAACCACGTCATCAATGGTGATACGACCGACTAAGTGTTGATCAGCATCGACCACCGGGGCTGACAGCCAGTCGAATCGTTCGAACAGTTTGGCGACTTCAGTTTCCTGCATATCGACCGGAATGCTGACTACGTGGCCGGACATGATGTCGCTGACCAGGCGACTGGGGTCTACGGTAACCAGCCGGGATAGGGCGATTTCGCCAATTAACTGATCGTTACGGTCGGCGACATACAACATGTCGGTGGCCTCGGGCAGTTTTCCCTTAAGCCGTAAATAACGCAGCACCACATCAACGGTCACGTCGGCTCGTACCGTGATGGTGTCGGTGTTCATGATACCGCCGGCGGTATCTTCATCGTAAGATAAAGCGGTCTCCGCGCGCTCGCGATCGCGCTCGTCCATCGACTTTAAGACTTCCTGATAAACTTGATCCGGCAAGCCCCGTAATACATAGGCAAGGTCATCGGTGTCCATGCCTTCGGTCGCCGCTGCCAGTTTTTCCGGCGCCATCTGGCGAATGATGGACTTTTGTACTTCTTCAGACAGTTCTTCGAGGATTTCGCCGTGCTCGTCAACGTCGACAAACTTCCAGATAATAGCGCGGCTTTTTGGTGGTGAAGACTCCAGCAGTAAAGCAATATCGCAGGACGGCATGTTATGCAGCATACGTCGTGCAGCAACGTACATCCCATCAGCGAGGGCGTCATTAACTTCCTGTATACGCTGTTGCGCGTATTCTTTATCGGAAAGTTCCGCCACCATTTTTACTCATCTTCCTCAAAACGTTGTTCAAACAGCGCCACAACGGCCGTTAGCGCTTGCTCTGCGTCGTTACCCTCAGCACACACTTGCACCTGTTTGCCTTGTTGGCTGGCCAGTAGCATTAAACACATGACACTGCCCGCATCAACCGTTTGCCCGTCCTGCTCAACGGTAATGCTGGCGTCAAATTGCTGTGTTAATTGCGCTAGCTTTGTTGCTGCCCGCGCATGCAGACCCAGTTTATTTCGAACGATCAATGTTTTACATAACATAATGCTAGCCTGCTATTTCGCGATGGCGCACCTGAACCTTAGTCGCTGTTTGTTTAAAACGCTCGGCTAACTGTTCGGTGATATAAACAGAGCGGTGTTGACCACCGGTGCAGCCGGTAGCAATGGTCAAATAACTGCGGTTAGCGCGTTGAAAATGGGGCAACCAGGTGGCAAGAAAATTTTCTACCTGATGAATGTATTTTGCCACTAACGGCTGTTGCCGAAAGTAATGTTGTACGTCGTCATCCAGTCCGTTCAGCAATTTCAGTTCGGGCTGCCAATGGGGATTGGGCAAAATACGGGCGTCAAAAAGAAAGTCGGCGTCTTTGGGTAAACCGTACTTAAAACCGAACGACTGAAACACAATAATCAGCTTTTTCTCAGCTCGACCCAATACCCGCTCGGTAACCTGCTCACTCAGTTGGTGTAATGACAGATGGCTGCTGTCGATACGCCAGTAGGCCCGCTCCATCAATGGCTCGAGCAACTTGTGTTCCAGTTGCAACGCATCAATGAGGGGTAATTCTTTTTGCGACAGTGGGTGCAAACGCCGAGTTTCGCCAAAGCGTTGCAGCAGAGTTTGGTCATCGGCATCAACGAATAAAATTTTGGGTTCAACTTCGGAAGGTAAAAAATCGAGTGACTCCAGTAATTCGTCGGCGTTTTCCGGTAAATTACGCACGTCTATACTGATCGCAATGCGGTCGTATTGTGCCATAACGGCGTGCACTAACGTGGGTAACAGGGCAATCGGCAGGTTGTCTACACAATAGTAGCCCAGATCCTCGAGTACCCGTAAGGCGATGGTTTTACCCGAGCCGGAACGGCCACTGACAATGATTAATTGCATGCTCCGCCATTATCCTCGTCAACAAATATGTGGTACAAATCTTCATCACTTTTGGCGTGGCGTAGTGCGCGGGTACAAACTTTATCGTTCATACGTCGGGCAACGGCAGCCAGTGTCTGCAAGTGATTTTCGTGCTCTGACTCGGGTACCAGCAAGGCAAAAATGATATCGACGGGTTGGCTGTCAATGGCATCGAACTCGATTGGTTCGGCTAGTGTAAGCAATACAGCGACGGGCTGAGAAGCTTTGCTTAAGCGGCCATGGGGAATAGCAATACCCAGCCCAATACCGGTACTGCCTAAGCGCTCGCGATTAAGCAAACTCTCAAAAATGTCGTGACGACTGATGCCCGTTAGTTTCGGGGCAGCAATACGGCTAATGGTTTCCAGTACCCGTTTTTTGCTTGTCCCCTCGACTGCACGCTTGGTGCAGTCAGGGCTTAAAAATTCAACAAGTTGCATGATTAATGCTTATTCATTTTCTCTTTGTGCTTGATAACTTGACGATCGAGCTTGTTAATTAAGCCATCGATAGCCGCGTACATATCTTCGTGTTCTGAATCGGCAAAAATTTCACCGCCATTAACGTGCAAATCGGCCTCGGCAATTTGAGAGGTTTTTTCTACTTTCAGGATGACGTGTACATTGTTGATGTGATCAAAGTGTCGCTCCAGTTTGGCGAATTTAGTATCAACGTAATCACGCAACGCGTCGGTAATTTCGATGTGATGACCGGTCAAATTAATTTGCATAACGTCTTCCTTATTGTTGCCTAGATTAAATCAGACTTTTGCGTTGGCTCGAGGAGGCAATATTTAAAGACTCCCGATACTTAGCAATCGTCCGCCTGGCTACTTTGATACCCTGCTCAGCGATCAGTTCAGCGATTTTGCTGTCACTTAATGGCTTTGCCGGATTTTCAGCCGCAACCAACTTCTTAATTAAAGCACGAATTGCCGTGCTTGAACACTCACCACCCGCTTCAGTATTAACGTGGCTGGAGAAAAAATACTTTAATTCGAAGACGCCGCGCGGACTGTGCAGAAATTTTTGCGTTGTTACTCGTGAAATGGTGCTTTCATGCATATCAACAGCTTCGGCAATATCATTCAGCACCATCGGCTTCATCGCTTCTTCGCCGTGTTCAAAAAAGCTTTGTTGCCGTTGCACCACACAGTTGGCGACCTTTAATAAGGTGTCGTTACGGCTTTCCAGGCTTTTTATAAACCAGCGGGCTTCTTGCGTATGAGACTTTATGTAGTTGCTGTCGGCCGCATTCTTAGCACTTTTGCTTAACGCCGCGTACTCTTCGTTAACCTTTAATTTCGGTACGCTGTCCGGGTTAAGCTCGACCACCCAGCGACCTTGTTTTTTAATGACCGAAACATCCGGTACAACGTACTCAACGGGTTTTTGAGCGATAACTTCACCTGGATGCGGCTGCAGCTGCTGGATTAACTGCATAATGGCTTTCAGCTGAGCTTCTGACAGCTTCATTTTACGCATGATGGTGCGGTAATCGCGGTTACCGAGCAGGTCCATGTGGTGCTCAATCAGTTCAACAGCGGATGCAGTCAGCGGATGGTCGGCAAACAGCTGGCGCAACTGAATCTGCAGGCATTCGGCAACTGAGCGCGCCGCCACGCCGACGGGATCGAAATGCTGGATCCGCTTCAGTACCATGTGCACTTCGTCGGTACCGATTTCCGCATCGCCAAGGGCCGTGACAATGTCCTCGGTTGCCGTACACAAGTAGCCGTTATCATCGATGGACTCGATGATAACTTCGGCAATAGCGGCGTCCTCGTCGGAGAAATGCGACAACCGCATTTGCCATAACAAGTGGTCCTGTAAGGACTCTGAGGTTTCGCCCTGATAGGTATCTGCATCACCATCAAAGCTCTGGCTCGAGGTTGAGCTACCGCTGGCCGGGGTTGATGATGTATAGGTGTCATCCCAACTGCTGTCGACGGGCAGCTCGTCCGGTAACTGATCGTTGTTCAACACATCGGATGTTTCTTGTTGGCTATCGTCTGCTGGTGATGGCTGAGTCTGGCTATCAGTGTCCGGGCTATTGGATTCGGCTTCTGTTTCGACTTCCAGTAGCGGGTTGCTGTCCAGGGCCTCCTGAATTTCTGCCTGCAGATCCAGTGACGACAGCTGCAAAAGGCGTATCGCCTGCTGCAGTTGCGGGGTCATGGTAAGCTGCTGACCGATTTTTAGCTGAAGGCTTTGTCTCATGCTTGCACTCCCGGCATCACGCTATGAGGATTACAGAGTGAACTGCTCACCGAGGTAAACATCTTTAACCTGCTGATTAGCCAGTATACTCGCTGCATCGCCGCTGGCAATCATTTGTCCATGACTGACAATGTAAGCGTGTTCGCACACCGATAAGGTTTCGCGCACGTTATGGTCGGTAATTAAGACACCGATACCACGATTTTTCAGGTGCTCGATGATTTTTTTGATGTCCAGTACCGAGATGGGATCGACACCGGCGAACGGTTCATCCAGTAAAATAATGGTAGGCTCAGCCGCTAAGGCGCGGGCGATTTCAACCCGGCGTCGCTCACCACCGGACAAACTCATACCTAAACTGTTACCAATATGGCCAATGCTAAATTCTTCTAGCAGCGCATCGACTTTTTCTTCCCGTTGCACAGCGCTTAATTGCTTGCGGGTTTCTAATATCGCCATCAGGTTATCGCGCACGGTCAATTTACGAAAAATCGACGCTTCCTGGGGTAAGTAGCCAATGCCCTTGCGGGCTCTTTCGTGCATCGGCAGTAACGTTAAGTCATCTTCGTCCAGGTAGATTTGCCCTTTATCGCTGTTAACCAGGCCCACAATCATGTAAAAAGTTGTGGTTTTACCTGCCCCATTGGGGCCTAAAAGACCAATAACCTGGCCTTGGCTGACTTCGATGCTGACGTCTTTGACAACCTGACGACGATTGTAACTTTTTGCGAGATGACGAACGGATAAAGTAGACATGAAGCTAGTTTTTGCCCCCGTTTTGATCTTCTTCCTGAGTTTTTTCGCGCGGTGTTAAGATGGTGGTCACGCGATTGTTTTCTGAGCCCTCACCACTGGCTGTTACTTTCTGTTCAGCTAAATCATAGGTGATTATTTGCGCGCTGGAGCTGCTGGAGCCCTGCGAAAGCTGTGCGTCACCGGTTAATTCGAGCACCTGGCGAGTCTGATAATAGGTAATCCGATTCGCCTGGGCGCTGATTATTGAGCCATTTTCTAATTGTTGTGTGTAACGGGCCGGGCTGCCGATGGCGATAAAAGTCTCGGTTTGTTGCTGTTGGTTACGAAGGGCCTCTAAGCTGTCCGCTGTGATTTCTAACGTGCCCTGTTTAATGGTCACATCGTCGGTTAACAGCAGACGGTTATTTTTTAGATCAAGTTCTTCGTGGGCCGCCGTTAATTCAATCACTTTCGCAAAGTCCGCTTGGCCTTGCGCCGGGACGCCAAAGCTTATCAGGAGTAGTGCGAGACTACCCGGCAGGCTCAAATACGGTCTTAACATGTTGGTTTAACTCCATTCGTTCAGCATAAAGGTCAGCTTTTAAGCCATTACCCTGTATGGTCAGGCGCGGACCGAACAGGCTGACCGGAGAGTCGGTTCGCATTGTTTCGGCTGCCATATCAATAACTAAGTATTCAGTCACCACCCGCTGGATTGCAGTATCGGGCTGTAACGCGATGATTTCAACACCGCGCTCTAATATCAGTGTCTGATCGTCGTAAAAGGTTCCTTGCTCGGCACTTATTTGCCAGGTTGCCTGGTTATTGTCGGTGTACACCGAATAAACCGGCGACGTCAGCTCAGTCAGCTCTATCTGCACGTAATGCGACATACTTTTTGCGTTGAGCTGATGCGCCAAGGCACCACCGGTCTCAAACAGCCGGGTTTTTAGGCCGGTAGCGGTAAAGTCTGGACGCATGACACGGGAGCTGGTGGCGGGATCGGTATCGCCGCTACCGCTGAAAGGCCGCCAGATCAGCAAAATACCGACGCCAAAGAGTACCAGTAAAATAAAACTGATGCGCCAATTCACAGGCTGATGCCTTCCGCGCTTTGTAACTGGCCGCGGGCAAATAACAGTAAGTCGCAGACTTCGCGGACGGCGCCAAAACCGCCCTGACAACGGGTAATGTACTGAGCCCCCTGTTGTACCGCAGGGTGGGCATCATGCACCGCAATGCCTAAGCCGGCTTGTTGGATTAATGCCAAATCGGGGACATCGTCGCCGACGTAAGCGACTTGCGGCAGGTCGAGCGACAGGGTGGTAAGCAGTTGCTGAAAAGCCGCTGACTTATCGTTTTGTCCCTGAAAAATGTGTTGCACACCCAAGTGTTGCATACGGCGTTCAACGATCTGTGATTGTCGGCCAGTGATAACCGCCACCTGAAAGCCGGCATTGATAAGGGCCTTTAAGCCAAAACCATCACGTGTATGAAAGGCTTTTAATTCCTCGCCATCGTTACCTAAATAAACGCGGCCGTCAGAGAAAACACCATCAACATCCAGCACCAACAGTTCGATTTGCCCGAACTGCTGCAGCAGTGGTTGCTTGATGTCACCGTACCAAGTGTTGACCATTTGCATCAAACAACTCCAGCCTGCAACAAATCGTGCATGTTCATGGCCCCACAGGGGCGGCCTGCCTCGTCGACAATAATCAAACCATTAATTTTGCGGTCTTGCATCAGTTTTAATGCCTGCGCCGCTAACATATCGGCGTTAGCCGTTACGCAGGACTGCGTCATCACAGCCTCAATGGCGGTACTGTGCACATCAATACGCTGATCCAGAATGCGGCGTAGATCGCCGTCGGTAAAAATACCGGCAACTTGTTGCTGGTCGTTAACAATAGCCGTCATACCCAGACCTTTACGCGACATTTCCAGCAGCGCTTCGCTGATCAGTGCATTGATGGGAATTACTGGCACACGTTGGTCTGTATGCATGATATCCCGCAGTCGCAACAGCAACCGTTTGCCCAGCGAACCGCCGGGATGCGATAAGGCAAAGTCATCGGCGGTAAAACCGCGCGCTTTTAACAAAGCCACCGCCAGTGCATCGCCCATGACCAGGCTGGCGGTGGTCGAGGCGGTTGGTGCCAGGCCCAGTGGGCAGGCTTCTTGCTCCACTTTAATACAGACGTGCACGTCAGCTAAGCGAGCCAGTGTTGACTCGTTGTTGCCGGTCATCGCTATCAGGGTGTTACCCAGGCGTTTGATGACCGGAATAATATTGAGTATTTCGGTTGTTTCGCCGCTGTTGGATATGGTCATAACAACGTCGTTGTCGGTCACCATACCTAAATCGCCGTGACTGGCTTCTCCGGGATGGACGAAAAATGCCGGCGTGCCGGTTGAGGCTAATGTGGCCGCGATTTTGCCGCCGATATGGCCTGATTTGCCCATGCCAATGACAATCACCCGGCCAGTGCAATCAAACATGGCCTGGCAGGCGCGATTAAAGGTTTCATCAATGTACTGATGCAGCCCTTCGATTGCCCGTTGTTCGATAGTCAGGACTTCGTTACCCAGGGCACGGAAGTCTTGCGTGACTTGCTTCATTATTAACATCCCAATGTGCTGTACTGAGTCAATGATACGCCATTACGGGCACTTATGCCTACCGGCAACCCGGGTCTGTATTGCATTTTTACAGAGCATCCATTACTATACCAACTAGACGGTTTATTAAGTAATCGAGAGCAGTATAAATTTATGGCAGGTCGTCCGAGTAATCGTGATCTCATTATTAACGCAGCCGAACGTTTGGTAGCCCAGCAAGGCGCAGCGCATCTGACCTTTGACGCCTTATGTCAGGAAACGGGCATTAGCAAAGGTGGGTTGCTGTATCACTTTGCCAATAAGGACAGTTTGTTGGCCGCAATGTTGGCGCGAATGGTGCAACAATACGATCAGTTGCGGCATGAGTTCCGCCAGCAACTGGTCAATGATCCTCAGCGTGAGTTAAAGAGTATTTTGCTGGCATCGCTTAACAGTAATGCCGAGTGTGCTCAGCTAAGCAGCGGAATGCTGGCGGTTGCTGCTAATAACCCAGAACTGCTGGAACCCCTGCAAACGCATGTGCAGCAGACGTTTGAAACGATAAAAAACGACACCACGCAGCCGCAGCTTGCGGAATTGTTGTTTTTTTCCGTGCATGGCGCACGTTTGTTTGAACAACTGCAGTTGTGTCAGCACTGTCAGGCAGACCGTGAAGAGTTTGCCCAGCGTTTGATGACAATGGTTGACTCGATTAACTGATACGATTTGCAACATTTTTACAGTTAGTGATTAGGCAGAAAGACGTTAAACTGCGTAATATTAATAACAAACAGTGAAACAGGAAGCACAGTGAGCAATTTTGTCGAACTGAACGATGTCCATTTTGCCCATGGCACCCGGCAAATTTACGACGGGCTATCGTTAACCGTGCCGAAAGGCAAGATGGTGGCCGTCATGGGCCCCAGCGGCATTGGTAAAACGACGCTGTTAAAGCTGATTGGGGGGCAACTAAAGCCTTCGTCAGGCAGCATAAAGGTGGCTGGGGAAGAAGTACCGGCGCTGAGCCGCAAACAGCTGTATGAGTTACGTAAACGAATCAGCATGTTGTTTCAAAGCGGCGCTTTGTTTACTGACATGAGCGTATACGAAAATATTGCCTTTCCGCTGCGTGAACATACCAAGTTGCCGGAGCAAATCATTCGCAGCATTGTGTTGATGAAGCTCGAAGCGGTGGGTTTGCGTTCGGCCCGACACCTGATGCCTGCTGAATTATCCGGTGGCATGGGCCGGCGGGCAGCACTGGCACGTGCCATTGCTCTGGATCCGGACTTGATCATGTACGATGAGCCGTTTGCCGGTCAGGATCCGATTTCTATGGGCGTGATCGTAAAATTAATTAAGTCATTAAACGACTCGCTGGGCCTAACTTCCATTGTCGTTACGCACGATGTCGACGAAGTCCTCAGTATCGCCGACTATGCGTACATTATAGCTGATAAGCGGGTAGTAGCCGAAGGCGAACCTAAGCAACTGCTCGAGGACGATACCGCCATCGTGCAACAATTTTTGCAAGGTGAAGCAGACGGTCCGGTGGCATTTCACTATTCAGACGACGATTTTGCCACGGACCTATTGGGGGGCGAATCGTGATTGAACGGGTAAGACGACTGGGACAGGCAACACTGAGTCAGATCGCCGACATTGGCTATGCGCTTAGCATGCTGTTGGGTGCGATTATTGGTAAGCCGACGCCGCGGAAATCGTTTCCGTTATTTATTCATCAGGTTTACGTGCTTGGCGTTTTATCGTTGTTGATCATTATTGTCAGCGGTTTGTTTATTGGCATGGTATTGGGATTACAGGGCTATACTATCCTGGTGGATTATGGGGCCGAGCAGAGTCTGGGGCCCATGGTGGCGTTATCGCTGCTGCGCGAGCTCGGGCCGGTGGTAACGGGCTTGTTGTTTGCCGGTCGGGCTGGGTCTGCGTTAACCGCGGAAATTGGCCTGATGAAAGCGACAGAACAGTTATCCAGCCTGGAAATGATGGCGGTGGATCCGTTACGACGAGTTATTGCGCCGCGCTTTTGGGCCGGTTTTTTCAGTATGCCATTACTGGCACTGATTTTTTCAGCGGTTGGTATTTACGGTGGCTACCTGGTGGGCTCCGGTTGGTTAGGGGTTGACGAAGGAGCTTTTTGGTCGGTCATGCAGTCATCGGTCGACTGGTATGACGATTTGCTTAACGGCATTATCAAATCGATTGTATTTGCCTTCGTGGTGACCTGGATTGCTTTGTATAAAGGCTATCGGGCGGTACCGACCTCGGCCGGTATCAGCGCGGCAACCACGTCAACTGTGGTAACTGCGTCGTTAGCTATTTTAGGGTTAGATTTTATTCTTACAGCATTGATGTTTGGTGGGTAAACAGCATGGAATCACGTAAAACACAAATATGGGTTGGCTTGTTTGTAGTGCTTGGCGTATTAGCTTTGTCATTCATTTCGTTGCGCGCGGCCAGCGGCAATGTGGCGACCAACGGCGATACATACATTCTGTACGCTAAGTTCGACAATATTGGTAGTCTAAAGGAACGCTCGCCGGTTAAAGTCGGCGGTGTGGTGGTTGGCCGTGTCAGTAACATCTCTCTGTCAGGCGATTACTACGAACCCAAGGTTGAAATGAGAATCAGCAGCGAGTACGACCAGTTTTCAGAAACCAGCTCATTGTCGGTACTGACCTCGGGATTATTGGGTGAACAGTATTTGGGACTCGAGCCGGGCTTTATTGATGACACCGTTGGTATGCTGGACAACGGTGACACCATCACGGACACAAAATCAGCGTTGGTGCTGGAGCAACTGATTGGACAATTCTTGTTTAGTCAGGGCAGTGATTAATCGCAAAGGAGTTATTATGAGAATTTGGTTATTGGCGTTGCTCAGTGCGCTGCTGGTTAGTGTGTCAGTTACGGCAACGGAAATAGAGAGTAACAATCCCTATCAACTGTTGGAGCAGGTTGCCGAAAAAACCTTTCAGCGTATTGCTGATGAGCGCAGCAAAATTGATGAAAACCCTGACTATCTGAAGACCATTGTCCGGGAAGAGCTGATGCCGTACGTGGATAATATTTATGCGTCGAAAAAGGTCCTAGGACGTTATTTTAAGAATACTGACAGCGAACAGCGGCAGGCATTCTATCAGGCGTTTACCGATTATATTGTCGCCACCTACGCACGGGCCTTCACACAGTACGATGAAACCAAACATGAGGTGGAGTTCTTAAATCCGAAACGCGCGGGCGAAGACGAGCGTGCTGTGGTGGTTGAAACTCGCGTTCTTGAAAAAGGACGACCCGCAATTCGAATGGATTTTCGGGTTCGCTACGACAGCAACAGCGAAACTTGGAAAGCGTACGATCTGGTTGTCGAAGGTGTCAGTTTGTTATCCAGTAAACAAAGTGAAATTTCATCGGTTATCCGGTCACGTGGCATTGGAAAAACCATTGAATTGTTGACCCGCAAAGCGAAAGAGCCCATCTCGCTTGATGACCAGGTGGATGTGCCAACTCAGGCTTCAAGGTAGTCATGATGACAGAAACGATGGATTTTAATCTGGACGAGCAGGGTGAGTTGTACTTAAAAGGCACGCTAACCCGTGCCACTATTCCGAGTATTTGGCAACGCTGGCAACGTGAGGTGCTGCCTAAGGCAGTAAAACAAGTGCAGGTCGCTGACGTTACTAACTTTGATACGGCGGGTGTGGCGCTGCTATTAGAGATTATCAAAACCCAGGAAAACAACACCCTTAAGTGTGTCGGTGACAACGAGCAGTTAAAACAAATCGCTGCGGTCAGTGGCGTTGAAGACTTGCTTTCGTTAAGCTAGCGCCCTGATATGTGCCCGCGTTAAAAAAGGTATTTATAATGGACGCAGAAAAACCAGAACAAGCTGAACAAATCAAACAACGAATTATCGATGAAACCGGCGCTGCCGAAGTTCACGTTAAAGTGGACGGAGCGAACGTTAATATTATTGCTGTCGGTGAGGTTTTTGCCACCTTAAACCGGGTTAAGCGACAACAGCTGGTATACAGTCCATTAAAACCGCTGATTGCTGATGGCTCAATTCATGCTGTTTCAATAAAAACCTACACGCCCGAAGACTGGCAGCGTGATAAAAAGCTGATGATGCCTTAAGGTTGCTGCTGACGATGGATAAATTTTTAATCAACGGTGGTCGGCGCCTGCAGGGCGAAGTCACCATTTCCGGTGCCAAAAATGCTGCGCTACCTATTTTATTGGCAACGGTGGCAGTCAGTGAGCCGGTTACGCTTCGTAATGTGCCGCAATTACATGATGTGGCGACCAGTCTGAAGCTGTTACAGACACTCGGCATTGAGCACAGTGGTCTGGACAATGGTCAAGTTTCTATTTCGCCGGGCTCGTTAAACAATACCATTGCCCCTTATGATTTAGTAAAAACCATGCGCGCCTCGATTCTTGTGCTGGGGCCGTTGCTGGCCCGCACCGGACAGGCGGAAGTGTCATTGCCGGGTGGTTGTGCCATTGGAGCACGGCCGGTTAACCTTCACATCGAGGGTTTGCGCCGGATGGGCGCTAACATTACCGTTGAAAACGGCTATATAAAGGCAACGGTGGACGGTCGTTTGCAGGGCGCCAAAATCCTGATGGACACCGTCAGTGTCACCGGCACTGAAAATTTAATGACCGCCGCGGCTCTTGCTGAAGGTATAACGCGAATAGAGAATGCGGCGCGTGAACCAGAAATCGTCGATCTGGCCAACTTTTTAAACGCCATGGGAGCTGATGTCCGCGGTGCTGGCACCGATATTATCGAAGTGCACGGTGTCAAAACTTTGAGCGGTGGTGAGTATTCGGTAATGCCGGACCGCATTGAGACGGGTACGTTTTTAGTTGCCGGGTTGCTGACCCAGGGTGACGTCACCTGTGTTAATACCAATCCGAACAGTCTGGATGCCGTGCTGACCAAGTTAAGTGAGGCCGGGGCGCAAATCGATAAAGGCGATGACTGGATTCGTATTCGCGCTAACGGGCGGCCTAAACCGGTGACCATCATCACGGCACCTCACCCGGCTTTTCCGACCGACATGCAAGCACAATTTTGTACCTTAAACTGCATCGCCGACGGTAGCGGATGGATTCGCGAAACCATATTCGAAAACCGGTTTATGCACATTCCGGAGCTACGGCGAATGGGCGCTCAGGTACAGTTAGAAGGTAATACAGCAATCACTAAGGGTGTCAAGCAATTGACTGCCGCAGAAGTTATGTGCACGGATTTGCGCGCCTCAGCCTCGTTAGTTATCGCAGGCCTGATCGCGAAAGGGCAAACTGAGGTGGAACGGATCTACCACATCGATCGCGGTTACGAAGCGATCGAGAATAAGTTAAGTCAATTAGGTGCCGATATTAAACGTGTCCCGGCCTAACGGCTGGGGGGCTCTTCGGTTATTACGGACACTTGTTGCTGTTGGTTGTCGCGAATAAACTCGATGGTTAATGTTGACCCTGGCTTGCTGTTCACTACTTCGCGCATCCCTTCGGCAGCCGAGTTCACGGGCTGGTCGCCAATACGTGTAATCATGTCATTGGGCTGCAGACCGGCCTTGGCCGCTGGGCTGTCCGGGTCTACACCGGTGACTTGTAAACCCGAGGGTACTGTGTGTTCAGCCGAATTTGGATTGACGCTAATGCCTATCCAGCCGCGCACTACCTGACCCTCGCTGATCAGCGTATCCATGATGTCACGGGCGGTGGTATATGGAATGGCAAAGTAGATGCCCTCGATACCATCACCAAACGCGTTGTTGTAGCGCGCGTTGTTGATGCCGATGAGTTGACCTGCTGTATTGACCAGAGCTCCGCCTGAAGCGCCTTGATTAATGACGGCATCCATTTGAATTAAATCGGTGTATGAACTGCGGCTGACACTGACGCGACCACCGCTGGCGCTGACAATACCCTGAGTAATGGTTTGGCCAATATTATAGGGGTTACCAATGGCCAGGACGATATCACCGACCGAGGCCTGCTGATTGGCCGGAGTGGGTATTACCGGTAAGTTATTAGCGTCGATTTTTAATACCGCTAAATCGGTGTAATAGTCACTGCCAATCAGCTGTGCGGCATATTGCCGGCCATCCTGTAATGCAACTAAAACCTCGTCAACGTTATCGACCACGTGCTCGGCGGTCAGGATGTAGCCTCGACTGTTCATGATCACACCCGACCCGAGACGCCAGACGCGTGAGCTTCTGGGCTGATAATAGGAGCCTTCCATTTCGCTCATGCTGTAAATATTGACCACCGCGGGTGCGGCGCGACTGACTGCCGTATTAAAGCTTAAAATACGATCATCGCCGTTAAGCGGTGCAGTGCCGTCCAGGGCTAACCGGGGCAATAATAAAATGACCACAGCTGCAACAACCAACCCTAAACCAACGGACTGGAATAAAAAGCGCAGGATGGTTGAAAGTGAGCTCATGTGATGATGTTCCGCTGCAGACAATTAAATAAGGTAACGTCAGCTTATCACTGACGCTACCTTTTTGTAAGTTTTTGACTGCACAGCGAATTTAACCGGGATTACGCAATACCAGGTAAAGTGAACTGCCGTCGCGCTGAATGTTTAAAGCCACCACGCCGGGGATCTCTTTAATGATCGAGCGCAGCTCAGCCAGCGAGGTAACGGCGGTGCGATTAACGCCGCGAATGACATCGCCCTGTTCAATGCCAACCCGGGCAGCTGGTGAGTTGTCATTGATGCTGGTAATTTCGATCCCGGCTGGGTTGTTGGAAACCGCCAGAGTCGCACCCTGCAATGCCGGATGAATAGACTCCGCTGTGACCTGCACATCTTGTGAGCCCAGAACCACCTCAACTTCCAGTTCCTCGCCGTCGCGAACAAGGCCCAACGACACTGTGTTGCCTTGGCCCATGCTGCTGATTAAAGCGCGTAATTCAGAGAATGAGGCGATGCCGGAACCGTTAACTGACAGTATAACATCACCGGATTTAATGCCCGCCTGGTCCGCAGAGCCGCCCGGAATGGCTTCTGCCACAAAAGCACCCGAGCTGGCGTCAATATCCAGCGCTTGCGCGATATCGTGGGTTAAGTCGTGGCCGCGAATACCGAGCACGCCGCGGCGAACTTCGCCAAATTCCTTAAGCTGCAACACCAGGTTATTCATCATATCGGAAGGTATCGCAAAACCGATGCCAATATTGCCACCGTTAGGGCCTAAAATGGCGGTGTTTATACCCGCTAATTTACCGTCAAGGGTAACCAGGGCGCCACCGGAGTTACCGGAGTTAATGGCGGCGTCGGTCTGAATAAAGTTCTCCAGCTCTTCGATACCTAAACCGCTGCGGCCAAGGGCGCTGACGATACCTGAGGTAACGGTCTGACCTAAGCCAAAGGGGTTGCCGATAGCAACGACAAAGTCACCGACCCGCAAGTCAGACGATTTGCCCAATTCAATCTCAGTCAGCCGTTCACCGTCTTTGATTTGAATTAATGCAATATCCGAACGCTCATCGGTGCCAATAACTTCGGCATCAAACTCGCGGCCGTCTTTTAAGGTAACCAGGATTTCGGTGGCATCATTAATGACGTGATTATTGGTGACCACATAACCTTTATCGGCATCAATTATGACACCCGAGCCTAAGCCGCGGAAAGGGCGCTCGCGAACTTGCTCGCGCGGCGCGTCAGGACCAAAAAAGAACCGCAACGCGTCGGGCATACGTTGACGTACTTCGCGTTTACCTTTTACCGATATATTGACCACCGCAGGTGTGACGTCTTCCAGCATCGGTGCCAGGCTCGGTACCTGCTGCTCTTCATCACCAAAAAAAGGAATACTCACCTGCGCCTGAACCGCAGCACCGGATAGGGTAAAGACCGCCGCAGTAAATAAAACCAACAGTTTTTTCATGATGTTACATCTCCAGACAGCAAAAATTAAACGAACTGCGTGTTCTGACCACTGCTTTAGGATATGAGTTCACTGCGAACATGTTTCAAGATGTTTATTTGTCGTCTTGTGGCGCTTGTTCTTTTTTGGTTTGTTGAAACAGACCGCTGCGTTGCTCGGTATAATCTCTGGGCGCCTGATCTGAGTCATTGTCGCGTTGCCCTGAGCGATAATCTTTATTGACCGAGTTGGCAACGCGCAGTTGACGCATGGTGTCCTCTGAGAAAAACGGCAGATCATTTTGTACACCGTTTTGCTGCAGCAGCTCAGAGCTCTGGTTTAAATAGCTTTGCAATTTGGTCTGGGTTTCGGTCAACTGCTCAACCAGTGCGTTGGCGGTGGCAAAATGCTCAGCAACTTCGCGTTGATAATTGGCCAGTTGCTTTTGGCTTTGCTCGACCTGATTTTCCAGCTCGCCTGATGAACCAGAGCTTAACCAGAAGCGGGCCAGGAAAAAGCCAATGATGGCGCCAACAAGAACAAGTAATGCTCCAATAATCCAACTCATTTTATACTCCTGTGAGGTGACCTCAGTCACGCTCTTTATTGCTGAAACAATGCTACATGATAAACTACGGCTGTCTTATAGGATAATCGTATCTGAGGTGAAGTGGTAGTGTCCAATCAAGGCTTAAGCCCGAAACAGCGTTATCAAGAGGATTTAAAGCAGCCCGGTTTTACTTACGATGAGGCCCAGGCTCATGCCGTCGACCAGCTTGAGCAACTGTACCAACAGCTGCTGCAGTGGCACAAGCAACGGCAACAACCGATTTGGAAGCGCTGGTTCAGCAACGCACCCCGTGCTCCCAAAGGTTTGTATTTCTGGGGCGGTGTCGGGCGCGGAAAAACCTATTTAGTGGATACGTTTTACGACAGTTTGCCATTAGAAAAAAAATGGCGGGTGCATTTTCATCGCTTCATGCACCGGGTACATGAACAACTGAAATCATTAAAACAGCAAGCTGACCCGCTTCAGATCATTGCGGACCGGATGGCCAGCGAAGCACAAATCATTTGTTTTGATGAGTTTTTTGTGCAGGATATTACCGATGCCATGCTACTGGGCAAGCTGTTTGAGTACTTATTTGCCCATGACGTGGTGCTTGTAGCGACTTCTAACATCGTCCCTGATGATCTGTACAAAAACGGGCTGCAACGGCAGCGCTTTATACCAGCGATCAACTTAATTAAGCAACACTGCCGTGTTGTTAATGTTGATAGTGGCGTCGACTATCGCTTGAGGACTCTGACAAAAGCGGAGATCTTTCATGCACCACTGGATGCTGTGGCCGATCAAAATTTATGGCGTTATTTTGCTCAACTGGCACCGGAAAACAAAGAGCATTTCGAGTCCGGTTGCATCGAAATATTAAATCGGGCTATTGATGTCCGGGCCGAGAGCGACGATGTGGTGTTCTTCGACTTTGAGGAGATTTGTAAAACCGCCCGGTCGCAAAATGACTACATGGAAATCAGCCGTTTATACCACGCGGTCATCATCAGTAACGTGCAACAAATGGGGCGTGACAGTGATGACACAGCGCGTCGGTTCATCGCCCTGGTTGACGAATTTTATGAGCGTAAAGTCAAACTGATATTGTCCGCCGCAGTGCCTATCGAGCAGCTTTACAGCAACGGCCAATTAAGCTTTGAGTTCAGGCGGTGCGTCAGCCGCCTGCAAGAAATGCAAAGTGAGCACTATTTGGCCAGTGAACATAAAGCCTGAGGTCAGTTTTCTGCAGAAAAAGGGTGATCTTTGCGGCTAATTTCCCTATAATTCGCGCAGCCCACGTTACAGTCCGCCAGATTGGTTAAACCAATGTGTCGGTTGCAGCAAATAAACCAATGATATTTATCATTTTTATTGTTGTGATTCGCGGGGAAGCCCGGAATTACTGTCCGTGAACTTTTTGATTTAGGTTTTTAAACATGAAAACATTTGTAGCAAAACCAGAAACGGTAAAACGCGACTGGTATGTAGTGGACGCAGAAGGTAAAACTTTAGGTCGTTTAGCTACTGAAATTGCTCGCCGCTTACGCGGCAAGCACAAGCCTGAGTTTACACCGCACGTTGATACTGGCGATTACATTGTCGTCATCAACGCCGAAAAAGTTGCCGTCACCGGCAACAAAGCTCGGGACAAAATGTACTACTCGCACACTGGATTTCCGGGTGGTATCAAATCAATCAGTTTTGAAAAGCTGATTGCCAAGAAGCCTGAAATGGTAATTCAGAAAGCGGTAAAAGGTATGTTGCCTCGTGGTCCACTAGGCCGTGCCATGTTCCGTAAACTGAAAGTGTACGCAGGCGCTGAGCACAGTCATGTTGCTCAACAGCCGAAACAACTGGATATCTAACGGAGCAAGACTATTATGGCAGATAATCAATACTACGGTACTGGTCGCCGCAAAAACTCAACGGCTCGCGTATTTTTGCGTCCGGGTAGCGGCAACATCCAAATCAACAATCGCACACTGGACGGTTACTTTGGTCGTAAAACAGCTCAGATGGTTGTTCGTCAACCACTAGAAGCCGTTGAAATGACAGAAAAGTTTGACCTGTTCATCACCGTAAGCGGTGGTGGTACAACAGGCCAGGCTGGCGCTATCCGTCACGGCATTACCCGTGCGTTAATGCAATACGACGAAGCCTTTCGTGGTCCTCTTCGTAAAGAAGGCTATGTTACGCGTGATGCTCGTCAGGTTGAGCGTAAGAAAATTGGTTTGCACAAAGCGCGCAAACGTCCACAGTTCTCGAAGCGTTAATTCAACCCTTCAGCAAATTGTGTTGCAAAAACCCGGCTTCGGCCGGGTTTTTTTATGCCTATAGCTGGCGTCCTAACGCGAGGAACAACGGCAACGCCAATTTGCTTCTGACGAGCAAATTACGAGCCTTTTATCTTGTAAATTTTGTGGGTTTTCTTTATCATTCCAATGATATTTTTTTTATCCGTCTGGCGGATAACGCAGCAGCTAATTCCCGACTTCGCGGTAGATTTTCGCGGAGCGTCCTAACTGGAGAATAAATGGATGAGCAATGCGCCTGTAGATAAAGGCCGCCGTCGTTTTTTGACGGTCGCGACCGGTGTTGTTGGTGGTGCAGGAGCGGTGGCTGTCGCCGTTCCTTTCATAGCCTCATGGAACCCGAGCGCGAAAGCAAAAAATGCCGGAGCACCGGTCGAAGTTAATATAGCAAAAGCGGAACCGGGTCAGTTGATTCGAGTCAAGTGGCGAGGCAAGCCCGTCTGGATAGTACGCCGTACACCGGCCATGCTGGAAGAGCTGGGTACTATCGAGAGCAGGCTTCGCGATCCAAATTCTGAAGAACCGCAACAGCCGCCGTATGCGCAAAATCAACATCGTTCCATTAAGGACGAAGTGTTGATTGCGGTCGGTATTTGTACGCACCTCGGTTGCTCACCCACTTATTACGAAGCTGGCATGGGCGATCACGCTGAGGGTATCGAATCAGGTTTCTTCTGCCCTTGTCATGGTTCGAAATTCGATATTGCCGGGCGCGTATTTCAGGGCGTTCCGGCGCCGCTGAATTTGGTCATACCACCGCATTACTACGTGGATGACAACACCGTTCTGGTTGGTGAAGATGGGGGGCAGGCATAATGTCTAATAAATTCGTTCAGTGGATGGATGAACGCATCCCCATGACCAAGACGTGGAATATCCACTTGGCTCAATATCCAGCCCCCAAAAACTTAAACGTATGGTACCTGTTTGGGGTACTGGCAACCTTGGTATTGGTAAACCAAATCTTGACGGGTATCTGGTTAACCATGAACTACGTGCCCAGCGCCGACGGAGCTTTTGCGTCGGTAGAATACATCATGCGAGACGTAGAATACGGCTGGCTGCTGCGCTATATGCACTCTACCGGGGCCTCGGCTTTCTTTGTGGTGGTTTATCTGCACATGTTCCGCGGAATGATGTACGGTTCTTATCAAAAGCCGCGAGAGCTGTTGTGGTTATTCGGTATGTTCATCTTCCTGGTGTTGATGGCCGAAGCCTTTATGGGCTACCTGCTGCCGTGGGGTCAGATGTCCTACTGGGGCGCCCAGGTCATCATTTCGCTATTTGGCGCAATACCGGTAATCGGTGACGACCTGACGCTTTGGATCCGTGGCGATTACGTTATTTCCGGGGCCACGTTGAATCGATTCTTCGCGCTGCATGTTATCGCGTTACCGCTGGTGCTTGTGATACTGGTCTTCCTGCACATTATTGCGCTGCACGAAGTGGGTTCTAACAACCCCGACGGTGTGTCGATTAAAAAGAAAAAGGGCTCAGTGCCTGACGAAGAAAAGCCCAAATTTAAGTTTCATGAACGGTTCACCAATAAATACGACATCGTCGATGCGGTACCCTTTTTCCCTTACTTTATTGTTAAGGACTTATTTGGTATTGGTATCTTCCTGTTCCTGTTCAGTTACGTTATTTTCTTTAACCCAGAAATGGGTGGGTTCTTCCTTGAGCCACCTAACTTTGAACCGGCGAACCCCTTGAAAACGCCGGAACATATCGCACCGGTTTGGTACTTTACGCCGTTTTATGCGATTTTGCGGGCAGTGCCCGACAAATTAATCGGGGTAGGGTTGATGTTCGCTGCTATCGTGATGTTGGCACTGTTGCCCTGGATCGACCGCGGTAAAGTTCGCTCAATCCGTTACCGTTCGGTACTGCACAAGCTGAACCTGATTAACTTTGTCATCAGCTTTGTCGTCTTGGGTTATTTAGGTACGCAGCCGGCGACGCCAACGGCAACGCTGTTTGCACAGATCTTTACATTCCTGTATTTCGCATTCTTTGTGTTCCTGTTCTTTTACAGTCGACGCGAGAAAACGAAACCGGTACCAGAAAGGGTGACATCGTAATGAAAAAACTGTTAATCGCTCTTATCACCTTGATTCCGTCGCTGAGCTTTGCGGCGGATCCGACGGTACCGCTGGATGAGGCTAAGGTCGACCTGCATGACAAAGCGTCATTGCAACGCGGTGCGCAGCTGTACATGAACTACTGCAGCGGTTGTCATTCGCTTGAGTATGCGCGTTATAACCGTATGTTCAATGATTTGGAAATACCGGAAGATATTGGTCAAAAATATCTGCAGTTTACCGGTCAAAAACCGGGTGACTTAATCACCAATAATATGCAGGCGGATGACGCAGGCCAGTGGTTTGGTACGGGTATCCCCGATTTGACCAACGTAGCCCGGGTTCGTGGCCCTGATTGGATTTACACCTATCTCAGGTCATTTTACAAAGACGAAAGTCGTCCGTGGGGCGTCAATAACGCGTTATTTGCCAATGTTGGCATGCCGCACGTGTTGCAGGAGTTGCAGGGTACACCTGAACGGACTTACGAAAAACGCCGCATCGACGGCCAAATGAAAGAAGTGTATGTAGGAATTGAGACCGACGGAAGCGGTCGTATGACTGAAAGTGAATATGATCAAGCTATGCTCGATCTAACATCATTTTTAGTCTATATGGGTGAACCCATGGCTCTTGAACAGAAACGCATGGGTTGGTTTGTGTTCGGCTTTTTATTGGTGTTCACTATTTTAGCTTGGTTGCTGAAGAAAGAGTTCTTCCGAGATCTCAAGTAGTCAGCGTAATTGACAAGCTCAGTGATAAGGGTGGCTTGCCACCCTTTTGCTGTTGATATAATTGGAGAAATAAATGGCGGTTGCAGCGAATAGACGTTCAGTGATGACTTTGTACTCGGGTCGGGAAGATCTCAAAAGTCATCAGGTGCGCTTAGTCTTAGCGGAAAAGGGCGTGAGTGTTGAGATAAGCTTTGTTGAGGGCGATGAGCGGCCTGAAGACCTTATCCAGCTAAACCCTTATCCAGATGCGACACCGACGCTAGTCGACCGCGAACTGGTGCTTTATAACGCCCATATTATTATGGAATACCTTGATGAACGGTTTCCTCATCCACCCTTGATGCCGGTTTATCCGGTGGCCCGCGGCACCAGTCGTCTAATGATGCATCGCATCGAACGGGACTGGTATCGTCTCGCAGAGCAAATCGAGTCGGGTGATAAGTCGGCCCGCCAGGAACTGAAAGAAGGTATTTTATCTCTTGCGCCGATCTTTGCCGACACACCTTATTTTATGAGTGAAGAGTTCAGCTTGGTTGATTGCTATCTGGCGCCGCTATTGTGGCGTTTGCCGGCCTATGGTATTCAGCTGGAAGGCCAGGGTGCGAAGGATGTTAAAGCCTATATGATCCGAGTCTTTGAACGTAAGACTTTTCAGGATTCCCTGACCGAAGCGGAAAAAGAGCTTGCACGTTAAACGCCGGGAGAACTGGGCATGAAACTAACGGATATGACACCTAAACGTCCTTATTTATTGAGGGCGCTTTATGACTGGATCGTTGATAATCAGTTAACCCCTCACTTGGTCGTGGACGCTACGATTGTAGGCACCCGGGTGCCACAGCAATTAATTAAGGACGGCCAGATCACACTGAATATTTCGCCTTCTGCGGTAATCGGTTTACAACTGCTGGACCACGAAATTCGCTTTAATGCGCGCTTTGGCGGCCAACCGATGGAGGTGGTGGTGCCGATGACAGCCGCACTGGCACTTTTCGCCCGCGAAAACGGAGCTGGAGCAATGTTTGAGGCTGAACCTCAGTTGGACAAAATGCCCGATCAAGAGGAATCGGCGGAACAGCCAGACGAGCCTGCCATTGCGAGCAAAGAAGGCCAGGCGAAATCAAGCAAACGGCCGAACCTTAAAGTCATTAAGTAACTAATTGATCGCGTGTTATTTAGGCGCCGAAAACGCCTTAATGACGCGCTCGACGCCCTTAATGTTGCGCGCTATCTCAACGGCTTTGTCGGCCTGTTGATCGCCAACCAAGCCGAGTAAGAAAACCTCACCGTTTTCGGTAACAACCTTAATGTGGCTGGCACGGATGTCCTCGTCAGCTGCCAATTTCAACTTCACCTGGCTGGTAATCCAGCTGTCCGCAGCTTGCACTGACAACCCGGCCTGAGACGTTAGCCTAACTTGATTAAAAATTCTGACCACGCCATTGGTGTCTTCGATAACCTGCTCGGCACGTTGCTGTAGTTGTTGCTCCGGTACCTGGCCGATCAGCAGGACTTTCTGGTCGTAACTGACGGTGCGCAGACGGAAATCTTTCAGTTTATCGTCATTACCGAGCTTTGCATTGGCTTTCATTTCGATTGTCTGGTCGTCGATCTGACTGCCAATGGTGCGCGGATCAGTGATTGATTTAACGCCGACGACCGCGGCACCGGTGGCTACTACAGCACAGCCGTTCAACATGGCCAAGCTACCAATAACTAAGGCAAATCGGCTGAATTTACTGACAATAGAGTTCATATTACTCGGGTCCTTGCGGGAAAATAATTTGTTCGGCCAACTCACACAAACTGTGGCTGACCAATAACTGATGTTCCAGTACACGAGCCGTGGTGGGTGACGGTATCTGGATTTCGATGTCGTCGGCGCCAAGTAAACCGGAAACCAGCGGGTTATTCTGACCCGTGATGGCAATCAAAATCATTTCGCGGCTTAAGGCTGCCTCCATTGAGGCGATTAACTCTTCGTCGTCTCCCTGCGCTGCCGCAAATACCACTAACACGTCATTACTTTGGCCCAGTGAAGAAACCTGTTGCTGGCTGTAGCGAGCCAGCGGTATAACGGGGAAAGCCGGCCGTTCCAGTGACATACCCAGATTCATGATTTCGGCAAAATGCTGGCTTAACCAAACGGTAGAATGATTCCCCAGGGAAAAAATGCGCTGACCATTAAGCAAACTGGTGACCACCAGATTAACCGCATGATCGATGATCTCGGACAAGCTTTCGACTGCCGAAATTTGTGTTTGTATGCTTTCGGTAAAGATCGTTTTGAGTTGTTCATTTGGCATAGTTAAAACGCATCCTTAAGCCAGTAAATTGATGATGGTGAGCCGGTCACGGCAATCACGTCAAAGCGGATTTGCGCTTTATGCTGGTCAATTTCATTAAATAGAAAATAACACTGAGCCGCAAAGCGTATGCGGCGGCATTGCGCAGCAGTGATTTGATCAAGCAATGCCGCAAACTGTTCGTCAGCGCGGTATTTAACTTCGACAAAAAGCCAAATTTGCTGCTGCTGAGCAATAATGTCAATCTCGCCGCCATCAATTCGGAAATTGTTTTCTCTGATGACAGCCCCTTGCGTTTGTAAATAGGTTACCGCAAGTTGTTCTGCACGATTACCTTTAGCCTTTTTCGACATAATGGTCAGTCAACCGGTTGCACTTGATTAGAGCTAAATATAGCCCAGTCCAGTTGTCGTTGTACGCGGTAAAAGGCCACCGAAAGTTGTCCGTTATAACCCATCCATTGGGCGCCGGGTAGTATGTTAAGAACCGGCAGTTGTTGCAACAGGTAAGCGCTGTCATAACCCATCGCAAACAGTCGCGCATCAGCCAGCTGTGCCTTACTGCGCAACTGCAGCCAGTCATTCAGTTCACGACTTCGCTCGGCAATCAGTGCCGGCGCCTCGGAAAAAACGACACCCTCTAAATCAGCATCGCCGGTACGATTGCTGCGTTTGTGTACGGCCGAATTGGCAAACACGGTTAACGACGGCGCAGAGGACGATAAGTTAACATCAATAAAGGGCTTCAGCAGCCGGACTTGTTGCAGGTTTCCGGGTAAATAAGCTGCGTCGACATCCGCTCGACTGCGTTCTTGTTCGTCGATGATGATTTTGCCCGCCGCAATTTTAACTTCCCGAATGCGTTGCTTACTGGCGACAATACCTAATGTTTGTTCGACAGTCGCCTGCATGTCGTTTTGTGAGGCATACCAGCCGAGCTCAAAAGGGTCGTCGCGCTGTTGCTGCCATACCGAGCTAAAATTGTCGACCAGACGTTCGCCTGAGCGAGTTCGCTGAGCAAATACGATGGGAGTCAGTTCGGCGGCCTGTGCAATACGTTTGGCTGTTTGCTTGACCTCATCATCCACCGACAAGGCAAACTGAATCTGGCGACCGGTCTGAATTGTCGGGTTAAGCAGGTCCACTTCGTTTAATAACAGTTGGTAGGGGCCTAGCAGAGGTCGCTGCAGCCACTGCTCAACCTGCTCTTTTAACAGAGGTCCAACAATGTGTGTTGCCTGCAACTGGCGTATCTGCTCTTGTTGCTGAGCCAGACTGCTGCTGTTGGTGTCAATAAATTGAATACTGAGATTAAGCTCGCTGGCTGCGGCCAGTAAACCGTCACGTACGGCGTAACCCTGATCTTGGTAGCGCCCGCTCAACGGCAGTAAAGCCGCAATTAAGCGAGGCGCCTGCCAGTCTTGTTGCGCCCAGTCGTTAACCCGTGTGCTGGCTAGATGATCAGGGTAGCTGGTTTGCCACTGCTGCAACTTACGGCGCAGTTGCAAAGGTTCTAGTTTTTCGCTGTGCAACATATCAAGTAAGCGCCACCAGCCGGCCACCCTCTCGCTTGTCGGTCGCTGCCGGGGTAGTTGTTCGGGTGTCACGTACTGCAGGTAACGCCAGATGTTTTGTTGCAGTTGTGTCGTGTCGAGCTGTGCAAATTGCGCGGCTTCAATCTGCGCTACCCCAGCCTGCCAATAGTGTTTTAAACGACCGTGAGACCGAGCCAGTAAATTGAGTGCCAGCAGGCGGTAGCGGCGTTCGGTATAGCGATTAATAACCGGCTGTAGCGTGGTCAGCACCGACTGCCATTGCTCTAAATGAGCCTGCCATTGCGCCTGTGCCAGCGCCATTAACGGATAGTCGTTAGGGTTTAAAGATTGCTGTTCCAGCTGTGATAAAACAACAGCACTGCGTTGCCATTGTTGCTGCTGTTGAAACGCCAGTGCTGCTTGAATCAGCAACGCATTTTGTTGCTCAGCCGTTGCCGCCCGCGAAGCAAGCTGTAACTGCTTTGCCGCCGAGCGTTCTGCATCGGAGGGTTGCTGTTGTGCCTGAGTCGAGCGGTCACTGGGGGCTTGACGTCCTGTGCTTTGGTCAACAGAACTGCATTGAGTTAAGGCGAAGACACTGAGTAGTGCAACGGCCAAGCCTTTAAGCGAATCAGTCAAACGGCTTTTCACAAGTCAGTATCCTGTCAAAATTTACGTATACTTATAGCGTGGATGATACTATATCGGTATCACAGAGTGAAACAAACATAGGCCGTTATGTCTGCAGACAATCAGGTAAAAGAAACGAAAAAAAACGGAACACTGTATATTGTCCCAACACCGATAGGTAATCTGGGCGATATCAGCGAGCGCGCCATTCAGGTATTAGCTCAGGTGGACGCCATTGCGGCAGAGGATACTCGGCACAGCAGGCCGCTGATGCAGCATCTGGGGGTGAAAACGCGTTTGTTTACCCTGCATGAACATAATGAAAGCCAAAAAACAGCAGCCTTAATCGAGCAGTTGCAACAGGGGTTGTCGTTAGCGCTGATCAGTGATGCCGGTACGCCACTGATCAGTGACCCGGGCTATATCCTGGTGCGCCAATGCCGGCAGCTGCAGGTGCCGGTGGTGGCTTTGCCCGGCCCTTGTGCAATCACCACGGCATTAAGTGGCGCCGGCCTGGCTACTGACCGATTTAGCTTCGAAGGGTTTTTGGCAGCTAAACCCCAGCAACGCCGCAAGCAACTCAGTGAGCTGGCCGTTGAATCACGCACCATGGTGTTTTACGAGTCGCCCCACCGAATAATGCACACTCTGGCTGATCTCAATACACACTTGGACAGCGAGCGACAGATGGTTATCGCGCGGGAGTTGAGCAAACAATTTGAAACTTATTTATACGGTACAGCTGCCGAGTTGCTGCAACAGTTAACCGCCGATAAAAATCAACAGCGCGGCGAAATGGTGATTATTGTTGCCGGATTGCGCAAGGATAAAGCAGCGGTGGGAATTAAGCCAGAAGCGCAACAAGCGATGACCTTGCTATGCCAGGAACTGCCGTTAAAAAAAGCGGCTGCGCTTTGCGCCAAGCTCTACGATGAACGTAAAAACGCGCTTTATCAGTGGGCCCTAGAAAACCTCAATAAGTGATTGTGCATTTTGGCCGCTGCACGTATGATCACTGGTGGGAAGCCCGCCAGACAATCGCCGCTGATGTTTCATCAGGGGAGGAAAGTCCGGGCTCCACAGGGCAGGGTGCCAGGTAACGCCTGGGCGGTGAGAGCCGACGACCAGTGCAGCAGAGAGAAAACCGCCGATGGCCGCTTGCGGTACAGGTAAGGGTGAAAGGGTGCGGTAAGAGCGCACCGCACCACTGGTAACAGTTGGTGGCACGGTAAACTCCACCCGGAGCAAGGTCAAATAGGGGTTCTTTGGCGCGGCCCGCGTTGAACCCGGGTAGACTGCTTGAAGGCCAGGGTGACCTGGTCGCTAGATGAATGATTGTCCACGACAGAACCCGGCTTATCGGCGGGTTTCCCACTCTTTTATAAATTGCACCAGTGCCTTAGCGGGTAACGGCTTACTGATGTAATAGCCCTGGCTGTAATCGCAGTGCGCTGCCTCCATTAGCAGCCATTGTTGCTCAGTTTCCACGCCTTCAGCGATGGTCATCATATTGAGTGCCTTTGCAACACGTATTAACGCGTACAACAATTCCACCTGAACCTGGTCATCGGCTGTTTGATGCCAAAATTGTCGGTCAATTTTGAGTATGTCGACGGCATGTTTTTGTAGATAATTGATACTGGAATAGCCTGTGCCAAAGTCGTCCAGCGCGATTTTTATCCCCTGGTTGCGCAAATACGTAATGACATCAAGCTGTTTGCTTTTATCTCCCATGAACAACGACTCAGTCACTTCAAATATCAGCTGAGTGGTCGGAATCCCTTTCTTCTGCAGGATGTTTATCCAGTCCCTGGCCTTGTTAAGATCCTGCAATTCCCGTTCACTGCGGTTTATGGCCAGGGTCAAATCGAGATGCTGTTGTTTAAACCAAAGTAAATCCTCACAAACCTGTTCGAAGACCGTATCGCCGACCGCTTCAATCAAGCCATTTTTTTCGGCTACAGGAATAAATTCCGCTGGAGTAAAGGTTTCTTCGCCCGACTCCCAGCGCACCAGTGCTTCACATTGCTCAATACGTTGAGTCGCTAAATTAATGATTGGTTGGTAGTGCACGCTCAGTTGCTGTTGTTGCAGCGCGTCCCGCAAGCAATCCGCAATGTGATTGAACTGTTCCTTTTGCTGACGTAATTGCTGGTTAAAGAAATGATATGTTTTGCCACCAGTAGTTTTTGCTGCGTACATGGCAACGTCCGCATGTTTTAACAGCGTATCAGCACTGTCACCATCCTCAGGGTATAGTGCAATACCAATGCTGGCGGAAATTTGTACCGAATGTTGGTGCAGCTGAAACTGTTCACTGAGCAGCTGGTTTAAGTTTTTTACTACGGTTATAACGTGATCCGTGGTGTTGGTGTTATGCAGCACAATGACAAATTCATCACCGCCCAGCCGGGCAATAAAGTCTGTACCTCTTAAGTTGTCTCGCAAGCGCTGTGCCACGGCCGCCAATAACTCATCACCGACAGCATGGCCAAGGTTGTCGTTGACTTCTTTAAAATGATCCAAGTCGATAAATAATATGGCAAACTGCGGTTTGCGGGTCACCATGGATTGTAAATGCTCTAAGAATGAGCTGCGATTGGGTAATTGGGTAACAACATCATAATGAGCTTGATGATTAATGACTTTCATGGCTCGCCGAAGCCGGTTTTGAGTGAGCACCAACCAAGCCATAAAAATACCGATTAACAAGGTCACCAGCACACCACCGATGACAATCAGCAGGTAGCCCAACGAACGATCTGCCCATTGACCGGAGCGCGGTAAAGCGGCAAGTTGCCATTGATAGCCGGGCACGGTCATTGACAGAGTCACCGAGTCGGCCTGCCACAGTTGCTCTGAACCGGCAACTGAGTATCGGCTGTCGGCGTCGTCCGGCGTGCTGCTGAGTGCAAAGCGATAGTCTGGATGATTAGCGAAACCGACGTTTTGCAGAAGTTTGTCGATATCGAGGACCTCGGCAATGACGCCCCAAAGTTCATCGTCATGAGTTCGTACGGCAGCGCGGATGATCAAAGCCCGGCCTCCCTGCACCAGACTAACGGGACCACTGACCACAATTTCATTAGTGTTTATGGCCTGCTGCACGGATTTTAGCTGTTCGGGAGCGTTACGGTAGTCAAAGCCTAAAACAGCCGCGTTGTTGTTTAACGGATAAACGTACTGCACAACAAAATCCTGCGCTAAAGCAATGTTGCGAATCGGCAGACTGTCGTCAATAAGACTGGAAGCCAGCAGCTCAAAACGCTCAGGAGTTAGCTGCGGGCGCAGTAAAATTTCGGCTTGCAGTGCTTTTAAAACCACCGAAGAAGACGTTAACTGACCATCCAGCGCAGCACTCATGGTGCTGAGTTCACTCATTGCCAGACGTTTTTGCACTTCGGCCTGGCCTTTGCGATAACTTTCGGCTGCCCAGATAACCGTGATGCTGAGGAGCAACAGGGTTGTCCCAACCGTAAACCACTGCAACTTCATGGGTTATCGCTCCCTGATAAACTAGGAAAGCAGTATTGCATAAAAAATAATCACATTCTAATGCAGTAAAATAGCCTGTTGCTTCAGTTACTTGCTGTAACAGCCTCAAGCAGACTCTGATAATCCCATGCTTTGCCCTGTTTTTAACTTGACAGTGGGAAAGCTAACTACCTAGACTGTATGATTGTGGGGATTTGTGGATAATAGTGGATCACAATGATCAGGTGGGGTTCATGTTCCGAGGAGCAACAGCATTAAATTTAGACAGCAAGGGGCGTTTGGCGATACCAGCTAAACACCGCAGTTCGCTGTCCATTGACTGCGACGGTAAGATGGTGTGTACCATCGATATCAAGCAGCCGTGTTTACTGTTGTACCCCTTACCCGAATGGCAACTTATCGAAAGAAAATTAACTCAGCTATCCAGTATGAATCCAGCAGAACGCCGTTTACAACGGCTACTGCTGGGTCACGCAGATGATTGCGAAATGGACAAAAACGGCCGTCTATTAATCTCAGCTCCGCTGCGCCAACACGCAGGACTCGAAAAAAAAATGATGTTGGTGGGGCAACTGAATAAATTCGAAATTTGGGACGAAGCAGCCTGGAATGATCAAGTAGCGCAAGATATGGATATCGAGCGCGAGGGCGACTTTATCCTTAACGAACGCTTAGAAGATTTCTCATTATAATGACAACAACGACACCGACAGCAGAACATGTTTCGGTGCTATTAGATGAATCCATTGCAGCGTTAGCGATTGATCCGGATGGCACCTATATTGACGCCACTTTTGGACGCGGCGGACACACCCGTGCGTTATTGCAACGGCTAAGCCCGAACGGCCGTGTCATTGCACTCGATCAGGATCCGCAGGCCATCAAAGCGGCGCAAAGCATCGATGATGAGCGTTTCTCCATTGTTCATACGGCCTTCTCAAATTTGTCTCAGGTTTTGCAAGAGCACAATCTGCAGCATCAGTTAAGCGGAATTTTATTTGACCTGGGCGTTTCTTCACCGCAGCTTGACGATGCCGAGCGAGGCTTTAGTTTTATGCGTGATGGGCCGCTGGATATGCGAATGGACAGCAGTCAGGGGGAAACCGCGGCGGATTGGCTTAACCGAGCCAGCTTTGATGATATTGTTTACGTACTTAAAGTTTATGGTGAAGAACGCTTTGCCCGCCGTATCGCCCGTGCTGTTGTTGCTGATCGTGAGCAAACACCTTTTCTGCGCACCCGCCAATTGGCCGAACTGATTGCCCGGGTCAGTCCGCAAAAAGATAAACATAAGCATCCCGCAACGCGCAGCTTTCAGGCCATACGAATTCATATCAATCGTGAGCTGGAGCAAATTGAGCAAGCACTATACGCCTCTCTGGAGGGGTTAAAAGAAGGTGGCCGGTTGGTGGTTATCAGCTTTCACAGCCTGGAAGATCGCATCGTTAAACGCTTTATGCGGGCCCAGAGCCAGGGTAAGCAGGTACCGGCGGGATTACCGGTGACCGAAGCTGAACTGAATAAAGACCGCACGCTGGCATTGGAAGGAAAAGCCATCAAGCCATCGGCAGCGGAAATTACGGCCAACCCCAGAGCGCGCAGTTCGGTGTTGCGGATAGCGAGGAGATTAGCCGATGGCTAAACAACGCTACCCGGCTTTGCCGTTGATGCTGCTGCAGGATCTCAACCGCTACAAGCGGGTGATTTCGCTGTTGTTACTTGTGGTCGTCAGCGCCTTGACGGTGATTTATATCGCTCATCAAAATCGTCAGCTAACTGCCGAGCGTGACCAACTGTTGTCAGCCCGCGATTTACTCGATCGCGAATGGCGTCATTTGATTATTGAGCAAAACTCCCTTACCGAGCACAGCCGCGTGGAACGCATAGCCCAGCAACAACTGGGTATGGTCGACGTTGACAGTGAGCGGGAGGTGTTAGTGCCATGGCAATAAAAGCAACACCCAAAAAACCGGTAAAACGGAACCGTAAAAACAGCCCCGCAGCAGGAACTCAGTGGCGTTTTTACGTAGCAGTGAGTGTGTTGTTTGGGGTTTTTAGTGTGTTGATGGCGCGGGCGGCTTATATTCAGGTCATCAGCCCCGAGCGTTATTCCGAGCAGGGTGATATGCGTTCGCTGCGTTCATCCAGTTTAAGCGTGCAGCGTGGTATGATTGTCGACCGAAATGGTCGCGAACTGGCGGTCAGCGTGCCCGTTGAAACGGTTTGGGCCGATCCGCAACGCATCGCTGAACACAATGCGTTGGCCGACACGCGGCGCTGGCAGGCGCTGGCGGAAACCTTTCGGATGAATCGCGAGGACCTGGTGGCCAAGGTTTCTGATCCGCAACGACGGTTCGTTTACCTGCAGCGTAAAGTCACCCCCAGCGAAGCAAATTACGTAAAACAACTGAACATTCCGGGGGTTTACCTAAAAACCGAATCACGTCGTTATTATCCAACAGGCGAGATCAGCGCTCATATATTGGGACTTACCAATATTGACGGCAAGGGGCAGGAAGGCCTCGAACTGTTATACGATGAACATTTAACCGGAACTCCCGGTCAACGCGTTTATCGCAAGGACGCGCGCGGACGGGTTATCGAAGAAATTAGCCAAACCGAAGCTGAGCAGCCTAAGCAACTGACGTTAAGCATCGATCAGCGCATTCAGGCCACCGCTTATACCGAATTGAAAAAGGCCGTCCGCTATAACCAGGCTACCTCTGGCAGTGTGGTTGTGATTGACGTAAACAGCGGAGAGGTGCTGGCGATGGTTAATAGTCCGTCGTTTAACCCCAACAATCGTGCCGATTTGCAAAGCTATAAAATGCGTAACCGAGCCATAACCGACAGTTACGAACCCGGCTCTACAGTTAAGCCGCTGGTGGTACTCAGCACTCTGGAAAATGGCTTGCACAAAGTGGGCGATACCATTGATACCAGCCCGGGCTGGATACGCTTAGGCGGCCGCCGTGTCAGTGATCCACGTAATTACGGCGAATTGACGCTAGCCGAAGTACTGGAACACTCATCCAATGTCGGTGCGACCCGCATGGCATTGGAATTAGGTGTTGAGCCGCTACTGCAAACCTATTTTGATGTGGGGTTCGGTAGTGATACCGGAGTTTCGCTGCTCGGCGAAACCATGGGCCTGTTCGGCAATCGTCGCCGCTGGTCCGATTTTGAGCTGGCAACGCTGTCCTATGGTTACGGCTTGTCAGTTACTACATTGCAGCTGGCGCGCGCTTATACGGCAATTGCCAGTGGCGGTCAGTTACGACCACTGACCGTATTTCGACAAGAATCGCCGCTGCCAGCTGAGCAAGTTTTTAATGCCGATAACACCCGTGCGGTGCTGCGGATGATGGAAACCGTCGTCACCGATGGCACCGCAAAAAATGCTCAGGTACCGGGTTACCGTATCGCCGGAAAAACCGGCACCACCCGCAAAGCCAGTGCGACAGGCGGCTATGGTGACGAATACGTTGCCTTGTTTGCCGGCATTGCTCCGGTTTCAGACCCCGAGGTGGTCGTGGTAGTGACCATCAACGAACCGGGTACTGACGATTACTACGGAGGCACTGCCGCTGCGCCGGTTTTTGCATCAATTGTTGGTCAAACCATGCGCTTGCTGAATATTCCGCCGGACAATCTGGACAATGAGCCGATGAAAGCGGCCAGTGTTGGAGGCCAGTGAAATGCGTTTACAACAACTGCTAAGCTGGATGAACATTGCGCTGCCGCCAACCACCATCAGTGGTATTAAATTAGACAGTCGGCAGGTTGCTAATGGCGATTTATTTGTTGCGGTACCGGGTTATCTGACTGATGGCCGCAACTATATTGAACAGGCAGTCGCAGCCGGTGCTGCGGCAGTGATTGCCGAAGCCGAACAAACGCGGGTAAAAGAAATCAGTGGTGTGCCGCTGATTCAGATGCCCGAGGTCAAAGCACAGCTGTCACGCATTGCCGGTATCTTTTTTGCTCACCCATCGGCGCAGACGCGACTGATTGGGGTAACCGGGACCAACGGTAAAACCTCGGTAACTCATCTGATTGCTCAGCTAGTACAGGCGATGGGAGAGCCTGCCGCCGTCATAGGCACTACCGGCAGTGGCTTAATCGGAGCGTTACTGCCAGAAAAACATACCACCCCGGACGCGGTTACTGTGCAGCAGCGATTGTCGACGCTGGTTGCCGAAGGGGCCAGAGTCATCGCGATGGAGGTGTCCTCCCACGCGTTAGTGCAAGGTCGGGTAGACGCGCTTGAGTTCAATGCGGTAGCTGCCACTAACATCAGCCGTGACCATCTTGATTACCACGGTTCGATGGACGACTACGTGCAGGCCAAGCGACGCTTATTTACAGATTTTAAAGCGCCGCATCAGCTGATCAATGCCGACGATCCGGTATTGCGACAGTGGCAAAACGACTTGCCCGGGATGATGGTTACTGGCCTGGTATCCGAGCAAAGGGAAAACTCGCCGCAAGGTTCGCCAGCAGCAGCGTTGCTGGCTGACCATATTGATTACCAGGCCGATGGTACGGTGTTTGAGGTTTATTACCGGCCTTTTGACGATAACGAGCAACGACAGGCGATCCATTCGCCACTGCTCGGTCAGTTTAACGTTTATAACCTGTTGACCGCTGTGGGCGTGTTGCTGGCACAAGGCTACCCGATTCAACAGCTGGCACAAGCCTGTCAGCAACTGCAGCCGGTACCAGGGCGTATGGAAGCCTTTCAAAATGCAGGTTCGGCGTTAATTGTGGTGGATTACGCGCACACTCCGGATGCGCTTCAGCAAGTGTTAACGGCCCTGCGTAAACACTGTCGGGGGCAGCTTTGGTGTGTGTTTGGCTGCGGTGGAGATCGCGACCGTGGCAAACGCCCGCAAATGGGAAAAGTGGCGGTTGAATTTGCTGATCAGGTGGTTGTTACTGACGACAACCCACGCACCGAACCGGCTGAACAAATCATTGCGGATATTTTGGCCGGTACCTTAAATAACCCCAATACCCGGGTTATTCAGGGCCGCTATCAAGCCGTGATCGATACCATGGCCCGGGCGCAACAGGACGACGTGGTGTTGTTGGCCGGTAAAGGGCACGAAGATTATCAGGTGATTGGTACGCAACGACTGGATTATGACGAACGAGCAACGGTGGCCAGCTGGCTGCGAGGAGACTGTGCATGATTAACGTCAGTTTACAGTGGATTGCTGAAACGCTTACAGCGGATTGGGCAGGGGCACCGCAAGCAGCAGAGCTCATGATTGATAAGGTCAGTACTGACACGCGGTCTGACCTCAGCGGCGCATTGTTTATTGCTCTGCGGGGGGCGAATTTTGATGCTCATAACTTTGTTGCCGAGGCCGCCGCACAAGGTGCTAAAGCCGTTATTTGCGAACGCCGGATGCCGGTTGATATACCGCAGCTAATTGTTGCCGATTGCCGGCAGGCGCTGGGCCAATTAGGCGCTGCAGTAAAAGCCCAGGTCAATCCCAAAACCGTAGCCATCACCGGCAGTAACGGTAAAACCACCGTTAAGGAAATGCTGGCGTCCATTTTATCCCGGCAGCACAGCGTGCTGGCAACTGAGGGTAATTTTAATAACGATATTGGCGTGCCGCTTACCTTGTTGCGGCTGACCGAAGAGCATCAGTACGCAGTGATTGAGTTAGGCGCTAACCACCCCGGCGAAATAGGTTACACCACCTCGCTGACGAAACCCGATGTGGCAATCCTGAACAACGTCAGTGCAGCTCATGTCGAGGGTTTTGGTTCGTTGCAGGGGGTTGCCCGGGCGAAAACAGAAATCTTTCGGGGGCTGGCTGACAGCGGTTTAGCTATTGCTACTTTTCATTCGGAATTTTTGCCATTCTGGCAGCGTAATCGCGAGGGTAAGCGCTTACAAACTTTTGGTTTTGATGGGCAGGCTGACGTCTATGCCTCGGATGTGACTCTGGACGATGAAGGCCGGCCTCAATTTACCCTGCATTTATTCGCTCAGCAGACGCGTGTCGGGTTGCAGCTGAGTGGCATGCACAACGTGCTGAATGCACTGGCAGCGGCAACCGCAGCGCACGAATTGGGTATTAAGTTAGAGGATATTACTCAGGGTCTGGAAGCACTGCAGCCGGTGGCCGGGCGCTTAACAACTTATAACGTGACACCGCAACTACGACTGATAGACGACAGTTACAATGCCAGTGTTGCGTCGACTAAAGCCGCTTTGGATCTGTTGGCAACTTATCGGGGCTACCAGATTATGGTGCTGGGCGATATGGGCGAACTCGGACCTGAAGCACGGGCTTATCATGAGGAAATTGGTGCTCATGCGCTAACCTGCGACATTGATAATTTACTGACTCTGGGTGTACTCAGCCAAAGCGCTAGTGAAGTGTTCAATGGCCGTGGCGGCAAACATTTTTCAGATCACCATAAGCTGGTGGCCGATATTTTACAGATCATTACACAACAAAATCCGCAACAACCGGTCACAGTGCTGGTAAAAGGCTCGCGCTCAGCGCATATGGAGCGGGTCGCCGATGCACTTAAAGTGCAGGCTGAAATGAAACCGGAAAAGGATCAATACGCATGTTAGTTTGGCTGGCTGAGTTTCTCACGCAGTTTGAGAGCGCTTTTAACGTCTTTTCTTATTTGACGTTGCGCGCCATCCTGAGTGTGCTCAGCGCTTTAGTCTTATCTTTATGGCTGGGCCCCTGGATGATCGCCCGCCTGCAACGGCTGCAAATAGGGCAGACCGTGCGTGACGACGGACCCGAGAGTCACCTCAGTAAAACCGGCACGCCGACCATGGGCGGCACGCTGATTCTGGTTGCCATTATTGGCTCATCATTATTGTGGGCTGATCTGGAAAACCGCTACGTGTGGGTGGTGCTGTTTGTGGTAACTGGCTTTGGCATCATTGGTTTTGTCGATGATTACCGGAAAGTGATTCGCAAGGACCCGAAAGGCTTAATCGCTAAATGGAAGTACTTTTGGCAATCGGTGGTCGCCAGTGTCGCGGTGCTCTATCTGTACAGTGCCAGTTCGTTACCCAGTGAAACTGCGTTGCTGGTCCCGTTTTTTAAAGACGTGATGCCGCAACTTGGCTTGTTGTACTTATTGTTGGGTTATTTCGTCATTGTTGGTACCAGTAATGCGGTTAACCTGACCGACGGACTGGACGGTCTGGCCATCATGCCAACCGTTATGGTCGCCGGAGCCCTGGGCGTGTTTGCGTACGCATCCGGCAACGTTAATTTCGCCGACTACCTGCAAATACCGCACCTGCCATTATCCGGTGAACTGCTGGTAGTCTGTGCCGCAATCGTCGGCGCCGGCCTTGGCTTCCTCTGGTTTAATACCTACCCGGCAATGGTGTTCATGGGCGATGTCGGCTCATTATCCTTAGGCGCAACCCTGGGCGTGATTGCCATTTTGGTCAGGCAAGAGCTGGTATTGTTTATCATGGGCGGAGTGTTTGTCATGGAAACACTGTCGGTGATGCTACAGGTGGGCTCTTATAAGTTGCGCGGTAAGCGCATTTTTCGGATGGCACCGATTCACCACCATTACGAATTAAAAGGCTGGCCGGAACCTCGCGTTATCGTCCGGTTCTGGATTTTATCGTTAATTTTTGTGTTGATTGGGCTGGCTACCTTAAAACTGAGATAAGTGAGCGTTTGATAAAGCGATGACAATGATCGACTGGCAAAAAGTGGAACGGGTAAGCGTACTGGGCTTGGGCAAGTCCGGCCTTTCTGCTGTGCGATTTTTGCAGCAGCAGTTGCGCGACCGTATTGGCCGGTCTGAGATGGTATTAGAAGCCTTTGAGTCGCGTGCTGAGTCACCCGGTATTGATGAAGCCCGGCAACTGATTGGTGACCAGCGGGTTATTGCAGGCCACTGGCAACTCGAAGACACGCTGGCCGCGGATGTATTGGTCGTCAGTCCAGGCATTGACTTGCGGCAAGCGGAGATTAAAGCCGCGCAGGATGCCGGTGTTCATGTCCTCGGCGAGGTAGAACTCTTCGCGCAGCACGTGCAGCAGCCGGTGGTTGCAATCACCGGCTCTAATGGGAAATCGACGGTAACCCGTATGGTCGAGTACATTGCCCGTCAGCATGGCATCAAGGCGCTGGCCGCCGGCAATATTGGCCTGCCGGCACTGGATGCCCTGCAGCAGGGGGCACAGCTATACGTGTTAGAGCTTTCCAGCTTTCAGTTAGAAAGCCTTTATTCACTGCAACCGGTTGCGGCAACCATTTTAAACATCAGTCCCGATCATCAGGACCGTTATCATTGGCTGGCTGACTACGTTGCCGCTAAACAGCGGATTTACCGGCAGGCCGGGGTGTGCGTCTTGAATCGTGATGAAACGACTTACTGGCCGACTCAGCAAACTGAAGCGCTGAGCTTTGGACAGAGCAGCAGCGACACCGACTTCGGCTTACAGCGCCAGGCCGGGGAAACCTGGATTAGCTACCAGGGCCAGCTGTTACTGAGCGCGCATCAATTAACCGTGCAGGGCGTCCACAATCTGCTGAACGTGCAGGCCGCGCTGGCGCTCAGTTTGGCTTGTGGTGTTCCGGTGGCGGCAGCAGCTCGCTACATCCGCAGTTTTAAAGGGCTGCCCCATCGCTGTCAATTGGTCACCGAGCGCTTAGGAGTTAAATGGGTCAATGATTCCAAAGCAACCAACATTGGCGCTACCGAAGCCGCTATCAATGGTTTACGTCCGCTGGTCCGTGGTCGCTTAATTTTAATTGCCGGTGGGGCCGGTAAAGGAGCCGACTTTGCCGCACTGCAGCCGTCCCTTAAACAGGTAGACGCACTGATAACCATTGGCGAGGATGGCCCTTTAATTGGTCAATACGTCAATGGCTCACGCCAGCTAGATAGCTTACAAGAGGCGGTTGCGCTGGCGCACGGCTTGACCGAGTCCGGTGATTTGGTGTTGTTGTCTCCTGCCTGTGCCAGTTTTGATCAATTTAACGACTTTGAACATCGGGGGCTGTGTTTTAGCCGTGCTGTGGAGGGGCTTTATGAACAAAGCGCATGAACAGCAGTTAAAACTGACGATGCCCAAGCCGGCCGCCGGGTCCGCCCTAAAAAGTGCAGGCCAGTGGTTGTGGCCGGGCTATTCTTCCAGCCTGTACGATCGCATGTTACTGACCCTGGCGGTGGTATTACTGTTGTTTGGCTTCATCATGGTCACCTCGGCTTCGTTGCCGGCAGCGGAGAAGTTAACCGGTAACTCATTTCATTTTGCCATTCGTCATTTGCTGTACGTTATCGCCGGACTGATGGTGATGCTGACCACACTCGCCGTTCCCATCGATAAATGGCAACAACACAGCGGTAAGTTGCTGCTACTGGGACTGGGCCTTCTGGTCTTGGTGTTATTTGTTGGTCACACCGTTAACGGCGCTCAGCGCTGGATTCGAGTTGGGCCGGTAAGCGTTCAGGTAGCCGAGCTGGCAAAATTGTTTTTTTATATTTATCTGGCCAGCTATCTGACCCGTCGTGAAGACGAATTACGGGAAGCCAAAAAGGGCTTTATCAAACCCTTGGCTTTGCTGTTTGTGGCTGCGATGTTGTTACTGAAACAGCCCGACTTTGGCACCCTGGTGGTGCTGTCAGTGACGACCGTTGCGATGATGTTTTTGGCTGGCGCTCGTTTGTGGCAGTTTTTTGGTGTGTTTTTAGTCTGTGTCTCAGCACTGATCCTGGCGATTATCGTTGAGCCTTATCGGATGCAGCGTTTACTGACTTTTATGGAGCCCGAAAAAGATCCCTTTGGCGCCGGTTATCAATTAATGCAGTCGCTGATCGCTTTTGGTCAGGGCCAGGTTAACGGACTGGGCTTAGGTAACAGCATTCAAAAACTGCAATACCTGCCCGAAGCCCATACTGACTTTATTATGTCGGTGGTTGCCGAAGAGCTCGGTTTTATCGGTGTCATGGGGGTAATTACTCTGGTGCTGATGCTCGTTACCCGGGCACTGTTCATCGGCCGCCGTTGTTTATTCGCGGAACAGCGTTATGCCGGCTATCTGGCCTACGGTATTGCCATTTGGTTTAGTCTGCAGGCATTTGTCAATATTGGTGCTGCATCCGGAGCCTTACCGACTAAGGGGCTCACCTTACCGCTGGTCAGTTATGGCGGCACCAGTATTGTGGTGTCATCGCTGGCGGTTGGGTTGTTATTACGGATTGATCATGAGCGTCGTATGAAAGGCCGCCGAGTCACGCCACGCGGGGGGGCCGGATGATGAATCAGAATACTCAACAACGCGCTGTTATTGCCGCAGCCGGCACCGGTGGGCATGTGTTCCCGGCCCTGGCAGTGGCTTTGCAATTAATTAAGCAAGGCTGGCAAGTGGACTGGGTAGGCACCGACGAAGGACGACTGGAATCGACGGTTGTACCGGCTCACCATATTGCCCTGCACAATGTTGCGATGAGCGGTATCCGTGGGCACGGTGCGCTTCGGTTGCTGAAAGCACCGCTGCAACTGCTTGGCGCAATTAAACAATCGCGTCAGCTACTGCGCCATTTGCAACCCGACGTTGTGATAACTTTTGGCGGCTATGTCTGTGCGCCGCTGGGTATCGCAGCAAAAACTCGGGGCATAGCCTTGGTCACTCACGAGCAAAATGCTGTGCCGGGTATGACAACGCGCTTACTGGCCCCCTTTGCTGATAAGGTACTGGCGGGCCTGCCGTTTACTAAAAAAGCCATTAAGAAAGCCGTGTTAACCGGCAATCCGCTGCGTGAAGACGTGCTAAAGCTGGCACAGCAGCAATCTGACGAGCCACCGCCGCATCCAGCCCGTTTGTTGATTGTTGGCGGTAGCCTGGGCGCAAAAGTATTAAATGAAACCGTTCCTCAGGCATTAGCGATACTCGAGCAACCTATCGAGGTGATGCACCAGTGCGGTGCGGGACATCACGCGGCTGTCACAGCTGCTTATGCGAAGTGCGGGCAGCATCAGGTACAGGTGAGTGACTTTATTGAGCAGATGGGTGCCGCTTATCAATGGGCCGATTTGGTGATTTGCCGGGCGGGTGCCCTCACCGTTGCCGAGCTGGCGGTGCTGGGTAAAGCGGCGATTTTTGTGCCACTACCGCACGCAGTGGATGATCACCAAACCGAAAATGCAAAGACTCTGGTAAATGCCGGTGCTGCCATATTATTGCCCCAATCGCAGCTAACGGCCGAGAGTTTAGCAAAGCAGTTGCAAAGAGTGTTGCAAGACCCGCAGCAACTGTGGAAAATGGCGCGCCTTGCGCGTCACAGCGGACGACCGCAGGCAACCGCCGACGTAACGCAGTTTTGTGTTGATGCCGCAAAGCCAAAAGTCCAAGAGCAGGTGAAGTAAAATGACAACAACAGCAACCCGCCAACAGCCTTTTACTTTGGTGAATGTACCGGAAATGCGCCGGGTCAAGCGGATCCATTTTATTGGTGTCGGTGGTGCTGGCATGGCGGGTATCGCCGAAGTCTTGCTGAATCAGGGCTACAGCATTTCCGGATCGGACATTGCCGCTAACAGCAATACCGAACGCTTGCAGCAGTTGGGTGCTGAGGTGGTATTCGGGCATCAGCCGCAACATATAGAACACGCCAGTGTGGTGGTCGTGTCCAGCGCTATTAGTGCAGAGAATGTCGAGTTATTGGCGGCTCAGGAACAGCGTTTGCCGGTAGTCCGGCGGGCTGAAATGTTGGCAGAGTTGATGCGCTTTCGGCACGGTATTGCGGTAGCCGGCACACACGGCAAAACCACCACCACTTCATTGCTGGCCAGTATTTTTGCCGAAGCGGCACTGGACCCCACCTTTGTCATTGGTGGGCTGTTAAATTCGGCGGGCTCTAACGCGCGTCTGGGTAACAGCAAATACCTTATCGCCGAAGCCGATGAAAGTGATGCGTCGTTTTTGCATTTGCAGCCCATGGTGGCCGTGGTAACTAATATCGAAGCAGACCATATGGACACCTATGGCGGCGATTTTAATAAGCTACTGGATACCTATGTGGAATTTTTGCACAACCTGCCGTTTTACGGTCTGGCGGTGATGTGCATTGATGACCCGGTTGTCGCGGATTTGATTGCCCGGGTCGGGCGTCAGGCCATTACCTATGGCTTTAGCGAAGGCGCTGATGTGCGGGCGGTGGATTATCAGCAAACTGCAGGGCAGAGTCGTTTTACCGTGTTGCGTGATGAACACCAGCCGCTGCAAATCGTACTTAATTTACCCGGCCGGCATAACGCTTTAAATGCCCTGGCTGCGGTCGCGGTTGCCACCGACGAAGGTATTGATGATGAGTCATTACAGCGGGCCCTGAACACCTTTGAGGGCATCGGCCGGCGCTTTCAGCACTATGGTGAATTGCGCGTTAATGACTGGTCAGTGGATAAAAAAGCAAGCGGTACGGTGATGTTGGTGGATGACTACGGTCATCATCCGTCCGAAGTTGAGGCAACCATCAAAGCCGCTCGCGCCGGCTGGCCCGATAAACGCCTGGTTATGGCTTTTCAGCCGCACCGTTTTTCGCGCACCCGCGATCTGTACGAAGATTTTGTTAACGTATTGTCGCAAGTGGATACGCTGTTGCTGCTGGAAGTTTACGCTGCCGGCGAAGCACCGATAACCGGCGCTGACAGTCGCGCGCTCAGCCGCTCGATTCGACAACGCGGGCAGGTGGATCCGGTTTACGTCAGTTCGCCGGACGAGCTGCTTAATGTGATTGGTGATGTGCTGGCCCCCAATGATCTGTTATTAACTCAGGGCGCCGGCAATATCGGTACCCTGGCGCAGCGATTGCTGCAGGACGTATTTGAAGGCGGGGCCTGCTGATGACGCAAGACAAGTACGGCAAAGTGGCAGTGATGATGGGAGGCAACTCTGCTGAACGCGAGGTGTCACTGAAGTCAGGGCAGGCGGTACTTAATGCCTTAATCAGCCTTGGCATTGATGCACAGCCGTTTGATCCGGCCCAACAACCGCTGCACCAGCTGACCAGAGAACAGTTTGCGCGGGTATTTATTGCCTTACACGGCCGCGGTGGCGAAGACGGCAGTATGCAGGGGGCATTACAAACGCTGCAGCTGCCGTACACCGGCAGCGGCATTCTGGGTTGCGCTCTGGCGATGGATAAAGTGCGCAGTAAGCAAATCTGGCAAGCCCTGGGTTTACCCGTAGCGGAGAGTTTTTCGGTGCTGCCCGGGCAGCTGCACAATCTCGATTGTGAGGCCATGCTACAACAGCTGGGCGGCCGCGTTATTGTCAAACCGGCTAATGAAGGCTCTTCCATAGGCATGAGTGTGGCGCAAAGTGCAGCGCAGCTGCAGCAGGCACTGTCTGATGCATTTAAGTACGACCAGCAGGTGCTGGTCGAACGCTGGATTGTTGGCAAGGAGTACACTGTTGCTCTTGTCGCAGAACAGGCGTTGCCGGTCATTCGGCTGCAGACCAGTCATGAATTTTATGACTTTGCCGCAAAATATCAGGCTGATGATACTCAATACCATTGTCCGGCGGGTTTATCGGCGGCTGCGGAACAGCAGTTGCAGACCCTTGCGTTACAGGCTTTTCAGGCGCTCGGTTGCTCAGCTTGGGGGCGGGTTGATGTGATGCGCGACGAACAGGGTAACTGGTATGTGTTAGAAGCCAATGCGGTGCCGGGTATGACCGAAAAAAGTCTGGTGCCGATGGCCGCGCAGGCGCAAGGTGACGAGTTTGCGGTACTGGTTGAAAAAATACTGGCTCAGACGCTGGCGCCGTAATGAGCGAGCAGGCGAGTCGGCAGCCGCTTAAACGCTGGAACTTTTGGCTGGGCTTAAGCGCCTGTCTGTTCACTCTGGGGGCTTTTATTGTTGGGATTGTTCAGTTGACTGAGCTGCTCAAGGACGAGCAACAGGTACCGCTGGCGCGGCTCAATGTGCAGGGCGAACTGCGGCAGCTGACGACAGCAGAAATACGTGCTGCGCTGATGGCAGAGCCTTTGGGGAGTTTTTTTACCGCGGACGTCAATCAATTAAGACAACGCGTTGAACACTTACCCTGGGTAGCGAAAGCATCGGTGCGCAAAGTCTGGCCGGATCGGCTGGCGGTACATGTGACCGAGCGACAACCGCTGGCCTACTGGAACGGTGATCGCTTGCTGAGCGAACAGGGCGAGGTATTTAAGGCCCGCGTGGACGCTGAACAGCTGGGCCACAGTTTGCCGCAGTTGTCCGGGCCGGAGACGGCAGTAGAGGCGACATTGCAACAGTTTAATCAGTTGCAGCAAATGTTGCAGGTGAATGGGATGAGCCTGAGTGCGCTCAGGTTGACGGAACGATTTGCAGTCAGCGCTGTGTTGGCCAGCGGAATCGAGTTAAAACTGGGTCGTGAGGCAGCACTACAACGAATTAAACGCTTTATCGACCTGTTGCCCACGATAGAAGAGCATGAAAACAGTCAGCAACAGGCGATACAGCAGGTTGATTTACGCTATGACACAGGCGCCGCAGTCAGTTGGCAGCCGCCACAAGATAAAGAGAGCTGAGTGAATATGTCGAAAACAACAGAACGTCAAATGGTGGTCGGTCTCGATATTGGTACCAGTAAGGTAACGGCACTGATTGGCGAATTCCTGCCGGACGACGAAGTCAGTGTGGTAGGGGTTGGTGTGACCACAGCTCGCGGGATGGATAAAGGTGGCGTTAATGATCTGAACCTGGTGGTGCAGTCCATTCAGCGTGCGGTGGACGAAGCTGAGCTGATGGCGGATTGCCGCGTGGCGTCAGTTTTTTTAAATATTTCCGGGCGCCACATCGGCTGTCAAAACGAAAGCGGCATGGTACCGATCAATGACGCCGAGGTGACACAGGATGACGTTGATAATGTTATTCACGCAGCACGTTCGGTACCCATTGCCAAAGAACGACGTATCTTGCACGTGCTGCCGCAGGAGTATGTGATTGACTCACAGGAAAGCATCCGCAGTCCGATTGGGATGTCTGGCGTGCGGATGGAATCTAAAGTCCACATCATTACCTGTGCAAATGATATGGCAAAAAATATTATTAAAGGGGTTGAGCGTTGCGGGCTGACTATCGACTCACTGATATTTTCCGCGCTGGCATCGAGTATTTCGGTACTGACCGACGATGAAAAAGATTTGGGTGTTGCGCTGGTCGATATGGGGGGTGGCACCATCGATATCTGTATTTATACCGGCGGTGTATTACGGCATACCGCGGTGATACCGGCAGCGGGAAATCAGGTAACCAGTGATATTGCGAAAATTTTCAGAACGCCGACCAACCACGCCGAACAGATAAAAACCGAGCACGCCTGTGCGCTGCGCCAAATGGTCAGCATGGAAGACACCATCGAAGTGCCCTCGGTGGGTGGCCGTCCGGCCCGGATGATGTCGCGGCATACGCTGGCAGAAGTTGTCGAGCCCCGTTACCAGGAGTTATTCGAGCTGATTCGCGACGAAATTCAGCAAAGCGGTCTGGATGAACAGATTGCCGCGGGCGTGGTGATTACCGGCGGTAGTGCAAAAATGCAGGGTAGCGTCGAGTTCGCGGAAGAAATTTTCCAGATGCCGGTGCGCATTGGTAAACCGCTTAACGTGAAAGGTTTAAAAGATTATGTCGAGGATCCGGTTTATGCTACCGCCGTAGGCCTGTTACGCTACGGACAGGAAAGTACTGCGGCGGTGCAAAAAGAGAGTACAAAAACCGATGTTGTCGGGCTTTGGCAAAAAGTCCAAAATTGGTTTAAAGGTGAGTTTTAACGCTGGGGTAGCACAAAATAAAAGCAGGTAGGGAGAAACATTATGTTTGAACTGATGGACAATTACGAAAGTGAAGCCGTCATCAAAGTTATTGGTGTCGGTGGCGGCGGCGGCAACGCCGTGCAGCACATGGTGAAAGAGTCAATCGAAGGTGTTCAGTTTATTGCAGCCAATACAGACGCTCAGGCGCTGCGTAATCACACGGCCGATGTAACCATTCAACTGGGTGGCGATATCACCAAAGGGCTGGGGGCTGGCGCTAATCCGGAAGTCGGGCGCCAGTCGGCCGAGGAAGATCGCGAAGCGCTGAAAGCACAGCTGGAAGGCGCTGATATGGTCTTTATTGCGGCTGGCATGGGTGGCGGTACCGGTACCGGTGCAGCACCGGTGGTGGCAGAAGTGGCTAAAGAATTGAACATTCTGACGGTGGCCGTAGTGACTAAGCCTTTCCCGTTCGAGGGCAAAAAGCGCATGGCCGTTGCCGATGACGGCATCAACGCGTTAGCACAAAGCGTTGATTCACTGATCACCATACCGAATGAAAAGCTGCTTAAAGTTATGGGCAAGGGGACTTCCTTACTGGATGCTTTCAGTGCCGCTAACAATGTATTGCTGGGGGCTGTTCAGGGTATTGCTGAATTGATTACCCGTCCTGGTTTAATCAACGTTGATTTCGCCGACGTGCGTGCGGTCATGAAAGAAATGGGCACGGCGATGATGGGAACCGGTGTTGCCAGTGGCGAAGATCGAGCTCAGGAAGCTGCGGAAATGGCGATCAACAGTCCACTACTGGAAGATATCGATCTTTCTGGTGCTCGCGGCGTATTGGTCAATGTAACCGCCGGTATGGATATGAGCATCGACGAATTTGAAACGGTCGGTAATACCGTTAAGGCGTTTGCGTCTGATAACGCGACGGTAATCGTCGGTACGGTTATCGATACCGAGATGTCTGACGAGCTGCGCGTTACCGTTGTTGCAACGGGCATCGGCGCTGAACGTAAGCCCGATATTTCCTTGGTCAATAGTAACCAGGCGGCTAAGCGCGAAGCGCCGCAAAGCTACCGGGCAGACATGGACCGTGGTGCAGCAGCACCTCGCTACGAAGAATCGGAAGAAGTACAAGCTGAAACTCAGACCGAGGCAGCGCGTAAACCGGCACCGAAAAAACAGCAGGATAATGAACTGGACTACCTGGACATTCCGGCATTTTTACGCAAACAAGTCGATTAGTGGTGAAAAAATCAGCAAAATTTGCATCAACCATGACAAATGTCGTATAATATGCGGCTGTGTCGATTGAAAGGGGCTTTTTAATGGTAAGGCAACGTACGCTAAAACAGGCGATATCAGCCACGGGTGTTGGTTTGCACAAGGGCAATAAGGTTAATCTGACTTTACGTCCTGCGCCAGCTAACACCGGGCTTATCTTTCGCCGTGTTGACTTGGATCCAGCGGTCGACATTCCTGCGCGCGCCGATTGGGTGCGGGACACGCAGCTGTGTACTTGTCTGATCAATGAACAAAATGTCCGCGTATCAACCGTTGAACACTTGCTGGCGGCGCTGGCTGGTGTGGGCGTTGATAATTGCGTTATCGAAGTCGATTCACATGAAATCCCGATCATGGATGGTAGCTCGCACCCGTTTATCTACCTGCTACAGAGTGCGGGCATCGAAGAGCAATCGGCAGCGAAAAAATTTATTCGTATTAAGTCACCGATACGGGTCGAAGAGGACGATGGCAAGTGGGCGGAACTGCTACCCCATGATGGTTTCCGCATTGACTTTGCCATTGATTTTGACCACCCGGCGATTGCTGAAACAGGCCAGGCCGTGTCAATGGACTTCAGCAGTAACGGCTTTATTAAAGACATCAGTCGCGCCCGGACTTTCGGGTTTATGAAAGACATTGAGTACTTGCGGAAAAATAATCTCGCCTTAGGAGGCAGTTTTGACAACGCCGTAGTGCTTGATGAATTTCGCATACTAAACAGTGATGGTCTGCGTTACGACGATGAATTTGTTAAACATAAAATGCTCGACGCCATTGGCGATTTGTATATGTGTGGTCACAGCATTTTGGGGCATTTACGCGCTTTTAAATCCGGTCATGCATTGAACAACCAACTGTTGCAGTCACTGCTTGCTCAACAACACGCTTGGGAGTTCGTCAGTTTTGATGAGGTTCAGGCACAATCCCCGATTACCTACTGGGCTCCAAGCCTGGCTTAAAACGAAAAGAGTAGCTGGCAGTAACTGCCGGCTACCATATTTTTTCGGCAATCTTTAATAATTCAGAGCGTAACGGCTCCTGACTTGTTTCTGCAAGTTGTAAAATCCGCTGACGCCGTGTCAAAGGCTCTGTCTGGCTGTAACTGACAGCATCCTGTCCCGGTTTTATCTGTATCTCCATGGTCTTGACTGCAATCATCGCATCTTGTTTGAAATGCGTTATAATAGCGCTTTGTTGTAATTTAAGTTGGGTCGCCCAGCTTGCTGCATTGGCTCGCACAATCAGTTGACCGTCGCGCACGTTCAGCAGCTGACAATGTTCGGCCAGTGGACTACCGACAATGCGCCGAAACAACAGTTGCCATTGTTTCAGTTCAGCGGCAAACTGTGCATAGTGTTGCAATGTCTGAGTCTGCGGTTGTACACGGGTACGCATCCATTGTTGCGGGGTTTTGGGTTTACTGTTCATTGTTTACGGTTCACCGATTAACCCTAGGGGCTGCCAAACGACTCATTAACGATAGAGTGTATGAGTTTATCAGTCTTTTACCGAGGCTCAAAAAAACGTTTTCAGTTTCGCCTGAGCGGCCACCCGAATCAGTGGCATCGCTTTTGTTGTTCATAAAGTAAAACAGGAAATCCCTTTCTCATGCTAGGCAGTTTGTTTCGAAAAGTATTTGGTAGCCGTAATGATCGTCTTCTTAAAGCGCTAAATAAAAAAGTTAATAAAATTAACCAATTAGAGCCTGAGTTCGAAGCACTTTCGGATGCCGAGTTAAAAGATAAAACGGCTGAGTTCCGGAAACGGTTAAATCAAGGCGAAGACTTGCAGGACTTGTTGGTTGAAGCCTTTGCCACGGTTCGCGAAGCCAGTAAGCGAGTATTTGGCATGCGCCATTTTGACGTGCAGCTGATTGGCGGCATGGTGCTGGATGAAAACCGCATCGCCGAGATGAAAACCGGTGAAGGTAAAACCTTGACCGCGACGCTGCCAGCTTATCTTAATGCGCTGGCGGGCAAGGGTGTTCATATCATCACCGTGAACGATTACCTGGCTAAGCGTGATGCCGAATTTAACCAGCCTTTGTTCGACTTTTTGGGTATGTCCGTTTCATTTAATATTCCGGGCTTACCGGCACATGAAAAACAGGCCGCTTACCAAGCCGACATTACCTACGGCACCAATAATGAATTTGGCTTTGATTACCTGCGCGACAACATGGCATTTGCGCCTGATGATCGGGTGCAACGTGATCTCTACTATGCCCTGGTTGACGAAGTCGATTCGATCTTAATTGATGAAGCGCGCACACCGCTGATCATTTCCGGACCTGCCGAAGACAGTTCCGAAATGTACACCAAAATGAATACCTTAGTGCCGCTGCTTGTTCGTCAGGAAAAAGAAGATACCGAAGAAGAGAAAGGCGATGGCGACTATACCATCGATGAAAAAGCCAAACAGTTGCATCTGACTGAGCATGGTCAGGAGCATATTGAAGAGCTGCTAAAAGAACGCGGCATGTTGGCTGATGACGATTCACTTTATTCAGCCGCCAACATCACCTTATTGCACCATATTAACGCGGCGTTACGCGCTCATCATTTATTTCAGAAAGACGTCGACTACATCGTAAATGACGGCAAAATTGTTATTGTTGATGAACACACCGGGCGTACCATGGAGGGGCGTCGCTGGTCTGAGGGTCTGCATCAGGCGGTCGAAGCCAAAGAAGGGGTTGAGATCCAAAACGAAAACCAGACTCTGGCTTCAATTACCTTCCAGAATTACTTTCGTTTATACGACAAACTGGCCGGTATGACCGGTACGGCAGACACCGAAGCGTTTGAGTTTCAGTCAATCTACGGTCTGGAAACGATAGTCATCCCGACGAATAAACCAATGATACGTGATGACGGCGCGGATCTGATTTATCTGACCGCACAGGAGAAGTACGAGGCCATTGCCGAAGATATTGCAGCCTGCCGTGAAAAAGGGCAACCGGTACTGGTGGGGACGGTTTCTATTGAAAACTCAGAACTGTTGTCGCAGTTGTTGGAAAATAAAAAAATTCCTCATGCCGTTCTGAACGCTAAATTTCACGCGCACGAAGCAGATATTATAGCCCAGGCCGGCCGGCCGGGAGTCGTTACCATCGCGACTAACATGGCGGGCCGGGGCACGGATATCGTGCTGGGCGGCAGCTGGATGGCTGAAGTTGAGAAACTGGAACAGCCGGACAACGATAAAATCGACAGCATAAAACAAGAGTGGCAGAAGCTGCACGACGAAGTCATCGCAGCCGGTGGCCTGCACATTATCGGCACCGAGCGACACGAATCGCGGCGCATCGACAATCAGTTACGGGGTCGCTCCGGGCGCCAGGGGGATCCGGGCTCGTCACGTTTCTATCTGTCATTAGACGATCCGCTGATGCGCATTTTCGCCTCTGATCGTATGTCGTCGATGATGAAACGGTTGGGCATGAAAGAAGGCGAATCCATTGAACATCCATGGGTGACCCGGGCCATCGAAAACGCACAGCGTAAGGTCGAAGGCCGTAACTTTGACGTGCGCAAGCAATTACTGGAATACGATGATGTCGCTAACGACCAGCGCCGTGTGGTTTACGAGCAGCGTAACGAGTTGCTGGATGAGGGTGATATTTCAGACACCATCCAAGTGATTCGCGAAGATGTTGTTAACGCCGTTATCAGTGAATATGTACCAGCGCAATCGCTGGCCGAGCTGTGGGACCTGCCGGCTCTGGAAGAACGTTTACGGGCTGACTTTGATTGCGAGATGGAGCTGCAAAAAGCGCTTGAGCAAGATGACAGCTTTCATGAAGAAGTATTACGTGAGCGGGTGTTAGAAGCCTTGACTCATGCTTATCAGGAAAAAGAAGAACTGGTGGGCACCGAGACACTGCGTCGTTTTGAAAAGTCGATCATGCTGCAAAGCCTGGATCAGCACTGGAAAGAACATTTAGCGGCGATGGACCATCTCCGTCAGGGGATCCATTTGCGCGGCTATGCGCAGAAAAATCCGAAACAAGAGTACAAACGCGAGGCATTTGAGCTGTTCAGCGAGATGCTGGAAAATTTAAAATTGGACGTTGTCACCATTCTAAGCCGCGTTAAAGTGCGCGCACCAGAAGATGTTGATGCGGTCGACCAGCAGCGTAAGGCGGCTGATAACGCGCCACGCGAGTTTAAGCACGAACAAGCCAGTGCCACCCAGCCACCCGAGGAAACCGCGAGTTCAGCAGCAGCGCCGGCACAGCGTTCACAAAAAGTTGGACGTAACGAGCCCTGCCCCTGTGGCTCAGGTAAAAAGTACAAACACTGTCATGGCAAACTGTAAAAAGAATCTGGCACTATGAGTGATGAACACAGTAATACCCCAACCGTTCATGTAGCGGTTGGGGTCATCGAAAACAATGAGGGCGAAGTGTTTATCGCCCGTCGTCTGCCCGAGCAACATCAGGGTGATAAGTGGGAGTTTCCCGGCGGCAAAGTTGAACAAGACGAATCGGTGCAGCAGGCATTGGTGCGTGAGTTAAAAGAAGAATGCAATATCGAGGTGCTGGATTGCGCGCCGCTTACTGTGGTTGAACACCAATATCAGGACAAACGCGTACTGTTGGATGTCTGGTGGGTGTTAAAATATCGTGGCGAAGCGACGCAGTTACAGGGACAGGAATGGCTATGGGCTGATATTGCACAACTTGATGCGTTTCAGTTTCCTGATGCCAATCAGCCCATTGTCGAACGGTTAATGGATACTCTTAATAATTACTGACTCGAATCATCTGCGTAGTCGTCATCGTTGCCGGATGCTTGATTCGCCAGCACAGTGGGCTGGCCGGGGATAGCTTTTTCTTCATTGGCCCACTCGCCTAAATCGATTAATTTACAGCGTTCACTGCAAAAAGGCCGGTAAGGTGATTTTTCTGGTGACCAGAGCACCGTTGTTTGACAAGTTGGACAATTGACAGTGTGAGACATAGTAGGCACCTTAAAATTTAGCGAACGATATTGAGTTAAAGAAGCGGACAACGTGCGATAGCGACCTGGATATCATCGCTGCTGGCATCGGACTGCTGATCATCATCACTGGGTAGGTTCATAAAACGGATAGTAAAGCGTTGTCGATGACCACTGATGATGGGGTAACAGGCGCTGGCAACGGCAATTCTAATCCGTAACAGCGCCAGCGGCTCGCAGCTCTCCTGCCAAAAACCACTTTTTGCAACGACCTGACTGAACTCGCCCTGCTGGCGGGTCAACTGCAGTTGCAGTTCGATCGCTTTCACCAAAACCTGCAAGTTCTGATACCAATCACGGCATTGTTGCCAGGCATCCTCCGGCGAATGGCTTAGCCATAATTGCAGTTGTGGCAATTCGAATAAGCCACAAAGGCCCGGTTGCGCTAGCCGTGTGCGGATGCTGGCCAGAAACCGGTCGTCTTTGAGCTGCCGCAGTTGTTTGGGGAAGTGTTGCAAACCATCGTAAGCCTGACTTACCGATTGCAGCGCTGCCTGTAATGTATTCTGGTCGATTTGCGGATGCTTTTCCCACTGCTTAATAAAGTTTTTTTGCTGTATTAAGTCTTTACTTAAATCGGCGCGGATATCGCTGCGTTCAATCAGCTCCTGGCTGGCAAATAACGCACTGAAAAACGCCTCGTAGTTGTGTTCAAGGGCAGACCGCAACTGATTAAAGCTGTGTTCTAACCTTAAATAGGTACGAAAACGTTCTTGCAGAGGGTATTCGTAAATAATCGGGGCTTGCGCTTCGCTCGACATTCAAACTCTCAGTAGCACTCAATGGGGATATGATAACGGAAAGTACACTCGGTGCAATGCTCACAACTGAGAATCCTCATCTGCGGCTGCTTTGCGGTAGTTTTTATCAAGCAGTGCAAGCTGTTGCTGTAAGTGGTCTAAGGAACCATCGTTAAGCACGATATCATCGGCGCGGGCCAGCCGCTGTTGTCGCGGCATCTGAGCTGCCATAATTGCTTCGACCAGGTGCGGCTCGCTCTGATCTCGCTTTACGGTCCGTTCAACCTGCAGAGTTTCGGGCACGTCAACCACCAGAATACGCTGACAATAAGCATCCAGTCCGTTTTCCAGCAACAGGGGGGCGACCAATACAGCGTAGGCCGACTGGCTTTGTTTTAACTGGCGCAGGATTTCGGTGCGGATGGCCGGGTGCAGAAGCTGATTTAGCCAGCGCTTTTCGCTGTCATCATTAAACACCCTTTGGCGCAATGCTTTGCGGTTAAGGGAGCCATCGGGGGCGGTTATTTGTGCGCCAAAATGGCTGATGATTTCGGCTAAACAGGGGCTGCCGGGTTCGACCACCTGGCGTGCAACAACATCCGCATCAATAACATCGATACCAAGGCCTGCCAGATAATCAGACGCTGCTGTCTTACCGCTGCCAATCCCCCCCGTTAAACCGACCACATAAGTTGCCATTGCTTAGATTCCTAACCACTGCCAGTAACTGTGCAACAGGTACTCACCGTAAAAATAACTGATCAGCCCACCACCGATTAGGAAGGGTCCGAACGGAATGGGTTCAGAGCGCCCTTTGCGCGCCAGTGCGACTAAGCCAACCACCACACCGACAACGGAACTGGCCAGCACCGTGACCGGCAGTAGTGTTGCGCCGGTGAAGGCGCCTATCGCGGCCAGTAATTTAAAATCGCCATAACCCAGACCGTCTTTACCGGTGGCTAGTTTAAACAACCAAAATACCGACCACAGACTTAAGTAACCAAGGCTGGCACCGATAATGGCCTGGCCGGGACTAACGCTGGCTGTTTCGGTCAGTGACCAGAGCAAGCCTAGCCACAGCAAACTGTAGTTTAACTGATCCGGCAGTAGCTGGTGTTGAATATCAATGACCACCATACAGACTAATAGGCTGACGGTGATCAGCAGCATCCCAAACGCCAGCGATAAACCTAACTGCCAGGCCGCGAAACCCAGAACCAACGTCATGCACAGCTCGACCAGCCAATATACCGCCGGAATCGGCTGGCGGCAGTGGCGACACTTGCCAGCCAGGGCCAGATAGCTGACCAGCGGGATATTGTCATACCAGGCGATAGGGGCTTTACATTGCGGACAGTGTGAAGCCGGAAAGGCAATATTGTAACGCTCTTGTTCTGTTACCGGCTGGCCATTCAGCTCAGCGCATTCGTACTGCCATTGTAATTGCAATTGTCGTGGCAGGCGTACGATCACCACGTTTAAAAAGCTGCCAACAGTGGCGCCCAGCAGCAGTCCGATGATAACCGCGGGCCAGCTACCGGCCTGATAAATAACGTCCATGCATTGCTCCAGAGTCGACCACTATGAAAGGTGTTGTCCCAAGTTAAAAATGGGTAAATACATCGCCACCAGTAAGGTGCCTATAATGCCCCCTAACAGCAACATCAGCAAGGGTTCTGCCAAGCTCAGCCATTGCTCTGAGCGCTGCTGTAGCTGTTGTCTTAAATCGTTGGCTAAATTATTCATCATCTCAGCCATTAGGCCACTTTGCTCACCGGTCTTTAAATAGGCAAGCAAAAGTGGTTGTTGCAGGCCAGCCTGCGAAAAAGCCAGTGACCAACTGGCGCCGGAGTTTATCGCCTGCTGTACCGTCTGCAATTGGGTTTTAGTCAGTCGCCAGTGACTGGTACGCTGAACCTGCTGCAATGCGGTAACCGCTGGCATGCCCGCCGACAACAGCAGGCTAAGGGGTAAAAACAGTTGTTGTAAGCGCGCCAGGCGGACCAGTTCTCCCAATCCGGGGGCCCGCAACAGTAAAGCCTGCCAACGACCCGGCAGCAACCGCCGCAATAGCAATAAAGCTGCCAGCAAAACGGTCGCTGCGGCAAGCAAAACCAGCCCATACTGTTGCAGAGTCCGGCCGGCCAGCAGCAAATAACGTGTTAAAGCAGGCAGCTGCTGTTCAGTAAACAGTGCAGTAAACTGCGGCAACACCCAAATTAACAGCATCAGGGTGACTGCCATAGCAACACTTAAAACCACTAGCGGGTACTGTAAAATCTTACGCAGTTGCCTTTGCTGACTGTCGCTGTGTTTAAACTCGGTAACTAAGTTATCCAGCACGTCGGCCAGCTGACCGCTCTGCTCAGCCAGATCCAACCAGCCGATTAATGCTGCAGGTAACCGCAATGACAGCTGCTGCAGTCCGCTAGTCATGGGCCGCCCGCTGGCAATCGCCTGTTGCATAGCAGATAAACAGCGGTTAACCGGGCGCTGTTTATACTGAAATTGAACAATCTCTAACGCAGAGCTTAACGGCAGACCACTGCGCAGCAATACCGCCAGTTGCTCAAGAGCCATAAATAACAGCCTTTGCTGGCGACGGCCTAACCGCTTGGATGTCATGTTCAGTAAAACGCCAGTCGGCGTGCCTGCTGCTGACTGGTCCGCCCTTGTTCGACCAACTGTTGGCCGTGCTGCAGCAGCGTAGGCAGTCCTTGATCGGCAAGGTGTGCAGCAAGGGTGTCAGAGTCGAAACTGGTTTTTGACAGTTGGCTGTGCCAGGGCACGACTTCAAAAGCTGCCAGTTGCCCCAGATAGCCCTGCTCACAGTGCTGGCAGCCCTCGGCTGCACAATGCGGGCAGGTTTTGCGCAACAAACGCTGACTGACCAGCAATAACAGGGCGCTGGTGATTTCATCTGGCGGTAAGCCCAGCGCGCGTAAGCGGGTAAGGCTGTCGATGGCGCTGTTGGTGTGCAGGGTAGCGAAAACTAAATGACCCGTTTGAGCTGCCTGCAGAGCCACTTGCGCTGTTTCAGCATCGCGTATTTCACCGACCAGTAAGACATCAGGGTCCTGCCGCAGCAGGGCTCTCAAGATCACGGCAAAGGATAACTTCCGGTGCGGGTTAACCGGCACCTGATTAATACCAGCAAAGCGAATTTCAACCGGGTCCTCTACGGTGCAAATATTCAGGCTGCGATGGTCCAGCCGTTGTAACATTGAATACAAGGTCGATGTCTTGCCGCTACCGGTTGGTCCGGTAACTAAAATCAATCCTTGGCTTTGCCGTAAACAGCGGGTCACACAATGCAACTGATGAGAAGCCAGCCCCAGTTGTGACAGCGATGGCAGTTGCTGTAGAGTGCCCAGACAGCGAATCACTAACTTTTCACCATCCAGAACCGGACAGCAACTGACGCGAAAGTCGCGCTTTTGCTCGGCGTCAATGGCAACAGAAAAGCGCCCGTCCTGGGGCTTAAAATGTTCGGTGATGTCCAGATCGGCTAACACTTTGACGCGCGCACACAGCTGTTTGCCTTGTTCAGGGGTTAGATTCTGGGCGGTCAGCAGTTGACCGGCGATGCGCAGCCGTATTCTAAAACTGTCGGGTTGCGGCTCCAGATGGACGTCTGAAGCCTGTTGTTGCAGACTGTAGGCCAATAACTGTTGCAGCCAGTCACTGGCATCGGTTGTATGGGTTGGTAACTGCAGGCGACTGACCGACTGCAACTGCAGCAGAGACAACGGCGCCGAACTCAGCTGTTGCCACAAAAAGGCGATGGACTCGGCGGCCAGCGACGGCATTTCGGCCAACGCCAGTAAAGCAATATCAGCATCATAATAGAGCAGACAAACCGAACTCAGGGGTAAATTAAGCCGTTCGGCTAACTGCTTTTCGAGCGTTAGGGTTTGCCGTGGTAAATCAATACAACAGCCGTTGACTAACAGGGTCATAAGTGGCTCACCATTACAGTGATGACTGGCAACCGGCTACGACTGAGCGGCCCAGTTGATAATCGGAACAGCGTATTTGCCAATTGAGCATGCCCTGTTGAATGTGTGGCGTTAAAGTAACGCTTAACGGCACCTTATCAATGACCACTTCGGTCAGCTGCATTTGCACAGCAGCAGAGGCATCGACTGAAAAACTGCTCAGTTCTGCGGGTAAGGGGTCAGGCACCCAGGGCAGCCCCTGTTGGCCGGGTTGTGCACAACGCGGCAGCTGCCCTTCCAGTTGCCAGCAAAGGGCAATTGCTAATTGCATTGGTTGCGCATAGCGTAAGGCGCTGGTGACCTTGGCGCGTTGGCTGTATTGGTGATAGGCGGGAATCGCCAGCGACGACAGGATCGCAATAATGGCGATAGCAACCAATAATTCGATCAGGCTAAAGCCTGTTGTTGATGAGCGTATGAGTTTGAGGGAATGCATGGCGGCCTCCAACCAGAAAGCCGCAACTATGGTTGCTGATGCTAAAATCAGCAACTGTAAACGATTGTATTAGATCAGCTAATACGCATCGACAGGTCAATGGCGATAACATTCTTGGTTAAGGCGCCAGAGGAAATAAAATCAACACCGGTAGCTTTTAATTCGTCCAGACGGCTGTCAGTGATGTTGCCCGAAACTTCGAGCAAAGCGGGTTTTTGCGCCTGCCGATTGGCATTCACAGCCTGCTGCACGTCAGCCAGCGAAAAATTATCCAGCATAATGATATCGGCTTGTGCACCCAATGCCTGTTGTAATTCAGCCAGGTTTTCGACTTCGACCTCGACCGGCTTCGTCGGGTTCAGTTGGCGGGCTTTAGCCACCGCGCTGGCAATTCCGCCGCTGGCTGCAATATGGTTTTCTTTAATCAGATAGGCATCGTAAAGGCCGATGCGGTGATTTTTGCCACCACCGCAGCGGACCGCGTATTTTTGCGCTAACCGCAGCCCGGGTAATGTTTTACGAGTATCCAGTAAACGCGTTGCCGAGCCCTGCAGCTTGGCGCTGTAGCGCGCTGTGAGCGTCGCCGTAGCAGAGAGGGTCTGAAGAAAGTTCAGGGCGGCTCGCTCTCCAGTCAGCAATGAGCAGCTGCTGCCGGAAAGATGGCATAATATCTGCTGCGCATCGACCCAGTCACCATCGTCAGCCTGCCACTCAATGCTGACAGCGGGGTCAAGCTGCCGAAAAATCTCATCCACCCAGGCGCTGCCGCAGAGCACCATGGGTTCGCGGGTAATAATGGAAGCCTGACTCTGACTGCTGCTGTCGATCAGTTGAGCGGTAATGTCCAGTGTAGGGTCAACGGCTGATAAATCTTCTTCAAGTGCCAGTGTGACTTGTTGTTGTAACGACTGCATTTCGTGTTGAGAAAGCGACAAAACTGGATCCATGTAGGCTTTACCTTTATTAAAACAATAACGATACTAGAGGGCAAACTTTACCCGTTTGTCTGTGCAGTGAAAAGAGATAGCCATAAAAAGCCCATGATAAAAGAACATTACCTGCAAACAGCGACCCACTTTGCATCGCCTCATTGTGATGCGCGCCCCGAAGCAGAAGCCATCAGTTTGCTGGTGATCCATTGCATCAGTTTACCGGAAGGGTGCTATGGCACGCCGTACGTAAAGGACTTGTTCCTCGGCAACCTGGATACTAGTGAAGGGTCCGGCTTTGAGCCCTTAGCCGGGTTAACAGTGTCGGCGCATTTAGTCATCCGCCGCAACGGTCAGGTCGAGCAATATGTTCCCTTTAACCAACGGGCTTGGCACGCCGGCCAGTCCAGCTATTGCGGCCGCCGGCGTTGTAACGACTTTAGTATCGGCATAGAATTGGAAGGCACGGATAAACAGCCTTATACTGCGGTACAGTACCAACAGCTAGTTACGATTACCGAGTTATTGTTAGCGCATTACCCAGCGTTAAGCCGCGATCGTATTGTTGGTCATCAGCACATTGCGCCGGGCCGTAAGACCGACCCCGGCATGGCTTTTGACTGGTCGCATTATCTGACCCAACTGCAAACCAATAACACTTAAAAATTGTGAGTTAAGGGAGAGACTATGGTTCTCATCGCATTGTTAGTGGCATTGAGCATAGAGCGCATTATGCGATTGCCGGCACCCTGGCAGGTGACCTTTTATTTATCCCGCTGGCTGCAGTGGAGCGAGCATAAACTGCAGTCGTCAGGGCATGCAGAAAAACTGCAGCAGCCACTGTTGCAGTTTTTCTGGCTGCTGACTCCGGCAATTTTGGCGGGCTTGCTGGTAGCCTGGCTGGACCATTTGTTAGTGACCTTTATTTGCAGCATTCTGGCCCTGCTCGTCAGCATTGCCTGCCAACCCGCCCGGGACGCCTATAAAGCTTATCTAAAAGCGGCAAACCGCGGAGATACCGGTGAGCTGGCGGAGCAGCGCCATAAGCTGCAGCAATTAGCCGGCCATGATGAGACGATCAGCGTTGAGGATAGTGTCAGCTGGCTTAATTACCAGTATTATCTGGGCGTCATCTTTTTTTACCTGGTGTTCGGTGTATTCGGTGCGTTGGCTTACGCTTCAATTCGTGCCGCCGAGACACACTATCCGGAACGGCTTCAGCGTTTGCCGGTAAAACGCCTGCGCTGGGCCATTGACTTTATTCCCGTGCGGCTGGCTGGCTTAGGGTTGATGTTCGTTGGTCATTTTTCACGAACTCTGCCGGTCTGGGTAAGCGCCTTAACCGACGTTACCAGCAGCAACCATCAATTGCTCGCGCGCTTTGCCCGTTGCGCCGAAGACCGCTCCCATCATCCTGACGATAAAACCGAGGCGGTCACCGCTCAGCTGGCACTAATGAAGCGTCAACAACTGCTGTGGGTTTGCGTGATAGCGGTGCTCACTCTATGGGGCAGCTTGAGCTAACAAAAAACCGTTAACCGAGCAGAAAAACTTGGGTTATGGGGACAAATCCTTTAAACTATCTGGACCTCATGGTAAGACCAATTTACCTAAAACAAAGTTTACGCAGCAAAGTCTGGACTTATGTCGATTGAAACGATCAAAGTGGCGAAAATTTCTGATCAGATCGTTGCTCAAATTGAAGCAATGATTGTCGACGGGCGGTTCCTGGCGGGCGAGAAACTGCCTTCCGAACGGGATTTGTCGCAACAGTTTAATGTCTCCCGCCCGTCGCTGCGCGAAGCCATTCAAAAACTGGAAGCCAAAGGCCTGCTGCAGCGCCGTCAGGGTGGCGGTACCTTTGTCGCAGATAACCTAAGCGATAAGGTCAGTACACCGCTGTTTGAGCTGTTAGCAAAACATCCCGAATCACAATTTGATTTACTGGAGTTTCGCCACGCACTGGAAGGTATCTCGTCATTTTATGCGGCATTGCGTGGTACCGAAGCCGATCTGGATCGGATAAAAGCCAGTATAAACAGCATCATGGCCACGCAAAACAAAGACATTCCCCAGCAAGCTGAAGCGCTGGTGAATTTTTATTTACGCATTGCTGAGGCCTCCCATAATGTGGTGTTGTTGCATGTGGTGATGGGGATGCAGGAATTATTAGCGGAAAACATTAAGCAAAATTTAGAACTATTGGCCCCAACCCCCAGGGTTTTGGAGCAATTGAACCAACATCGTTCACAAATTGCAGCTGCAATTGTGGACGGACAACCGGAGCAGGCGCGGGATGCATGTCATCAACATTTATCCTATATTGAACAGGCATTGTTGGAAATGACAAAAGAACAATCCCGCATCCAGCGTTCGCTGCGTCGTTCCTGAATTATAAAAAGGTAAGGAATAGTTATGAGTGAAGAGAAAAAACAAGACGTCGACCAACAGGAAACTCAAGAGTGGCTTGGTGCCCTCGAGGGCGTACTGGACGCAGAGGGCCCTGAGCGGGCGCACTTTCTGTTGGAACAACTGATTGATAAAGCGCGTCGTAATGGTGCTTACTTACCGTACCGGCCAACGACGTCCTATTTAAACACCATTCCGGCCAGTCAGGAACCGACGATGCCGGGCAATCAGACCATGGAGTCGCGCATTCGCTCAGCTATTCGCTGGAATGCCACCATGATGGTTTTGCGGGCCTCGCAAAAAGGCGAAGAACTGGGCGGCCATATTGCCAGCTTTGCCTCATCAGCGATGTTGTACGACATTGGCTTTAACCATTTTTTCCGTGCGCCCAGCGATAAAGATGGCGGTGATTTTTTATACATTCAGGGTCATGCTTCGCCCGGCATTTACGGTCGCGCGTTTATCGAAGGCCGACTGACTGAAGAGCAGCTGAACAATTTCCGCCAGGAAGTCGAAGGCAAAGGATTACCGTCGTATCCACACCCGAATTTAATGCCTGACTTTTGGCAGTTTCCAACCGTCTCCATGGGGCTTGGGCCGATTCAGGCCATCTACCAGGCCCGTTTCCTGAAGTATCTGACGGACCGCGGCATCAAAGATTGTTCGGAGCAGCGCGTTTATTGCTTTATGGGCGACGGCGAAACCGATGAGCCGGAAAGCTTGGGTGCTATTGGCTTGGCTGCCCGTGAAGAATTGGATAACCTGACCTTTATCATCAATTGTAACTTGCAGCGTCTGGATGGCCCGGTTCGTGGTAACGGTAAGATCATCCAGGAACTGGAAGGCAACTTCCGCGGTGCTGGCTGGGAAGTCATTAAAGTGATTTGGGGTCGCTATTGGGATCCGCTGCTGTACCGCGATACCGAAGGTAAATTACGCGAATTGATGGAAGAAACCGTTGATGGTGATTACCAGAACTTTAAAGCGAAGGGCGGTAAGTACACGCGCGAACATTTCTTCGGTAAGTATCCAGAAACTGAAGAAATGGTGGCTAATTTATCCGACGAGGACATTTGGCGCCTAAATCGCGGTGGTCACGACCCGGTCAAAGTTTATTCGGCTTACCACAAGGCAGCCAACACCAAAGGCCGGCCGCAAGTCATTTTGGCTAAAACCGTTAAAGGTTATGGCATGGGCGCCGCCGGTGAGGGTAAAAACATAGCGCACCAGGTTAAGAAAATGGACATGGATGCGATCAAACAACTGCGCGATCGCTTTAATATTCCGTTTAAAGACGATGAGCTGGAAAACTTACCTTATTATAAGTTCGATGACGACAGCGACGAAATGACCTACATGAAAGAACGTCGTGAAGCCTTAGGTGGCTACATGCCGGTACGTCGCGCGGAAACAGATGTCGAACTTGAGATGCCCGCTCTGAAAGCCTTTGATGCGGTTTTAAAGGGCTCAGGCGATCGCGAAATCTCGTCCACCATGGCCTTTGTCAGGGTACTGACTGCGCTGTTGAAAGATAAGAAAATTGGTAAACGGGTTGTGCCCATTATTCCCGATGAGGCACGCACCTTTGGTATGGAAGGTCTGTTCCGTCAAGTCGGTATCTACGCTCACAACGGACAAAAGTACACGCCGCAAGATGCGGACCAGGTGGCTTATTACCGTGAAGATGAGAAAGGCCAGGTTATTCAGGAAGGCATTAACGAACTGGGCGCCATGGCGTCGTGGGTGGCTGCCGGTACCAGCTACTCGGTGAATAACGAACCGATGATCCCGTTTTATATTTACTACTCTATGTTTGGTTTTCAGCGCGTCGGAGACCTGGTCTGGGCTGCTGGTGACAGCCAGACCCGCGGCTTCTTAATTGGCGGAACCGCCGGCCGTACGACATTGAACGGCGAAGGCCTGCAGCACCAGGACGGTCACAGTCTGATTCACTTTGGCACTGTGCCAAACTGCATTAGCTACGACCCGACTTATGGCTATGAAATTGCCGTCATTGTTCAGGATGGTCTTAAACGCATGTTTGAAGACCAGGAAAACGTGTTTTATTACCTGACGGTTATGAATGAAAACTATCATCAGCCAGAGCTACCTGAAGGCGCTGAAGAAGGTATTCTGAAAGGTATCTATGTGCTGGACAATGTTAAGGCGAAGAAAAAAGCCAAAGCTGATGTGCAGCTGATGGGCAGTGGTACCATCTTACAACAGGTGCGCAAAGCAGCGGACATTCTGGCCAATGACTTTGACATCAATTCGACGGTTTACAGCGTGACTTCGTTTAACGAGCTGGCGCGTGATGGCTTAGATGCCGATCGCCACAACATGCTTCACCCGGAAAAAGATGCGCAGGAAGCTTACATTACGCAAGTTATGAAAAAAGCCAAGGGTCCAGCAGTGGCGGCAACAGACTACATGAAACTGTATGCTGATCAGGTCCGCGCCTGGGTTCCTACCGCCTACCGCGTGCTGGGCACCGACGGCTTTGGCCGTTCCGACAGCCGTGCTAACTTGCGTATGCATTTCGAAGTCAATCCGCAGTACATCGTGGTTGCTGCACTGAAAGAATTGGCCGATGCCGGTGAAATCGATAGCAAAGTGGTTACTCAAGCCATTACTGATTTCGACATCGATGTCGACAAACTTAACCCACGTAAAGCATAAGGAGTACTGAGATGGCCGATACAATCGAACTCAAAGTCCCTGACGTGGGCGGCGAAGCAGTCGAAGTCATTGAATTGTTGGTTAGCGAGGGCGATACCGTTGAGCAAGAAGACGGCATCGT
>JBNJEJ010000008.1:0-75247 GCA_051745735.1 Pseudomonadota bacterium
AGTAGGACACCGCCAGACTTTGAATAACGAAGGCCCCAAGCTATCGCTTGGGGCTTTTTTTATGTCCGTCGGTAAAACCGACGGTTACCCACGAGCTGACCATTTTTTGGCATAATTCGTGTGTAGTTAGTAGAATTTACTAAGTGTTGTGACAAATAAAATGTAACCTATTGAATTGGATAGATAAAATAGTTGGCACCAAACTTGAATCATTAGCCTAAGAGAATCAGTTTGTCGTGTATTTGGAGTAGGAATTTATGTCACGTAATCAGTGGGTATTACTCATTATAATCGCCGTTATCGGGTTGTTTTTTGCACCTGAAATTTTCAGTTCTATCGGCTATGCAATCGGTTCGGTTATCGAATTTGCTTTATCGGTAGTGGTTGCATTAGCAACCATAGGACTCGTGTTTTTCTTATTAATGACAATATTTGGTAGTGTAGGCATTGGCTTGATCGGTGCCTTTGTAGCAATGATCTTTACCGGAATTGGTATGTTTTGGCCATTATTGCTCTGTGTTGTCATTTTATACGTTGTTTTTCGAAATTCCCGGAAAACCGTGTAGTATGTAAGATATCTACACGAAAAACGGAAGCTTTGTATGAAAGTATCATTGCTAACAATATCCTTTTCTATCGCATTGTTATTATCAAATTTTGTAGCTGCAGCCGAACTGACCGTAAATGAAGCCTGGGCCAGAGCCTCCATTCCCGGTATGGCTAACGGCGCAGGTTATGTTAGCCTCACCAATAATGAGCAGAACCCGGTTACGCTGGTAAAGGTACAAAGTACAGCCAGTCCGAAAACTGAACTCCACACCCATCAGCACGATGAAGGTATGATGAAGATGGTTCATGTACCTGAATTGACCCTTGCCCCGGGAGAATCGCTGACGATGAAGCCGGGTAGCTATCATGTCATGTTTTTTGATTTAAAAAGCCCATTCAAAAAAGGCGACAGTATACCGCTGGTCATGCACTTTAATGACGGTTCCGCTCAACAAGTCACTTTAAACGTAAGGGAATTGCAATGAAATTCACTTCAGCAACAAATGGCTCATTGTGGAAATGGATCAGCGCAGGTATCGCCGCACTGATTTTGCTGTTGTGGTTGTTAGGCTGGTTACTCAGCGACGAACCGCAACCTTTAGCGCTGGATGCCGCAATTGACGACGCAGCAGCTGAACTGAATGTGGAGCCCGTTAAGGGTTTTGCAACCAGTACCGCGGTAATTGAAACGCTGAATACTCTGCTGAATAAACGCGGTGGTTATATGAGCAACGATATCCTGCCGCCTATGGTATGGTTGGATAATATGCCGGCCTGGGAATTCGGTGTCGTGCAGATGACGCGCGATATGTTGCTGGCTTTACGTAATGAGTTCAGCCGCTCACAATCACAATCGGTAGAAAACCCGAACCTCGTTATTGCTCAACCGGCAATGAATATTGACCACACCAGTTGGTTTGCGCCAACGGCGGAAAACGAATATCAAACCGTGATTAATGAGGTGAAGCAATACCGGCTGGCATTAGCGGATGGCTCTGATCATTCAGGGCAATTTTATGCTCGCTCTGACAATTTTCGCCGTTACATTCAGGAGCTGGAAAAACGCCTTGGATCGTTATCCCGGCGGTTAAGCGAGAGTGTTGCGCGGGTTGATCCCAATTTGGCGTTGGCCGGCGACGCAGTTGCTGAGCAATCCACTGCCTCACCTCAGTCAATTAGGCAAAAAACAACCTGGTGGCAGATTGATGATACGTTCTACGAAGCTAGAGGTGCAAGCTGGGCTATGCTTAACTTTCTGAAAGCCGCTAAGGTTGACTTTGCTGAGGTGTTATCCAATAAAAATGCGTTAGTCAGTCTGCAACACATCATTAATGAACTGGAGTCGTCATTGCGGCCGGTCTGGAGCCCGATGATCTTGAACGGTTCTGGCTTTGGGCTGTTGGCTAATCATTCGTTGGTTATGGCCAATTATTTATCACGTGCAAATGCGGCATTAATCGACTTACGCAATCTGTTAGCCGAAGGCTAATATAAGAGGAATTAATGAAGTTTAAATCAACAGCAGTTTTAATGGCATGCTCAGCCCTATCAATGAGTGCAAGCGCCGATACGGTTTTGGGTTTGTATATCGGCGCGCAGGGTTGGCAGGCCGAATCACAGGGCCGTTACCAGTTTTTATCCGCTGACGCTTATCAAGTTGACGGTGATGATACCCAGGCGAGCTATTATGCCGCTTTAGAACACCCGATTCCGTTATTGCCAAACATCAAAGTAAGGCAAAATAACCTGACGGCCGACACTGAGCTTTCCGGGACTGAACTAAACTTTGATCACGTTGATTACAGTTTGTATTACGAAATCTTTGATAATGACGTTGTTGCTATCGATGCCGGCATTAATGGCAAAAAGTTTGATGGCCGTGCTGTCGATATCAATGGCGCTGGTGTTAAACAATTTTCTGAGGTTATTCCGACTGCTTATCTGGCCGCACGTGTTGGACTGCCGTTTACCCGCTGGACAGTCACGGGTGAGGCGAAAGGTCTCAGCATAGATGACAGCTCATTAACCGATATCCAGGCTGCCGTCGAATACCGCCTTATCGATAACCTGGCGGTTGACGTTAGTCTCAGTGCTGGCTACCGGTCGCTGCGGGTTGAGCTTGATAACGTAGACGGCCTATTTTCCGATATTGATTTTGACGGTCCATTCGTTTCCCTTGATGTCCACTTTTAGCTGAACAGACCGATTGATTGTGTTACTGGTAGACATCGACGCTGTCTGCGTCGATGGAATATCCAGTTACAGCGATGTCGCCTTCACTGCGCTGGGTTTTTATAACCCCCTCAACCCACACCGCGTCATAGGTGTTTTCGTAGGGCACGCCCTGTTCATAAACGACATGAATAATTTGGTTGGGTGGCGGTGGTGGAACATGCACACAAGCACCGAAGTAGGGTACCAACAAAAACTCTGTAACGGCGTCGGCGTCGCCTTCTAGCTGCACTATGTATCCTGGGATACGAACCGTTTTGCCGTCCAGCTCTTCTACCACCGGTGCGTCCAGCTGCGTTTGTTTATCAGCCTCGGGGTTAGCATCGTAATACGATTGTGGTCTTACCGGTGGCGGCGTAAAGCCTTCCGGTAATAAGTCCTTCCAGCCAATCTTATCGGCTGCAACAGCAACGTTGTTAACGAGACAAGCTGTTAATAGCAGCGCTGTAGCTTTTACCATGAATTTCATACTTTCACCGTTAGACCGTCAGATAGTGACTGGCGATACGCTCGCCATGCTGGCACTAAGCTTAACAGGAAACCGGCAACCACGACCAGTATCATGCGATACCATTCGGCCTGGGTTGGCCACTGTAGCGTGAATAAGATGCCGGTTTCAGCATGTATCAAGCCAGCTAATGACCACTGCAAGCCATAAAGTAACAGTAAACCAGCGATGGTTGCTAACAGAGTAACCATTACCGCTTCGGTTACCAGCAAGGTAAAAATTGTACCGGGCCCGGCTCCAACGGCTCTTAGAACCGCCATTTCGCGCCGCCGTTCGCGCAAACTGGCCAGTAAAATGGTTAGCATACCAATCAAGCCAATCAGTACCACCAATACTGAGATGCCATTCAGGGCCTGTTCAAAAATGTTGAGGGACTTCCACAATTGCTGCAGCGTAAAACCTGGCATTAAGGCGGTCAGCGGCTCTTTGTCGTATTGATTAAATTGCCGCTGCAGGCGCAATGCCAACGGCTTAACTTCCAGCCCGATAAATGCTGCACTGATGCGGTCGGTCGGGTGTTGGTGGTCATGGTTGTGTTGAGGCGTTGCGGATTCGCTTATTCCATGCACGGTTTCAATAGTTTGCAGGTTAACGAATATTGCCTGGTCGACCGGGGTCCCAGTGCGAGCAAGAACACCAACCACAGCAATGGGGTGTTGGTCATGCTGACTGAAACTGAGCCCGCCGGAACCGTGTGCGATGGTTAAATCATCAGTTGTATCTAAACCCAGTTTACTGGCCGCTTCGGCACCCAGTACAGCCTGTTGCTTTTGGTTAAACCACCGCCCCTGAGTAAGCTCTAATGGCTGTTTGTTGCCGTAGCGGTAATGTTTAAAGTACCCATTGGTAGTCGCAATAACGGGAAGGCCACGGACACTATCGCCGAGTGATATAGGAACGGCCCAACTGACTTCTTTACGCGCGGCTATCGCTTCAAAGCTGTTCCAGCTCATGGTGTTGGTTAACGAGCCAATGTGGAAGACTGCCGCTAACAGTAACTGACTTTGACTGCTACGGGGGCCGACAATGAGATCCGTACCTGAAACGGTGTTAGCAAAATTCTGCTGAACCTGGGTTTTTACTCGCTCGACAGCAAGTAGCAGGGCAACACTCACCGCAATGGCGATGATCGTCAGTACGACGCTGGTACGCCGGTTAAGTAAGCTTTTGAGAGCCAGTTTAACCATTTAAACGGACTCCGCTAAAGGATTGTTGATCTCGTTAAGCTCAACGTGATGGTCGAAATGATGTGCCAGGGCAGCATCATGAGTAACAAATAACACAGTGGTTCCGTTCGCCTCACTCAGCTCGAGTAGCAATGTGACAAAGGCGTCACGGTGGTCTGCGTCAAGAGCCGAGGTCGGTTCATCAGCGATCAGTAGTTCCGGGGAGCCAATTAACGCTCGTGCGGCACCGACTCGCTGTTGTTGACCAACGCTTAACTCGGCTGCGGGTTGTTGCTGCTGTGCGGCCGATAAGCCAAGGCGCGACAGGTAGTTACGTGCGGTTTTATCTGCAGATTCTGTCATTTGCTGCTGCCGACGTTTGGAAAACTTAATGCCCAACAGGACGTTATCCAGCGCACTCAGGTAGGGTAGCAAATTAAACTGCTGAAAAATGTAGCCGATGTGGTCAGCACGAAACTTATCGCGCCGGCGAGAACTCAGTTGCCCTAGCTCAGTGTCGAGCAGACGGATGTTGCCCTGCTGAGGAATATTGATACCGGCCAACAACGATAACAAAGTGGATTTACCACTACCACTGGCGCCGCGCAGAAGGACTGTATCCCCTTGCGCGACCTGCCAGTGAGCAATATCGATGGTGGGCTGGGCACCGGGCCAACTAAAGCGCAGTTCAGTTAACTCAATGGCAGCATTCATCGTGGGTTATTTTTGTGCGCGTTGAAAAGAGGACTTGAGTTCTTCTTTCGCTTCGTTAATGTCACCCCAGCCTTCGACTTTAACCCATTTGCCTTTCTCGAGTTCTTTATAGCGCTCGAAAAAATGAGTAATTTGGGCACGCAGCAATTCAGGCAAGTCATTAACGTCTTTAATGTCGTCGTATTGGCTGGACAGTTTGCTGATTGGAACAGCCACAACTTTGGCGTCTTCACCCGACTCGTCACTCATTTTTAATACACCAACGGGGCGACACTTAATAACCGAACCTGCCTGCAGTGGATAAGGGGTAGGCACTAACACGTCGACGGGGTCGCCATCCAATGACAAGGTGTGATTAACGTAACCGTAGTTGCACGGATAAAACATTGGGGTTGCCATAAAACGATCGACCCACAAGGCACCGGTATCTTTATCCACTTCGTACTTTATCGGATCAGCATTGGCTGGTATTTCGATAATGACGTTAACTTCATCGGGTAGTTTGCTACCTGCAGGCACGTTTCCTAAGCTCATAATAATTCCTGTTCGTGTATAAAATTTAAGTGAGTGGTTGTTGCGCGATTATAACTTGTCGCCGATCGCGCGCAACCCTGCCTTAGTCTAACTTAATCGGGTTTGGGATGATTAGCGTGATATTCCAAACATTTTTCCACCTCTTCGGCCGAGCCGAGTATCACACCAACCCGTTGATGAATGTCGGTTGGTACAATATCAAGAATGCGTTGATAACCGTCGCTTGCCTTGCCACCCGCTTTTTCGATCAAAAACGCCATTGGCGCAGCTTCGTACATTAAACGTAATTTATAGGGTTTCGTGGTATTGCGCTTATCCCATGGGTAGGTAAACAACCCGCCGCGGGTGATAATACGATGGACGTCTGCAACCATAGCGGCATTCCAGCGCATATTAAAATTCTTTTTTCGAGGTCCGTTTTGGCCCTGCAGCAGGTCAGTAATATAGTCGCTAATGGCCGCACCCCAGTGCCGCTGATTGGACATATTGATGGCAAACTCTTGCGTGCTGTTGGGTATTTCTGCTTGCTCGCGGGTCAGCAGAAATTCTCCAACGGTCTGGTCAAGGGTGAACGTACGCACATCTTTGCCAGTGGTCAGAACCATCATAGTGGCGGGCCCATAGACAATATAGCCTGCCGCTACCTGGGCCTTCCCCGGCTGTAAGAACATTGACTCGCCGGTGTCCTCACCCTCGGGTTTACGTAAAATTGAAAAGATGGTTCCGACCGCCCCGTTGATATCAATGTTTGAGCTGCCGTCCAGGGGGTCGAAAGCGACCAGGTAGTGGCCCGAATTGGGGCTGACGACGATCGAGTCTTCTTCTTCTGAGGCGATGGCGTGAACATTAGGGGATTCCAGCAGTAAAGTTTTTAACAACTGATTAGCCACAACATCCAGTTTCTTTTGCGTTTCCCCCTGAATATTTTCGTCCAACGTCGAGCCCAAAACACCTGCAAGAGCCCCCTGATGCAGGCGAAAAGAAATTTCCTTGGCAGCAATTTGGATGGTATTGATAACCGAAATGAGCGATTCGCTGGTTTGATCTGCGCGTAATGTTGGCAGTAAACGTTTCATGGTGGCACCTGTGTCCCTGATCACTGAGTATTAACAGGTTGCAGATGATAGCGTATTTTTGCGCAAAAATCCTGCTCTAACGGTATGACAATGGTACACTTTGTTGTCATTTGTTTAACTCGAAAAAATTATTTTAATGCACATTCATATTATAGGAATTTGTGGCACTTTTATGGGCGGCCTTGCCGCCATTGCCAAGCAATTGGGCCATAAAGTCAGCGGTTCTGATGCTAACGTTTATCCGCCGATGAGCACGCAACTGCAACAGCAGGGGATCCAGCTGCATGCCGGTTACTGTGCCAAAAATTTGGACAGTAAACCTGAATTGGTGATTATCGGCAACGCACTCAGTCGCGGCAATCCCGAGATCGAGCGGGTACTGCGTGAAAAAATCAGTTACACGTCCGGAGCCCAGTGGCTGCACGATCATGTGCTGCAAAAACATTGGGTGCTTGCCGTAGCAGGTACGCACGGCAAAACAACGACGGCCAGTATGTTGGCGTGGATACTCGAAGTGGCGGGCTATAATCCGGGGTTTATGATTGGTGGTGTACCAAGCAATTTTGCCGCCAGCGCGCGCCTGACCGATTCCAACTTTTTTGTTATTGAGGCTGACGAGTACGATACTGCCTTTTTTGACAAGCGTTCTAAGTTTGTGCATTACAGCCCGGACACCCTGGTGATTAATAATCTGGAATTTGACCATGCGGATATTTTTCCTGATTTAGCGGCCATACAGAGACAATTTGCTCACTTACTCAGAGTGCTGCCCGATAGCGGCCAGGTTATCGTGCCTGAGGGTCATGCTGTTATTGACCAGGTGCTGAGCCAGGGCTGTTGGTCAGAGGTGCTCCAGGTAGGAGATTGTGGCCGATGGCGCTACAATAAGACCAGTGACGATGGCAGCAGCTTTTGTTTGAGTACCGCTGATAGCGGGCAGGCGTGTTCAGTAAAATGGGATCTACTGGGTGACCACAACGTCAGTAACGGGGTTATGGCCATGCTGGCGGCCCGGCATGTGGGCGTTGACATAACCACCAGCGCATCAGCTTTAGCAGAATTTAAACCACCGAAAAGACGGCTGGAATTGCTGGCTGACATTGGAGGGGTTAAAATCTATGACGACTTCGCCCATCACCCAACGGCGATTAAAACCACCTTGGCGGGTATCAAAGCGCATCACCCCGGGCGTGTTTTAGCGGTGCTGGAGCCGCGCTCTAACACCATGAAGCTGGGCGTACATGAGGCCACCCTCGACGCGTCGCTGAAGGCCGCAGACCTAAGCTTTGCCTTGCAGCCGGAAAGCATCGACTGGTCGCTTGCCCAGAGCCTGCCAGGTTCGGTTATTGCACAAACAACGGAACAGCTGATCGGGCAAATTACGGAACAATGCCAAAGCGGTGATGCGGTGGTCATTATGAGTAATGGCAGCTTTAACGGATTGCAGCAAAAACTAATCAATCAACTAGAGCAGGAGCAAAGGCATGAATGAACAGCAGATAACGGTTGCGATGACCGGTGCGTCTGGTGCGCCTTACGGCCTGCGTCTGGTACAATGCCTGCTGCAACAGCAGCAACAGGTTATGTTGTTGATTTCGAGCGCGGCGCGAGTGGTGCTGGCGACCGAAGAAAACATTAAGTTATCCGCCGGGCCAGATCAGGCAACTGAACAGTTGCTGCGCTATTTTACCGAGCTGGGCTGCCAGATTGCGCCGCAACAACTGCGAGTGTTTGGCAAAGAAGATTGGTTTTCGCCGGTAGCTTCGGGGTCGGCAGCGCCCGGCAGGATGATTGTCTGCCCCTGTTCGACCAGTACCTTATCAGCGATTGCCACCGGCAGTAGTAATACGTTGATCGAGCGCGCTGCGGATGTCGTTATTAAAGAGCGCGGGCAGCTGATCCTGGTTCCCAGAGAAACGCCGCTCTCGACCATACACTTACAAAACATGTTGCAACTGAGCCAGCTAGGCGTAACCGTTATGCCGGCTGCTCCGGGCTTTTACCACCAACCACAGTCAATTGCCGACCTGGTTGATTTTATGGTGGCACGTATGCTCGACCATTTGGGTCTGGAGCATCAATTGATGAGCCGTTGGGGCTACGCGAAGGAGTGATCATAACGCAATGAAAGCATTAGAAATTAACAATCTACGAAAAGTCTACCGCGGCGGTTTCGAGGCATTAAAAGGCATCGATTTAAGCGTTGAAGAAGGCGATTTTTATGCCTTACTCGGGCCTAATGGTGCGGGTAAATCAACCACCATCGGGATCATTTCATCGCTGGTTAATAAAAGCAGTGGCAGCGTTAAAGTGTTTGGCTACGATCTCGACACGCAGCTATCGGATTTAAAGCGCCAGATAGGCCTGGTGCCCCAGGAGTTTAACTTTAACCAATTTGAATCGGTTCGCCAGATCGTAGTTAACCAGGCAGGATATTATGGGGTGCCGCGCAAGTTAGCTTATCAAAGAGCAGAAAAATATCTCTCCCAGCTGGGTTTATGGGATAAGCGCGATGAGCCCGCACGCTCGCTTTCCGGTGGTATGAAGCGCCGCCTGATGATAGCCCGGGCATTGTTGCATGAACCCAAGCTGCTGATACTGGATGAACCCACCGCCGGAGTCGATATCGAGCTACGACGCTCGATGTGGGAGTACCTGACTAAAATAAATGGCGAGGGGATTACCATTATCCTGACCACCCATTATTTGGAAGAGGCCGAAGTGCTGTGTCGCAACATCGGCATCATAGACGCCGGCGAGATTGTTGAAGATACGTCGATCAAACATTTATTAGCGCAGCTGAGTAAAGAAACCTTTGTGCTCGATTTGGAAGATAATCATTCGGAGCCAGCCATAGAGGGTTTTCAGCACCGCTGGACGGACAACAATACACTGGAAGTCGAAGTAGACAAAAATGCCGGTCTTAATAATGTTTTTGAGCAGCTGACGGCTGCCGGTGTAAAAGTATTGTCCATGCGCAATAAGGCAAACCGTCTGGAAGAATTATTTGTATCAATGGTAGAAAAAGGTCGTGGACAAGGGGAGCAAAGCGCATGAGTCATATGTCATCCAATATCATCGCCTTAAAAACGATTTGGATTAAAGAGTGCACGCGATTTTTGCGTATTTGGATACAAACCCTAGTGCCGCCGGCGATAACAATGACGCTCTACTTTGTTATTTTTGGCAGCATCATTGGGGAACGTATCGGCACCATGAGTGGTGTCACCTATATGGAATTTATCGTTCCCGGGCTGATTATGATGTCGGTTATTACCAACTCATACTCCAACGTCGCCTCGTCATTTTTTAGTGCAAAGTTTCAACGCAATATTGAAGAAATGCTGGTTTCGCCGGTTCCTACCTGGGCCATCATTCTTGGTTACATCGGCGGTGGTATGGCCCGGTCAATGATTGTTGCTGTCATCGTAACACTGGTGTCATTTTTGTTTGTTGATATTCAAATGGCTCATTTCGGCTACGTTGTACTTACGGTTATCCTGACTTCTACCTTATTTTCATTGGGCGGCCTGCTAAACGGTGTCTTCGGCAAAACATTCGATGATATCTCGATTGTGCCAACCTTTGTTTTAACGCCCTTGACCTACCTGGGTGGGGTGTTTTATTCGGTTACTTTATTACCGGATATTTGGCAAAAAGTGTCGTTAGTTAACCCCATACTCTATATGGTCAACGGCTTTCGTTATGGCTTCCTGGGACAGTCTGATGTTGGTATTGCAACGGCTATGACTGTCTTAGTGGCGTTTAACGTTGTGTTCTTTGCCGGCGCTTATTACCTGTTAGAAAAAGGTATAGGGATCCGCTCTTGAATTCTCAGGCACGACCGGTTCAATCAAACCAGACAGGGCCTCACGAAGATTTGACCAAAGTGGTAACGCGCCATTTAGCCAGCCACTTTAAAAAACCGATCCAGTCTCATAATCGGGCGGTTTTTGCTGAAATCGATGAGCAGGTTCAGCGCTGGCAGGGGCCGTTAATACTGGACTCCTGTTGTGGAGTCGGTGAGAGTACCGCGTTTATTGCCGAACGAAACCCTACGGCGCTGGTCATTGGCGTCGATAAATCGGCACACCGTCTGCAAAAACACGGCAGTTACCAGACCACTGAGCACGGACAACGGTATTACTTAGTCCGTGCTGATCTTATGGATTTCTGGCGTTTAGCGGTAGATGCTGGCTGGCCAGTACAAGAGCATTTTATCCTGTACCCGAACCCCTGGCCAAAAGCTGCTCATCTGGGCCGCCGCTGGCACGGCAGCCCGATCTGGCCAGCGGTGGTAAAGTTGGGGGGGAAGCTGGTCTTACGGTCTAATTGGAGCACCTATTTACTCGAGGTGGCAGAAGCATTAAGCTTGTCCAATTTTTCGGCGACTATAACCCATTTGCCCGCAGCAACAACAGAGGCGATGACCCCATTTGAGCGCAAGTATCAGCAAAGCGGGCAGTCCCTGTGGCAGTTACAAGCCAACTTAACTAGCCCGCACAGTTAGAGAGAACAGCGTTGACTCAGACAGCTAAGCCCAATCCAAACAAGCAGGTAGCCGAGGTTAGTCAGGAAGCTATGTATCGAATTTTTACGATACCCGAAGCACCAGATTCAACACTCGGAAAAATTGAAAAACACCTGTCTGAAAATCTGATGGGGTTTCTTGGCGACCATATTGTTGCGCGTGAAAAGCCGCTGCAGGAAATCGAGCGTGATTTTGAGCAGGCCGGCATACCCGAAGAGCCGCAGTTTGTCTCCGAACATACTGAATTTTTACTGAATAAATTAGTTGCTCACTCGGTTCATACAGCGTCACCTAAATTTATTGGTCACATGACCTCGGCCTTACCCTACTTTTTGCTGCCGCTGGCCAAGTTGATGGTTGGTTTAAATCAAAACCTGGTCAAAATTGAAACATCGAAAGCCTTCACGCCGCTTGAACGTAACGTCATTGGTATGTTGCACCACCTGGTCTATCAACAGGAAGCCGGGTTCTATAACCGCTGGATGCACAGCGCTCAACATTCATTGGGTGCGTTTTGTTCCGGTGGGACGGTCGCTAACATGACCGCGCTTTGGGTGGCCCGTAATCAACTGTTAAAAGCCGATGGTGATTTTGCTGGTATCGCCGCCGAAGGTCTGGCCGCAGGCTTGTCTCATTACGGCTATAAAAAGCTGGTGGTGTTGGTTTCTGAGCGCGGCCACTATTCGCTTGCCAAAGCGGCTGATGTGCTGGGTATCGGCCGACGCAATCTGGTTGCGGTTAAAACGGACGAAAACAACCGCATCGAGGTTGACGCGCTGGCGGCTAGCTGTGAAAAGGTTGAGCGCGAAGGTGGTAAAGTGCTGGCAATCGTCGGAGTAGCCGGAACAACGGAAACCGGCCATGTCGATCCGCTGGCGCAAATGGCGGCAGTTGCGGAACAGCATAACATTCATTTTCATGTAGACGCAGCCTGGGGTGGGGCAACCTTATTATCTAACGAATACCGCAAGCTGCTTGGAGGCATTGAGCGGGCCGACAGCGTTACCATCGACGCTCATAAACAGATGTACGTGCCAATGGGGGCGGGTATGGTGCTGTTCAAAAGCCCTTCATTGGTCAAGTCCATTGAACACCACGCCGAGTATATCATTCGCCAGGGCTCCAAAGATTTGGGCTCTCATTCAATGGAGGGGTCACGCCCGGGTATGGCAATGATGGTATTTTCGGCTCTGCACGTTATTGGCCGGCGAGGCTATGAACTGCTGATTAATAACAGTCTGGAGAAGGCACGTTATTTTGCCCGGTTTATTGAACAGCAGGATGACTTTGAATTAATTACCGAGCCGGAATTGTGCCTGCTGACCTACCGTTTTGTGCCAATTAAAGTGAAAGCTGCTTTAGCCCGCGCCAACACCGAACAAATTGAACGACTGACGCCTCATTTAAATGCGTTAACCCGCTATATTCAAAAACGGCAACGTGAAAACGGCAAATCTTTTGTCTCGCGGACTAAACTTACGCCAGCCCAATACCATCATCAACCGAGCGTCGTGTTCCGGGTCGTTTTGGCAAACCCGCTGACGACCCATGGAATGCTGGCTGAAATTATTGCAGAGCAGAGACAGATTGCCGAAAAAGCAACCAGTCTGCGCGGCGCTCTGCATACCGAAATGCGTGAATTAGGTATGGTTGTTGATAACTTGTAAGTTGTCGATAAGGCGGGTTTCACCCAGTTTGGCGGCGATAAGCGCAACCCAGCGCTGATTTTTTGGGGTTGGATCTTGCAAGTCTCCGGCGTTTTTAATGGCAACGTAATCAACCTTAAAACCGGCCTCGGTCAGTTGTTGCTCGGCCCATAATTCAATGGCTTTAAAATCTGTTGCTGAATTGAGTTGCTGCGCCATACCCTGCAATGTCTGATAAATGCGGGCGGCTTGTTGGCGCTGCTCAGCGTTCAGGTAAGTATTACGGGAACTGAGCGCCAGCCCATTTGCATCGCGGGCTGTTGGTACGCCGACAATGGTAACCGGAAGACTTAAATCCTGCGTCATCAGCCGAATGATTTGTAATTGTTGAAAATCTTTCTCACCAAACACTGCCACGTCGGGTTGAACCATATTGAACAACTTGCAGACGATGGTCGCGACACCGACAAAATGTCCTGGGCGGCTGGCGCCACAGAGAATATCACTGACACCGGGAACGTTAATCTGAGTCTGCGCTGCTAAACCACGCGGGTAAATATCACCGACCTGCGGCGTAAAGACAGCGTCAACACCCAGTGACGAGAGCGCCTCCTTGTCCTGTTGTAGCGTCCTTGGATAGCTGTCCAAATCTTCATTGGCAGCAAACTGCATGGGGTTAACAAAAATGCTCACCACCACCACGTCTGCGTGCTGCTGCGCTTTTTTTACTAAACTCAGGTGTCCCTGGTGCAGATTGCCCATGGTTGGTACCAGTGCAACCGTGCGCGTTTGTTGTGTTCGCCATTGGCGTAAGCGTGCTAAATTGTTCAGTAGTCGCATGCGGTTACTAATCTCTACTTATAGCAATGTTCGGAGGCGGGAAACTCGCCCTTCTGAACTTGTTCAACGTAATGGCCGAAAGCGCCGGCTAGAGAACCTGTTTCAGCCAGAAAATTTTTCGCAAACTTAGGCAGGTAGTCGCTGTTCATGCCCAACATGTCATGCATGACCAAAATTTGTCCGTCAGTATCCGGACCGGCACCAATGCCGATGGTTGGAATCGTCAGTTCTTTGGTAATGCGCTGGCCCAAGGGTGCCGGGATGCATTCCAGAACTAATAGCTGAGCCCCTGCTGCTTGCAATTGCAGTGCTTGTGCCAGCGTATCATCGGCTTGCTGCTGCTGTTTGCCCTGAACTTTGTAACCACCGAGCACGTTAACCGATTGTGGTAACAGGCCCAGATGAGCGCAAACGGGTATGCCGCGAGTGGTCAAACCTTTAATGGTTTCGACCAGCCACTGGCCACCTTCTAATTTCACCATATTGGCGCCGGCACGCATTAATTCTGCGGCGTTATGATAACTCTGTTCGGGGGTGGCGTAACTCATGAACGGCATGTCAGCAACAACGAACGCCTGCGGGGCTCCACGACGAACCAGGGAGGTATGGTAAACCATATCGGCAACTGTTACCGGAACTGTTGATCCCTGACCCTGAACGACATTACCTAAGGAATCACCGACCAACATAAAGTCAACGCCCTGTTCGCTCATTACCTTGGCAAAACTGGCATCGTAGGCCGTCAGTGAGGAGATTTTCTTACCTTGTTGTTTCATTTTTTGCAAGTTTGCAATGGTCACTGTTGACATGCATTACTCCTTAGCCAGGTGTTCGTTTAATGCTTGAGCTGACAATACCACGCGTAACCCCTGGTTGGTAATTCGGCGGGTTTGTTCAGCGACTGTGTTGCCGTTGGGCAAAGTCAGAGAGGACGCAATTTCTTGTAGCGGGAAAAGAACAAAATCACGTTCGTAAATGCCAGGATGCGGAAGCTTAAGTTGCTGATCGTCAGATTCAACTGAGTCATACAGCAGTAAATCCAGATCCAGAGTGCGTTCACCCCAATGCCGCAGTCGTTGACGGCCGAAGTGGTGCTCGACGCTGTGCAAGCGTTGTAGCGTTTGATAAGCCGTCAAGTCGGAGTCCAGCAAGCAGACAGCGTTAATGTAATCTGGCTGGTCTTGCGGGCCCATCGGAGGGCCCGCATACAGGGATGAGTAACTGAGCAAATTAAATTCGGCAACCTGGCTCAGGTGCTTTAATGCCTCAATGATCTGTTGCCGGGGATCATTTAAGTTAGCCCCCAGCGCAATAAAGGCGTTAGCCATTATCTTTGTTGCTATCGGGCTTGCTATCGGCGCGCTTTTTGCGATTACGACCGCCGCGGCGGCGGCGCGATCCCGGTTTTTTCTCGCCCTCTGAGCGTGTTTGTCCGGCAGCTAGTAATTTGGGGTCCTGTTGCGCTTTAGTCCAGAACTCCGTCAGCTGCTTAAGGTCTTCTCCCGGCAATGAGGCGCCACACTCGTGTCGCAACAGCAGAAAGTCATAACCAGCCCGAAACTTTTTCTGCTCAAGGGTTTTTTTAGCTCTTGCACCCTTGGTGTTCTGCAGACGTAATTGCATCTGCCAGATGTCTCTGGCGGTAAGACTAAATCGCTTAGGTATTGATAGCGTCTGAGACTGACGATGAAGAACGTCAGCGCTACCCACATTCAGAGCATCCATGGGTGGTAGGCCACCTTCATTTTCCAGCTGCTCGCGACGGGCCTGTAATGGCCACCAAAGTAAGACGGCTATCAGATAGGCAGGGGTCACACGCTGTTCGCGTTGCACGCGCTGGTCAGTATTAGCAAAGGCTTTGCGCATCATTATCACCGGTGGGCTATCAACCGCATCCAGATAGCTTTTCAATACCGGGAATAGCTGTTGAAACAGACCATAGTGGCAGAGTAAGTCAAAGTTAGCCTGTGCTTTGCCAGCCATAAACAACTTAAGAAACTCGTCAAATAATCTGGCGGGTGGAATGTTTTTAAGTAGACCGGATAACTCCGCCAGCGGCTGTCCCGCTTCATCAGCCAGCGCCATATTAAGCTTAGTTGCGAATCGTACGGCGCGGAGCATGCGTACGGGATCTTCGCGATAGCGAGTTGCAGGATCGCCAATCAGTCGCAGGATACCGGCTTCGATATCATTTTTACCGTTGGCAAAGTCGTAGATGCAAAAGTCAGCGATATTGTAGTACAACGCATTGACGGTAAAATCGCGGCGCTCGGCGTCCTCTTTAATCGATCCGTAGACGTTATCGCGGACCAGCTGGCCGTGCTCATCCTGTTGCGCTATCTTTTTATGCTCATCGTTGTCAACGTCGTGATGTCCGCGAAAGGTCGCGACTTCAATGATTTCGCGACCAAATAATATGTGCGCCAAACGAAAGCGACGTCCGATAAGCCGACAATTGCGGAACAGGTTTTTTATTTGCTCGGGTGATGCGTTTGTTGTTACGTCAAAATCTTTAGGTTGCAGTCCCAACAACAAATCACGCACGCAACCACCAACCAGGTAGGCGTCAAAGCCCGCATTATGCAGTCGATATAATACCTTCAGCGCGTTGGGGCTGATGTCCTTACGTGAGATCGGATGCTCGTCACGACCAATGACCTGTAAGGGGGGTAACACGGAGTCATTTTTATGCTGTTTATTGTTGCTGCCGGAAAATGCGCGTCGCGCAAGTTCAGTTAATTTTTTAATGATGATAGTTCTCCTGAATCATCAATGGGTTGTAATAGACACGGCGTTTATTTCGTCAGCCTATTGTAGCGTTAGTCTGTCATTATCTGCCACTTTTTACGCCATTTTTCCACCGCTAAGGCTAAAAAATCGGCGATATTATCGGTGGCGGGCAGCTCGAGTTGCAATTGACGGCTGGCAGCGACTAAATTTTCCAGCGCTCGGCGGCTATCGATAGCGGGAGCATGGTTCTGTTTACTTAACTTGCGTCCGTCGGCTGCGATAACCAACGGCAAGTGCATCATGCGCGGTTGTCGTTTTGCCAGGCATTGCCATAAGCTCAGTTGCCAAAAGCTGGGTTGCAAAAGATCGGAGCCGCGAACAATATCAGTGATCCCCTGCTCGATATCGTCGACTACCACGGCCAGTTGATAAGCGTACAGCTGATCCCGACGGCGAACAATAAAGTCTTCACGCGCGCAGCGAGTAGTCGCTGAAACAGGCCCGTGCCAACGGTCGAAAAAGTTCACGACCGGGTTATCATTTTTAAAGCGAATAGCGTGTGGCGTAGAGCGGGGTTGCCGTGTTCGGCAATAACCGTCATAACAGTCGGCTCTTGCACGAATCGCTTTGCGGCTGCAGTCACATTGGTACAGCTGCTGCGCTAACGGGTTAAGCTTATGCTGGTAAACCGCGTCCTGCTGGCTTTGCCGGATTACGGGATAGTCCCAGATTAAACCATGTTCGTGAAGTTGCTCCAGAATAAGGTCAGCAGCACCACGCTGTGCTCTGGTTTTATCGACATCCTCGATGCGCACCAGCCATTCGCCTGAGTGAGCTTTGGCGTCGAGAAACGAACCCAGTGCCGCGACCAGAGAACCGAAGTGAAGCGGTCCCGAGGGGGTCGGCGCAAACCGACCCCGGTAAGTCGCTGGCAATTCAGCCGCCGGGCTTTGTTTACGCACCCGTCATTTGTTTTTCTTTAATTTCGGCCAACGTTTTACAGTCGACACAAAGATCAGCGGTGGGTCGCGCTTCAAGGCGGCGGATACCAATTTCGATACCACAGGAATTACAAAAACCGAAATCGTCTTCTTCGATTTTTTGCAATGTCTTCTCAATTTTCTTAATCAGCTTGCGCTCGCGGTCACGGGTCCGTAACTCGATGCTGAATTCTTCTTCTTGCGCGGCCCGGTCAACCGGATCCGGAAAATTGGCGGCTTCATCTTTCATGTGGTGAACCGTACGATCAACTTCCTGCCGCAATTGGCGGCGCCATTCCTCAAGTATCTTGCGAAAATGAACCAGTTGCTGGTCACTCATGTACTCTTCGTCTGGCTTCTGTTGATAGGGTTCTAGACCGGCCACCGCCAGAATGCCATACGTTTTTTTCTTGCCTTCTGGCATCATGGATCTCCTAAATAGTTAAATATCGCTGTGCGATAATAATAGCTTTGCTAGCCAAACAACGGACACTGAAAAAAGGACGCTACATATAGCAGAAACCTTTGTTTGCCGCAATCTATTCGATGCAATAATTCGACCATAGATTGGGCCATCTGAATAGAATTTCAAGTCTGCTGTAAGTTAACTTTAAGTTGCCGGGTGAGTTCGATTTTGGTTGCGTCAATGGTTGCTTTGTAGGCGTAAAACTCAACACCGTTATCTGCAGCATCAATACACAGTTGTGCGTATTTCGGATCAATGTGTGCGGCCGGAGCGACCTGTTCAATGGCGCTGTGCATGACCACAAATAAGATTGCGGCACGATGTCCCTGCTGGCGCACATGAATCAGTTCCTGCAAGTGCTTTTGACCACGGGTGCTTACTGTATCCGGAAAATAGCCCTGCTGGTTATCGGCCAGGGTGACACTCTTAACCTCAACAAAACATAAGCTGTTGTCAGGGCCTTCACCCAGCCAGTCGATACGGCTGTTTTGCGCGCCATATTTTTGCTCCGATCGCCAGTTGACGATGCGTTCGAGCTCGGCAATACCCTGGCTGTTGAGTAACTCACCGGCGATTGCGTTAGCACGTTGGGTATTAATAACAATCCAATGGCCCTGCTGATTGCGGCTTAGCTCCCAGGTCATCGGATATTTGCGCTTAGGGTTATCGGATTGGCTGCACCAGACCGTGAACCCCGGTTCAGCACAACCGGTCATTGCGCCGGTATTAGGGCAGTGAACTGTGGTAATATCAGGGTCACCAAAATCAATATCCGCCAAAAAGCGTTTGTAACGCTTGCGTAAAGTTCCCTGCTTCAGGGGCTGATTGAATTGCATTAGCAACCTCGTGAACTTACATTAATGGCAGCGATAAACTATAAGGAGTGACAAGTTATGTCCAGCGCGTTACCGATTTATCTGACTGAAACAGTGCCGGTTGATTACATTAACGAAAATGCGGTGCTTTGTTTTAAGGACGATGCCGCGTATATCATCTTGCAGGAGTCAGAACAGGATAACTTGCGACGTATCCAGAAAGCCGGTCGGCAACTGGATAACCAAGCCATCGGCCAAGTAGAGGTTGCCGGTGACGGTTGGGATAAAGAGCGCCAATGGGCGTTGTCTTTGGGCTACACCTCGACGCTTTCATCCAATCAGGTGCAATGGCACGGCAACGATGAACAAGCCGCACAGCAGTTACAGCAACTGAGCGACGTTTATCGTTTTACCCGCGAACTGGTGAATTTATCCGCCGAAGAGATATACCCGTTGAGCCTGGCTGAGCGCGTTGCAAATCATTTAACGACACTGGCACCTGAGCACGTTTCTTATGAAATAATCCAGGGAGAACAACTGAAACAGGCCGGCTGGATGGGGATTTATACGGTCGGACGTGCCAGTCAGCATGAACCGGCGATGCTAGTGCTTGATTATAATCCAACCGGCGATGCCAATGCGCCGGTCGCCTCTGCGTTGGTGGGTAAAGGAATTACCTACGATTCAGGCGGCTACAGTATCAAAGCCAGCGAGGGCATGCTGAGCATGAAATGCGACATGGGTGGAGCCGCTACGGTTAGCGGTGCATTGTCGCTGGCGATTCGCAATAAGCTGAACAAACGCGTGAAATTGTTTTTGTGTTGCGCCGAGAATATGATCGACGGGCGGGCCTATAAACTGGGTGATATTATCACCTATAAAAACGGCGTGACTGTTGAGGTTGTTAATACCGATGCTGAGGGCCGTCTGGTTTTAGCTGACGGACTGCAGGCAGCGGGAGAAGCGGGAGCGCAACAAATTATTGATGCAGCAACTTTGACCGGTGCCGCACAAATGGCTGTTGGCAACGACTACAACGCCTTGTTCAGTGTTGATGAGGATGCGGCCGCAACAGCCCTTAAGGCAGCGCAGCAGGAAAACGAGTTGCTGTGGCGCTTACCGCTGGCTCACTGGCACGCTGAAAACTGCCCCTCAGCTTTTGCTGACACGGCCAACAGCCGACCGCAAAAAGGTGGCGGCGCCGGTGGCGCAAGCAACGCAGCGGGCTTCTTATTAAAATTTGCACCCAATAATGGCCAGGGCTGGTTGCACTTTGATCTCGCCGGGGCCTATCAGAAATCGGCTAGCGCGCTATGGCCGGTTGGTGCAACGGCAATGGGTGTGCGTACGATTGCGGCAACATTGTTGGATTAACCACTTATTTGCAGCTTAGGTAGAGGTAATTAAGTCGTATGGCTCTACCCATTGATGCCATTATTGACGATGTCGTAGCACAGCTGCCGGCGGCGCGACTGGTTATTCAGGCACCTCCGGGTGCCGGTAAGTCAACTCGGTTACCGCTGGCGTTACTGGCCAGCGGAGCCACCGTCGTGGTTTTGCAGCCGCGCCGGCTGGCCGCCATTAATATCGCCCATTATTTAGCCGAGCAGTTGCACGAGTCAGTAGGTGAAACCGTCGGTTACCTGATAAGGGGCGAACAAAAACGCACTGCAAAAACGCGGCTGTTGATCATGACCGAAGGCATTTTAGTGCGTTGGTTACAGGATGATCCGGAGCTCAGTGGTATCGACTGTGTGGTGTTTGATGAATTTCATGAGCGCAATTTATACAGTGATCTCAGCCTTGCTCTACTGCTCGAAAGTTTGCCGCTTAAGCCGCAGCTGTCACTGCTTATCATGTCGGCGACTTTGCCTGCAGAGCCTATCCAACTCTGGTTACAACAACAATTAAAGCAGCCGGTCAGGGTGTTGAAAAGCGCAGGCAGACAGTACCCTTTAACAACACATTATCGACCGGCGGGTCAGCAGCCCTGGCTGAAAGCTCTACCCGAAGTGATAACCGAAGCGTACCAAAATACTGAGCAGGGGCTGTTAGTATTTGTCCCCGGGGTGCGGGAAATTAACTATCTGATTAATGTGTTGCAGCAGCGCATCGACACTGAGGTGTTACCGTTGCATGGTCGTTTGTCATTGGCGGCTCAGCACAAGGCGTTATCCAGCCATCGGAAACGGCGCATCATTGTGGCAACCAATGTCGCTGAAACGTCGTTGACCATTGCCGCTATTGATGGCGTTGTTGATAGTGGGCGTCAGCGGGTAAGCCGTTATCGTCCGCAATATTCAGCAACTCAGTTGCAAACCCGTTACACGTCCCGGGCGTCCGCTGAACAGCGGGCTGGCCGTGCCGGCCGGCAAGGTCCTGGGCAGGTCTACCGCCTCTGGAGTCAGGCTGACGAACACGGCTTTAGTGAATATAACGATGCTGATATTGCAACTCAGGATTTAACCCAGCTGGTGGCCGAAGTGTGTTTATGGGGTAGCCGGGTGGATGCGTTAGCCTGGTTAACGCCACCTTCGCCAACCAATACCCAACACGCACTGACTGTTTTAACGCGTTTGCAAATTGCCTGTGGGCAACAGTTAACACAGACAGGCCGGGCAATTATGTCGATGGGCGGTGATATTCGACTGGCCCGGATTGCCTACCAGGCTGATACTGAACCGGAAAGTAGTCGTGAGGCTTTGGCTCAGGCGCTGGCGACCCTGGAAGAACCCGATCGACGGCTCAGTGAGAGCGATTTTATTACCCGCGTCGAGCAGCATCATCAGGCGGGCCAAAAGCTCAAGCGCTGGCATCAGAGGTACCGCTTTTGGCAGTCCCGGCTCAACTTATCCGGCCGCTATGTTGCTGATTATGATCGGATCGCCTGGTTGTTATTATTTGGCTTTACTGATCGCATTGCGCAGCGAGTTGATGCTCACACGGCACAGCTGGTTTCAGGAGCCCGAGTTCAAAATGCTGATATGAAAGGGCAGAGTAAGTGGTTACTAGCGCTTGATGTGCAATTGGGCGAAACGGCAGAATTTAATCGTTTGGGATCACTACTGCCGTTATCCGAGCAACAGCTGGAGAATCATCCGGCTGTAAACCTGATTGAGACCACGGCGGCCGATGTCGCCCGTTCGGGTAAGGCCCGGGTTATCCGCAGTCAGCGTATTGGCAAACTGTTGCTCCACCGTGAGCAGCTGCAGACCCCGGCAACAAAAGAACAAATAAATGCCGGATTGAGGCAATGGCTGCAGAACGAAGGTCTTGAGCAACTTAACTGGTCACCGAAAGCGTTACAATATTGGTACCGACTGTATTACTTTTATTATTTTTACGAGTCTCGGCAGCCGCTGGATATAAGATTAAAGCCAACCACTGAAAACTTAGTCGATAACCTGAATTTATGGGCAGAACCTTTTTGGCAAGCAGTTCAGTCGCTCAGAGATTTGCAGCGTTGGGATCCTTTACCGGCGTTACAGCACTTGCTGGACTATCAACAACAACAAACCTTGCAGCAGCAGTGTCCTGCCGTCTGGCAGGCCCCCAGTGGCCGCTTGGTTGAAATTATCTATCCGACTCTGCGGGAAACCGAGCAAGGCGTAAAACCCAAAGTACAGGCAAAGCTGCAAGAGCTTTTCGGCGAGCCTCAATCACCTAAGATACTGGCCGGCCAGCAGAATTTGATGCTTGATTTATTGTCCCCCGCTGGCCGCCTGTTGCAGCGCACAGAGGACTTAGCCAGTTTTTGGGTTAACGGCTACGCTCAGGTACGAAAAGAAATGCGCGGTCGTTACCCGAAACACCCATGGCCTGAGAACCCGGTTAGCGCCGTGGCCACCCGAAAAACCAATCGGCAGCTAAAATGAAGCAAATAACCTGGAAACGCTACCTGATCATTACGGCGCTCAAGCTGGCGCTCGCCAGCAGTGCCGTGGTCCTGTTTTATGTGATTTACCTGGACGCCAGCTTATCAAGAGTATTTGCAACAGAGCGTTATCAAGCCCCCGCGCTGGTTTACGGGGCAGAAACCCCACTGTATACCGGGCAGCACCTGGGTAAACAGCAACTTTTGCGACAGCTTGAGCGGTTAAGTTACCAATACAGCAGTAACACAACCGAAACGGGTTATTATTCTCATTCGGGTCAGCGGGTAATGATTCATCGCCGACCCTTTGAATTTGCTGACGGGCCAGCCATGTCACTGCGTGCGGAGGTGGTTTTTAAGGCGGACAAAATCCAGGCTATACGGGCCTGGCCCAGTGGTCAGCCGCTGCGCGAATTACGCCTTGAACCGCAGCTTATTGGCCGCATCAATCCACTGGATAACGAAGACCGCTTGTTAGTTGGCTTAGAGCAAGTGCCTAACCTGCTGATCGAGACCTTACTGCTGGTTGAAGACCGTAACTTTTATCACCATTCCGGAGTGTCACCCTGGTCTGTTATGCGGGCTCTGGTTGCCAACATAAAAGCCGGGCGGACGGTGCAGGGGGGCTCAACACTCACCCAGCAGCTGGTAAAAAACCTGTATCTGTCACGACAACAAACGCTCTGGCGTAAATTTCACGAAGCCATGATGGCGTTGGTAATTGATTATCGATTTGCTAAAAACACCATCTTAGAAACCTATTTGAACGAGGTTTACTTTGGCCAGGATCGCAGTCATGCAATTCACGGCGTAGGTCTGGCAAGCCAGTACTATTTTGGACGTCAGGTGCAAGAATTGAACGTTGGCCAGGTTGCGCTGCTGGTCGCAATGATCAAGGGCCCATCATACTATGATCCGCGTCAGCATCCCGAACGCACACGGCGGCGCCGCGATACGATATTGCGTTTAATGTATGAGCAGGATTTACTCACCAAAAGCAACTATTTAGCAGCTGTCGAAACGCCGCTGGTGGTTCGGGAAAGCCCGCGACTGGTCGAAGAAGCTTATCCTCATTATATCGATTTGGTGCGGCGTGAACTGGGTAACGTAGTACTGCCGCCAAACTGGCACGAAGTGGGCCTAAAAATCTATACAGCAATGGACGTCGAATTGCAGTCCAGCGTGCAAAAAGTATTGCGTGCCGGGGTGCCAGGGCGGCCGGTTGACAAGTTACAAGGGGCGGTAGTTATCAGCGATTACCGAAATGGCACCGTACGGGCTCTAGCCGGTTCCAGAACCAGTCAAAGAGCAAGTTTTAATCGCGCTTTGCTGGCTTTGAGACCGATTGGGTCGCTGATCAAACCGGTGATTTACGCATCGGCGATGACCCTGTCAGATAAGATGCACCTGGGCAGTCGGGTGGTCGATGAGCCAGTAACCTTAAAAAATCAGCAGGGACAAAGATGGCAACCTGAAAATTACGACAAAAAGTATCTGGGTGAGATGTTGATTTACGAGGCGCTGGTTAAGTCGCGTAATATTCCGGCAGTGCGGATTGGCTTACGGGTGGGTACCGACAAACTGGTTGACGACTTACGCTCTATGGGCGTGACTACGCCCATGAAGGCCTACCCCTCGCTGACGCTTGGCGCGGTTGAATTGTCGCCTTTCGCTGTTAATCGTATTTATGCCACACTCGCTAATGACGGTAATTATCAACCGTTGCGGGCAATTACCAGTATTACCACCCATCAAGGCATGACGGTTTATCAAGCCGACTTTGATCAACGTCAGCAAGTTTATTCGCCTGAGGTTAGCTATATGACCCGCTATGGCATGGCGGGAGTGGTGCAGGAAGGTACCGCCAGTGCGCTTCAGCCGGTTCTTAATGGCGCGACGGTAGCAGCCAAAACGGGTACGACTAACGACTATAAAGACAGCTGGTTTGTCACCATCGATGGCGACAATGTAATAACCACCTGGCTGGGACGTGATGACAATCAACCGACCGGCTTAACCGGCAGCAGTGGTGCTTTAGCGGTGACCCGCGAAATCTATCGTCAGCATCCACCGCAGTCAATGTCGTTGCAGCCAATGGGCAATATACGTCAGCAAAGTTTTCACCGTAAGAAAGGCAGCCGCATCCCGGCTCATTGTGACCAGGCGGTCAGTCTGCCTGCTCCGCCGTTGCCGCTCGATGACGACATCAATTGCGATGCCGAAATCGAGCAGAAAAGTTGGTTAGAACGATTATTTGGTGGTTATTAGTTGAACCTAGGAATCCTTTAACGCGGCAAACGCATGTTCAGCGGCTGCCAGAGTTTCGTTGATATCCTGTTCGGTGTGGGCGGCAGACATAAAGCCACCCTCAAAGGCCGAAGGCGCTAGATAGACTCCTTGCTCCAGCATGGAATGATAAAAACGACGGAAATGATCCATATTACACTGAGTGGCCTGTTGAAAGCTGGTTACTTTCTTTTCGTCTGTAAAGAAGAAACCAAACATGGATCCGGCCCGGTTGGTGGTGAACGGAATTCCGGCTTTGTCGGCTAAGGCCTGCATGCCGTCCAGCAATTGATCAACCCGCGCATAAAGCTGTTCATAAAGCCCCGGCGTGGTTAGCTGTGTCAGTGCTGCTAAACCGGCTGACATGGCGACTGGGTTACCCGATAAGGTACCGGCCTGATAAACGGGGCCCGTTGGAGCAATGTAATCCATCACATCTTTGTTACCGCCAAAGGCACCGACGGGCATGCCACCGCCAATCACTTTACCTAAGGTAGTTAAATCCGGATTAACATTATAACGTTGTTGAGCGCCACCGGGAGCAGCACGGAAACCGCTCATAACCTCATCAAAAATAAGTAATGAGCCATAGTCATCGCAAATATCCCGAAGGCCCTCTAAAAATCCCGGCACGGGTGGGATACAGTTCATATTGCCGGCTACCGGCTCAACGATAATGCAGGCGATTTGGTCACCGACTTCACTAAAAATCTGTTTGACCGAATCAATGTTATTGTAATCAACAGTTAGAGTATGCTTAGCAAAATCTTCCGGGATACCAGGTGAGTTGGGAACCCCGAGAGTTAACGCGCCCGAGCCGGCCTTAACCAGCAAGGCATCAGCGTGGCCGTGGTAGTTACCTTCAAACTTTAGGATTTTATCACGACCGGTGTAGCCCCGGGCCAGCCGGATAGCTGTCATAGTGGCTTCCGTGCCGGAATTTACCATGCGCACTTTTTCAATTGACGGTACCAGGGATTTAATTTTTTCGGCCATGGTAATTTCGACTTCTGTCGGTGTGCCAAAGCTTAACCCCCGCTGTGCTGCGGCGATAGTTGCCTCCAGAACTACTGGGTTATTGTGGCCGAGTACCATAGGCCCCCACGAACCGACATAGTCGGTGTAGCGTTTACCGTCGGCGTCAAACATATAGGCACCTTCGGCGCGTTCAATAAAGATTGGGCTGCCACCCACACCATTAAACGCCCGTACCGGTGAGTTAACACCACCGGGAATACTGAGTTGCGCTTGTTTAAAGAGTTCTTCGGAACGGCTCATACTAAGATTCCTTAAAATTTAAGTTGATATGTGACTTTTGTCGCTGTACCAGTTAACCGGACATTCATATTGATGTACTTGGTCGACCACGCCGAGTGTCAGTGCGAATAAAGCCATTCTGATCAAGACACCATTGTCAGCCTGACGAAAAATGGCCAGGTTGGGATTTTGATTCAGGTCGTTATCCAGTTCATTTGCCTCGGACCGGGAGTCACGCGGTAAGGGGTGCATAATAACGGTGTTAGGCTTGTAGTGTTTGGTATAAATTTCCTGATTTAAACGAAACTTACCGCGATATTGATCAGCGTCTTCTGGCGAAGCGAAACGCTCTTGCTGGATGCGTGTCTGATAAACAATATCGGCATCGACAATGCCGTCGACTTTCTCGGTGACGTGATAGCGGTGCCCCGCATTGTCGAGAGTATCCAGTACACCGGCAGGCATTGACAGTTCGCGAGGCGATATCAGGGTGAAATGGACATTTTTATACATCGACAGCAACTTTGATAACGAATGCACGGTACGACCATATTTTAAATCACCGATCATGCAAATGTGCATGTTATCGATGCCCTGGCCATGGTAGGCCAACTCTTTTTCAATGGTGTATAAATCAAGCAATGCCTGGGTCGGATGCTCGTTAGCGCCATCGCCACCATTAATAACCGGAACCCGGCTGCCTTTGGAAAATTCAGCCACCGAACCGGCTTTTGGATGGCGCATAGCGATAACATCACTGTAGCTGCTTAACACCCGGGCGGTATCATACAGTGACTCGCCCTTGGCAATGGCTGAGCTTTCCATCCCCGTGGTCTCACGAACCTCTCCACCGAGTAAATTAAAAGCGGTGCCAAAACTGACCCGGGTTCGTGTTGAGGGTTCAAAAAACAGATTACCGAGAATAGCGCCCTCAAGCACCTTGGTTCGTTTTTTCCGGCGTGCGTAGGGTTGCATTTGGTCAGCAACTGAAAAGATGTAATCAATACTATCGCGGTCAAACTGGTTGACGGAGAGAATGTTGGAACCGGTGAAATTCATCGTCTGCTGCGCCTTTTGTGCCGAAAGTCACTAGCCGCTCATTATAGCAAATTTCACCGCCAAAAAGAATCTAGTAGGGCTTCACCACCGCGAGTATGACAACCGCAAATAAAATTAACACAGGCACTTCATTAAAGATCCGATAAAAGCGGTGACTGCGCTTGTTACGATTGTTTTTAAAGTCGGCCAGTACTTTGAAACAGTAGCCGTGATAGACGTATAAAAGTGCCACCAGTAACAACTTAGTATGCATCCAGCCACTGGCGGCAAACCAGCCGCTGCCATAAGCAAAAATAAGTAGCAGGCCAAACACCAGGGTCAAAATTGCAAACGGCGTGACAAACAACAGCAATTTGCGCTCCATCACTTTAAATTGCTCATGGACAGCAGAATGCTCATTCATTGCGTGGTAAACAAATAATCGGGGCAGGTAAAAAATACCGGCAAACCAGGCAACCATAAAAATGACATGAAATGCTTTGACCCACAAAATCCAGCCCATTGTTTCTCCCTTTATTTTTTCGGTTTAAGATAATTCGCGTTGCAATGCACGCCGCACGATTTCCCAGGTAACGACGCCACAGGGCTCGCTTTGCTTTTGTTCAAATATGTAGACTGCACCACGCCGTGCGCCACTCAGTTCGTCCCACACTTCGGCCAGAGTCGAAGTGACTTTAAGGCCGTTGATAGGCATATAACTTAATGACGGACTATCGCCGGCGCCAATATCGTAACTGACCAGGCGGTAGCTCGGCTGATTATCCTCGTCGACATTCATTACAACAACAGTCTGATTCGAAGAGTTTTCAAGGACATCCAGTAACTCGTTCTGGGTCGGTTCGAGCAACAGTTTGAACTCGGTTTCCATCACGTGTTCAACACCGGTTTTTTGCAATGCAACCGCGACGGGAGCAATTTGATAAGCCAGGCCCTGCAATTCAAGCTGAGTAATAAAAATGGATTTAGAGCGAAACAGCTGCGATGAAATAAGATACGCAGGCACAATAACCAGCATCGCCGGAATGATAATTTCGACACTGCGGGACAGTTCAACAATCGCTAACAATGAGGCCATTGGTGCGTGAATGCTGGCGGCGAGGATACCCGCCATACCGAGTAGTATGAAGGTATCAAATTCAAGCAGTTGATCGAGCGGCAATTGGTTGACCACGCCTGTAAACAAGGCCGCAACAACGGCACCAATACCAAATACTGCACCGATCAGCCCCCCTGGCACCCCCATGCCCAAGGCAATGGCACTGGCAATCAGTTTAGCGAACAGCAGGGTGAATAAAATCGATAACTGATCCTGGTGTTGCAGCACTTGTTGAATAGCGGTCAGCCCCGGGCCCATACTGGTTGGAATAATGACTGCTAAAAAAGCAGTAATAAGACCTGCAAACAACAATCGAGTGACTAACGTGACGTCTTGAACGGTGTCCATGACATCCATCATCAGACGTTTGAATATAACGCCGCTAAAACCAAGGACAACCCCCAGCAGCACGACCCAGGCTAATTGTGTGTTGGGCAAGTCGGTTGCCCGTAACATGGCCAGTTCTGGCGCTAAACCAAAAATCTGCTCAGTGATCAATGATCCGGCTACGGCCGATAACATCACTGGGATAAAAATGTGCACTTTGTATTCGCGAAGAACGACTTCCATCACCAATACCATGGCTGCTATCGGCGTGTTAAACGAGGCCGCTATTGCTGCTGCAATACCGCATGCAGCCAGGGTGCGAATTGCGTTTTTGGGGGTTTCGACATGATAGCCGACTAAGGTACTGGCCGCCGCGCCCAAATGCACTGCCGGACCTTCGCGACCCACACTGAAGCCAGCAACCAGGGCTATAATTCCCCCAAAAAACTGATTCATGGTACTGCGCCAGGGCAACATGCCATACTCTTTTTTCATGCGGTGAATAACGTACGGAAGCCCCATACGGACACGCTGCGAGCGGGCTAAACTGAATAATGCAAAGATCAGCACCACGGCTATGATGGGTATCAGAAACCGCGAAAAAGTAGGTAACGGCTGTTGCCAGTGGCTGACATTACCGACGATGTAAGCGCCTTGCTCTATGGCAAGCCGAAAAAAAACAATCACTAAGGCAGCGGCAATACCACCGAGTGACCCTAATAAGCAAATTGCCAGGGTTGTTGTGGGTGCCGCGAGTTGTTTACGTAAACTCTTTTTTAATAACTGAGTATGGGTCATTCGGTAGCATCCTGAGGCCAGCTATCGGGTCATGCTATCAGCGTACAGAGTTTAACATACCAGTGAATAAAGACATTAGGAACAATACTTGACCAAAATAGTCAAGTACGAGAAAATCTCACTTCTATCAATTGCAAGTGATAACAAGGTTGTAATAAATGACGGCGACTGTGCAACAAGCAATGCCCATTGAATTTACTGAGCAAGCGGCTAAACAGGTAAAAAAACTGATTGAGGAAGAGGAAAATTCGCAGTTAAAATTGCGTGTTTATGTGACTGGCGGTGGCTGTTCCGGCTTTCAGTACGGCTTTACCTTTGATGAAAAAGTTAACCCCGGTGACATGGAAGTGCCGAAAGACGGAGTTACCCTGGTTATCGATCCGATGAGTCTGCAATATCTGGTTGGTGGCGTGGTTAATTACGAGGAAGGCTTGCAGGGGTCACGTTTTTTCGTCGATAACCCGAACGCAACAACAACTTGTGGCTGCGGCTCCAGTTTCTCTATTTAACTGAGTGAGTACTGATCTGAGTCGCTAGATCGTATAGAATGCAGGTACTTTTTTTTAGCTTGAGGGTACTGCATGAGCTTATTCGCGAAACACCTGCAAACCGTAACAGAGCGTTTTGACCAGGCGCTGCAAGACACCGGTTTTGAGTCTGCATTAATCTATGCGGGTCAACCGCGGGTTGCGTTCTTAGATGATAATCCTGCGCCGTATAAAGTTAATCCGTTGTTCAAATACTGGGTTCCGGTGCTTAATAGCCCGAAGAGTGCAGTGTTTTATCGCAAAGGCTCAGGTAAACCCACCGTTTATTTATTTCAGGCGCGTGATTTTTGGCACTCACAAGCCCAGATCCCTGAAGAAGACTGGCAGCAACAGGTCGATCTTAAAGTGATTGATGATCTGACCCAGCTTACTGACGATTTAGGCGATGATTTAGCGGCAACGGCTTTTATTGGCGAAGATTTTGCTCAACCGGTCAGCGACTGGAATGTGAAAGCACGTAACCCGCAAGAATTACTTGATTATCTGCATTTTCAGCGAGCCATTAAAACCGAATGGGAAATCGACAATCTGCGTCAGGCGAATCAGCTTGCAGCAAAAGCGCATTTGGCCGCGAAACACGCGTTCTTTGCTGGTAAAAGTGAGTTAGCCATCCACAGTGATTATTTAGCCGCTATGGATTTTCGTGAAAGCGAAGTGCCGTATAACAGTATTGTTGCCGTTAACGAACATTCAGCTATCTTGCACTACGACGTTTACGACACCGAGCCAGCAGCAGAAATGCGTTCTTTCCTGATTGATGCTGGCGCAGTTTTTAAAGGCTATTGTGCTGACATTACACGCAGCTATGCTAAGCAGCCTGGCTTTTATGCTGATCTGGTTGAGGCGCTCGATACGGCACAGCAAGAGCTGCTGACAGAAATTAAGCCGGGCGTTAATTACTATGACCTGCATGTTTCCATGCACCTGAAAATTGGTCGTATTCTGGAGCAATTTGGTTTTATCTCGATTGACGCAGATAGCGCTTATAAAAAGGGAATTACCAGTGCCTTTATGCCGCACGGGCTGGGCCACTTTATTGGTCTGCAAGTGCATGATGTCGGTGGTTTCCTGAAAAATGCGCATGGCGAGAGCTACCAGCGCAGTCAGCGCCATCCGTTTTTGCGCTTACTGCGGGAGATCCAAGTAGGTCAAGTCTTTACCATTGAGCCCGGGCTTTATGTTGTCGACCAACTGCTGGAAGACTTTGCCGGCAGTACCGATATTCACTGGGATAAAGTGGACGAATTGCGACCTTATGGCGGTGTTCGCATCGAGGATAGCATCGTGGTTCGGGAAAACGGTGATAACGAAAATCTGACGCGTGACGCCTTTGCTGCTTTAAACCCTTAACGGGTTAATGAGCATAGACTTTAGCACCTAGAATAACCGGGCAACTGGCGCCTGTGACGGCGGGCAAGTTGGCCGGTTTTTTATGTTCGTAACACCAGGCAAACCAGGCAAACGCCATTGCCTCGATCCGCTGAGGGTCGATGCCATAGTCTTTGGTAGTGCGTAACGGGGTGGATTGGCCGAGCTGTTGTTGCAGCTGTCGCCGAAGTGCTGACATCAGGGCCGCGTTATTGACACCACCACCACAGGCAATAACCTCATCAACGGTCGCTGTTAATGAACGAATAGCGGCAACAGCGCTAACAGCGGTCAGTTCTAACAGGGTAGCCATCACATCTTGAGGGCGCTCATTGCCCGTTAAGTGGCGCTCAAGCCATGACAGGTTAAACAGCTCTCGTCCGGTACTTTTAGGTGCTGGTTGGGCAAAATAGGGCTCGGCAAGCAGTCGCTCAAGCAGTTGCTGATCAATCTCACCGCTGGCAGCCATCCGGCCATCTTTATCATAATCGCCTGCCGTATCATGGCGACGATACCAACCATCAAGCAACGTATTAGCGGGCCCTGTGTCAAAGCCCAATAAATCTTCGGGCTGATCGGTTAACAGCGTAATGTTAGCAATGCCACCAAGGTTCAAGACAACTTTGTTAGCACCACTTTTGGCTTTTAACGCATGGAAGTGAAAAGCCGGTACTAACGGGGCGCCTTCACCGCCCGCGGCAATGTCTTTTTGACGAAAGTCACTGATCACACTAATGCCTGTTTGCATACTGACTTGGGCGGCATTTAAAAGCTGTAAAGAGAATGCAGCCTGTGTTTTGGCCTGGCTGGGCGGAAAGTGCCACAATGTCTGGCCGTGACAGCCAGCGGCAGTAATATCGGTTGGACTGAGCGGCTGCTGCTGCATCAACGCGTTAATGGTGTCGGCGACCTGCTGAGAATAATCGGCTTCTAGTTGCTTGTATTCGGTTAACGGCAGTGGCTTGTCAGTCATTGCCTGATGAAGACGTTTTTTAAGCTGCGGCGGGATAGCGGTGCTGTAAAACGCCTCAAATTCAAGTTCGCCCCGGGGGCTTATCTGACACAGCACCGCGTCGACAGCATCGACGCTGGTGCCTGACATGACGCCGATAAAGCGTTGCATGACTAACGCATTGCCAGGAAGATACGCTTGTTATCCTGAAGAACGGCTACCAATTGATCCGCGTGCTGACGAAAAGCCGGTAATTCAGATTCAGATAATGATTTTGACTTGGGCAGCTCGACCGTGCGTGGATTACGGTGTGCACCGTTAACTAAAAATTCATAGTGCAAGTGTGCGCCGGTTACTCGACCGGTCGCACCAACGCGTCCGATTAACTCACCTTGTTTGACACGATCGCCGGTGCGCACATGCTTGCGGCTCAAATGCAAATACTTGGTCACGTAGCTTTCACCGTGTTGAATAAAAACATAGTTTCCGTTGAGGCGACTGTAACTGGCCTTAAGGACTTTACCGTCACCGGCAGACATTACTGGAGTACCCGTAGCTGCAGCATAATCGGTGCCGTTATGGGGGCGTACACGTCCGGTTACCGGGTGCAGTCGGTTGGGGTTAAAGTTAGAGCTCACGTAGGTGAATTTAACCGGTGAGCGCAAGAAGGTTTTGCGCATGGCTCGGCCATTAGGTGTGTAATAGCTGCCGTTGTCATGCAGAATAGCCTGAAAGGTTTCATCGCGATTAATAAACTCGGCTGCCAGTATTTTGCCGTAACCGACAAACTCACCGTCAACATATTGTGTTTCATATAACACACTGAATTCATCACCTTTACGGATATCCAATGCAAAGTCGATGTCCCAGCCGAAAATGTCAGCGACGCGCATGATTTGATTGTCGGTTATGCCGGCGCTGAGGCCTGCATTCCAGAAACTTGAATCGATGACAGCGTGGGTAAATTCAGTTCGTGTCTCAATTTCTCGAGTTTCGACTTCGGCAATAAAACGTTCTTGCTGGCGTGTGATCATCAAGGTTTCGACATCGTTAATCTCATGGACTAACTGAACCAATTGGCCACTCGTGTCGGTTGCCACCCGCAAAATGTCGCCCGGGTGAACTTTTTTCAGCAACTTGGCTTCTTTGCCCGAGGTCGTTACGCGATAGAGTTGTTGTGCTGTAAAACCGAGTTTGTCAAAAATTTTGGCTAAATTATCGCCTCGTTTAATTTGATAACTTTGCCAGCTAAAATTATTGGTAACTGACTCGTCGCCGGATTGCGGTGTCTCTACAGCCAGCTCTAATTGATACCGCTTGCCCGGCATCAATTGCTCAGGAGCTTTTGAGTTTTTAGAGGCCGTAGCAGGCTCTGATGGAATGACGAGTAACAGCAACAGAGTAGCGCTGACCGCACTGATCAGAACGCGATGAAAACGAGGCAGGTCATTGAATAACTGCTTTAAACGAATAACGACTGTTGGTTTCATAGATAGCGCACTTTAGCTCTGTTATTAAAAGGACATAGGAAGCGTTTTGTTATGTAATTCGGTTATCCCCCATGTATTTGTCGAGGATAATACGAAATATTTGAGAATACCAGTTTTCAGGTGCTTAAAACCACCCGTATTATGGCGTAAACTACTATCTTTACAATTTTTATACCAAGGCGCGGGAGATTGACTAAATGACAGTTCAGGTAAAAACAGCGCTCGCCGAGATAACTCGCGGGGCTGAAGAAGTACTGATCGAGAGTGAATTAGCGGAGAAATTAGCGCAGGATAAACCGTTGGTAATAAAAGCTGGCTTTGATCCAACCGCTCCCGATCTGCATTTAGGTCATACTGTGTTAATCAATAAACTGCGTCTGTTTCAGGATTATGGGCATAAAGTGGTTTTTTTGATTGGTGATTTCACCGGTATGATTGGTGACCCAACGGGTAAAAACGCAACTCGGCAACCATTAACCGAGGAACAGGTACTTGCCAACGCAGAAACATATAAAGAGCAGGTGTTCAAAATTCTGGATCCGACAAAAACGGAGATCCGGTTCAATTCCGAGTGGATGAATAAAATGGGTGCCGCTGGCATGATTAAGCTGGCGGCCCGACAAACCGTTGCTCGTATGCTTGAGCGAGATGACTTTAAAAAGCGTTACAAAAGTAACCAGGCTATAGCCATACACGAATTCCTCTACCCTTTGGTGCAGGGCTGGGACTCTGTCGAGCTAAAGGCAGATGTCGAGCTGGGCGGTACCGATCAGCGTTTTAATCTACTGATGGGAAGAGAGCTGCAAAAAGAAGAAGGGCAGCGGCCGCAGACCGTCTTGATGGTACCATTACTGGAAGGCCTGGATGGCGCTCAAAAAATGTCTAAGTCATTAAATAATTACATTGGCATAACGGAGCCTGCGAATGACATGTTCGGCAAGGTTATGTCGATTTCGGATGAGCTGATGTGGCGTTATTTTGAGTTGCTCAGCTTCCGGCCGTTAAGCGAAATCGCTGAATATAAAACACAGGTGGCAGAGGGCAAAAATCCGCGTGATATTAAAGTGTTATTGGCGAAAGAAATTATTGCCCGGTTTCATTCGGCAGCAGACGCTGATAAGGCGGAGCAGGACTTTGTTCAGCGCTTCCAGAAGAATGCTATCCCTGACGACATGCCGGAGTACCAATTGTCAGCGGGTGAAGAGGGCATGCCGATTGCCAATGTGTTAAAGGAAACCGGCTTAGTTAACTCGACGTCCGATGCCATGCGCATGATAAAACAGTCAGCGGTAAAACGGGACGGAGAAAAACTAACGGATAATAAAATGCACTGTACCAGCGCAGATTCAGGTGTATACCAAGTGGGTAAGCGCCGCTTTGCCCGCATCACCTTTAACTAAAGCTAAAATAAAAAAGCGCAATAAAAAAAGCACAGCCGGCGGAAGCCGGCTGTGCTTTTTTACTTAGCGTTCGTTAAAGCTTAAAGCTGCGAATAGAGCCTTGCAGTTCGTCAGCCAGTTTAGCCACCTCGGTAGAGGCCTGCGCTGTTTGTTTAGAACCGGACGCTGTTTGCTCGGCAATAGAAACAATCGCTTCCAGGCGCTCGCTGATGTCGTGGGTGGTCCTGCTTTGCTCTTGCGCTGCAGTAGCAATATGGTTGCTGCTGTCGGAAGCCTGATGCACAGCATCGGTAATTGACTGCAGGGCTTCCGCAGCCTCATCGGTTTGTTGAACACTTTTCTCTGCTTGTTGCCGACCACGATTCATGACATCGACCGCACGCTCGGAGTCTGACTGCAAGCTCTCAATCATGTGCTGAATTTCTTCGGTTGATTCCTGAGTTCGGCTGGCTAAGGTGCGAACTTCGTCGGCAACCACCGCGAATCCACGCCCCTGCTCGCCGGCCCGTGCCGCCTCGATGGCCGCATTCAGCGCCAACAAGTTGGTCTGATCGGCAATGCCGCGGATCACATCAAGAATGCCGCCGATATTTTTACTGTTCTCGGAAAGTTGGTTAATAACTTCCGAAGCACCCTGTATTTCACGCGCCAGTCCATCGATGGTATTTCGGTTTTGTTCAGAAATATTGCGGACTCGGGCAGCCTCATCATCCGAGTGCTGAATTTCTTTCAATGCCTGATCGGCCCCGTCGGCCATTTCGCTGGCGGTACTGTTCATTTCCTGAGTTGCTGTAGCGACCTGTTCAATTTGGTTACGCTGCTCATCTATCGAGCGTGTTGTTTCGTCGGATACACTGGAACTCTCTTCGGCAGCCGTCGCGAGCTGGGTTGAACGATTGGCAATACTCTCAACTAAGTTGCGCAGGTTACCGGTCAGCTTGTTGGTGTTGTTGGCCAGTGTTCCAAACTCATCTTCTGCTGAATAGTCGACGCGCTCTGTTAAGTTACCATCAGCCATAATGTTAAGCATGTGGTTTACTTTGCCAAGCGGAATACTGATGCTGCGCACGGTATACCAAGAGATAAATATCGCCAGCGCAATAGACACCAGCGTAATGACGATATTAATCACACTGGAGCTGGTAATTGACGTTGCAACGGATGAGCGAGTCTCACCGGCGATTGTCTTGACGCCTTGTTGCAACTCCGAGGTCAAGGCGAGCAAACCATCCAGCTGTTGTGCTGACTGTTGCAGTGTATTAGCAGCATCAATACGAGTCTGCTTCTGATCTACTATGTTATTAGGGTAAGAGCCCGGGCCCTGCAATTGACTGGATGTCTGACGTACCATATCGATGGCATCGGTAACCAAACCTTCGACATCACTGCCCACTATTTGTTGCAGTTCATCCATTCTTGGCACCAGCGCATCAATATTAATATCGATTTCGCTACGAATCACTTTAGCGGTATCGATATCATTGGCATTACTTAAGTCGTACAGTAAAGTAATCAAGGAGCCGATGGATTTTTCAATGGTACCGGCAAGGGCAGCTACCTCAGCATTAGCCGTCATGTCTGAGGCATCGAGCAACAATATCGCCGAGTCATCAAGGGTAAATGCCAGCTCGTCAAGTTGCCGTGCGGCCTTATTGCCCAGCTCCAGGTAAGAGCGTTGCTGTGCAAAAAGGTCTTCAATTAATGCGATGTAAGTCGCTGAGCTTTGTTCAAGTTGCTGAATGACATCATCGTAGCCTTCACCGCGAATGAGCTCACGTACACTCGCTAAGGAATTTTGAAAACCTGTGCTGGTTTGCTCAAAACCCTTACGGTGGGTCTCTACCTGATCCAGCGTATTATCGTAAAACGTTTCGGTTAGCAGGGCACGCAGTTGCAATACATCAACCTGAACCGCTGAAACACCTTCAAGGGCTGGTACCGCCTTATCGTTAAGGCGATCGATGGTAGAGCCGATGCTGTTAATATTAAAAATTGAACTTAAGCTGATGACTAACAACAGCACTGAGATGACCGCAAAGCCACCAATGACCCGCATTGCTACTGTTAATTTCATGAAAAACCCCTTAATACAGCATTAACTCTACTATGATACTGCAGACTGTTGGTAATAAATATCACGCTCTTGGTCCCATAATGTCATAAAATTACCCCAAACACAGCCAGTATCAAGACCGATTACCTGATTATTGGCAGTTTCGCCCATCAAAGCAGCCCAATGACCGAATACCGTTTGGAACGGTTGTTGGTAGAATTGATACCAAGGCTCCAATTGCGTGTCATTGCGCTGTTCAGGGTGAGCCTTTTCGCTAAAATCAAGGCGTCCATCAGAGTAACAAAAGCGCATTCGGGTAAACGCGTTAACGATAAACCGATATCGGTCGTAACCTTGTAAACTTGAGGACCATTGACTGGGATTATTACCAAACATGTGTTCGAGAAACAGCGTGAAATGGTCTGCTTGTAATGCGCTCTCGACTTCGTTGGCTGCCTCGCGTGCCTGATCTAACGACCACCACGGGTAGAAACCGGCATGAGTAACGGCCAGTTGCTGTTGTGAGGCAAAGTGGAACAGCGGCTGATGGCGCAGCCAATCCAGCCAGTCAAGCCGGCGAGGGCTGCCTAACACGGCGTCAAGACGGTCTTTTGAGTTGGCTTTGCGTTGCCCTGACAAAATGCCTAGCAGATTTAAGTCATGATTGCCAAGTACGGTATGCACTGAATCGGCCGGTGCCTCAGCAAAAAACTTTAAGGCAGCCAGCGAATCGGGGCCGCGCGCAACAATATCGCCAACGCACCACAGGGTATCGTGTTGATAGCTAAAGCCAACTTGGTCGAGTAGCTGCATGAGTTCTTTGTAGCAGCCGTGGATATCGCCAACAACGTAAAAACTCATGATTAATGAATGATATTCGGGATAGCAAGACGAAAAGACGGAATATTACAGGTAAAGTGCTCGCCGTTAGTGTCGACCATCAAATAATGACCCTGCATGGTACCGATGGGAGTAGCTAACACGGTGCCGCTGGTGTAACTGAACGACTGATTGGCTTTGATTAATGGCTTTTGTCCGACAACGCCCTCGCCAGCAACCCGGGTGACTTTATTATCGGCATCAACAATGTGCCACTCGCGGCTGAGTAACTGCACGTTCTGTTGCGACTGGTTGTTCAGCGTTATGGTATAGGAAAACACATAGTGCTGCTTATCGGGAAATGATTGTGCTTGCAAATACTGAGTCTGAACGTTGATTTTAATTGCTTCATCATTCATCGATTTTTACGCCCTGTTCGGTAAGCCAGTCCGCCATTCTGCAGTAATCTGCCACAGATAAAGTCTCGGGTCGAGCGCCGGGGTCAATGTCCAGGTGCTGTAACTGGTTTTCGTCAATTAAACCTTTCAGGTTGTTGCGGATCGTTTTGCGCCGTTGGTTAAAGGATTGCCGGCATAACTGGTGCAACTGTCTTTTATCTTTAACCGGTGTCGGGCTGTTTTGATAAGGCTCAAGACGAACGACCGCAGACTCAACTTTGGGTGGCGGATTAAAAGCGCTTGCCGGCACCGGTAACACAGAACTTACCCGACAGGCCTGTTGTACAACCACACTGATACGGCCGTAAGTTTTTGAGCCGGGTTCAGCCGCAAGCCTGTTGACCACTTCTTTTTGCAACATAAAGTGCATGTCCTGAATGGCGCTGCTGAATTGTAACAGGTGAAAGATTAATGGCGTAGAGATGTTATAAGGCAAGTTGCCAAACACTCTCAACGGCTCGTTGGCGTTAGCAAACTGTTGTAAGTCAATTAGCATGGCGTCGCCACGGATCACTTCCAGTTGCGGTCCTAAAAACGGATGCGATTCAAGCCGGTCGGCCAGGTCACGGTCGATTTCAATAACGCGCAGAAATCCAGCTTGTTCGGCAACCGGCTCCGTTAATGCGGCTAGGCCGGGGCCAATTTCTAACAAATTTTGTCCCGGCTGCGGATCGATCAGGCTCACAATGTTGTCGATGATTTGTTGGTCATGTAAAAAGTTCTGACCAAATCGTTTTCTGGCGCGGTGGCCAAGGTGGGTTTTACTCATTGTGCGATGCTCTTACCATTTCGATGGCTGTGTTAATCGCCAGTCGACAACTGCCGGGATTAATGTTTCCAGAGCCGGCCATATCAAGGGCCGTGCCATGGTCAACTGAGGTGCGTATAAACGGCAAGCCCAGGGTGATGTTAACGGCATTACCAAACCCTTTGTATTTTAATACCGGCAAGCCCTGGTCATGATACATGGCGACCACAGCGGCGGCGTTATCCAGGTACTTTGGCTGAAATACTGTATCGGCTGGTAAAGGTCCCTCCAGATTGAGCCCCTGCTCTCTAAGCTCAGCCAATACCGGTTCGATGACGTCGATTTCTTCGCGTCCCAGGTGACCATTTTCACCGGCATGAGGGTTTAAACCGCAGACTAATATGTTGGGATTTGTTAGACCAAACTTTTTAATCAAATCGGTATGCAGTATGGTTAGGATCTTAGTCAGGCGCTCAGGCGTTATAGCTCGATTAACATAGGCCAGAGGTATGTGAGTCGTTACTAACGCAACGCGTAAACCTTCTGTTGCCAGCATCATAACGACATCATTACGATTCGCCTGACTGGCAAAAAACTCTGTGTGCCCGGAAAAAGCAATGCCGGCGTCATTGATAATGCCTTTATGAACGGGCCCAGTGACTACCGCGTCAAACTCACCGCTCAGGTTACCGCGCGAAGCGCGGATCAGCGTATCAACCACGTAATGGCCATTTCTCGCATCAAGCTGACCTGCCGTAGCGGGTTTATTCAGCGCTATGTGTTCAACCAACAACACACCTTTGGGCAGCGCAGCTGTTGGTCTCTGACCGGTGTAACGTTGAATCGTTATATCCAGGCCGAGCTGCTCGGCCCTTTTTTTGATTAAGTCTGCATCTGCGCAAATTACCAGAATGGCCGGCCACTGCTGCTGAGCCATCATAACGGCAAGATCGGGGCCGATACCCGCTGGCTCTCCGGGCGTAAATGCCAGCAGCGGTAATTGATTAACGGTCATGTTAATTCACGACTTTACGGACATAAGCGCGGTCACGTATTTCTTGCTGCCAATTATCCAGTTCTTCTCTGAATTTACGTGAAAACAGCATTTGGTAAGCGCGTTCCTGTTTGCTTTCCTGAGTGGCGTCCAGGGTCCGGCGATCGGTCACCTCAACAATGTGCCAGCCAAACTGGGTCTTAAAGGGTTCGCTGACAATGTCTTGTTCAATGGTTTGCACTGTTTGCTTAAACTCCGGCGCGTATTTGTCCGGCCGAGCCCAGCCTAAATCGCCGCCACGCGAGGCGGAGCCGGGGTCAGCTGAATGTTCGCGAGCAAGCTCGTCAAAACTTTTCTCACCGCTTTGTATTTGCTGGCGAAATTCCGTCAGCATCTTTTCAGCACGGCGGTCAGATAAAATAACGGAAGGTTTTATTAAGATATGCTGCGCCTTGACCTCTTGTACTTCGACGCGTTGTTCGCCCCGTTTGTCTGTAACTTTTAAAATATGGAAACCAACACCGCTGCGGATCGGGCCGACGACTTCGCCAACCGCTTTACCTTTGACCACATCAGCAAACAACGTTGGCATGGTGTTTTCGGTCATCCAGCCCAGGTCACCACCGTCCAGAGCGTTATTGCCGGAAGACGAACGAATGGCAAGATCAGAGAACTCCTGTCCCTCATCCAATAATTGCTGGACCGCTTCGGCGCGCTTTTTGGCAAGCTCCTGCTCTTGCTGAGAAGCGTCCGATGCACTGGCGATTAAGATTTGACTTAACCGGTACTCGGTCTGTGTCTGGTCATTATTTTCAATCAGCTCGACCAGATTATTCACTTCTTGTGGCGTAATGGTTACGCGGCGCTGAACCGCGGCCCGCTCTACCTGAGAAGTAATAATCTCGTTTTTAATTTGTTCCCGGAAGGCGGCCCAGTCTCTGCCTGACTGAGTAATTTGCTGGCGCAATTCAGAGGTCGTCATATTTTGTTCACTGGCAACCCGTTCGATGGCCTGCTCAAGTTGCGACTCACCAACTTCGACACCCATTCGTTCGGCCATCTGTAACTGCAGTTCCTGAAGCACCAAGCGCTCGGTTACCTGCGTTTCAAGGACCCGTTGCGAAGGTGCGTTACTGCGGTCAAAATTCTCACTATTTTTGATTTGCTTGATCATCTGATCGATTTGGCTTTGCAGGATAACGCCTTCATCGACGATGACCGCTACCCGGTCAATGGTCTGCTGAGCGTTTGCGAACGTCGCGGTTAAGCCAGACATTGCCAGCACCGTTACCGCAAAGAAAAGAGTCGCAAAATGTTTCATTATACCTACCACTAGTTACTAAGATAAAAAGGTCGGCGATAGCCGTATATGCTCTTCTCGAGCATCTCGATTAAACTGCTGTTGTCGGTGCCCAGACCGCTGATAATAAACTGCAGACTAACACCGTTGTCAAATTCCGCGGCTGACAGATTCTGATTAATGGGGCTGCCGGCCAATTCTGCTTCTAAGTCGCGGTTAATCCGGCGATAAGCCGAAACCCGAACCGCCCAGCAACAACTGCTGTACTGCACCCCTACAATCGCATCATTCACGCGGTCATTGGCCAGGTCATAATAAACATTGGCAGCAATCTGCCATTGCTTATTCAGTTCCCAGACGGCCTGTGATCCCACTTGCTCGATGTCATTGTTAAAAATATTGGTCGCTTTACGGTGATTTAACTGCACCAGCTTACGTTTATTGAGCCGATATTCCAATGCGGTCTGACTCTTTCGGGTACGGTTTAGTTCCGTGTCGTATTGTATTGCGCTGCGCAGGCTCCAGTTTGCATTAATTGACCAGTTTACATCAGCCACCCATTCAGAATTACTGGAAGTAACTTGCGACTGCGCGTTGAGTAACTGCGTGCGGCTGTCATCGAAATAGTAAATTTGTCCTAAATTAATGCGGAGCAGCTCACGCTCTTTCTGGTCGAAAATGCTGCTGCTGGCGCCGTAAGTAACCTGGTTGGCTTCGGCTATGCGGTCCAGACCGGAAAATCGCTGAGCACGAAACAAGCCATGGTAATCGTCTTGCATCAGCGAGGTGTCGTAAATACCGATGTTCTGCTGGTTTTCGTAGGGTACATAAAGGAACTGCACTTGCGGCTCTAAAGTTTGCCGCAAGGAACGACCGCCACTATCAAAATAACGCTCCAGGTGCAGCCTGCCTCTTACCCGGGCTCTTGGCAACACCCGGGTTACCCGGTCTTCCAGTAATGGCAAGTCGCTTTGCTGGCGATAATGGGTGACCAGATAGTTGAGCTCTGCATCGGCATCGTATGCGGGTTGCTCAATGTTATAGGATACCGACGGAGCCGAGTGCAGTCGCGTGGCGTAGCGACTGTTTTGTTGTTGATTCTGAAAGTAAGTTAACTCGTTATACCAGCCCCAGTTAAGACCCGTGCCTGAGGGCTGCTGAAAATTAACGCTTAACTGCGGTAAGGTGCGATAAGGGCTGCGGTATTGGCCCAATATCTCATAATCTTCGGTACGCAGGCGCAGGTGCCAGTTTTGGTTGTTATAGTCCAGCTGTGCGACGCGGTACAAATGGGTGTCCGCGCGACCGGCAAAGTCACTGCCAAAGTCGTTTAAATAGTTGTCATCACTAATGTGGGTTGCGTCAATAAATGCATTCCAGTGTTCGGAAAATTGAGCATTATGACTGACGTGCCACAAGTAGCGGTTGTCACCATCGGCAAGGGTGTCATCGCTCGGCAGGTACTCCAGATTAATCTGACCGCTGCTTTGGCTAAACACGTAACGATACTGACCTTTTAGCATCAGGCCCCGTTCGCTCATCCATACCGGCGCGACGGTCGCGTCCATATTCGGTGCGATATTAAGATAATACGGGGTTTCGATTTCCAGTCCATTATTGGAGGATGAATCGATGGTTGGAAAAAGCAGTCCCGATTTGCGCTTATCGTTTGCCGGAAAGGTAAAATAAGGTAAGTAAAAAACCGGCACATCAAACAATTCAAGTTTTGCTCCCCAGGCCTTGCCAAAATCACTTTGTTCGTTGACTTCAATACGCTCAGCAGTTAATTGCCATGCCGGGTCGTTACTGGGGCAGGTAGTAAAACTGGAATCGATAAGGCTGACTTGTTGTGCCGAAATACTTAATTTTGCTGCTTTACCGTGGGCGTTGGTTTTTGCCATTTGATATTCGGTATCAGTTAACTGGGCGACTTCTTGCTGACCGTCAAATAAAAAAGTACGGCCACTGACGTGAATGAAACCGTCGGTAAAACGCACGCCGTTGGTGGCACGTATGGAACGGGTTGACTGGTCAATGACGGCGGATTCAGTCATAAGCCATTGATTATTGCGCTGAATGACGACATCACCGGTAAAGTTCGCACTTTCACCCGTGAATATTTCCGCTTCATTGGAATAGACAGCAATTGATCCGGGTTGCAGTGATGAATCAAAATCAGGGATCTCAAATTCAAACGACTGGCTGGGCGAGCGGCAATCTTGCTGAGCCGGGCGGTCGGTGCTCTGTAATGCAACTGCCTGAGGCGCAACAAGACAGAGACTCAGCAGTGTTTGTGTTGTGAATTTAGAACTTACCGACAAAGGCGAAATCCGTTTAGTTTGAGTTGTGCTGTAAAGATTGTTTAGCGCGGATGCTATGATATAACAATTTTGGTGATTTCGCTATTTGATACGGTGTCTTGTTTGCAGTCACTGGCGGGGAGAAAAATTGTGGTAAAAAACAGAGAAGTCGAGTTAAAAGCGTGGTGCGAAGCGCAAACAGGCGTTTATCAGCCCCAGCTGGAAGTTGTATCCGGGGATGCAAGTTTTCGTCGTTACTTTCGTATCTCCGACGGTAAGCAAAGTTTAATTGCGGTGGATTGCCCGCCAGAAAAAGAGGATATGGCACCTTTTCTCGCTGTGGCGGACGCTTATCAGCAAGCCTCGGTTAAGGTGCCCTCAATTATTGCCGTGCAGCAGCAACGGGGCTTTATGCTGCAATCAGACTTTGGGCAAATTTTATTGCTGAGCAAATTGCATCCGCGCAACGCACGCGCGTATTACACCAAAGCGCTAAACATTTTACCGAATATCATGTCAGTAACGGACACCCGGCTGGGGCCGTTGCCAAGCTTTGACACCGATATGCTCAATCGCGAGCTGGCACTGTTTAAGGATTGGCTGCTGGAACAGCACCTGGGGTGGCAGTGGGATAGCGAAGACGAGTCCATCTGGAACGAATTTTGTGAGCTAATGATAGACAATGCACTGCAGCAACCGCAAGTGGGGGTGCATCGTGATTATCATTCGCGTAACCTGATGCTGTTAAATGACGACCAGATCGGTGTTATTGATTTTCAGGACGCCGTGCTTGGACCGATCACTTATGATGCGGTGTCGTTGTTGCGTGACTGTTATGTGCAATGGCCGGCCGATTTGGTTGAGGAACTGAGTGAGTTGTTACGTACTTTGCTGCAGCAGCAGGGGGTCTTAGCACCGACAGTAACACCAGCTCAGTGGCAGCGGTGGTTTGACTGGATGGGGCTGCAGCGGCATACCAAGGCGGCTGGTATTTTTGCCCGGCTTGCTCACCGCGATGATAAACCCGCTTATCTGCAAGACGTGCCAAGAACCTTGCAATACCTGCAGTCGGTAAGTGCTCACTATGAAGAGTTACAGCGTTATCATCAGTGGTTAACCAGAAAAGTTATCGGTCGATGGGAGTCACAATGAAGGCTATGATCCTAGCCGCCGGCCGCGGTAAGCGAATGCGACCGCTAACAGATAACACGGCAAAACCGTTACTCAAGGTTAATGGTCAGCCGTTAATTGAATACCATTTGCAAAAACTGTCGGCAACGGCAGTAAATGAGGTGGTTATTAATCATGCCTGGTGTGGCGATCAAATTGAAAAAACCTTGGGCGATGGTGCACGCTGGGGGCTCAATATTAGCTACTCAGCAGAGCCGGCGGGAGGATTGGAAACCGCCGGTGGCATCATTAACGCTTTACCCTTATTGGGGGAGCAACCCTTTTGGTTAATTAATGGCGACGTGTTTGCTGATTTGTCTTTTGACAAACTGCCTGACACATTGGCCAACGGCGACCTTGCTCATCTGGTCATGGTTGCTAATCCAGGCCATAACCCGGACGGCGACTTTGCCGTAAAAAACGGCAGGCTGAGAACAAAAGAGCCCGGGCAGCCGAGTTATACTTATGCCGGGCTCGGCCTGTACAGGCCACAAATGTTTGCTGAACAACAGGTTGAAAGGCTAGCCTTAAGGCCTTTTTTTGAACAGGGAATAGCACAAGACAGAATAGCAGCAAGTGTGATGGACGATACCTCCTGGACAGATGTTGGTACGCCGCAGCGACTGCAACAGTTAAATCAACAGTTAAGAGGTTCTCATGATTTGGGGTAAAGTTATTGGTGCAGTTGCAGGCTATTTGTTTTTAAAAATACCAGGCGCTGTTATTGGTGCATTTATTGGCCATTGGTTCGACCGGGGAATGGCACAGGACTTTAACCGTAAAGGGGGTTTTGGTCAGTTTTTATTTGGCGCAGATAAGGCCGTTGCGGATGCAACATTTCTGTACACCTTGTTTGCCGTTATGGGCCATTTAGCCAAGGCCAAAGGCCGGGTTACCGACCAGGATATTGCTCAGGTCACTGAGTTAATGGATCGACTGCGGCTGAGTGGCGACGCGCGCAGCGAGGCACAGAGTGCGTTTCGCGAGGGCAAGCAGCCTGACTTTCCATTAGAGAAAGAAGTTAACGCTTTTCGTGAAGCCTTTTATGGCAATCGCAATGTTTTGCAGCTGTTTATGGAACAGCTTATGGCATTAGCGTTAAACGACGGTGTGCTCGACAAGGCCGAACACGAGGTGCTGGTTACGGTAGGTAAAAATCTGGGCTTTACCCGTTTTCAAATCGATCAGTGGTTAACAATGCAAAAAGCCACATTTCGATTTCACCAACGTCATCAACAAAGTCAGGGTCAGCAACAAGGTAACAGCGCCGATGACATAAAGGATGCGTACCAGGTACTGGGTGTTACAGAGCAGCAGTCGGATGCCGAAATCAAAAAAGCGTATCGCAAGCTGATGGCTCGACACCATCCCGACAAGTTGGCCTCAAAAGGGTTGCCCGATGAGGTGATGCAAGAGGCTCAGGAACGCGCCAGAGACATACAGGCTGCCTACGACACGATTAAGAACAAACGCGATATGCGCTAAAAGCCTTGATGTTTGAGCCAGCCTTTAATTGCGGTTGTCAGCTCTTGTGCAGCCAATTGCTGATCGCTGAGTAACGGTTGTTGGCGATAATTGACGTGCTGGTATTTTTGACTGTACTGCCGACGGCGAGGCTGACTGTTGGCTGCCCATGAGTTAGCCGACTCGGTATAAATATCAAGTATCGGTAATTGTAACTGGGCTAACTGACGGGCAACATCGTCGTTGAGTTGCCGTTGCGGCAAGTAAAGATCAATTACAATCAGGGTGTCCGGCATCAACTGAGGCTGTTCGGTCAATAGCTTTACTGCGATTGCTGCGGTCATGCCCTCAACGACCCACACGGTAAATCCGGGTTCATCAGCAAACTCTTCGCTTAAGCGGGTCAGGCGTTTGGCCAGGGCCTCGACGGGCTGCTCGAAATAGGCCTCATCAACCGGCTGGTAGTATACCGATCCCGACTGGTGCTGCTGCAAATGCTGCTGGCGCATTGGCATAGCGGGCGGCACTAACGCCCAGCTATGCCAGCCTGACAAAGAACTCTGTTGGTAAAGGTGAGAGAGCAGCGGTGATTGCAGTGGATGTAAATTCCAGTTAGGCAGATGAATCATGTTACCGCGCGCAAAACTCTGCATCGGCTGCTGATGCAACGCCAGGTACCGATCCTCGCTGTCGGTTTCTAGCCAGACCAGCTGATCAGGCGGCAGGTAACGTTGCAAGTCATCCATAGGCGGCGTGCCGTGACCAGAGAAAGGTACAGCGTACAAGGCAAGCAGAAGAATCAACAGATGCTTATTCATGCCCTGTTATCGGATAACACTGAGGTATCTTGAGTTATTTATCGAAACGGCGTTGGGCTGACAAAATCTAGCCACTGTTCGCTGACGGGGTGTTGGATTGTCAGGCTGTGGGCATGTAATAGTAATCGTGGAGCTTGTATAAAGGCTTGTTGATGTGCGTAAAATTTATCTCCGAGGATCGGGCAGCCCAAAGCTTGCATGTGCACTCGAAGTTGATGCGAGCGGCCTGTACGGGGGCGTAATTCGAGCAGACTGGAGTTGCCGTCGCTACGGATTACCCGGTAAAAAGTTTGGCTGGCTTTGCCGTCTTGAAAGTTAACTTGCTGGCGCGGCCGATTGGGCCAGTCACAGCACAAAGGCAAGTCAACCCAGCCCTGCTGTGCCGGCGGGCAACCAAAAACTCGGGCGTGGTATATTTTCTCTGGCAGCCGCTGCTGAAACTGGCGGCTTAAATGGCTCTGCGCAGCACGCCCCTGAGCAAATAAAATAATGCCCGAAGTGGCCATATCCAGCCGATGCACCAATTTAGCGTTGGGCAGAACGCGCGTTATCCGACTATAAACTGAGTCGTAATGTTCAGGCGCCCGGCCCGGCACGCTCAACAGGCCGTTTGGTTTATCAACCACCAGTAACTGTTCATCACGAAACAGCAGCTGGAGATAGGGCTCCACCGGCGGTTGATAATTAAGTAACGCCATTTACGGTTGGTTAACCAGAATACGAATCGCATACAAGGACAAATTAGGCTGTTGCAGCGCTTCTTGCAATTGCTCACGACGCAGGTCTACGGCCGCTATCTCGTCGTCACGTACCGATGGGTTGCGTTCCTTAAGCCATAATAAACGCTGTTTTTGCTTCTCTAATCGCTGCTGAACTTTTGTTTGTGCCGTTGCCGTCTGTTCTGTCAGCCATTGTTCGGCCGTGTCCTGCTGTTGCTCGATGAATGTGCGGGCGGTGTCGCGCAATTCCCGAACGATTTGGCGGGCGGTTTTTTTATCTAAAAAAGAGGCCTGCTGAGTGAGCGTATCGCGCGGCACTTTAGCGCTTAATTCGCGCCCCTGGCTATCAAGTAACACGCGCAGCCGCTGTTGCGGGAAAAACTCCTGGGCAGCCAGAGCAGGTGCTGCGGCAACGTCAGCGACATAGTCTAATTCAAGAAACCAGGCGCCGGCTGGTAAGGCGCTATTTTTAATTCGAGCTACGCAGACGCTACCAAAATCTTCCAGTGTTAACAGTTCAATGGCGGCCTGCACATGCGGATGGTCCCAACTCAAAAACTCGATATCTTCATAAGCTAGAGCTGTCGTGCGATCAACCGTCACGGTCATGCCGTCCTCGTCTAAAGCCGGAATCGAGGGAACCCGCATGTGCTCACTGGGTTTTACAAACAACCGATTTTCGTCCAGCACCTCGGAGTTCACGCCAAAACGGTCCCAAAAAGCGGTCATAAAGTCGTATAACGCATCGCTGTCGCTGTCGGCTTCGATTTGGCGGATGATGTCCTCAGCCTGCTGGGGACGGCACGCATTAAGTTCCTGTAGGCGATCCCGCCCGGCTTCGACTTCTTCAAGCAGTTGCTGATGATGCACCCGGGTGGCTGTAATTAACTCTGCAGGCATTTGCTCGGCACTATTTAAAGCGGCTTGCAGTGGTTCTTTAAAGGCGTCGTACAGAGCGCGGCCAACGGGATTACATTGTTCAAAGGCATTCATGCCGCTGTGGTACCAATCCAGTAGCAAGGCTTCATCAGAGTGCTCCAGGTAAGGCACGTGAATATGGATATCACCCTGCTGGCCGATGCGATCCAGCCGACCAATGCGCTGCTCCAGCAGATCGGGATTGTGCGGCAAGTCGAACAATACGAGTTGTTGTACAAACTGAAAATTACGGCCTTCGCTGCCTATTTCTGAACACATTAATACCGGGCTGCCATCTTCCTCAGAGGCAAAAAATGCAGCAGCGCGATCCCGTTCCAGCAATGACATTTGTTCGTGAAATACCGCAGCCTGCATACCGGCTAAGACACGCAATGCCTCCGCTAAATCCAGCACCTGCTCAGCGGTGTGACAGATTAACAGGGTTTTGTTGGGTTTTTGTTCTTTCAGAAAATCAATCAGCCACTGTACCCGCGGATCTTCCAGCCACCAGGGTTCGCCAGCCTCCGGAAAGTGTTCCGGTAGAGGGTAAGCATGCAGATGGCGAGCCGGAAAACCGCCAATGTGTTTGCGGCGATTACGGAACATCACACGCCCGGTACCATGTTGGTCAAGCAATTCATCAAGTGCGTCACCGCTTAGGTTTTCAGCTTGTGTTGCAAGCTCGCGGTAATGCTGTTGTTCTTCGATAAACGTATTCAGGTCATTAAAACGGTTGGCATCCAGCAACCGCAGTCGTTGAAAATGGCCTTCACTACCTTCCTGTTCCGGGGTTGCCGTTAACAATAATACGTCGGCGATATGGCGGCATAAATCTTCGACATGTTGGTAACCCGGTGATTTTGGCTGTATGTGATGAGCTTCATCCACTACCAGTAAATCAAATTCCGCGTCCTGTAACAGTGTCTGCCATTCACCGCGTTCGATAAATTGACTGCTGACAATCACTCGTTGCTCTGACAAGAAGGGATTTTCGTCTTCGCCTAGCGTTTGCTGGGCCCGTTCTTCATCAAACACACTAAAAGACAACGCAAAGCGCCGTTTCATTTCGACCAGCCACTGATTGCGCAAGCTTTCCGGAACAATTAATAAAATGCGTTGATTGCGACCGGTTAACAGTCGGCGCTGCATGATCATACCGGCTTCTATGGTTTTGCCTAAGCCCACTTCATCGGCCAGTAAAACCCGGGGATGGTATCGCTCGGCAACGGTATGAGCCACGTAGATCTGATGCGGTAGCAAGCCGACCCGCGCACCTAACAACCCGGCGACCGGGCTTTGTTGCCATTTGGCATAAAATTCGCTGGCCTGATTTCGTAATAAGTACAAATCATGCCGATCAGCATTACCCGCCACCAGACGTGTTAACGCCGGGTTGATGTCAACGTGGTGGGATAATTGCGATTCGGGCACCATGACGTCGGTGTTGTCGTCCTGGCGTTGTCCAAAATAAATCAACAAGCCACTTTGTTCTTTTACATCGGTGATTGTAAATAGCCAATCATCAGCGTGGCGGGCTTGCTGCCCGACACTAAGCTTTAAGCGTGCTAACGGAGCGTCTGTACTGGCATAGAGACGATATTCGCCATTACTCGGGAACAAGACGGTAATTTGCCGACCTTCGACTTGCCTGATAACACCCAGTCCAAGACTGGTCTCGGTCTCGCTGAGCCAGCGCTGACCTAAATTGAATTCGCTCACGTTATTTCCTTTCTCCCGGCAGCTATGGCGGCAAATGGTAATTGCCATACTGAAAAAAAACAATACGGATGAACTTAAAGATGGTGGCGATCACTTAATGTTCGAATTTAATTGATGGTAATTGCTGTGAATTGGCCGCTGTTAACATAAAATTCACTGCTTGGGGCGACTTCACCAGCCGCCATCATAGCGGGACCTGCTACTTCCATCAGTACCATACTGGTACCGTTTAAGGTGACTGTTACATCATTATCCGAACTGGCCATTTCGACAGCAAACAAAGCATGCCCCGGCAAATAAAGAATCGCCATTTTTTGCTGCGGCATGATGGCTCGCAAAACTGTCGCCATCAGTGCGGCTTTGCTGTCACAATCGCCCTGATTGTAGAACAGCAGTTGGTTGGGCGGCAAAAAACCGTCGCCGCGGTTATCGATGCCATCTTCAAGCGCATTGTACGGGATCGACTGAATAAACTGGCCGACTAAGTTAGTGTAGTTGCGGCGACTGTTATTTTTCAGAATCTCCCCAAGTTGCTGAACTAAGTTACTAACCAGCGAACGTTGCAGTTGGGCAATGCCGGCTGCATCAGGGATAACGCCTTTGGCATCGAAAGGCAGTTGCAACAGGCGATAGTGGTTTGCCTGTAAGTACTCAAACCACTGTTGTTGGTAGTAGCTTCTGAGTTTTTTGGTTTGTTCCTGAAACATAAGGCGCTGCTGGCGATTGGCCGCACTGCGGGAGTTTATCGAGATGCTTTGCTGGCGCGGCGAAAGTTGCACCGCAACACCGCGCCAGCGTTGTTGTGTAAGATATCGATTAAGTTGATGAGTTAACTCACGATTGGCGCGCTTGCGATCATAATTGCGAAAACGTTTGAGTGAAGCCAGAAACTTCGATTTATCGACACTGAATTGCAAGTCGCGTTCGTTGCCGCTGGCGTTTTGCCACTGATAACTGAACTGGAGCTTTTTCTCGAGTGTGTTTTTTTTAAAGCTAACTTGTTGCGCTGCTGCAGTCCCTGACTGTATGAGCCCGCAGACGGCAAACAACGCGGCCAGAACCCAGTTCAGGTGATGCTGGGTCATCAGCAATTAGAATTTCATTTCCGTTATGGGGCTTTCTTCGAACTTAAGATCCACTTGATATTCGACCCCGCCAGCGCGGACAAAAAAGTAAGTTTTATCGCGCTTGAATAACTCGATAATAGCGACATTTTTAACACCCGGGCGTCGCTGGGGTTCCCAGTCAGTCAACTGCACACCTGAACGAGCAACCAGAATGTTTTTATGGCGAGCGCCAGTGACGAGCAATAACTTTTTGTTTTCGTCTCGCAGCAATATCGTATTGCCCGTTAAAGTGTAAGGTTCTTCGTTACCAAGCACGATTCGCTCCTAATTAAGAAAATAATAGGCACAGCATGATCAATGTTCGCTCACTATAACGAATTATTAAAAATTAACCAATATTCAATTGCAAGGTGACATTGGCTAGCGTTAAGTCATCTGAGTTAAGTAATCTTCGACAATAAGCAGCGCTGCATAGCTGTCAACCTTGCCTTTTTGCAGCGCTTTATAGCCTTTATCGCTAAACAATTGTTCACGTGCCGAGGTTGACGTTAGCCGTTCATCCTGAAAGCTGACGGGCAAACCAAAACGCCCCTGTAGCCGCTGGCCAAACTTTTTGGCCCGTTGTGTTAGGGGTTGTTCCGAGCCGTCCATGTTCAGTGGCAGGCCGACCACCAATTGTTGCGGTTGCCATTCCGTTAATAATTGCTCTATTTGTTGCCAGTCAGGAATACCCTCGCGCGCTTGCAGCGCAGCTAAGGGCGACGCAGTGCTGGTGATTGTCTGCCCCACGGCTACGCCGATACTTTTGGTGCCGAAATCAAAGCCAATAATAGTCATGCGTGTCCAACACCTGGTGCTAACTGCCAGACATCAAAGCCAAGTTTGGCGGTGGCTTTTTGCCAGCGCTCAGAGGTCGGCGTATTAAACAAAATATCAGCCTCCGCCGGTATCGCCAGCCATGCATCCTCGGCCAGCTCCTGTTCAAGCTGGCCGGCATCCCAGCCGGCATAACCCAGCGTTAGGATAAACTTAGGCGGGGCTGCTGATGACCCCAGCGATTCAAGAATATCGCGGGAAGTGGTGACCATAATATCGTCACTTAATTGTAAGCTGCTACGCCAGTTTTCCTGCGGTGGATGAATGACAAAACCGCGCTCCTGGCCGACCGGCCCGCCCTGGAATACCGGTCCGCTCAGACTGTCACTGGGCGATGGATAAACAATTTCCAGTTTGTCGAGTAAGCTCGTAACGTCAAGGTTGCCTGGCTGGTTGACGATTAACCCCATCGCCCCTTCCTCATTATGTTCGCAGATATAAGTCACGCTGCGTTTAAATAATGGATCATTCATGGTCGGGGTCGCGATTAAAAAATGATTCTGTAAGCTTTGCATCGATAACTCCTGAACTGCTGGTTTGAACCGCCTTACGGGCGGTTTTTTTCAATTGCAGCAAATAATTGTGCGGCGATATTAATATCATAAGCCGCTTCGATTTCCCGCATACAGGTGGGACTGGTGACATTGATTTCCGTTACCGTAGTGCCAATAACATCCAACCCGACTAACAGTAGACCACGCTTTTTAAGTTCTGGTCCAATACTGCGGGCGATGTGCCAGTCACTTTCAGTTAACGGCTGTGGCCTGCCACTGCCGCCGGCCGCCAGGTTGCCCCGCGTTTCACCGGCGCTTGGGACGCGGGCTAAGGCATAGGGCATCGGTTCGCCATCAATAATTAAAATGCGTTTATCGCCGTCTTTAATTTCTGGTAAATACTTTTGTGCCATCGCGTAGCGTGTGCCATTGGCAGTCAACGTTTCGATGATCACTCCCAGGTTGGCCGCATCAGGGTTTACTTTAAAAATGGATGCTCCGCCCATGCCATCGAGTGGCTTCATGATGATATCACCGTGGCGTTGCTGAAATTCACGAAACACTTGCGCATTGGCGGTAACAACCGAATCAGTAATGAATTCAGGAAACCAGCTGGTATAGAGTTTTTCATTGCAGTCACGCAGACTTTGTGGACTATTCACTACTAAAGCGCCATCGCGTTGCGCGAGTTCCAGCATATGGGTGGCGTATAAATACTGGCCGTCAAAAGGTGGATCTTTACGCATCATGATGACATCAAAATCCCCCAGCGCAATGCGTTGCTGCTCTCCTAACCGGTAAAAGTCGTCAACTTGGTCGACCACGTCAATGGTACGAGTGACTGCAACCGGGTTTCCGTTATCAATCAACAAATCCCCCATTTCGATATAAAAACACTGATAACCCTGGGCCTGAGCTTCTAACAACAAACGAAAGGTGGTGTCTTTTTCAGTTTTTACGTCGCTAATCGGGTCCATTACCATTGCAAGGGTTTTCATAAGCAGTCCTTTAGTCTGTAGTTGATTAAGCTAAATCGCCTAACTGATATTGTAATACGCTGAGCGCGGTCAGTGCCGCCGTCTCGGTTCTCAGAATACGTGGCCCTAATCGCATCGGTTGGTAATTATGCTGGTCAGCGAGAGTCACCTCAGCTGCACTAAAACCGCCTTCAGGACCAATCAGTAAGCGCAGCTGACGGGCATCGCCGTGATGGCTGACCAACTCACTTAACGGAATCTCAGCAAAGGGATCCAACGTCAGTTTTAAGCCATCACCGGGTTGGGCAACAAATTGCTCAAGTTGAACCGGTTGATTAACGCTTGGGACGGTACTGCGGCCGCTTTGTTCACAAGCGGCAATGACAATTTTTTGCCACTGCTGCTGTTTTTTTTGCAGCCGTTCGCCACTCAATTTGACACCACAACGTTCGCTAAACAACGGTGTCAGTTCGCTGACGCCCAGCTCGACCGTCTTCTGCAAAACAAAGTCCATGCGGTCGCCCCGTGAAATAACCTGTCCCAGATGGATCCACGCGGGCGATTCAGAGGGATTGTCCGACACGGACTGAATGCGGGCCGCGGCGGAACGTTTTGTTACCGCTGTTAATATCGCATGATAGTCGCGGCCATCTCCGTTAAATAATGTAATGGCTTGGTCGTCGGTCATACGCAACACTTTAATCAGGTGCTGCACACTGTCGCCCGGTAAGGATATGGTCATATCCTCGTGTAATGATTCAGGATGAAAAACTCGGGGTATTCTCATTAAACCTTCTTGTTTAACCGCTGCATTAAGTGTTCGCCGGACTGTTAGACGTCCAGAAGTAGAAAAATCATAATTGATCGGTTACATTACGATTCAAGTATTATTAGTCCAACCAAAATAAAGGAATGGTAGACATATGTCACGTCACCTGTTCACCTCTGAATCGGTTTCTGAGGGGCATCCTGATAAGATTGCCGATCAGATTTCGGATGCTGTACTCGATGCGATCTTAGCTGATGACCCACAAGCCCGGGTGGCTTGTGAAACCTTCGTTAAAACGGGTATGGTGCTGGTGGGGGGAGAAATCTCCACCAATGCCTGGGTCGATATTGAAGAACTGACTCGCAACACCATTAAAGATGTCGGTTATATTCACTCGGACATGGGTTTTGATGCAAACTCGTGCGCGGTGTTAAATGCCATTGGTAAACAAAGTGGTGACATCAACCAGGGCGTTGATCGTGAACACCCGGAATTGCAGGGTGCAGGCGACCAGGGTTTGATGTTTGGTTATGCGTCTAATGAGACCTCGGTGTTAATGCCTGCTCCGATCACCTATGCCCATCGAGTGGTGCAGCGGCAATCGGAAGTCCGTAAAAACGGCACGCTGGATTGGTTGCGACCTGATGCCAAAAGCCAGTTAACTTTCATCTATGAAAACGGCAAGCCTGTTGCCATCGACACCGTTGTGTTGTCGACCCAGCATCGTGAGGATATTACTCAGACTGAGTTGCAGGAAGCTGTGCGCGAAGAGATATTAAAGCCAGTATTGCCTGAGCAGTGGCTTACCAAAGACACTAAATTTCACATCAATCCGACCGGACGTTTCGTTATCGGCGGGCCGATGGGTGACTGTGGCCTGACCGGGCGTAAGATTATTGTTGATACTTATGGCGGCATGGCACGTCACGGAGGGGGCGCTTTTTCTGGCAAGGATCCGTCAAAAGTTGATCGCAGTGCTGCTTATGCGGCTCGTTATGTGGCTAAAAACCTGGTTGCCGCAGGCCTTGCCGAACGTTGTGAAATTCAGGTTTCTTACGCTATCGGTGTCGCCGAGCCAACTTCAATCAGTATCGACACCTTCGGAACGTCGCCACACGATGAAGATGCATTGATTAATCTGGTGCGCCGTCATTTCGATTTACGCCCTTACGGTTTGATTAAGATGCTGCAACTGGAGCGTCCAATGTACCGCCATACGGCTGCCTATGGACACTTTGGCCGGGATCAGTTCCCGTGGGAAAAAACCGACAAAGCCGAGCTTTTGAAGGCCGATATCTAAGCTAACGAACGCTCACAAAACCTGCATTAAATTTGCTTGTACCCCCCGAAATGTGGAGAATACGCGCAACGCAGTTTGCTTTCACCGTTTGGGGGTTTTTCATGTCTGATCGTCGTCATCTAGCCAATGCGATTCGTGCTTTAAGTATGGATGCGGTTCAAAAAGCCAAATCTGGCCATCCAGGAGCACCAATGGGCATGGCAGATATTGCCGAAGTCCTTTGGCGCGATTACCTGAAACACAATCCGAACAACCCCGAGTGGGCGGACCGTGACCGGTTTGTTTTATCAAATGGTCATGGCTCCATGTTAATTTATTCGTTATTACACCTCAGTGGGTATGACCTGAGTATTGATGATCTAAAAGCCTTTCGTCAGCTTCATTCAAAAACACCAGGGCACCCCGAATACGGTTATACACCGGGCATTGAGACCACCACCGGGCCGTTGGGACAGGGCTTGGCAAACGCGGTAGGCATGGCGTTAGCGGAAAAAACCCTGGCAGCTCAGTTTAACCGCGCGGAACATCAAATTATTGATCACCACACCTATGTATTTTTGGGCGACGGCTGCCTGATGGAAGGTATTTCACACGAGGCGAGTTCACTTGCCGGTACCCTGGGGCTGGGTAAGTTAATCGCTTTTTACGATGATAACGGTATCTCAATTGACGGTGATGTCGAAGGCTGGTTTACCGATGATACTGCCAAGCGCTTCGAATCTTACAATTGGCAGGTTTTGCGGGATGTTGACGGGCACGACGCTGCGGCTGTCGATGACGCGATACAGCAAGCGCAGAGCAACCCGAGTCAGCCGACACTGATCATCTGTAAGACGGTGATAGGTTTTGGCGCACCGAACAAACAAGGTAGTGAAAGTTGCCATGGCGCGCCACTGGGAGACGAAGAAATTGCCGCCGCACGCAAACAGCTGGGCTGGCAGCACGGGCCTTTTGAAATTCCCTCGGATGTCTATCAAAAGTGGTCGGCAAAAGACCGTGGTGATGCAGTCGAAGCCAGCTGGAATAAACGCTGGGTAGCTTATCAACATGAATTTCCGGGCCTGGCAGCAGAACTGAAACGGCGTCTTAACGGCGAGCTACCTGAGCAATTTGGTCAGTTGGTCAGTGATTACGTACAGCAGCTACAGGATAACCCGGACAATCCAGCGACCCGCAAAGCGTCATTAAACACGCTTAATCAGCTGGGTCCTCAGTTAGGCGAACTGCTGGGTGGATCAGCCGATCTGGCCGGTTCTAACCTGACCTTATGGGATGGTGCCAAAGGCATCCGTGCCGACGATGCCAGTGGTAACTATGTTTATTATGGTGTGCGCGAATTCGCCATGTCAGCCATAATGAACGGAATCACTCTGCACAGCGGCTTTAAGGTGTATGGCGCCACGTTCCTGATGTTTATGGAGTACGCTCGTAATGCAGTGCGCATGTCAGCGCTGATGAAGCAGCCGTCAATCTTTGTTTATACACACGACTCTATTGGTCTAGGCGAAGACGGGCCAACGCATCAGCCGGTAGAACAAATTGCAAATCTACGGATGACGCCCAATCTGAATTGCTGGCGCCCCTGTGATGCGGTGGAAACAGCAATTGCCTGGGCCGAATCACTGAAAAGTACTGCCACCCCCAGTGCTTTGGTGTTAAGCCGTCAAGGCATGTCACAGCAAGCACGCGATAAGCAACAACTTACCGACGTAGCGAAAGGGGGTTACATCCTCAGCGACAGCGAGCAGCAGCCGGATATCATTCTTATCGGCACTGGCTCCGAGGTGGATATTGCAGTACAGGCCGCTGACCAACTGCGAGACCAGAATTATGCAGTGCGGGTTGTTTCGATGCCATCAACGGATGTTTTTGAACAGCAGTCCGATGACTACAAAGCATCGGTACTGCCGGCGACGGTTACTCGTCGCATCGCTATCGAAGCGGGCATCACCGATTTTTGGTACAAATACGTTGGTCTTAATGGTGCTGTCGTTGGTATGACCACCTTTGGTGAGTCAGCACCTGCGGCAGACCTGTTTAAACACTTTGATATAACGGTTGCAGCGACCGTTGAAAAAGCGACAACTCTACTGGGGTAACTTTTGACCATCAATGTTGCAATTAATGGCTTCGGTCGCATCGGCCGAAGCTGCTTACGGGCCATTTACGAAAATGGTTACCGCAAACAACTGAAAGTTGTTTTGATCAACGAACCGGCCGATGCCAAGGGCATCGTGCACCTGCTAAAGTACGACTCCAGCCATGGCCGCTTCAAAACGCCGGTTAGCGAATCCGGGCAGGGCCTGCAGGTGGCAGACGACCCTATTGCATTAACTCATGAAACCGATATCACGGCGGTAGACTGGCAGCAGCACAATATAGATTTAGTGATTGATTGCACTGGGGTGTATGGCAGCCAGGAAGACGGTCAGTTGTACTTGCAGCAGGGCGTTAAACGGGTGCTGTTTTCGCATCCGGGCAGCCCCGATGTTGATTTTACCGCAATTTACGGTATTAACCATGAGCAGCTTAATGCCAGCCACAAAATTGTTTCAAATGGCTCCTGCACAACCAACTGTATCGTACCCGTGATCAAAATACTGGATGATGCTTTCGGCATTGATTCAGGCGCAGTGACCACCATTCATTCCGCCATGCATGACCAGCAGGTGATTGATGCCTATCATCCTGACTTGCGTCGGACGCGCGCCGCTGGGCGTTCGATTATTCCGGTTGATACTAAGCTAGCCCGTGGTATAGAACGCATTTTACCTCATCTAAAAGGCCGCTTCGAAGCCATCGCAGTGCGCGTACCGACAACCAACGTCACCGCCATGGACCTGAGTGTGACGTTAAACAGTGATGTGTGTTTGCAGCAGATTAACGAGGTGATCCGCAAAGCCGCAACGACCGGCTTACAGAGTATTTTGGATTACACCGAGGAACCCTTAGTTTCCATCGATTTTAATCACGATCCGCACTCTTGCATTGTCGACGGTACCCAGACCCGCGTCAGTCACAATCGGCTGGTAAAAATGTTGTGCTGGTGCGATAACGAATGGGGTTTTGCTAATCGTTTGCTCGACACAGCAAAGGTTATGCAGCAAACTTTGCCAATCGATAAAAATTAAATTAAAGGGAGAAACCATGACCGTATTAGCGATGGACGATCTGGATTTACAAGGCAAACGCGTCCTCATCAGAGAAGACCTTAACGTACCGATAAAAGACGGCAGCGTGTCATCGGATGCACGTTTAAAAGCGGCTTTACCCAGCATTAAGTCAGCTTTAGAAAAAGGCGCCGCGGTTATGGTTATGTCGCATTTGGGGCGCCCCACCGAGGGCGAATTTAGCGAAGAGCATTCGCTGGCGCCGGTGGTCGATTATCTAAGCCACGCGCTCGATGTGCCGGTGCGTCTGGAAAGTGACTATCTGAATGGTGTTGAAGCACAGGCAGGTGAACTGCTGGTGTTTGAAAACGTGCGCTTTAATGTTGGCGAAAAAAGCAATGACGACGAACTTGCTCAGCGACTGGCTAAATTATGTGACGTTTACGTTATGGATGCTTTTGGTACCGCGCACCGCGCTCAGGCATCAACTCATGGCGTGGCAAAATTTGCCCCAACAGCCTGTGCCGGGCCGCTACTGGTTAACGAATTGCAGGCACTGAGTAAAGCCCTGGACAACCCGAAACGGCCAATGGTCGCCATAGTCGGCGGCTCTAAAGTATCAAGCAAGCTAACGGTGTTGGAGTCGTTATCTAAGGTGGTCGATCAGTTAATTGTCGGCGGCGGTATCGCTAATACCTTTATTGCGGCAAAAGGTCATAAAGTGGGTAAATCGCTGCACGAGTCGGATTTGATCCCTGAGTCAAAACGTTTGATGGAACAGGCACAACAGCAAAATGCTGACATACCAATGCCAACCGACGTGGTAACCGGCAAAGAGTTTAGTGCAGATACTCGCGCGGAAACTAAGCCTGTATCCGAAGTTGAAGTTGACGATATGATTTTGGACATTGGCCCGGATTCCGCTCAGGCGCTTGCTGATAAGTTGAAAAATGCCGGTACCATCGTCTGGAACGGACCCGTTGGGGTGTTCGAGTTTGCAGCCTTTAGTCACGGCACAGAAGTGGTTGCTCAGGCTATTGCTGACAGCAACGCTTTCTCGATTGCCGGAGGTGGCGATACCCTGGCTGCAATTGACCAATTCGGTATCACTGATAAGATAAGTTATATTTCGACGGGTGGCGGAGCTTTTCTGGAGTTTTTAGAGGGTAAAACGTTACCGGCCGTTGAAATTCTGGAACAACGCGCAAACGACGCGTAATCGCCAACTCATAAAGGAGTCACAAATTATGGCCCTAGTGTCACTGAGACAAGTGCTGGACCACGCCGCGGAGAACGGCTACGGCGTTCCGGCATTTAATGTTAATAACTTAGAGCAAATGCGCGCCATTATGCAGGCTGCAGAAAAGCTCAATAGCCCGGTTATTGTGCAGGCTTCAGCCGGCGCAAGAAAGTACGCAGGTGCTGCTTTTTTACGTCATTTAATGCAGTCCGCGGTTGAGGAATGGCCGGATATTCCTGTTGTTGTTCACCAGGATCACGGTACCTCACCAGCAGTATGCCAGCGGTCGATCCAACTGGGCTTTACCTCAGTGATGATGGACGGCTCGTTACTGGAAGATGGAAAAACGCCGGCGGATTACGACTATAATGTCCAGGTAACGCAGCAGGCAGTGGCTATGGCTCACGCTTGTGGGGTTTCTGTAGAAGGCGAGTTAGGTTGTCTGGGGTCACTGGAAACGGGCGAAGCTGGCGAAGAGGACGGCATCGGTGCTGAGGGTAAATTATCCCATGAGCAACTGCTTACTGATCCGGAAGAAGCTGCAGAATTTGTTAAGGCAACTCAAGTTGACGCCCTGGCCATTGCCTGTGGCACGTCACACGGGGCCTACAAGTTTACGCGCCCGCCAACCGGCGATATTTTAGCCATTGATCGCATTAAAGAGATCAACCGCCGTATTCCGAATACTCACCTAGTCATGCATGGCTCGTCATCAGTGCCACAGGACTGGTTAGCAATTATCAACGAGCACGGTGGCGAAATCCCCGAGACTTATGGTGTTCCCGTTGAACAAATTCAGGAAGGAATCAAGAACGGTGTGCGTAAAGTGAATGTCGACACCGACTTAAGGCTTGCCTCTACCGGAGCGATACGTCGCCACTTAGCGGAAAATCCATCTAACTTTGATCCGCGCAAATATTTCGCTGCGGCTACCGATGCCATGCAAGCGATTTGTGAAGCTCGTTATCAGGCATTTGGTTGCGAGGGCCAGGCCAGTAAGATTAAAGTCACGCCGCTGGAAAAAATGTACCAACTGTATGAGAGCGGCGATTTGAAGGCTGTGGTAAAGTAACGTAAAATTTATCGGTAGCCATTCGATAATACAGCGCCAGTTAGCCGAAAGGTTAGCTGGCTTTTCAAATACAGGAGTACGCGTGCGCTTAACAGTTTTTCTTACTATTTTAATTTTATCAGTATCTGCCAACGGGCAAACTTTTATGTTTGACGATGCCGAGGATATGGATACCGAGTCGGTAGAAGAATGGGAAGCGAGCGCTGAACTGGGTCTGCTTTTTACAACGGGAAACACCAAAAGCGAGAGCCTGAAAGGTAAATTTAACGTTAGCAGAGATTACAAACGCTGGCGCCACAAGGGCGTAGCAGATTACTACACGGCAGAACAGGAAGACCAGTCCACCGGCGAAAGCTACGAAACCGCGGATCGTTTGTTTCTGTCGGGACAAAGTAATTATAAGTTTGCTGAAAATAGTAAATCCTCGCTGTTTGTTTTTGCATCATACGAAGGCGACGAGTACAGCGGTTACGAATACCAAAGCACGGTTGCCTTAGGCTACGGTGCGCGGTACCGCTACAGTGAGGCTATCTATGCCGACTACGAAGTGGGGCCGGGGTATTCGCGTTATAAAGAAATTGAAAATGGGGTCGCCCGCGAATCGCAGGGCTCGGCAATTTTACGTCTGGCGGGCAACATGCACTGGACCATTTCCGAGACATCTAAGTTCAGCGCTTTATTGTCGTCAGAACTTGGTGAAGAAAATACCAAAAGCCGGGGCGAGGTGTCCGTGTCATCAAACTTGAACAGCTCCTTGGCAATGAAATTTTCTTTTGCCGCCACCCACAACAGTGAAGTGGCTAACGAGACCATTGAGAAACTGGACACTGAAGCCGCGGTGACTCTGGTTTACAGCTTTTAAGCCCAGCATCTGCACGCTTTTAATGTCGCCTCAAGACCCGCCAATCGGCGGGTTTTGCATAAACCCGTTACCGTAAGTTGACAGCCTTTATAGAATCCCCTCATTGAACCGGAAATTATTCGCCGAGCGGTTCCTTTTCGCCTAATATTTAAGTAACATTCGCGGCAGCTATGACTGGCTCCTAAACAAGGTTTATTTATGTCTGTAAATTCATTTCTGGGGGTTTTCGCAAAATCTCCGATTAAACCAATGATTCAACACATGGAAGAAGTGAATCGTTGTGCTGAAGCACTAAAGCAGTTTTTCAAAGCCGTTTATGCCAATGACTGGGATGCTGCGGAAACAGCTCGAGCTGCGGTGGTTAAATACGAGCAAAGAGCGGACGAATTAAAACGCAAGATCCGCCTTAATCTGCCGGGTGGTTTATTCATGCCGGTAGAGCGCACGGATTTACTCGAGCTGGTGTCGCAGCAGGACCGTATCGCTAACAAAGCTAAAGACATCTCGGGATTGATGACCGGGCGTCAGCTACTAATTCCGGAGCCCTTGATCGACGCATTTGACGCGTATCTGCTCCGGTGTCTTGACGCGACAGAGAAAGCCAAAGAAACCATCGGTGAATTTGATGATTTGCTGGAAACAGGGTTTAAAGGCCGCGAGCGTGACCTGGTTAATAATTTTATAGCGGAACTGGATGCTATCGAAGCTGATACCGATGCGTTACAGATTCAGCTGCGCCAGGACCTTCGTGAAATTGAGGCGAAAATGAATCCATTAGATGCGATGTTCTTGTACCAAATCATCGATTGGGTGGGAGATCTTGCCGACTTGTCCGAGCGCGTCGGTGCGCGTTTTGAACTTATGCTAGCGCGAGTCTAAGGGAGCAAATCCATGGATATTATCTCTTCTTATGGCATGATCCTGGTGATCATGGCGGCCGTTTTTGGTTTTTTTATGGCCTGGGGAATCGGTGCTAACGACGTTGCCAACGCAATGGGAACTTCGGTTGGTTCTAAAGCACTGACCATTAAACAGGCCATCTTTATTGCCATAATTTTTGAGTTTGCCGGTGCCTATCTGGCTGGCGGCGAAGTAACCTCTACAATCCGCAAAGGTATTATTGAATCGGCCTACTTTGCTGATAGCCCTGAATTGCTGGTTTTCGGCATGATTTCCGCCTTATTAGCGGCGGGTTTTTGGTTATTATTTGCTTCGTATTTGGGCTGGCCGGTATCAACTACCCATTCCATTATTGGCGCCATTGTCGGCTTTTCCGCCATCGGCGTCAGCATGGATTCAGTGCAGTGGGGCAAAGTCGGTGCGGTGGTGGGCTCCTGGGTTGTGACACCCGCCATATCCGGCTTTATCGCCTATCTTATTTTTATGAGTGCGCAGAAGCTGATTTTCGACCGCGAAAATCCGTTAAAAATGGCGCAGCGCTATGTGCCGTTTTATATGGGGCTGGCGGGCTTTGTTTTATCCCTGGTAACGATTAAAAAAGGGCTAAAGCACGTTGGCTTAAATCTGGGGTCACTGGAAGGTTATTTGTGGGCCATTGGCGTTGCCGTGCTGGTATTTGTTATCGGTAAAGTGGCTATTTCACGGCTTAAGTTTAACCCGTCGGATGATAAAGATATGCACTACACCAACGTCGAAAAGGTGTTTGCTGTATTAATGGTCGTCACCGCCTGTGCTATGGCTTTTGCTCATGGCTCAAACGATGTGGCTAATGCTATCGGTCCATTGGCTGCGGTGGTCAGCATTGTTTCAAGTGGTGGCGAGATATCGTCGAAAGCGATGCTGGCGTGGTGGGTATTACCCGTTGGTGCTGTTGGTATCGTTGCCGGCCTGGCCATGTTGGGTAAACGTGTCATCGCAACCATTGGCCAAGGCATCACTCATTTGACGCCGAGTCGCGGCTTTGCCGCCGAACTGGCTGCCGCTTCAACCGTGGTACTGGCCTCGGGTACCGGGTTGCCGATTTCAACGACACAGACATTGGTCGGCGCCGTATTAGGTGTTGGAATGGCGCGCGGGATTGCGGCACTAAACTTAGGCGTTGTACGCAACATCGTCATCTCCTGGGTAGTGACTCTACCGGCCGGGGCGTTAATGTCGATCGTTTTCTTCTACATGTTAAAAGCGATATTCGGTGTCGCGTAATTAAAGCATAGATAACTGTACCGTTCGGCAGCCGTGACAGGCTGCCGACTTTCGAGTAAAATCCGCGCAACTTTAAAACATTTTGTATTAGCGCAACTTTATGGACCAACCTGAAACCGAATTAAAAGTCAGTGACTTTAATTTTCAGCTACCCGATGAATTAATCGCCCGTTATCCACAACAGCAGCGCAGCGCCAGTCGCCTGTTGACTGTCGACAGCAACAATTCGCGTATAGAACATAAAGGCTTTGTTGATGTGGTCGATTTACTCGACCCCGGTGACTTGCTGGTATTTAATGATACGCGGGTTATCCCGGCTCGTTTACTGGGTGAGAAACTGTCTGGCGGTAAAGTCGAGGTGTTAGTCGAGCGGTTACTTGACGATAATCGGGTGTTGGCACACATAGGCGCTAACCGGGCCCCAAAACCGGGTCAGCAGTTGTTGCTGGAACAGGCGCTGACCGCCACCATGGTGGCTCGGCACGACACCTTATTTGAACTTAAATTTGAGCATCAAGAGCCGGTACTGGAGCTGCTGGAAAGCTACGGCCATATGCCACTGCCTCCCTATATTGACCGCCCGGACGAAGCCAGTGACAAAGAACGTTATCAAACCGTCTACAATCGTGAACCGGGTGCCGTGGCGGCCCCCACGGCAGGTTTGCACTTCGACGATGAAATCTTGCAGAGGCTACGGCAAAAAGGCGTCAATTTTGCCTACGTTACTCTGCATGTCGGTGCAGGAACTTTTCAGCCAGTCAGGGTGGACGAAATTCACCAGCATGTGATGCACAGTGAATACGCCGAAGTGCCAGCACAAACCTGTCAGGCGATAACAGCAGCCAAGGCAGCAGGCAAGCGGGTTGTAGCCGTTGGAACGACCTCGGTGCGGTCGCTGGAGTCTGCCGCCGCAGCCAGCGATGATTTAATTGCGCCATTTTTCGACGACACCGATATTTTTATCTATCCGGGTTATGAGTTTCAGGTGGTAGACAGCCTGATCACTAACTTTCATCTTCCGGAATCGACGCTTATTATGCTGGTTTCAGCGTTTTCTGGACGCGACCTTATTATGCAGGCATACCAGCAGGCGATTGACAGAAAATATCGATTTTTCAGTTACGGTGACGCGATGTTCTTGTCGCGCTAACAACACAAAAGTTACTCATAATGATGAAATTTGAACTGGATAAAACTTATGGGCGCGCCCGCCGCGGACGCATGAAATTTGCTCGCGGGACGGTAGAAACGCCGGCCTTCATGCCCGTCGGTACGTTGGGGACGGTAAAAGGCATGACACCTGAAGAGGTGAAAGCGACCGGAGCTGAAATTTGCCTGGGTAACACCTTTCATTTAATGCTGCGCCCCGGCACACCGATCATTCAGCAGCATGGTGATCTGCACGATTTTATGAATTGGGATAAACCCATATTGACGGACTCGGGCGGCTTTCAGGTTTTTAGTTTGGGTGAGTTACGTAAAATTACCGAAGAAGGCGTTACCTTCCGATCGCCAATTAACGGTGAAAAGATCCTGCTGACACCGGAAAAGTCGATGCAGGTTCAACAGGAACTGGGTGCCGACGTTGTGATGATTTTTGACGACTGCACGCCTTATCCGGCAACGCATTCAGACGCACGGCAGTCGATGCAGTTGTCATTGCGCTGGGCCGAGCGGTCTAAACAGGCTCACCAGGGTAATTCCGCTGCCTTGTTTGGTATTGTTCAGGGCGGTATGTACGAAGATCTTCGCGATTTGTCATTGCAAGGGTTAACGGACATTGGATTTGATGGCTACGCGTTGGGTGGCTTGTCAGTTGGTGAGCCCAAGGAGGATATGATGCGGGTGTTAGAGCACACCGCACCAAAAATGCCGCAAGACAAACCTCGCTATCTAATGGGGGTCGGCAAACCAGAAGATTTAGTCGAAGCGGTGCGTCGTGGTATTGATATGTTCGATTGCGTCATGCCAACCCGAAACGCCCGCAATGGGCACCTGTTCATCAGTACCGGGGTGGTTAAAATTCGTAACGCGGTGCACCGCACCGATACCGGGCCATTAGACAGTGATTGCGATTGCTACACGTGTAAAAATTACTCACGGGCCTATTTGCATCATCTGGACCGAAGCAACGAGATGTTAGGCGCAAGACTGAACACAATTCATAACCTGAGATTTTACCAGCGAGTCATGAGTGATATGCGTGAAGCGCTTGATGACGATCGTTTTGACCAATACGTTGCACAATTTTATCAATTACGGGGTCAGCAAGTGCCATTACTGGATTGAGCAGTGGATAGACTCGAGGATTTAAGCAGCTGGCAGTATAATTGCTGATACTGAACTGAGTCGGGTCGCAATGTCATGGCCTGCTCAGCAGCCTGCAAGGCTGCCCTGTACCAGCGTGTAGCTAAATGTTCCTGGTGCTCATAGTGCTCTGCCAGGGTTTGATACAATCGTGCTTGATTAAACCAGAGCAGGTGGTTTCCATTGCTGGGATTTAGTTGCTCCAGGCGTGAGGCACTGTCAAGTAACAGCGCGGTTAACTCGGATTGTGTAAAAAGCTCAGGCGCTTGTTGCTCTAAAAAATTAACCAATTGCAACAACGCATTAATATTGGTCTCATTTTCCTGCAGCGCCTGATTAAATAGGTTTAACGCTAATTGAGCCAATTTACGGGCGTCGTCGGGGTTGTCAACGTCTACTAAATGCTCAACATGATGTGCCAGCGCCACACCACGCTGTACCAGCAATTTGGGTTGCTGCGCATTGGCCACTTGCAGATAGGGTGGGACAGAAGGCGCGATAATCATGGTACCAGCAACACCGGCCACAAACAGACTGGCCGTGATCGCAGCAGATAGTGGGATCCAATGTTTTTTTTGATAACGCAGCCGGGCCAATTGCTGTGCCAGTGATTCGGCACTTTGATAGCGATCAGCTGGATCGTCGGCTAAACAGGTTAAAATAACGTTACGCAGCGGCCGAGGGCATTCTATCGCGCTTGACTTCAAACGTTGGGCGGACTGCCTGGAAGGGGCCTGGCCGGTTAACAAAAAAAACAATAAAGCCCCCAGGCTGTATATATCGACAAGCTCTTTGGCGCTGTTAATCGCCAGTTGCTGGTTTTGCTCCGGTGCCGAGAACAATGGGGTGATACCGAACCCGCGTGGTTGAACCTGAGTATCACTAAAGGACTCAGCAACGCTCAGGTCAATCAGTACCGGCAGCAGTTGTTTGGTCTTATGTTGCTTAATGATAACATTAGTGGGATTGATATCGTTATGTACCAGACCTGCCGCGTGCAATTCAGCAACCCCTTCAGCGAGCATATGCAGAATAGCAATGGCTTTATTAACGGATATATTTTCAGCTAACTCGGTCAACGGATGCCCTTCGACCAGTTCCATCACCAAAAATAATGAGGAGTTGGCACCGACCGGTTCACCCACATCGTAAACTGAACACAGCGTTGGATGGTTTAATTTAGCCAGAGCTCTGGCCTCACCAACTAAGCGTTGGCGGGCGATAAACGAAGGCGTTTTGATGAATTTAATGGCTACAAAACGTTGCAGCAAATCATCCCAGGCTTTGTAGACTGAACCGCTGCCGCCACTGCCTAAATATTTTTTACACTGGTAGCGGCTGGCAATGGGATACGGAAATTTTAGTTCATTGAGGCTGTTTTCATTACCGCCTGACACCGGGTTCACACTCTTTGGTCATCCTGACATGCAACTTAGTGTAGCGAAGTATCAGGTGCTGCCGATAGGTCGAAGCGCAGAATAACGTCATTAAACCCAAATTCGCGTTAATCGACGTCAAGCACTGCCAACACATTACCAACATGACGGAAAGACAACTAATGGGCGGCCTCGATGTTTTATTGCACCGGATCTGAACGATCATTATCGGATTAGGCTTTACAACGATAATATGACTCGGTACAATTCAGCACCAATTTTAGCCAGACATGGTTAATTTTTAATCAAACCAAATAATTTACCCGAGGTGATTGTTTAATGCCAGTCGTTAAAGTCAAAGAAAACGAGCCGTTTGACGTAGCTTTGCGTCGTTTCAAGCGCTCTTGTGAAAAAGCAGGCGTTCTATCTGAAGTTCGTCGTCGTGAACACTACGAAAAGCCAACTGCAGAACGTAAGCGCAAGAAAGCAGCCGCTGTGAAGCGTCACGCTAAAAAGCTGTCTCGTGATACCGCGCGCCGTACTCGTCTCTACTAAGTAGACTAGAGCGATTCGACGAACTGATCCTTTCGCGTAATGACAATGACTTGCTGAATTTGGTCTTGTACCGAAAGCCGCGCCGGATTGCCGTCGCGGCTTTCTTGTTTTTTGCGGGTCGATAATCGCAGGGTGTTAGGGGACAAGGGTTTTTATGGCAGGACTTATTCCAAAGTCATTTATTCACGATTTGCTCGATCGCGCTGATATTGTCGATCTGGTAGACAGCCGTGTGCCGTTAAAAAAAGCAGGCAAAAACTATCAGGCCTGCTGTCCTTTCCACAATGAAAAATCACCCTCTTTTACGGTAAGTCAGGATAAGCAGTTTTATCATTGTTTTGGCTGTGGTGAACACGGTAATGCCATTGATTTCCTGATGAACTACGATGGTCTCGAGTTTCCTGATGCGGTTGAGGAGCTTGCTGGCATCATGGGCGTTGATGTACCTCGTGAGCAAACTGCTAACCCGCAGCAAAATCAGCAGCGGCAACAACAATTACGCGATGACTCCGAACTGATGGCGCAATGCGCTAAGTATTTTCAGCACCAATTAAAACACCATCAGGAATCGTCCAAAGCCATCAGTTATTTAAAAAACCGCGGTTTAACGGGTGACATCGTTAAACGCTTTCAAATCGGTTATGCGGGGAGTGAATGGGATGGCCTGCTGAAAACCTTTGCCAAAACGACTCAGCAAAAACAGCAGTTAGTCGACCTAAAACTTGTTAATCGGAACGACAGCGGCCGTCATTATGACTTTTTTCGCCAGCGAATCATGTTTCCGATTCACGACCGGCGGGGCAGAGTGGTTGGGTTTGGTGGCCGAATTATTGACTCGGACGGACCAAAATATCTCAACTCTCCAGAAACCCGATTGTTTCATAAAGGCCACGAGCTGTATGGTTTTTGGCAGTTACAACAACAGCGCAACAAACCGGCCCAGGTTGTCATTGTTGAAGGTTATATGGATGTTGTGGGTCTTGCTCAGGCCGGTATTAATTATGCGGTTGCCTCACTGGGAACAGCGACCACCACCGAGCAGTTGCAACGACTTTTTAGAACCACGGCTCAGGTGGTCTGTTGCTATGACGGCGATCGGGCCGGTCGCGACGCTGCTTGGCGGGCGCTGGAAAATGCCTTGCCGTTACTAAAAGATGGCGTGGATATGCGCTTTTTGTTTTTACCCGATGGCGAAGATCCAGACTCTTTAGTACGAGAACACGGAGCGGCCGCATTTGAACAAAAACTGTCTCAGTCGGTTTCTTTCATTGACTACTTTTTTGAGCATTTATTAACCGACATCGATCCAAGTAGCGACGCCGGCCGTTCTCAATTGCTGAGTCAAGCAAAACCCAAAATCGAAAAAGTTGCCAGTGATTTTTATCGGGAAGCGTTAATGGAAAAGTTAGCGGTTTATCTGAGGCGCGAAAAATCGCAACTAGAACGTTATGTTGATAAGCCCCGAGGGCAACGTGAAGCGCCTCAAACGATGAAAATGACGCCCTTGCGTAAGGCGATTGCGTTACTACTACAATATCCTAAACTAGGTCAGTCGGTGCCCTTAAGAAACGAGTTGAGGCAGTTGGCACTGCCAGGTGTCGAGCTTTTTAGCCAGTTGCACCAACAAACAGCTGAACGCGTAGTGACAACCGCACAAATTTTGGAAAACTGGCGAGACAGTGAATATCATGACGCCTTGATCAAATTAGCGAGTTGGGATCACCAACTCGAAGACCAACACATTGCCGCTGAGTTTAACGATATTTTTGTTTATCTAATTGATCAATATGTCGAACAGAGAGCCAATGATTTACTAAAAAAAGAGCAAAATGAGCAGCTAAGTAAGGCAGAAAAACAGGAATATATGATGTTACTGCAGCACTTACGAAAAAAGCCGTAGCTCTGGCCTCCGTCAGGGTTTTACTGGCTTAAAATTCAGCAAAGTGTTATACTTTCTGGTCATTTTGAGTATTTTCACGGATCAGTAACAACGGGTGGTACGTCTGTATGCAGCAGAGTCGGCAATCGCAACTTAAAGTCCTTATTGCGAAAGGCAAAGAACAAGGGTTTTTAACATTTGCTGAGGTCAACGACCATTTACCTCAGGAAATTGTTGATTCCGATCAGATAGAAGACATTATCCGCATGATCAACGACATGGGTATCCGTGTGTTCGAAAGCGCACCGGATGCCGATGATCTGATGATGGCGGAGAGCGCTGCCGACGAAGACGCCGCCGAAGAAGCTGCCCAGGCACTTGCCAGTGTTGACAGTGAAATTGGCCGGACGACTGATCCGGTACGCATGTATATGCGTGAGATGGGTACCGTGGAGTTGTTGACCCGTGAGGGTGAAATCGACATTGCCAAACGCATTGAAGAAGGTATCAACCAAGTTCAATGTTCGGTTGCAGAATATCCCGAAGCAATCAACTTTTTGTTGGACCAATGGGACTCTTACGAAGCCGAAGAGCTGCGCCTGACCGATATCATTGTTGGGTTTATCGACCCGGAAGAGGTTGATGAGGCGCCGGTTAGTGCAACGCACATTGGCTCTGAGTTGCCGCAGGAAGAATTAGAAGACGAAGACAAAGATAAAGACACCGATAACGATGATGAGGAAGAGTCGGACACCGGCATCGATCCAGAATTTGCCCGCGCTAAGTTCAATCAGTTACGTGAACAATACGAAGCGACACGCGAAGCCATCACCAAGCACGGTCGTGAACACGCAAAAGCCCGCGTTCAAATCGAAAAGCTGAGCGACCTGTTTAAACAGTTCCGATTGGTACCCAAGCAGTTTGACCGGCTGGTCAGAGACATGCGCGATATGATGCACCGCGTGCGGGTGCAAGAGCGCTTGGTTATGAAAGCCAGCGTTGTGAACGGAGGCATGCCAAAGCGTGCTTTCATGAAGGCGTTTGCCGGTAACGAAAACTCGATGGCTTGGGTCGATGAGCAAATTGCGGCCGGAAAAGACTTTTCGTCAACGTTAAAAGAGACCCGCCCAGAAATTGAGCGGTGCGTAAACAAGCTATTGGACGTTGAGCGCGAGACCGGCTTAACGATTGGTAAAGTTAAAGACATTAATCGCCGTATGTCTATCGGCGAAGCCAAAGCCCGTCGAGCGAAAAAAGAGATGGTCGAAGCTAACCTGCGTTTGGTTATCTCAATTGCTAAGAAGTACACAAACCGTGGTTTGCAGTTCCTGGACTTAATTCAGGAAGGTAACATTGGCTTGATGAAAGCGGTTGATAAATTTGAATACCGGCGAGGTTATAAGTTCTCGACGTATGCCACCTGGTGGATCCGTCAGGCGATTACGCGTTCAATTGCTGACCAGGCGCGTACCATTCGCATACCGGTTCACATGATTGAAACGATCAATAAACTGAATCGTATTTCGCGTCAAATGTTGCAGGAAATGGGTCGCGAACCCTTGCCTGAAGAGCTGGCCGAGCGCATGATGATGCCTGAGGATAAGATTCGCAAGGTACTTAAAATCGCTAAAGAACCCATTTCGATGGAAACGCCTATCGGCGATGATGAAGATTCTCACCTGGGCGACTTTATCGAAGACAATACCCTTGACCTGCCGATTGACTCAGCAACCTCTGAAAGCTTACGCAATTCTGTTAGAGAGGTGCTTGGCGGTCTTACAGCACGCGAAGCAAAAGTGTTGCGGATGCGTTTTGGCATTGACATGAATACCGACCACACGTTAGAAGAGGTGGGCAAACAATTTGATGTAACGCGCGAGCGGATTCGTCAAATTGAAGCCAAAGCGTTACGTAAATTGCGACATCCGAGCCGCTCCGAACAGCTTAAATCGTTTTTGGATGAATAAATCGCTAAACAGGGACTTACGATTTTTGGCTAGACACGATAAGCTAGAAAAAGTTGGATTAACGCGTCAGGAGGCAGCATGGGAGTAAACCGTGATGGATGGCCAAAGCGGATTATTGACTCGCACTTACACATTTACGATGAACAGTTTCCGTTAATCGAGAATCAAGGCCATATCCCAGAGCCTTTTTATATCGATGACTATCGAAAACTGATTGCCGGTATGCCGATCGAAGGCGGCGTCATCGTATCAGGATCATTTCAGGGTTTTGAGCAACGTTACCTTAAAGCAGCGCTTGAAAACCTTGGCGATAACTTTATTGGTGTTACCCAGTTACCGGGCAGTGTCAGCGACGAAAAAATCTTGCAGTTAAAAGAACACCGGATTCGCGGCGTTCGCGTTAACTTAAAACGTGGCGTGCATCGGGATATCGAAGGCATTGTTGAATTTGGCCGAAGAATTTGGGATTTGGCCGGATGGCACCTTGAGATTTACGTTGACAGTCGGGACTTAGACGACATGGTACCAACGTTGTTGAAGCTGCCTAAATTAAGTATTGATCATTTAGGTATGGCTAAGTCGGGCTTGTCCCAGGTTCGCCGCCTTGCCGAAGGTGGTGTAAAAATAAAAGCCAGCGGTTTCGGGCGCACGGAAGTCAATATCACCGATGCGACCAAAACATTATATCAGGCAAATCCTGATTGTTTGATGTTTGGCACCGACTTGCCGGGCACACGCAGTAATCGTTCATTTGAGCTTAGCGATATTGATACTATGGTAGCGGCGCTGGACGATGATGAGGCAATTGATAAAGTGTTTTATCAAAACGCGCGTGAATTTTATAAACTGCCATAAACAGTCACCAACACAAGCGTGGTATTGAGTGTCAGCTCTGACGTCCCACACAAAACTGAACCGTTTAATGGCGATAATTTTTATCGCCATTGCTGTTTTAGGGTTAGTGCTAACGTTTTGGTATTCAGCTAATCAGGTGCTTGCGAACCAGCAGCACCGTTTGACCTCAGCCTGCAGCCGGATAGCCACAGATATCACTCAGCTTTATCCCTCTGGCGATAACCGCCAGGTTCGGGTCAGTAATGCGGAACTTTTGCAGCAGCAAATGCAACGCGTGACATCTGATTTGCCCAGAACGGCAGGCGGCTACTGGCACATCAACAGTAAGTTTTTAGGTTATACCTTTGACGCCTATTCAACGCGTGACATGCAAATGGATGTCCCACAGGTTGAAAAAATGGTGCTCAGCTCGCTTTCTCAAAGAGCTGTGACCCAGGGTAAGGTGGTGTCCTCGGTTCAGCGTAACCAAAACGACGCCCTGATAGCCGTTGCATGCCCCGTTACGACTCACGAAGGTTTGGCCGGCTGGATGATAAAACGGGTCAGCCTAATCCCACCGCTTTATTCTCTGTTTTCCGCTTTATTGTTTGCCACAGTTGGCATACTCGCTTTTATGATATTAGGGCGCACCATACAATTTGAACGGCGCTGGTATGCAGAGCGTGATCGCATCATCAAACAGGCTGAGGATGACTCGAAGCCGGTTTCGGTTACCTCAAGTATTAATGAGATACAGCCCTTGTTAATGCTTCTTTATAACGCCCGGCAAAAACAGGTTAATTTAGAGCGTAATGTCAGTTCCCTGCAGGCAAAGCTGGGGCGTCAAACAGAGTTGGCTGTGATGGCCAGGATCTCTGCATCCTTAGCCAAAGAACTGCGCTTGCGGATCGGTCATTGGGCTGAACAGCTGCAAAAAATTGCCAACCAGGAGCATGAAAACCGTTCCTTTGAACTGGAAAAACTGGCCGAGGCTATTCAGCGGACCCAGTATCTTATCCGGTCCTTTGAAAACCTGGATTTACGTCAGCACGATAACGGTGGGCAAGAATTGCTAAACGTTAAACTCTGGCTGAACGACGTTATTGACTATCACCAACAACATAATGCCCGAGCAGAACAGGCGCTTACTGCTATCAGCGACGCTAATTTGAGCCTGAAAAGTAACTTTTTACTCTTGCGTTATGTACTGGACAGCTTGATTATGCAGGCCATTGTGTTTGGCCCCGATAATGGTGAAATTGTTGTAAAAGCCGTTTATCAAAACGACCAGCTGGTATTTGAAGTTATCGATGAGAGCAAACCATTAAATGGCGCAGAAGAACGCCGTTTATTTCGCCAGGACGACGTACTACCCGAAGCCTACGGCCGAGGCCTGAAGCCGGTGCATGACGTGGTAAAAAGTTTAGGCGGCGACATCTGCTATCAGAGCGACGGAGAAAACTCTCGATTTATCTTGCAGATACCGATGACAAATGAGTAAAAAGTTCGTATAATTCCGCGGCTTTTAAGCATTCCAACCTGTATATGGCCCCTTAGCTCAGTGGTTAGAGCACCCGACTCATAATCGGTAGGTCCCCAGTTCAAATCTGGGAGGGGCCACCACTTTTTTACTAGTAAATACAAAAAAGCAAAAATTATGGCTGTGCCTCTTTCCAG